>NZ_JADEYP010000041.1 GCF_020295405.1 Sphingobacterium bovistauri
AAAGGAAATAATAAGTTATATCAATTACTATAATAAGGTTAGAATTAAATCAAATTTAAAAGGAATGAGCCCGATAGAATACCGAGCTCATTATTTCAAAAAGATTGCATAAATTCGTCTAACTTTTTGGGGGCAGTCCATCATTGATTGCTCCTTTTTTGCATTGTATAAATATTATTTAACCATATTCAACTCAGTAGTTGTTTTTATTTTTGCGCCTTGCATTTCAACAGAAGTTATTGTTGAAGAAGAGACTGTTGTGAAGGTTTTAGCATCAACAACAAAATAACCAGTCGTTGTGCCAACACTCTTGCCTGTCGCGTCTTCTAAATTTACCGTACTTTCGATTTTATAACCTTGTGCAGTCTTTTCCGCTAGTTTGAAAGTCGATTTGGCAATTACGTTTAGTTGCTCTATTTTGGACTCTGCATTCCAGCTATCACCAATGCTGATGCTGTAGTTGGGATAAGTTGTTCCAAAAGAACTTACACTAGATTTGTCAAATATTTGATCAGATACATTTGGAAAGTCGATATTCTTGATGTGACCTAATTTATTCATCGTATACGTCAATGTGTTTTCTATGATTGGTTTGAATTGTGTCGCAAAGATTTTCTCGATTTCAGTCAATGGTTCTTTTGAAGAATCATAGGATGCGGTCATCATGCCAGCGTCAACATCAACTTTAACATAGGAATATTTAGCCGCGATATTTACTAGCGAATCCTCAAATGAAGAATACGTCATATCCATATGCATTAACATATCCATAATCACGGTCTGAGGTCCTTCAATGTCCATTTTTGTAACCATTTCGTATTTTAATGGTTTATTAAATTCAGGAGCTAAGCGAAAGGTGACTTTTTCTTGTGCCTGTGTACATAGCATGGTAATAACCATGAATAGTATGGATAATAATCTTTTCATAATATATTTTTTGTTAAAATACTTTATTTTATCGAAATATTAAAGAACTCTTATAAAGTATTTGTGTTTGGATATTAATTGATTATAATTGAGTAAGGATTATAAACTTAAGTGCATGAAATTTTTTGCAATAGTATTTTATTTGTCGTTGCTTTTTGGCTGTGTTCAGAATAATTCACCAATCAGCCAGGAAGTAAACAACTTGAATAATAAGGCAAACAACCATTTTAAAAACAAAGAATATAGTTCCGCAATCTCCTCTTTTGATAAGTTGCTAAAAATAGATATGGCTAATAAGAAAGAATACCTTTATCATAGAGGGATTTGTAAAAGCTATATTGGTGATTATGGGGGAGCTAAAAAGGATTTATTAAATGCGTTAGACACTGTTAGTGTCAATTCAAAATATATTTACCAAGTTCTAGCTGAAAATACTATCAAGCAATTTAATGATACTTCGCAGGCTTTGAGGTAAATCAATATGGCTTATAATCTCGATCCTAAAGATGAATCAATCATTATGTATAAATTGAATTTAATGGGAGAAAAAGCTGCTATGCAGTTTACATTGGATTCGTTATTGAATAAATAGATAATAAAAAAGCCTCACAAATTAAATTTGTAAGGCTTTTCTCAATATCGTAAAGCTTATTTCTTGTAAGCTACTTCTTTAACGGCTTTAATTACTTTTTCGATACTTGGTAACGAAGCTTCTACTAAAGTTGGAGCATACGCCAATGGTACATCTGCTGATGTTACACGTGTAACAGGAGCATCTAAGTAATCAAAAGCGTTTTTCTGTACGTGGAAAGCAATTTCTGAAGAAATTGACGCTAAAGGCCATGCTTCTTCAACAACTACTAAACGGTTTGTTCTCTTTACAGATTCTAAAATTGCAGCATAATCAATTGGACGAACTGAGCGTAAGTCGATTAAATCTACACTTATACCTTCTTTTTCTAATTCTGCTACTGCAGGGATCACTACGCGTGACAACATTTTACCGAATGATACGATAGTTACATCCGTACCTTGTTGGATTGTATTTGCCTTGCCAATAGGTAAGTAGTATTCTTCTTCAGGGACTTGTCCTTTATCACCATACATTACTTCAGATTCCATAAAGATTACTGGATCTGGATCGATGATAGCAGATTTTAATAAACCTTTAGCATCATAAGGTGTAGATGGAACTACAACTTTTAATCCCGGTGTATTTGCAAACCAGTTTTCAAAGTTTTGTGAGTGTTGAGCAGCTAATTGTCCAGCGTTACCAGTAGGGCCACGGAAAACAATAGGGCAGCTTAATTGACCACCTGACATTTGACGGATCTTTGCAGCAGAGTTAATGATTTGATCAATTGCTACTAATGAGAAGTTGAATGTCATGAATTCTACAACTGGTTTAAGACCATGTGTAGCAGCACCTACAGCAATACCAGCGAAACCAAGCTCAGCAATAGGAGTATCAATAACACGTTTAGGTCCGAATTCGTCAAGCATACCTTGGCTCACTTTGTAAGCACCATTATACTCAGCTACTTCTTCACCCATTAAAAATATAGTTTCATCTTTACGCATTTCTTCGTTCAATGCTTCACGAAGTGCTTCTCTGAATTGTATTTCTCTCATTAGTCTGTAAAATAGTCTTATTTTTATAGAATACGCAAAGCTAATATTTTAAAATGATATTTTTGCAATACTAGCGGATGAAAAGCGACTATAATTGTCATTTTTAGATAAGCTTTTGTAATAACTTAATAATTAGCTAATACATAATTTCGAAGCCAGGTATTAAGATTTTCAATGGCTAAATCTATTTGCCAAGCTGATCTATTTCTACGTTCCACATAATTGGATATGGATCTAATTTGAATGCAAGCAATGCTTTCTTGTTCGCAAACAAAAAAAACTGCGGCCCCTTCCATAGTCTCTATATGTGTATCTGGTAATCTTTGTTGTATTTTTTCAATAGAAAGCTGGTTTCCATGGACTTTGTTGACGGTAATAGCATTGACTTTCATAAGGTTTGCCTGAGACTGACTTATAGTAGAGACAAAATTCCCTTTGGCAAACCCTAGCTCCTCAATTGGAAGAAAATCATTTCCATCCTCAGCTCCTAATTCATAAAAGCAGTCAGATTGTACATCGACCACTTCTCCCAAGTTCAACGTTCTATCTATGGCCCCTGCTATACCAACATTGATGACGATATCAAAATGATTATCATCTTTAGCCAACGCTTTCCCGAGGGAATAAGCTGTGGCAGTCATGCCAACACCCGTAATAAGAAATGGAATTTGTTTTTCCTCTAATAAGGGAATAGTATCTTGAATTTCAAATCGAGTAGCTGCGACTATCAAGGTCTTCATTTTCTTCTGTTTTGAAATGCTAAGTTATATTTTTTTAAGGTATCTTTGTATTTATGATATATATCACCCGAAGAGAGCGTTTTTGCTCAGCACATAAATTGCATCGGGAAGAATGGTCTGCCGAGAAGAATGAGGCTATCTTCGGCTATTGTTCTAATCCCAATTGGCATGGTCACAATTACGAGTTGTATGTCACTGTCAAAGGTGAGGTAGACCCTGTTACAGGTTTTTTGATTGATCTTAAGATAATGAAAAACATTATTAACACCTATGTTGTTGATAAGTTAGATCATAAGAACATTAATTTGGATGTGGACTTTATGGAAGGTAAGATGGCATCAACAGAGGTTATTGCTATGGAGATATTTCATCAATTAAGACCTCATTTTGAAGCGCACCATGTTATTTTGCATAGTGTAAAATTGCACGAGACAGAGAATAATTCAGTCGAATATTTCGGCGATTAATTAAGTAATCAATACATAATACAATAAAATGAGTAATCCTACGGATTTCAACGAAGAATTAGATGGTTATAAAAAAATTGACCAATATAATGCGGAATATGTAAGTCGTATTGCAGATCATTATACAGATATTTTAGAATCACTAGGTGAGGACCCTAATCGAGAGGGATTGTTGAAGACGCCAGAGCGCGTTGCAAAGGCTTTACAATTTTTGACACATGGATATAATATCAATGCGGCTGAGGTTTTGCGTAGTGCAATGTTTGAGGAGGATTATAGTCAAATGGTGGTGGTGAAGGATATTGAAGTGTACTCGATGTGTGAGCATCATATGTTGCCATTTTTTGGGAAAGCACATATTGCCTATATACCGAATGGACATATTGTTGGGTTAAGCAAAATACCTCGTGTTGTTGATGTTTTTGCACGTCGTCTTCAAGTTCAAGAGCGATTGACAAATGAAATTCGCGATTGTATACAAGAAACATTGAATCCAGCGGGTGTCGCTGTGGTGATCGAATGTAAGCACATGTGTATGGCGATGCGTGGGGTACAAAAGCAAAATTCGGTGACTACGACTTCAGCATTCACAGGTGCATTCCAAAATGATGTTACAAGATCTGAGTTTTTACGTCTTATTACGGCATCATTAGATTAGAATTCAATGCTGTTTCTATAACTGAAAAACCTGTATATTTTATTAAATATGCAGGTTTTTTTATGTCTAAATTAAACGAAATCAACGAACTGTAGTCTATGCTTAGGATATAAAATTGAGCTTAAATATAAATAAGTTGTTTAACTTTGCACCTATG
Organism: Sphingobacterium bovistauri; assembly: GCF_020295405.1. Classification (GTDB taxonomy): domain Bacteria; phylum Bacteroidota; class Bacteroidia; order Sphingobacteriales; family Sphingobacteriaceae; genus Sphingobacterium; species Sphingobacterium bovistauri. The sequence goes on from NZ_JADEYP010000041.1 coordinate 4,582, forward strand.
TTTCAAAATGAGGAGCGTGTGAATACGTATTTGGAAAGCATTTGTGATGATGAAAATGCATTGTTAAGGTCAATTAATCGAGAGACTTATTTGCGAGAGACGATGCCTCATATGATGTCAGGACATTACCAAGGTAGGGTGTTGTCGATGATATCAAAGATGATAAATCCATCTCGTATTCTAGAAATAGGTACTTTCACGGGGTATGCTACGTTGTGTTTAGCTGAGGGGTTGAAAGAAAATGGAGAGCTTCATACGATAGATATTAATGAAGAGCAAGAGGAGCGTGTGCAGAGTTATTTTGATAATTCACGTTTTGCTCCCCAGATTAATTATCACATTGGCGATGCCTATGAAATAATTCCTACGTTAGTAGGGAGTTTTGATCTTGTGTTTATAGATGCAGATAAGAAAAGAAATCTCATCTATTATAATATGTTGATAGACAAGGTTCCTTCAGGAGGGGTGTTGATGATAGATAATGTCTTGTGGAAAGGCAAGGTTTTTGAGGATAACCCAGACAATCAAACCAAACAGGTTTTGGAATTAAATAATACATTGGCAAGGGACTCTCGTGTCGAGAAGTTAATATTGCCAGTTAGAGATGGGCTTTTTGTTTTGCGCAAAAAGTAATGGTTGAACTAAAAAAAAGATTATGCTACAATCTTTAATTAGCAGAATGCTGCTAGGGCTAGTCTTGTGTATTACATGTATAGCAACTACTTTTGGACAGAATAAGTTTAGTCCATCAAGCTACATAGAGGTACATAAGAAGGCCGCACAAGAACTTATGCAAGAGACAGGTGTCCCAGCGTCTGTGATATTGGCCGTCGCAATTCATGAGAGTGCGTATGGAAATAGCCGAATTGCAAAGCACTTAAATAATCATTTCGGTATTAAAGGGAAGAATAACAGTAAAAAAATCAAATCAGCTTATAAGGGCTATTCTTCCGTTACAGAATCTTACAATGATTTCGTTGGTTTATTAAAAAGAAGGAAATCTACGCAACATTTATTTGGTCAATCTGCAAATAAAAATTTCCAATCTTGGGTGAATGCAATAGCTAGGTCGGGTTATTCTCAGACTAAATCGTGGAAAACTCATGTGTTGAGAACGATTAGTAGATACAATTTAGATCAATACGATACACTTAAATAATTTCAATTTTTGAATATTCCACAATGAGAATACTCGTTTATTTGCTACTATTCGCTGGACTAATGAGTTCTTGTGCTTCAAAGCGTCCAAATACTTTGGGTAAGCGTCCTGAAGACAGAAGTTCTTCGGTACATACTACCCCTTCTCGAAAACCAACATCTATTACAGGGCTAAATTATATCGAGCGGTATAAAGGAATTGCTGTCTCCGAAATGGAGAAATATGGTATTCCTGCGAGTATCAAGTTAGCGCAGGCGTTGTTGGAGTCTGGGAATGGTAATTCTTCATTAGCTATCGAGGCAAATAATCATTTTGGAATCAAATGTGGGGGAGTATGGAAAGGTAAAAGTATTACAAAAGCAGATGATAATCCCAATGATTGTTTCAGGGTGTATGAAAACCCAGAACAGTCATTTAGAGATCATTCTGAATTTCTTTTACGTAAGCGTTATGAAAAGTTATTCTCATTAAATAAAAACGATTACAAAGGGTGGGCATATGGATTGAAGGAAGCTGGATACGCTACCAATCCGCGATACCCAGAGTTGTTAATTGATTTGATTGAGCGCTACGAGTTATATAAGTATGATTCTTCAGAGACTAAATCAGAAAAAATAGTGCGTGAGGTGAAGGTAGAAACGACGATTGTGACAAAGGAAGAAAAAGGAGAGGTTGTACAAACAGAGCAGATAAAGGCACCTGTTCGTATGGTAATTCATGAAGTGAAAGCCGGAAATACTCTTTATAGCATAGGTCGACAATATAATGTGTCTGTTGATCAGATTAAACAATTAAATAACTTGTCTTCGGAGAATCTTTCTTTGGGACAGCTTTTGGTTATTAGTAAATAGTTGTCAAGAGAGTGGTAATTTATAGGATAATAATGTAGTTTTATCTTTGTGAAATTCCATATGTACCATATACTAATAGTTGTCTTATGTTGTGTTCAACATAGTCTTGTTATAGGGCAAGAAAATATTAGTGGTATGGTATTGGATGCTGATAGTAAACAGCGAATTGCTAGGGTATTGTTGATTAATAAGACTACAGGTCAGAATATCTATAATACTACTAAAGGTGAGTTTACCTTAAGCCTAACGATTGGTGATCTAATCATTGCTAATAAGGAAAATTATCATAGTGATACGATTACTTATACTGGGGCAAAGGCTCTAGTTATTAATTTGAAAAGAAAAACGATTGCTATAGCACCTGTGACAGTGATGGGTAGAGTCTCTCCAGAGGATATTTTGGCTAGACGAAGGGAGGAATATAGTAAAGCATATCGCCTAGCTGATCCAGGTGATTATGTGAGTGTGGGACAGAATGGCGCAGGATTAAGTATTGATGCAGTCTATAATTATTTCAGCAAGGAAGGCCGGAATGCACGTAGACTCACTAAATACTTCCAAAGGGAGTATGAGGACAACTATATTGATGTTGTCTTTACAAAGGAGCTTATTCGTGATGTGACAGGTTTGGAAGGAGAGCCTTTGGAAAACTTTATGATACGATATCGTCCGACATACAATTTTGTATTGACAGCAGACAGATATCAGCTCGTTAAGTATGTGAAAACAAAATACGAATACTTTAAACATATACCATATATAAAACCATTGCCAGATTTAAAGGAAATCAATTTAAATTTGGAAAAATAGAAATGTATTTTATGTTCAAAAATCTAACTATTGTCTTAACTGTTCTGATGTCATTTGTTGGGACCGAATTACTTGCACAGGTAAATTTAAAAGATTTACGTGAAAAGCCTGGAACAAAAATCGTTGATGCAGATACGATTAAAGAAAGCTCTATAAAACAGATCAATGTTCCAATTCCGCAATTGGGATTGGAGGTGAACTATTGGAAGCATTGGACAAAATTTGGGCTGAATGCTAATCAAGCTTCTTTCAGTGATAACTGGAACTCTGGAGGGGTGAATTCAATGTCATTAATGGGCTTATTTTGGCATAAAGCAGACTATACACGAGACCGCTTTAATTTTGTGTCTGAATTGGATCTGAAGTATGGTAAAATCCAAAACAAGGATCAATTGGCAAAGAAAAATCAAGACCGCATCTTTTGGGATAACAAGCTTTCATACAGGTTTACAGATAAATGGGCGTTGTATTTCTCGTTGACCATGGAATCTCAATTTGATCAAGGTTATAAATATGGTAAAGATGCTGATGGGAATGAAATTATAACTGATACGGTGTCTTCATTTATGGCGCCAGGATATTTTACAGAATCATTCGGTTTGGAATACAAGCCTGATAAATCCTTTTCATTAAGGTTGGGTACGGGTACAGCACGTCAAACACTTATATTGGATAATAGAATAGCTCCACCTGAAGGAGGTAAGGCTGTTTATGGTGTTGAACCTGGTAAGAAAGTAAGAAATGATTTGGCTTTTCAGATTACTGCAAATTTGGACAGGGATCTATCGAAAAACTTGAATCTTAAAGCTAGGTATAATCTATTTGCTGATTATAAAGATATTTCAGATCCGGATAATAGACTGGATGTGACACTCACAGCTAAGATCACCCGCTTGGTGAATGTTACAGCATCTGGTATATTGGTTTATGATTCAGATCAAGATACCAAAGTTCAATTTAGTCAGGGGCTTGCGTTAGGTGTATTATTTTCATTTCCTCGATAATAGTTGAAAAATATGCTTAGGTGGGTTGGATTATGGGTGATTGCAATGCTGTGTGCTTGTGGTGCTACAAAGGTGAATAAACAAAAGCCACTTGTTTCGTCATCTATTAACAAAAAGGTTGATTCGTTGGCACAGGCTGTAAAAGAAGCTTCCAAAAATTCAATTGATTCAGTAGTAACAGAAGTCATTTCACCAGATACGCTCAATAATTTTCCTAAAATTCCAGTTATTAATTCGCAGACACCAGAAGAAAAATTGGTCGAACAAAAGCGTACTGGGATAAATAAAAATTCAAATTGGGCAAGTGCTATTCATTATGACAACCGAAAACCAAATTATGTGATTATACATCACACTTCGCAAAATAGTACGGCGCAGACTGTACGGACTTTTCAACTGGAACATACCAAAGTGAGTTCTCATTATGTAATTGGACGAGATGGACAAGTAATACAGATGCTGAATGATTATGACCGTGCTTGGCATGCTGGGCGAAGCAAGTGGGGGTCAAATACGGATATTAATTCAGTTTCATTAGGTATTGAATTAGATAATAATGGTAGGGAACCATTTGCGGACGCACAAATTAATTCTTTATTGGTGCTATTGGATACGCTAAAATCTAAATATCAAATTCCACAGCTTAATTTCATCGGTCACGCTGATATCGCACCTACACGCAAAGATGACCCTAATGTTAATTTTCCTTGGAAAAGATTAGCTGAGCATGGCTTTGGCATTTGGTACAATGAGGATTTCCTTGGTGAACCGCCATTTAATTTTAATGCAATAGATGCATTGAAGATTATGGGATATGATATGACAAATGCAGAGGCTGCTATTCGTGCCTTTAAAAGAAAGTATATCCGTACAGAAGTGAACGGGGTTTTGACAGCTAGAGATAAGGCTGTGTTGTATGATTTATACAGAAAATATTATTAGCCCGTAGTTTCTGCTATTGGTTTGTTTTTCTTGGGAAGAATAGACTTGAAGAGATAGCCAAATAGTATTACTAAAATACAACCAATTAAATTTAGCCAAAGAAATGCCACTACATCAAGCATCCAAATGTAAACTATAATCGCTTCTGTACATATAGCTGCCCAAAAAACGGCATTACCATGTATAGATTTGAAATAGAAGGCTACTAAAAATATTCCTAATATAGTACCATAGAAAAGAGAACCAAGGATATTAACAGCTTCCAACAAATTACCGAGCTTATTCGCAAAAATTGCCACGATTATAGTAAAGATACCCCAACCAAATGTGCATATACGTGAAGCATTTAAATAGGTCTTCTCAGAACCATTTTTATTAATTAATCTTTTATAAATGTCTATTACAGTAGTAGAGGCTAAAGAATTGATTGCGCTAGAGGTCGCTCCCATTGAAGCCAACATGATAATAGCGATTAGAAGGCCTATTAACCCTTTTGGAAAGACAGAAGTGACAAAGGATAAGAAGATGTAGTTATTATCATTGGTCTCCGCATTGCTATCATTCTTTTTAATCAATTCGATTGCCGCGGTGCGAATAGCTAAAGATTCTGTGTTGATTTGCTTTAATTGTTGCTTTGCTTGATTCGTGTTTTCTAATGTCTTAGCTTGATGAAGTTGATTAAGTGTTTGTACACGTTGGGATGCTAAAGCATCTTGTTTAGCCTGTAATTTCTTGTATTCGTGTCCGTGTACACTGTTTTCAATCTTGTGTATTTCCGTTGGGTTGAAGAATATGGGTGCGCTATTGTATTGATAGTAGACAAATACTAAAACGCCGATTAAGAGTATGCAGAATTGCATAGGAACTTTTAATAAACCATTCATCAGAAGCCCCATACGACTTTCACGAACAGAAGATCCTGTTAGATAGCGTCCAACTTGACTTTGGTCAGTTCCGAAGTAAGAAAGTTGCAGGAAAAATCCTCCTATTAATCCTGTCCAAACGGTGTATTGGTTGTTCCAATCTAAGGTAAAATCAATAGCGTTTGTTTTATTTGATTCACCAGCAATATGTAAAGCTTCTACAAAGCCTATTTCGGAAGGCAAGAGATGAATGACCATCATTCCGGCAACCAAAAGTCCTCCAAAAATAACACCCATCTGAAGGAGTTGTGTATAAGAGACAGCTTTCGTTCCTCCGTAGGTCGTATACAAGACAACCACGCCACCGATTAATAAGGTCGTGTAAAATACATCAACATGTAAGACTGCAGAAAGTATAATTGACGGTGCAAAAATGGTAATTCCTGTAGAAATTCCGCGTTGTATTAAAAATAATAATGCTGTTAGGGAACGGGTTTTAATATCGAACCGCTTTTCTAGAAATTCATATGCAGTAAATACTTGCAGCTTATGAAATATTGGGACAAATGTAACGCAAAGGACAATCATTGCTAAGGGCAATCCAAAATAGAATTGCACAAAGCTCATTCCTGAGGTATAGGCTAGCCCTGGAGCAGATAAAAAGGTAATTGCGCTGGCCTGTGTAGCCATGACCGAAAGGCCTACATTGTACCAAGGTAACTCACGGTTACTAAGTAAAAAGCCCTCAATAGAATTGATATTCCTGCTTTTGTAGATTCCATACAGAACTATCAAAAGCAGGGTAGTAATAAGTACTATCCAGTCGATAGTACTCATGAGAAGTATTGTGTAAATAGATACATGCCTAATATGCACAGCACGAGCCAAACAACTACTATCCAGTAAAATTGTCTCCAACTACGTGCAAAGGGTGGCATATTGTTATCTATCACTTTCTTTGTAAGGTAAAAGTACAGATACAAAAACTGTTGCAGCGATTAATCCACCTACTAGACCTCCAATGATGCTTAAGAATGAACCACATTGAGCGAAAGCGATTAATGCTCCAAAGACAGTTCCGATTAATAAGATAAGACCTTTTACATTCAAAGGTTGATCATTTACTTGATTTTCCATGTTATTGTGATATTTTATTTTTCGTTTGTTAACAAATTTACAAATAATCTATAAGCTCCGGGTACTCCAGCGGGTAATTGTCTGAAAAAGGCCAAAGAAGTGTATACAAATTTGCCCTTTCCATGTTTTGCGATGAGTAAAGCACCGTTGTGCGGTTGTTCATTCTTATCATTTAAGCGAAGAGGGGTTCGGTAGCTGCTGTCTATATTTTCTGCGAAATACAATCCACGTTCTTGCACCCAGCCATCAAAATCTTTGTTGGTTATTTTGTTTGGATAGCTAAATGCAATGTCTTTCTCATCGAAGCTGAATTTTGAATCTTCTTCGGTAACACGACTTCTTCCTAAACTAAAATTATAAGGGCCAAGCTTATCTGTAGACAATTTGCTATTTACATTATATTGAACTAATACAACTCCACCATTTTGCACGTAATCCATTAATTTTTTATGTGTATTTCCACCGTTTTGGACCACATTAAAATAGCGTACACCAATTATTATTGCATCATATTGTTGGAGTGATACTGCTGATAAATCTTGGTCTGAAAGTGTAGTTGTTTTAATTCCAATTTGTTGTAGGGATTCTCCTACTAAATCACCTGCACCAGCTAGGTAACCCACGTTCTTAACCTCATTATTGAATTGTAAACTTTGGCAGGAAATCTCTGTTGTGGGAAACCAAGTAATAGTAGGAATATGATCGTATTCAAGAGTTTTTATTTGACGAAGTGTTTCTCCATTGTAATTAAAGCGTAATAATGCTTTCTTAGCATTCGCCGAAGTTGGTTTCAAAGTCAAAGTCCTTACTAGCGAATTTTCATCAACAAAATTTAATATCAATTTGTTCTCCGAAACCTCCCATCCTTCTAGTGGAGGGATATTAACTTCAAATATGGTTTTACTTTTATCGTGTCTTGTGAAAATCACTTCTATTGATTTCTCTTCTTGATTTTTACTCAAAAGAATAGAAGAATTAGCCTCGACTGTCAATTCTGGCAGTACAACCAATGGGTTGTGCACTTCACCTTTTACCGGATCTACAAAACGATGTTGTATTTCTCTAGTTATCGAAATAGGCTCACCATTAATATTGAATACGAATGTTGCCTTAGCGTGTTCAGGATTGGTTGGATTGCCTACAGATTCTATTGGAACTGTGAATTTCCCCAATGTATTTGGCTCGATAAGCCAATAGGGCTGCGAGGTGTTGGTTACTTTCGTTGCGGCTGATCCTTTCCAAAGGTTATTTGTAGGTAAATTGTGCTGTATGTTTTGATCGTTTACGCGAATTAATTCAGCCTGAACCTCTGGATTGCGTACAATTGCTTCCGCTTGAAAGATAAATTCATTGTTTACGACATGTTGACTTTGGTTGGTGTAGGCATCTGCCCAAATGCCAGTACAAGCAACAATTAAATCCTGCACTTCTTTTTTCTTTTGCGCTATCCAGTATGCGTGATTTGCTGCTTGTGGATGTGCGTTGTTTATTTTATAAGTATCTAACGCTTTTTTGAGTTGGATTAAATCGTTAACAGATTTTTGCGGTTGGACAGCTTGAAATTCAGCGTTTAATTTTGCGATTAGTTTTTGAAAATTTTGCGTATTAGGTAATCTATTCCACGATGTTTCAACATCATCGAATAAAGTTTTCTCTGCTTTTGAACCGGCCACATGTTCGAAATATTCGGTAGTCGTGCCGCGTGATGCTGCAGCACCAAAGCCTTGCGTTTTATGTTGTGAACGACTTTTTGCTGCTATTTCGCCGTAGGATTCACCTAATAATGCATTGTAATGACCAATTTCAATCTTCAATTGGCTATCTGAGGTATTGTTATGGCCACCAAAATTAGCTGTATTCCAAAGCAATCTTTTTGCTTGCCAAGTGCTGACTGTTTTTAGCTGCTCTGGAAATTTAGTTTTATCTGCTGCAGCAAGAAAAGCTTCATGTGCCAAGATAGCGGATGCTTGATGATGTCCGTGGCCACCTCTCTTATCAGGGGGGAACCGTGTGATAATTACATCAGGCTGGAATTGACGAATAATCCATACCGCTTCGCGTAAAGCGGTTTCGTGGTCCCAAAATTGAAAAGTCTCTTCATGTGTTTTGGAAAAACCAAAGTCATATGCAGAGGAGAAAAGCTGTTCTCCTTTGTCGATGGCACGTGCAGCCAACAGTTCCTGTGTACGAATTAGTCCTAAATTAATTCCTAAATCGGTGCCAAGCAGATTTTGACCACCATCACCACGTGTCAATGAGAGATAGGCTGTACGGTATTTTTGTTCTTGTGCTAACCATGAAATTAAACGAGTGTTTTCGTCGTCTGGGTGTGCCGCAAAATACAATACTGAGCCTACTTTGTCTAGCTTTTGTAGACCTATTAGTATGTCACTAATTGACTTGGTGTTGGTTTGACTCTTTGCTTTTTGCCAACAAAGCAAAAGACAGCAGATAAGAAAAATGTAATTGGAAAAATTGCGCATATCTAAATATACTTGGTTTGTAGGAAAAAGAGCAAATTGAAACAAAAATGTTAATAAACAAAAAAGAGTTGAAAGATTAACCTCAACTCTTTTTCAACAACAATTAAAAATCTTTTAGTCTTAAATAATTTGCTTCAATAATTCTTTAGATGTGAAGGCACAGTTTTATAGGTGCGATGTATATTTAATGGAGTTATTTTAGCTCTATTATAAAAGTAGTATAAAAGATTTAAATAGTATCATTTTGTGTCAAAAAAAAATTTCCACATTATTGAAGTTTTACACATCTATAATCTGGAAATTTTTTAAAGAAATATATTCTCTATTTTTTATTTATCGATTGAGCCTAAAACACGTTTCATAAACATATTTAAAGCTTCTTTTTTCGGTGTTCCCTCTTTGATTAATTTATCTACTTCAATGGCACCGTACATATTTGAAATTAGCTCTCCAATCACATCCAATTCTTCATCTTTCAATGAAGAAACTTCCGTCAGTGCTTCTAATGTTTCAATTGTTTCCAAGACGTAATCTGCATCGTTTTGTTCGATGAAATCCGTCAGGTGTTTAATTACTGGTAACTTCATTTAATAAGTCTATTAATCCGTCGATTTTGTTTGTTTGTACCTGATTTACCAATTTACCATTTTTGAAAGCGGCAAATGTAGGCAAATTATCTACGTTGGCTAATTTCCTAGATTCAGGGAATTTTTCTGCATCTACGATCACGAAATTAACATTTTCGTTTTCCGAAGCCATTTTTTTGAATTTTGGTTTCATAATGCGACAGTTACCGCACCAAGAAGCCGAATATTGTACAATTACAGTCTCGTTGTTTGCAACAACCTCTTGTAATGAGTCATTTTCTAATTCTTGCAACATAATAATATTGATTTTTTATTAAGAGGTGGAAGTACTCCACCCCTAGAAAATAGTACTAATTTCTTAGTTCATTGATAAGTAAGAAGCTACGCCGTCACGAGTTGCGTTCATAGCGTCTTTACCTTCTTCCCAGTTTGCTGGACATACTTCACCATGTTTTTGAACGTGTGTGTAAGCGTCAACCAAACGGATATATTCTTTTACGTTACGACCTAAAGGCATATCGTTTACTGATTCGTGGAATACTTTACCAGTCTCATCGATCAAGTATGTAGCACGGTAAGTAACAGCAGAACCTTCTGCGATTAAGCCAAATTCAGGGTGCTCTACTTCTTTCACGTCTAAAATACCTAAGATGCTAGATAAGTTGCGGTTTGTGTCAGCGATGATAGGATATTCAACACCTTCGATACCACCATTGTCTTTTGCTGTGTTTAACCAAGCGAAGTGAACTTCGTTTGAGTCACATGATGCACCAATAACGATTGTATTACGTTTTTCAAACTCCGCGACAGCTTCTTGGAAAGCATGTAATTCAGTAGGACAAACGAAAGTAAAGTCTTTTGGGTACCAGAATAATAAGATTTTTTTGTTTTCTTTTTGCGCTTTTTCGAAAAGGTTTAGTGAAATATAATCACCTAAATAGTCAATAGCATCAACAGTAATGTTCGGGAAATTTTTACCTGTAAAACTCATTTTAGTATCTTCTTTTAATGTGCTGCAAAGGTAAGCAATCAAGCCATACGAATGTATAAAAATTGACTATTGCGTATCGATATACTCTATATTATCATTTAATATATATTGTTATATTTTATGTCTATTTTTTTGTCTCTGGCAATTGATTTTGTGTATGCTGTTTCATACATTTGGCTTTGCCTATGCAAATTCATTAAGGCCCCGTAGTTCAACGGATAGAATAGATGTTTCCTAAACATTTGATAGCAGTTCGATTCTGCTCGGGGCTACAACTTTTAACGAAAAATGCCGAAATCTTCAAGACTTCGGCATTTTTGAAAAGGTCTCATACAAAATCCCATACAGCTCTGAAATCTTGTCGCAAAAGGCTATTTATAGTTTCGAAATTTCTAAACTTTCTTTCCGAATACAAGATTTCTAAAACTCTTCTCAATGTAATTTTAAAAGCCTAATTTTTTTACTTTTTGAATATCCTCATTTGATACATTTTTACCAAATTTTACTTGTAAAATGGATTCTTTTGAAATATTAACTCTTTGGACTCCGTTTTCAATTTTACAGTTTTGAGAATAAAGTCTATACTCTACCTCATTTTCATAAGCTTTTTCTTTTACGAAAACCCGATTTAATTGCATTAATAATTTCTTTGTAGATGTTTCACCATATTTGATAGCTTGAATATCATCAACATATATTACAGGAGAATGTATTATAGATTTTTTTCCGTTGTATTCAAAAATAGACGAACTATTTATATAATTAATTAGAGCATGAAAATCATATTTAATACACAAGCCTTTTTCGTTATCAGCATAATTAACCCAATGAAAATCACTATCCTCTAACAGAGTAAAACAAGTAACTCCGAATGATTGTATGAGTTCATTCCAATGTTTCTCTGATTTTTTTTCAATATCTCTATATGAAGATTTTTCAATTTCAGAAGTATCTACATTATATCCCAATATTTTATAATCATATCTTTTTATTTCTTCACTTAATAATGTTTCTTTTATTCTTTTACCTTGATTTTTGAATTGAATTCGTTCCACTCTACACTCTGACTTGTCTTCGAATTTTAAGGGATTTGTAAATTGAATAGTTCTATTTTTTAAACTTAAATAACCCCCATTAAAATCATAATACTTGTATACATACTTGGGGAAGTAATCTGGGTGATTATCAATGAAATTATTTAATAAATGTTCGCAATATTTGTCGTAATCCATAATTAAAGGAGGTTGTATCTAATTTAGTAAATATAACTTAAACAATGTAATGATCCACCAAATTGAGATAAACTATCACAATTTACTGTTTCAACTTTAAACCCTAATTTGTTATATATTGCCGTATTTGCCTTATTGTAATATTCCGTTTCCCTTATGGTTGGTAAAGTATATTGAGGTAGTACCACTGTGTTATTTAGAATAATATTATTGACATAAATACCTTTTGACACCGAATAGCAACCGCTTCTTTTCTTCTTTTTACATTTACATTTGATACTTTGATCAACTGGTCTATCTTCATTTCTAAAAGTATCTAAGCCCAAATTGTGAGCTGTAATTAATATTTCATCCAAATACCGATTATCTTCCCTCAAAAAGGACATATTGGGATATAAACTTACTCCAAACTTATTTTAACTCAAAAATGATGCAAAGCCACCTATATGACCTATTACATCATCTTCATGCCTTGGTATTATAGTAGGTTTGATATTTATAGTCTTTTGTTATCATAAACTACAGAAAATTTACAAAGTAACGAGTTTTGGAGCGATATATTTTTTCGTTAAAAAACATTAACATTCGTTTTGGTTTTGTTTTTTAGAAGTTCGTCTACGGATTTCCAATTTATTTATTGAATTCACTATTAAGCTATTAATTGTCTCAATTGTGTTTGTATTTTTGATTTAATTAATCAAACGGGCACGCTTAGTGCATATTAGTCTTAATAATTAACCATTTTAACATTTATGGATGTTCTAAATAGAAATACTGTAACATGGAAACTTATTTGCAAAACTTTTCTTCTGGGGGTGCTAAGCGTCCTAATAAGTAACAATGTCTCTGCCCAGAATAGGACAAGCATTTCGGGAAGAATAGTTGATTCAGAATCAAAGGCACCATTGGTAGGTGTGTCTGTAAAGATTGACGGATCTAAAAATAGTGCTACATCCAATAAGGAGGGTGATTACACAATATATGGAGATGTGGCGCCTAACAAGATTACGTTCACATTTCTTGGTTATAAGACAAAAGTGATTTCACTTAAAGAAAAAATGACAGTTTTGAATGTTGAATTAGAAACTGATTCAAAAAATATTGATGAAGTGGTGGTCACGGGTATGTTCGAACGTAAGAAGGAGAGTTTTTCAGGTATAGCAAAAACCGTGTCGGGAGAGGAATTACGTATGATAGGAACTCAAAATGTTGTCCAATCTTTAAGAAGTTTAGATCCATCATTTATTCTTGTTGAGAATAATTTGGGAGGGTCAGATCCAAATAGATTGGCAAATATTGAGTTACGAGGTAAGACAAGTGTATCTAATGTTGATCAAAATGGTGCATTGATAGATCAAACTGGGTTAAATCCAAATTTGCCCTTGTTTATTTTGAATGGTTTTGAGTCATCGTTACGTGAAATAACAGACTTAGATATAAATAGAATTTTGAGTGTTACAATATTAAAGGACGCGGCTTCAGCGGCTATTTATGGGGCTCGTTCGGCTAATGGGGTGGTTGTTGTTGAAACGATTAGGCCTAGGCCAGGGAAAATGAATTTAAGTTTCACTTCAAGTACCTCATTTCAGATTCCTGATCTAAGTGATTATAATATGATGAATGCAAAAGAGAAACTTGAATATGAGATCTTAGCGGGTAGATATGATGCTCAAAATGCCCAATTATATGACTATGTAATCCAAGAGAGATTCAAAAATAAGCGGCAGAAGATGGTAGAGGAAGGTGTAAATACATATTGGTTGATTAAACCTTTGGATAAAATTGCTATTTCAAATAACAATTCTGTCTTCATTGATGGAGGGGCAGACGAATTTCAATATTCATTGGGTGCTAATTTAAATAGTGTAGATGGAATTATGAAATCTTCAGGAAGAAAAACCTGGGGTGCGAATGCAGATTTTGTTTATAGAAACAATCGATTTAATATTTCCAATAAAGTTTTTATATCAGGGAATAGAGCGCAAGAAAGTCCATATGGCTCTTTCGCTACCTATGTAAATATCAATCCATATTATAAATCAGATCAAAATGATAGATATCTAGAAGAGACTCCAACAGGCTTTAATGGAAGAAGTGTTTATAGAGTTTCAAATCCACTTTATAATGCTCAACTTAATTCGGAACGCTATTCCACAGGCTTAAATATTAATAATATTTTGAGTTTTAATTACGATATCAATACTGCTTTTAGAGTAGTAGGTGCAGGTAGGATCTTGAAGAGTATGAATAATTCTGTGAATTTTGTCTCTCCTTTAGATACAAGATTCGATAATTCAATCATCGAAGAAAAGGGTATGTATTCGGATTCTAAATCTGATGGTCTTGAATATAGTGGTAACATCGGTGTTACCTACAATAAAGTTTTTAACATCAAGCATGTTTTTACAGCAAATACAAGGTTTGACATTCAAGAGGAAAATAGAAAAACTTTGGGTCTAACAGCTGTAGGTTTTCCAACTGGTGTAGACGGCAACCCTGCGTTTGCATATTCTTATCAACCTAATTCTAGGCCATTCGTAGATTTTCCCACAAAGGTAAGAAGAGTAAATGCTTTGATTAGTACTAATTATTCCTATGCTAATTCTTACTTTGCTGATTTTACATATAGAATAGATGGATCAACGGCATTTGGATCTGCAAAGAAATATTCTCCATTTTGGTCTATAGGAGCAGGGTGGGTTATGCACAATGAAGAATTTTTGAAAAATAGCAATTGGATCAGTAAAGCAATTTTAAGAGCGAATATTGGTACCACGGGAAATCAGAATTTTGGTAATTTTTTATCAGCAACAGTGTATAATCTCGAAAACATATCAAATAAATTTGGACAATCATTATTTCATACAGGTGTTGGAAATCCAAATCTAAATTGGCAAAAAACAATGAATTCTAGTGTTGGATTAGATATGGGGCTTTTAGAAGACAGAATAAGATTTGTATTAAACGCCTATCAAAAAATAACAGATCCACTTATTTTGACAATTGATATGCCTTTATCTAATGCTATAAGAAATTATGCAACAAATCTTGGTAGTATGACATATCGAGGCGTTGAAGCGGATATTAGCTATTCTCCAATATATAGACTCAATGATCGTGTGATATGGACTTTAAGAGTTTTTGGAAGCGTGTACAAAAGTAAGTATGGTGGTTTTGATGATAGTAATGTTGGGGTAATGAATGAGATACTTACAAGTAATGCTTATTTACAACGATTTCAAAATGGAAACAGTCCTGATGATCTATGGTCTTATAAGTCTTTAGGAATAGATCCTAGTAGCGGTAGAGAGGTTTTCCTAGATAAAGACGATAAGTATATTTTTGATTATAACGAGGCAAACATTAGAGTAGTAGGAAGTGGGAGGCCATTAGTAGAGGGGGTAATGAACTCAAACCTGAGATTGAAGAATTTTAATTTTAATGTGGCTTTTAGGTATAATATAGGCGCTTCGAAATTTAATAATGCACTGTATAATAAAGTTGAGAATATAAGTTTTGATGAATTGGAGTTTAATCAAGATAGACGTGCCTTAGAATTGAGGTGGAAAAATCCGGGGGAGATCGCCCAATTTAAAGGAATTAAAGAAACCTCATTGACTCCGATTTCATCACGTTTTATCCAAAAAGAAACATATTTTTCTGGAGAATCAATTTCCGTGGGATATGATTTTCAGTCTACTAAACATGTCTGGCTAAGTTCTGTTGGCTTAAAATCTTTGAGATTTACAGGGTATATGAATGATATTTTTAGGGTGTCCAATGTGTTGTCTGAGAGAGGGTTGGATTATCCTTTTTCTAGAAGTGTTTCATTTAGTATTAATGCAAATTTTTAATTCTAGGATTATGAATATTG
This sequence comes from Sphingobacterium bovistauri, assembly GCF_020295405.1. GTDB lineage: Bacteria > Bacteroidota > Bacteroidia > Sphingobacteriales > Sphingobacteriaceae > Sphingobacterium > Sphingobacterium bovistauri. The sequence goes on from NZ_JADEYP010000041.1 coordinate 20,515, forward strand.
AATTGAAGAAATATTTAAAATGTTGTTTTATTATGTTGTCATTAGGCTTTTATTCCTGTGATTCTTATCTAGACGTCAAGCCTGAGGATAAATTCCTTTCAGAAGGTGTTTTTAATGATAAGTATAATATAAACAAAGCTATTAATGGGGTTTATGTTTCATTGGCAAAACCAAATTTATATGGAAGGTCTTTAACTATGTCTACTGTTGACATGTTGGCACAATATTATAACTTTTATCACAGTTCGGTGATGTCTCAATGGAGTGAAATAGCTATGTATCAATATAGTGAAAAGAAAGCGCAAACTGAATTTGAATTAATATGGAGTAATGCGTATTTGACTATTCTTAACATAAATAGTTTTATTGAACAGTTAGAAGCTTCAAATGATATTTTGTCAGAAGACCATAAAAACATTCTTCTAGGTGAGGCTTATGGTTTAAGAGCTTTTGTACATTTTGATCTTCTTCGATTGTATGGGCCGATTTATAGTGTAAATCCAGGTAAGCCATGTATTCCGTATTTAGATAAAGTAACTCAGGTTTCACAGCCATTGTTAGGAGGGAATGCAGTAGTCGAGAAAGTTTTAGAGGATCTCAATAAAGCTGAAAAATTATTGGAAAAAGATCCGATAAGGAGAGAAGGAGTGCAACCGCTTAGCGGTTTAGGTGTTGAAAATGATTTCTATAGATTAAGAAATAGAAGATTTAATTATTATGCAGTTTTAGGGACTAAGGCACGAGTGTTATTATACAAGGGTAATAAACCTGAAGCCCTACATATGTGTGAGAAAATTATAGATGAGGCTAGCGGTTATTTCCCATGGACAGCAGAAGGAGAAACTCAACCTCTTTTGCCAAATCCAAATAGAATATTCTATTCAGAGGTGATATTCGGATTAGATAATTATACTATGTATGATGCGCATAGGGAATTATTTTCAGCATCTTTGGAGCAGAGTCAAATTCTGGTTCCAACTAGATCAAAATTACAGGGTATTTACGAGAATAATGAAGACGATTATCGTTATCGTGTCAATTGGGCGGATGGTATTGCTGCGGGCAAAGATTATAAAACGCTTATTAAATACCAAGATTTACCTTCTACAACAGTAGCATGGCGCAATTTTCAACCACTTCTAAGAATTTCTGAAATTTACTATATAGCGGCTGAATGTTCATCTAATGATATGAATAGAGCACTATCATTTTTGGATGAAGTGAGGCGCAATAGGGGGCTGATTAATCTTGCCAGCAATGTCGATTTGTCTAAGGAAATCGAAAAGGAGTATAAGAAGGAATTTGTTGGTGAGGGTCAGTTATTTTATTACTACAAGCGAATAAATAAGGGAAAAGTACCATATCCAATTGATGGGTATGGGGATATTTCAATGACTGAGTCTGAATATGTAGTTCCTCTGCCGCTTAAAGAATTGGAATATAGGGTTAAAAAATAGAATCAGCTTATATAGTTAAATATTGTGTAAAATGAATAAAAATATATTTTATATACTAGCAATTTTAGTTTGCTTTAATGTTTATTCCTGCTCAAAATCAGATTTAATAACTTATGATGGTGAGCGTCTGCTTGTTTTCTTTAACCCAGCTAAGGAGGCAAGTCAATCTCCGATAGATTCTGTCGTATTTAAGTTTGGGCTATTGCCGATAGAAATTACAGACACATTAATTAGCTATCCAGTTAAACTTGTTGGAAAAAAGTTGGATAAACCCACCCCATTTATTGTAATGGCGAATAAATCTGCTACAACAGGAGTCGAAAACAAGGATTTTATAGTTCAGGCTGAACATTCGTTTCCATCCGATACAGTGATTTATAATTTGCCAATAAGAATTTTTAGACCATCAAGTGCTAATTCAAAGTTTAAAATAACTTTAGAATTGCCCCAAACGGAAAATTTTAATAATGATGCGTTTAAAAGTGAGGGAAATAAGAAAGAGTCAAATAGGGTAGTGTTTTATGTTACTGATGAATTAATTATTCCTGCTAATTGGACAATATCAGGGTCAGCATTGGGAGCTAATTTTCATCTTGGACCATTTAGCAGAAAAAAGCTTCAATTGATATCTAAGATCGTTATTACAAGGAGTGGCAATGATGTATTTACACCAGATCTAATACTTAGTAATGTCGCTACGAATTCTGGTAATATTACAACATTTGGTACCTGGTTAAATGAATATTTGGTAGATCAAGCCAAGAAGGGCACTCCAGTACTTGACGAGGATGGAGGGTTAATGAAGGCTGGAGATAAGTTTAAATAAAACAAATAAGTATGAAAAATTGTATAAGAATTATACTTGGCATTTTCACATTTGCTTTTGGTAGTTGTGTTAAGGATTTGGGTAATTATGAATATAAAGTAGTCAACGAGGCTATTGTTAGTGGAATAGATAGCATTTATGAGATTAGGGCTAATGATATTCTAAAGATTAATCCCCAAGTGTCATTTAGTAATGACCCCAATCCAGACTTTTCAAATTATGAATATGCTTGGTATAATATTGGACACACAGGGTTTAATACATCAAAGCCAAAGCTTATTAGTGATTCGTTGAATCTTGATAAGAGTATTATTGCTGATTTTAATTTAGGGGTGTATAATTATTCTTTTAGAGTGACGGATAAAAGAACAGGGGTTTGGTACGAAAAACTTTTTAAGATTCTTATATCAAATGATATTTACGAGGGATGGTTTGTGCTATCAGAGGTTGAAAATCAAAGTAGTCGGTTAGATATGTTGAGTTTCAAGGCTAAAAGTCAATCATTTGAGTTAATGAGAGATATATTGAAGTTAAAAAACTCACCATTAGTACTAGATGGTATACCTTCTTTTCTATCAGTTGTTAATTATAATCAATTGGCGATTACGACTTCAAAAGTTTCAAGAATTGTATCTGCTAATAATTTTACAACTTTTCCACTACCTAATTTTAATAATTTTGATTCTAACAATTATGAAGCTATTGGTTTAAATTCTAAGTTTTATGGGGCTAATGGTCAAAAGTATCTAACAAGTAATGGAAGGGTTTTTTCTTATCAAGTAGGAACATCCAAATACGTTCAAAAGAATTTTATGGAAAATGCCACTGATAAGGAATTTAAGGCTTCACCATATTTATCAACTTTTAACTTTACTGATGCATTAATATTTAATGAGGATATTTCAGAATTTGTACGCTCGAATGGGGTGTCAGCTAGCAAATTCTCTTTGAAAATAAGTAATGCGCAGTTGCATAGCTTAACTAAGGACAAGGATTTGATTTTTGCGAGATTTGTGTTGTTAAATGGAGGAGAAACATTGGCAATAATGAAAGATAAGCAGGGGGACAAAATATCTTTGGTTCGTATAGATAAGGAAATTAAAAACCCACAAAGTGTTGATATGCTAAATAGTTTGATTAGTCAGGCTGAGTTTGTTGAATTTAGTGATGATTTTAGTTATATCTTTTATAGTGTTGGAGGAAAGTTATACCAATATAATTTTAGCTCCAAATTGAACACTTTAATGGTAGATTATGGAAACAGAAAGATATCAATGTTGAAGATGCCTAAATTGGATTTTACAGGTGTTACACGATCAGAGCGCTTGGAAAATTACATGAAAAGACTATTTGTTGGTAGCTATGATGCAGGAGATCTTAATACGTCAGGAGTATTAGATGAATATTCAGTGCCGCCTAGAGGAGAAAAACTCATTAAGGTGAATTCTTTTGAGGGACTTGGTAAAATTAGAGATATGGCTTATCGAAATAGATAATTTAATAATAGGTATAAGGAAATACTTTTAAATTGAATCTTTATTTCAGAGATAATATACTAAACAAAGGGCTAGCAAAATTTTGCTAGCCCTTTGTTTAGTATATTGAGGTATTAGTGTTTATGTGCTTCTAAAGGAGGGGTAATCATGATGTGTGCTTTGTATGTGCCTTCGTCCATCAACCAAGGCATGCCTAAGTTATTATGTTTGTTGGATAGGCCCAAATCAGCGGCTTTAGCGAATGGGACATAAATAACATACCTGCGTTTTGCATCTTTTATTTCTCCTGTTTCATTATTCACATTCGTTGCTTCACCCCAGTAACCATATAATGTTGTAGGTTGTTGCGGAATTGACAATTTACCAGCCTTAAATTCTTGTTCACGTATTTCATCTCTTTGTTTACGCTTGCCCTCTGCGATTAATTCGCGACCACGAGCCATTAAAGGCTCTAAGCTTTCTGGATAACAATATGCATAGTAAGTTGACATTTTGTAATCAGGAGCCAAACAGATGTATCCGTTTGTACCTTCTCTTAACGTAATGAACTTACCATCTTTGTCATAGCCGTAAACTTTTGAGTTTTCTCTGAACTCTGCAGGAGCGGCTTGCACTGCGATTTTAATTTGTAACTCCGCAGAAGGGACTTCTTTTTTCGTCTGCGCATTCACTTGAAACGTGACTAATATAGCAGCCAATACACTTAATATGCTTTTCATGGTACTTTATGTATTAAAATTTAATGCAAATATAAATGGAATAACCAACAATTGAAGAAGGACCCCATCTTAGAATACTTTATTTAATGTAAAATTACAGCTATTACTCCTCCTCTGATTTTTCAGTATCGGTATGTAATTGACTTAAGAGTCGATCAACTTCTTCTTCGGAGGCTACTAATTTTGCCTTGCAAACAGCAATTAGCTCAGAGGCTCTTTTAATTTTTGATGCTAGTTCATCTACATTGACATCTCCAACTTCAATATCTGATACGATCTGTTGAAGTTCGTTGAATGCGTCTATATATGTATAATTTGGTTCCATTATTAATTTTGTTTTGAGGTAACTTGACTTTGCATTTTTCCATCAATGAAGATGGTTTCGACGATATCACCTGTTTGTATATCACTAATGGATTGTATAACTTTTCCATTTATTCGAGTAATAGAAAATCCTCTTTTAAGCAATTGCGCTGGATCAGCCATCTTAATGAGTCGTGATATGTTGGCTAGCTCTCCATATTTTTCTTTTAGAAAATGTTGACTAAAGAGCTGTAATCTTTGTTTTTGGATGTTTATATCATGATTTTCTTGTTGAAGTCTATTTTTACTCGTCCATGAAAGAGATTGACCAAAACCCTGAAGTTTAGTTTTTTCTTGTTCGAATTTATTCTTCGACAAAAAGATGAGTTCCTCTTGTAGTCGATCTAAAGGAATGGAGAAGTTGTGAAATTTCTGAATTAGGAAATCAGCTAATTCACTTGGTGTAATTGCATTCTTAAAGGCTACCATTTCACTTACTGTTTCATTAGTAGAGTGTCCAATACCAGTCAATACCGGTAGTGGGAAAATAGCAATAGCTTTCGCTAGATTGTAATTGTTATAAGAAGAGAGCCCAACTTCGCCCCCACCCCCACGAATAATAGCGACAGCATCGTAAGCTTCTGTTCGGTCAGCGATGACGGCTAACTGTTTAATGATAGAAGGGATTGATTTGTCTCCTTGCAACAGCGCTGGGTATAAGGTTGTTTCGATTTTGTAGCCCCAAGGATTGTTATTAATTATTTTATAAAAATCTGAAAGCCCTTTGCTTGTTTCTACCGAAATAATAGCAAGTCGTTTTGGTATAACAGGGAATGGCAATCTTCTGTTCGCGTCAAACAGATTCTCTTGTTGTAGTTTAAGAATACTTTCTTTTTTTTCACGTTCTAATTCTCCCAAGACAAATGCAGGATCAATATCTACTATTCGCAGACTCAAACCATGGATCGGATCATACGAAATGCCAGCTTGGAATAGAATGGTAATACCATCACGAAGAGGCTCATTTAATAATTTTATGAATGAATTATTTATTCTCTCAAAATCAGACTTCCAAAGGATGGATCTGATTTCGGCAACAATCTTACTTTCTTTTTTCTCAACTAATTCTGGGTAGCAATGTCCAGAGTGCTTATAGTGGTTCAGCTTATTCATTTCAGCCTTAATCCAATATAAACTTTGATAGCGGTCAGCTAGTGTTTTTTGGATGCTCTTGGTCACTTCCAACAGCGAAAAAATGGTCTTATCGTTGACTTTTTCTGGCATAATTCAAATATAAGTTAATAAAAATTTAGGAGAGAACGAAATGAAGTTGTTACTATTTATTGTTGCGTTTTTGTGCGCTTTATCAGTACATTTACGTTAGAAACCCTCGCATGCCATGATATATCGCTACAAACTACCTAGCCTTTTGTTCTGCTTAGTCCTTGCAATTTCAACGTTACAAGCGCAATACAAACAATCTATAGCAAATAGAACTCAATTGCTTTTTAATAAGGAAAATACGATCCCTTTTGGACGGTTGGATGAATTAAAAGTTGTAGTAGCAGTTTCTGATAAAGAGAAGTATAAATCATTCATTGCCCAACTCGAACGCTATGCAGATGTGACTGTAGTTGATTTGAATAAAATGAATGAAGGTGGGAAACTTTATAATACGTTTATAATAGCAGGCACTTCGTCTAATTTAGCATCCGTAAATGTTGCTCTTTTGAATCAGGCTATATCAAATCATAAAAACTTGATTTTATGTAAATTCTTAGATACTGCTGTGGGGCATATTCAAAAGACAGCTCAGTTTGGCGGTAAAATTACAGAAGTGGTTTATCCTGAATTTAGCGATGAAGCACAACGTAATCTAGCAATGAGTCTATTTGGGGGCTTGGCTATTACAGAGGGAAATTCCAAATTGAAAACTACGCAAACTCGTTTACAATATTCAAATGGCCAAGGCTCTGGTTTGAATATTGCGAAAATGACCAGAAAAATTGATGCCATAGCAGCTGAAGCAATACATGAGCAAGCGACACCTGGGCTAGTAGTGATGGCTATTAAAAATGGTCAAGTCATCTTTGAAAAGGCGTATGGCAATCATACCTACGAGGCAAAACAAAAGACTTCTGTAACAGATATATTTGATTTGGCATCAATTAGTAAAATCGCGGGAACTACACCTGTAATTATGAAATTGCAAGAGACGAAGGCGATCAACTTAGATAGCACAATGGGTAGTTATTTGTGGGATGTAAGATCTACCAATAAAAAAGATATCACACTAAGAACAGTTTTACTTCACGAGGCGGGGTTCACGCCTTTCATTCCTTTTTATAAAAATTTGAAATCAGGCGATCTTCAACGTTTTCCGTCAGCAACACATCAGGTACAACTGGCAGATAGCGCCTATTTGCGTAATCATTATTACGAAGAGGTTATGTGGCCACAAATGATGAATTCAGCTGTAAAACCATCTGGTAATTACGTCTATTCTGATATAAGTATGTATGTCATGAAGGAAGTGGCTGAGCATGTGACAAGTGTACCTATAGATGAATACGTGCAACAAATACTTTATAGACCTATCGGAATGAAAACTGCTGGTTATAATCCTCGTGCACGATTTGATAAATCTCGTATCATTCCTACAGAACATGATACTTCATTTAGAAAAGTTCTTTTAGAAGGTTTTGTACATGATCAAGGTGCGGCAATGGCAGCAGGAGTTGCTGGACATGCGGGATTATTTGCGTCGGCTAATGATTTGGCAATCTTTGGCCAATTGTTGTTGAATAGGGGAGAGTATGGTGGCACACGATATTTTAATGCGAATACCATAGATTTATTTACTTCAAATCAATCAAAAACCAGCCGTAGAGGCTTAGGATTTGATCGTTTTGACCCAGATTTGAAAAAGGAGTATCCATCCAAATTGGCTAATCCATCCGTGTACGGGCACACGGGGTACACGGGTACTTGTATATGGATAGACCCAAAGCATCAATTAGTATATATATTCTTGTCTAATCGTGTTCATCCTCAGGTCTCTTCAAAACTTTTGAATCTAAATATTCGTAGTCGTATACAAGACGCGATTTACGAAACTATCAATGAAGCGAAATAATGAAAAAAATACATATACTTAATTTTTTGGCATTTTGCACCTTTATGCATATGGCAAAAGCACAGGAAGATTATAAGAAAATTCATAAAGATATCTTAATTGTGGATGGCCACAATGATGTGATTATCTCTAGCATATTGGATGGACATGATATTAGCAATAGATTAAGCACAGGCCACACCGATATTCCGAGGTTGATAGAAGGAGGAGTAGATGTTCAAGTTTTTGCTGTGTGGTCTGATGATAAAAAATGGAAAACAGGAGCATTCAAGCATGCCAATGATCAAATTGATGCATTGGAGAAGGTTATTAAAGAGAACAAGGATAAAATCGCAATTGCTAAATCTGTAGATGATATTTATAAATTGCAACGAAAAGGCAAAATCGCTGCTGTCATAGGAATTGAAGGTGGAAATATGATTGAAGAGAGTATCCCTAATCTTGTGAAATTGCATAAGCGTGGTGCAAAATACTTGACCTTAACGTGGAATTACAACTTGTCATGGGCTACGGCAGCATCTATTGAAGATAAAAAGCCTGTAGATGAACAAAAAGGATTATCGGCTAAAGGCAAGGAAATCATTCGTAAAATGAATGAATTGGGGATGATGGTGGATTTATCGCATGGTAGCAAAAAAATGTTTTATGATGTATTAGAAGTGTCAAGTAAGCCTATTTTGGTTTCACACAGTAATGCTGCGACATTAACACCACACACAAGAAATTTGGATGATGCACAATTAGCAGCGCTTAAAAAGAATAAAGGAGTGGTCGGTGTTAATTTTTATTCTGGATTCTTGGATACAGCTTTCGAATCCCGAATACACCAGTTATATGATAACCACTTTGATATTCCGACAGAAAAAATGTCTGCTTCGCGCAAGTACCACAAATTGCCAAAAGAACTGAAATTTGAAGCTGATGCCAAATTAGAAACTCTCCTTGATCATATTGATTATTTAGTAAATAAAGTAGGAATAGATTATGTAGCGATAGGTTCAGATTATGATGGAATAGAATCTACTCCGCAGTATTTGGAGGATGTATCAAAGCTTCCACTTCTAACAAAGGCATTATTGGATAGAGGGTATAAAAAAGAAGATACCGCCAAGATAATGGGCTTGAATTTTTTGCGTATTATGAAGGAAAATGAAGAATAGTTGCGGTTAAGTGTTTGTAAAGTGTTATCTTATAGCTGATTAATCAAAATTTGCTTTATGAACATTTTAAAACACTCTCTATTTTTTTATCTTCTATTCTATATTGCGTTTTCATCTTGCTCTAAATCTTCTACAAATGTAGATACTGATGAAGAAGAAGAGATTATTGAAATTTCATCATTTTATTTTTCACAGGAACAAAATCCATTTTTACAAGAAGATCTTACACTGACTGTAAAGGATAATATCTATACGACAGACTTATCTAAATTACATGCAAAGCCATTAATTCCAACATTCAAGACCAATGCTGTAAAAGTGCTGGTCAACAATGTGGCTCAGGAAAGTGGAGTTACAAGCCGAGATTTCTCACAGCCGGTAAAATATTCTTTCATTGGTGCTAAAGGCGGTAAAAGGGATGTTACTATTCGTGTGACCTGGACCAATTTTGAAATTCCTCAATTCAATATAGCGATTGAGAATAATCAGGAAGTTACAGATAAAGAGAAATATCTAAAGGCCACATTTCGAATTGATGGTAAGACCTTTTATTCTAGTTTTGATGCGCCGACAGAAATTCGAGGTCGAGGTAATTCAACTTGGGGATTGCCTAAAAAGCCCTATAGATTGCGCCTCAACACAAAGGCTTCGATTTTGGGATTACCAGAAGCACGAAATTGGGTGTTGTTAGCGAACTATTTGGACCCCAGTCTAATGTGTAATGCTGTAGCAATGCGAATAGGTCGCGACTTGAAAGTTCCGTTTACAAATGATATTATACCAGTAGATCTGACGATAAATGGTACCTATAGAGGTAGCTACGTTCTGACACAACACCTTGAAGTTGCTGAGAATCGTATCAATATTACAAAGGCTGGATATTTATTTGAATTGGATACCTATTATGACGAGGAATATAAGTTTAGAAGTTCGAATTACAACTTGCCTATGATGATTAAGTCGCCAGAATTGGACAATCAAACTCAAGTAACACCAATCAAAGCAGATTTTGAAGAGTTAGAAAAATTAATTTTTGCCAACGATTTTCCGAATAATGGATACAGAGATAAATTGGATATTGATGTTTTTGCTAAATATTTGTTAGTGTATATTTTGACGGGTAACGAAGAATTAAACCATCCTAAAAGTACCTATATGCATAAAATTCCTAATGGAAAATTCAGTTTTGGACCTATCTGGGATTTTGATTGGGCATATGGATATGAAGCAAATCGAGTTCATTTCTCGAATCCCACGAGAGAGTTTTTTTGGTCAGAAAATAATTTGGGATCAAAATATTTCCGTCGTTTATTGAGTGATCCAGAGGTAAAGAAAGCCTTTAAGAATCATTGGCAAAATTATAAATCGACACAATTTGGATCATTACTCCAATTTGTAGATGAATATGCCGCATTGATTAAAGATTCAAAAGCAAGAGATGAGCAGGTTTGGAAGAAGGGCAAAAATTTCGAAAGTGAAGTGTCTCGACTGAAAAGTTATTTGGATGCGCGTAGAGGTTATATCGATAATATGGTTTCGAATTATTAATTTATAAAAGAAGAAGCTGTCCAAAAAGGGCAGCTTCTTTGTTTTATTTCGATTTTTAAGAAAACTTCTAATTGTTAAGCTGCATACTTGGATACAGAGGATATTTTGGATATTTTGTAATTATTGACAGTTTTGGATTCTGTTTTATTGCTAATAGAAGAGTTTATA
>NZ_JADEYP010000042.1 GCF_020295405.1 Sphingobacterium bovistauri
TTTCGTTCTCTCAAACTACTCGTTACGCTACATGATCATTTTCTTAAAGAACTTTCTTCGCATCCGCATCGCGCTTCTGCTTATATTTCGAGCATAAATGCCGTACTTATCTTATTTTGTCTTCCCTTCGTTTCCGTCGGGACTGCAAAGGTAGAAACTTTATTTAAACTTCCAAAATTTATTTGAAGTTTTTTTTCTTTATGTTTTTCCTGATTTCCCAGTTTAAACAGCTCCTATCCTCATATTTCAGCGCCGTATCCAGCGTTCCTCCCTTGCGGAGTGGTGCAAAGATAGAAAAGAATTGTAACTACTTCCAAGCTTTATTAGAGTTTATTTTTTGAATATCGCGTAAGTAGCTGTTCAACTGAGAAATAAAATTGAAAAGAGGACTAAAATAAAGTATTTCACGTCTATTTATAAAAAGAAATAGACGTGAAAAAAGACAGCAACCCTACATTGGCAATATATTTCTTTTATATTTTTCATTAATCATAATAGCCGAAGCTTCATAAAAAGCAACTAAGCCGCATAAAACACCTTCAAATCCCGCAATTCTCAAAATGAAATCCGATTGAATAAAATTACCTACAGCTAATAAGAAAAATAAAAGTGTTAATAAGCCAAATAAAATTTTCCCCACCGTTTTACCATTGAAAGTCTGAATAAAAAAAACCAGAGTAAACAATCCCCAAGCAAATAAGTAAAATCCCATTTCTAAATTCGTTGCCTTTGGTAAACCAAAAATCGGTGCAATCCAAATAAAAACTAATGTCAACCAAAATGATCCGTACGATATAAAAGCTATAGAACCAAACTGATTACCTCTCTTCCATTCCATGATGCCAGCCAACAACTGCGCAAAACCACCAAAAAAGATCCCCATAGACATTATCATAACAGAGATGCCATAAAAACCAGCATTATGAATGTTTAATAAAATTGTTGTTAAAGCAAATCCAAAAAGACCTAAAGGACCAGGATTAGAAGTTAAATCGATTTTTTTGTACTGTTGGATCATAATAAATAGATTAATTGTAAAAGCCACATGTGTTATGTAAGCATTGCAATTTTAATCGTAAATAACTGAATTACAAAGTCAATCCAATCAGACAAAAAAAGATTTCTTATCGAAAAATAATAAGTTTCACTAAAACTTTTTAAACACAACACCTCCTTGTGTTAAAATTTATTTCAAAATTTCAACAAAGATTCACAATGGTTGCCAAAACCATAAAAAAGAAAAAAAATGTGTAAAATAAAATTTTGTCTATTAAGGATAAATAAACAGGTGAGATGTAAAGCTACAAACTATTAGAAGTCTTATTTATTTTCTAAAAACCCAAAATTTTTGAAGGACAAAATTAAATCCCAATGACACAACGATTTCAACAATAATCTTAGATAACAAAAAATGCCAATGCCATATATCTACGAAACAGTGAATGCCAATTGATTTAAGTGTAATACTACCGATAACCACAAGAACAAATTTCCATAATTGGGAACCAATTGAAGTTTTAGTATTACCAAAGGACCAATATCTATTTATAACAAAATTGACTATGGCCCCCAAAGAGCCACTAACTACATTAGAAAAAGGTGCTGAAAAACTCAACACCTTATAACAAAAAGAATAAATCCCTAAGTCGGTCATCCCACCTACAAAGGCAGACAATTGCGCTTTTAAAAATTCTTTCAGTTTAAAACTCATTATTTTTCTAAATTTTGCTTCGCCAATTTCTCCGCATTATCCCGCTCATCACCCATCTCTAGTAATTTCTTCGTATCACCCATATTAATAAAGAAAAGTGCAATACAGATAATAATCACCGAATAATGAATTGATTTCGCAAATAACACTTCTAACAAAAATACGAGCGAAATAATTACGCGAATCTCTGTCGGACCAACCAACCCTGCATCAATCGTATATTTGTCTGTTATCTTATAACGTAATTGCGAAATAATCATCGCCCAACCATAAAGTGCAACCAACGCAAAACCAGCATATTTAAAATCTCCTTCTGCGTAAAAAACATATCCTAGACCAATAAATACAACGCTGATCCAATCCATGATAATATCCAAGGCAAAACCATACCATTTACGCGATTTATTACGGTAAAATGCTATACGTCCGTCCAATGAATCTCCAAACCATTGCACAAAAAAACCAAGCACACCTATCAAAATAAGACTTCTGTCCACGTATTCTGCCAACAAGAAACTTCCCATAATCATCAATGACCCCAAAAAACCGATAGCCGTCAGACCATCAGAAGATAACCAATTTGGAATTTTGGGCAGTAGATAAGTTATAAAGCGTTGCTCTGGCTCACTTAATATATTTGTGCGTTTTCTATCTGCAAATAACTTCTTGTCAATTTTTCCTTCGCTCATTACTTTATTTTTATAGCCAATTATTGTTTTTGTACCACAATAATGTCACTGTCAAACCTCTTTCTAAATCATAATTAGGTTTGTAACCCAATTTTTCTTTTGCTTTTGTAATATCACAACTCCAATTTTCTGCTGTCAACTCACCTAATCTTTCTGGATAAAGCACCGGTGTTTTAGATGAATTCGTATACAAAATTTGTGAAAGTCGCGCTACAAAAGACACTATTCTATAAGGAAGATGCAAACGCAATGCCCTTTTGCCAAATGTCTTTCTAAAGATATCTGCCATCGCATATTTAGAATATACCTGACCATCAGAAATATTATAAAACTCCAACCCTTCTTGTGGCATCTCGCAACCTTTCAGCAAGACATCCACCAAATCCTTTACATAGATAAAACTCAACTTTTGAGGATTAGCACCAATATACGGATCGAGACCTTTATTCAACGTATCAAAAAGAATGAACAAATCCTTCTCACGCGGACCGTACACAGCAGTAGGTCGAAAAACAGAAATTGGCTTATCGCCAAATCTACTTTTAATATTTAACTCCGAGGCTTTCTTGCTACGACCATACACCGTCAGTGGACTATAGTCCGTATCTTCACTAATATCTTGTTTAGCATCATAGGCTATAGGTCCGATAGCAGCCAAACTACTCACATACACAAAACGTTTCAACGAAACACCTTCAGAAAAAGCTGCCTGCATTAAATTTTGCGTCATTTCTACATTCACCCGCAACATTTGTTCTTCTGACTTGGACTTCGTCAATGCAGCCGCATGAATAATGAAATCGTATTTTTCTTGTAGAAAGAGTTGTTTTAATTCTTCAACATTCCCAAAATCAGGATGTATAAATTTATCAACAAAGGCTTTAATATCCTCTATCTTACTAGATGAACGTACAGCTGCATGCACTTCCCAACCCAAATTCTTTGCAGCTTCAACCAAATGTGAACCAACAAACCCACTTGCCCCTGTAACGAAAACTTTCATCATTATATAGCCTTTTCGTAGATACGATAACGTTTATACAATTCGCCATTGATTTGTTCAATAGCGTGATTCATCATGTAATTGTGCTCTAGCATCCAAGAACACTCCCCACGCTCAATACCATAAATCTTGGCATTTTTGATAATTCGACCGTACAAACAGGCTTCAATTCCCATTTTACGATAGTCCTCCAAAACACCCAGCATCATGACACGCAAAGTTTTAATTTTTTTGCGTCCAAAGAGCAGTTTGAATATACCGGTAGGCAATAATCGACCACGTTTTATTTTTATCTGAATCTCATTTATATTTGGGATCCCTACCGCAAATCCAATAACTTTATCATCCTTCTCTGCTAGGATACAAAAATTAGGATCAACAATCATCTTAAGGTCCTTAGCTACGTATGCAAATTCTGCATCAGTCATTGGAACAAATCCCAAATTTTTGTCCCAAGCTTTATTATAAACAGCTTTTATTTTTTCAGCTTCAGATTTGAAATTCTTAAGATCTATAAGACGTAAAGTAATCCCTGATCGCTTCAACCTTTCTTCTAGTTTATCAATCAACAATACCGAACGCTGACTTGCGTGCGCCGTTGGAATATCATAAGCAAATAAGTCTATCTGTTTTTCGAATCCAAAATCATGAATTAAATCGATATAATAGGGGTAATTGTAAGTCATCATCGCAACTGGAGGCTTATCAAAACCTTCAATTAATAACCCACAAGTCTCATTCGTAGATAAATTGATGGGGCCAACTATCTTCTCTCCTCCCTTTTCTTTCACCCAAGACTTTGCCTCATTGAATAAGGCATTTGCCACTTCTTGATCATTTACACAATCAAAGAATCCAAACTGACCTTCCTTTACATTATTTAGGTCATTATGGCGATTATTCCAAATAGCGGCAATCCTACCAACCAATTTATTGTCTCTATACCCCAAAAATAACTGAGCAGATGAGTGTTGATAGAAAGGATGCTTTGAAGAATTCAATAAATCATCTTGCGCCACAAAAAGCTCGGGCACGTAATTAGAATCCCCCTTATACAAATCATGCGGAAAATCTATAAATTCCGCACGTTGTTTTTTGTTAACTACAGGTATGATATTAATCATGTCCTTATTGTTTAAGAAGTAACTTAACCTACAAATGTTTCCACTTCAGCAGTTTTGAATACTTTAGCCATTTTTTCAACAGCTTCGTCTATTTGATCAAAAGTGTGTGTAGCCATTAATGAAAAACGAATCAAAGACTCTTCTGCAGGAACCGCTGGGGCAACAACAGGGTTAACAAATACACCATTATCTTGAAGTGTTTTTGTAACGTAATAAGTCTTGTCATTATTACGAACAAAGATTGGTAAAATTGGACTTTCTGTTTCACCCAAATCAAATCCACTATCCAGCAATAACTTTTTAGCGTAATTCGTGTTAGCCCACAATTTTTCAATGTGCTCAGGCTCTGCTTGTATGATTTCTAATGCTTTCAACGTAGAAGCTACAGAAGCTGGAGTCATACTTGCCGAGAACATTAAAGAACGTGCCTTATGTTTTAAATATTCAATGGTATCCTTATCAGCCGCCACAAAACCTCCTAAAGAAGCTAAAGACTTACTAAAAGTACCCATTATCATATCTACCTTACCTTGTAATCCAAAATGACTTTCTGTACCAGCACCATTGTGACCAATCACCCCCAAACTATGGGCATCGTCACACATCACTGCTGCATCAAATTCATCTGCTACTTTTACTAATTCTGGAAGGTTCACAATATCGCCTTCCATACTAAAGATACCATCAGTAGCAATTAATTTAAAACTATCTTCCGGAAGACGTGACAATTTAGCACGTAAATCCTCCATATCATTGTGTGCATATTTGATGACTTTTGAAAAAGACAATCTACTACCATCAATAATTGATGCGTGATTACGCTCATCCAAAAGAATATAGTCATTACGACCCGTGATACACGATAAAGGGCCTAGATTAGATTGAAAACCTGTACTGAATAAAACTGCTGCCTCTTTTCCTACATAGTCAGCCAATTTTTCTTCTAATTCAACGTGAATGTCGAGCGTACCATTCAAGAATCTGGATCCCGCACAACCCGTTCCATATTTTTCTAAAGCGTCCTGAGATGCTTTAATAATACGTGGATCTGTTGTCAACCCCAAATATGAATTCGAACCAAACATTAATACACGTTTACCATCAATCACCACCTCTGTATCTTGCTTGGATTGAATGGGTCTAAAATATGCGTATAAGTCAGCTGCTTTTATAGGCTCTAGTTGTTCTTGAAGAAACTTCGATGTTCTTTCACTTAACTTTCCCTTGCTCATGCTATAGATATTTCTATTAAATGCGATTTTTTACTTTTGACTAAAATCAAATAATCGTCAAAAATACAGAATAATTACGAGGTTGAAACATTACATTAAAACTATGACTTTAATCTAACATACCATCACTCCATCCAAATTAGTCCTATTTTTGATAATCGTTAAACTTTTACCAAAACGTGCAAACTTACGAAACTTTGGTCGATTATTCGCAATTTTATAAACTTATAAATATCATAAAGTTAAGTTATTGTTAATATAGTAGCAAGAATTAAGAATATTAAATTCAATACATTATTTTATTAAATTTGCACTTTAGGAAAAATCAAAACATGGCTATATCGTCTCAAATCAATATAAAGAACAAAAGAGCATCATTTGAATATCACTTATTGGATAAATATGTGGCTGGTCTACAATTATTGGGTACAGAGATCAAATCTATGCGTGAAGGTAAAGCTAACATTAACGATAGTTTTTGTTCGTTTTTTGAAGACGGGCTGTATATACGCAATATGCATATTGCGGAATATTCTTTTGGTTCTTTCTACAACCACGAAGCTAAACGTGACAGAAAATTACTTCTAACGAAAAGAGAATTAAAAAAACTAAAAGAAAAGGGAGAAGAAAAGGGATTCACGATAGTGCCCCTTCGCATTTTTATCAACGAGCGTGGATACGCCAAAATCGAAATCGCACTAGCCCAAGGTAAGAAAGACTTTGACAAACGCGAAACTCTCAAAGAAAGAGATTCAAAACGAGAACTTGACCGTGTAATGAAATTCTAATTGAATTAAAGACTTAACAAATAACCACCAGGTGTAACCCCCTCTCTACTTTTAAATAATCGCACAAAATAATTAACATCTGTGAAGCCAGAACCAAAGCAAGATTCCTTCACAGATTTTGTCATGCGTAATAATTCCTTCGCATGTTGCAGACGTTGATTAATTACATACTCCATTGGACTAATCCCTAGCTCTTTCTTAAACATTCTTATGAGGCTCGATTTGCTCATATTTGCGACCTTTTGCAAAGATTCTAGCGATATTTTCTCTGTAATATGCTTACGCACAAAATCTTTCAGATTTAAAAATAACGAATTGGTAGTCTGATTAATCTCTAACGCTAATAAAGATTGAGTCTGTAGCAATCGAATCAATAACTCCTTAAAAGTCAGATCTGCATAAACATTCTTCAATGGATTATTTTCCATCATAATTTTGAAAAACTTATTCATCAACTCTGTCAATTCTGGTGTATTATAAAGATGAAAAAGTTTAGGATCAAATCCCCATTCACCTATTAATTGATGCTTAGGACTAAATTCATTTAAATAATTAAGAATAGAATCAATTTTCTCTTTACTCACTACAAGAGCCGTACATTGTGTAGGCTTGTGCAAGGATGCGTCAGGAAAATCAATCAACATTTTGGTGTATGCAGGCAACAGTAGCATTTGTCCAGGCAAATAATCAAATGCTTCTAACTGTCCCACATGCATTATTTTTTTTCCTTCCAGCATATTAATCATAACCATATCTCCAAATTGAAGAGGTACCAAAGCCGATGATTCGTATGTCTCAAAAATGTGCAATTCCATTTCATCCACTGCATAAGAACGCTTGTTCTCGACTAGCGTAGAAATCTCCCTTTCTTGAGAAAAGGGCAATGTATTTATAAAAGATTTGTTCACCATATAATCAAACTTTTATAATTGGCTCGTAATCAAATATAACAAAATCGAGACAGACATGAAACTATAATGCTACACTTTGACACTAAAATGCTAAAATCGAAAAATTGTCTTTGGTAATTTTGAATAAACACGTAAACAA
Source organism: Sphingobacterium bovistauri (assembly GCF_020295405.1). Lineage (GTDB taxonomy): Bacteria > Bacteroidota > Bacteroidia > Sphingobacteriales > Sphingobacteriaceae > Sphingobacterium > Sphingobacterium bovistauri. The sequence goes on from NZ_JADEYP010000042.1 coordinate 7,598, forward strand.
AATAAATAAATATATGAGTGCAATTCAAAGACCGACGTTCAAAGAACGTTATGACAATTACATAGGGGGTAAATTTGTTCCTCCAGTACAAGGCAAATACTTTGATAATATCTCACCTTTGGATGGTAAAGTATTTACGCAAGCTGCACATTCAACGAAAGAAGATTTAGAACTGGCAGTAAATGCAGCAGAAAAAGCATTCCAAACTTGGGGTAAAACTTCTGCTACAGAACGTAGTATTATATTAAATAAAATCGCTGATCGTATAGAGCAAAATTTAGAATATATTGCGACTGTAGAAACGATAGACAATGGTAAAGCTGTCCGTGAAACACTAAATGCAGACATTCCACTAGCTATTGATCACTTCCGTTATTTTGCTGGCGTTATCCGCGCAGAAGAAGGATCGTTAAGTGAGCTAGACTCCAATACAGTATCCTTAATCGTGCATGAGCCAATCGGTGTCATAGCGCAGATTATACCTTGGAACTTCCCTATCCTGATGGCGGTCTGGAAATTAGCACCGGCGCTAGCAGCTGGAAACACAGTCGTATTGAAACCTGCAGAGAGCACCCCTACATCGATCTTAGTGCTAATGGAACTCATCGGCGACTTGATTCCTGCAGGTGTTATTAACATCGTCAACGGTTTTGGTTCAGAATTAGGCCGTGCTTTAGTTACTAATCCAAAAGTTGGTAAAGCTGCATTTACTGGATCAACAGCGACAGGACGTATGGTAATGCAATATGCAACAGAGAATATTATCCCAGTAACATTAGAATTGGGTGGTAAATCACCAAACGTTTTCTTTGAATCGGTAATGGATCACGATGATGCGTTCCTAGACAAAGCAATAGAAGGCGCTGTATTATTTGCTTTAAACCAAGGTGAAATTTGCACTTGTCCTTCAAGATTATTGATTCAAGAATCAATTTATGACAAATTTATCGAGAAAGTAATAGCGCGTGTAAATGCGATTAAAGTAGGTGACCCACTAGATCCAACAGTAATGATGGGTGCCCAAGCTTCAAAAATCCAGAAAGATAAAATCTTATCTTATATCCAACTGGGTAAAGAAGAAGGTGCGGAAGTATTGACTGGTGGTGATGCAAACAAAGTTGGTGAAGGTTTTGAAGAAGGTTATTACATCCAACCTACACTATTAAAAGGTCACAATAAAATGCGCGTATTCCAAGAAGAAATTTTTGGTCCAGTATTAGCGGTTACTACATTCAAAGACGAAAAAGAAGCGCTAGAAATTGCGAACGACACCATCTATGGATTAGGCGCTGGCGTATGGACACGCGACGCACACCAATTGTATACTGTTCCACGTGCAATCCAAGCTGGTCGTGTTTGGGTAAATCAATACCACTCGTACCCTGCTGGTGCACCTTTTGGTGGATACAAACAATCTGGAATAGGTCGTGAGAATCACAAAATGATGTTAGACCACTACAGACAAACAAAAAATATGTTGATCTCTTACAGTAAAGAGAAATTAGGATTTTTTTAGATCACACACTATCTATTCTTTGGGGTTTCATTGTAAACCCCATTTTTGTTAAATTATCAGATTATGATCAAGAGACTAGACATTACAGAAGATGCTAAAAAAGTAATTCAGGAATTGGCAACAAAACATGGGGATTTGATGTTTTATCAAGCAGGTGGATGTTGCGAAGGCACACAGCCCCAATGCTTTGAAAAAGGAGGTTACTTTCCGCGAATGAACGATGCGATGATTGGATTAGCCGAAAGTTATGAGTTCTGGATTGATCGCGATTTATTTGAATATTGGCAATATTCGCATTTTACATTAGATGTGTTAGATGGATTTGGACCTGGTGGATTTTCATTGGAAACACCCCTTGGCAAAACTTTTAAAGTACATTATCGCTTATTTTCGGATGATGAATTAAAGAATTTAGAACCAGTGAAAAGAAGTGAGTAGGATTTATTGTAAGGTATAAAAATACACTCTTTCAAAAACACTATTCGTATAAGGATGTATCATAACATTACTCAATGAAAACAACTTATCTCTTAGTTCTATACATTTATCTATATTCCCAGAATGATAAATAGGGCTATACCATTTGTTATAATACCATACCATTGATACAACAGAAATATCATCATCAACTTCAGGTAATTCATTAGAAAAATAAATATTGTTCAGATGAGGATATTCATAATAAACTTTAAGTTTTAAATTCTCAAAATTTTCACCGAAATACCTAGGAATTGGCAACTCAACTTTGACATTCAATGATAATCCATTAAGAATTGCTGGATAAAATTTTATTTCATTTTTAAAAAATTCATTCAACAATATTGAATTTATGATTAATTCACTACTAACAAAATTACCGTGCTTATCTAAAGCAAATGAAACTCCAGATTTGCGTAATCTTATTATCTCGGATTTGTATTCTTCAACTTTAGAACAACTGTCCAAATAAGACAGCCATCTGTTAACAAATACATTATCATCTTCTATGGAGGACTTAATAAATATCGGGAAGAACTCATCTTCATAATCAAAGCTAAAATCCCAATAGCCTTCCGGGTAACGAGTTCTAAATAGCACAAAAACGTCATCGGTATGCGAATCAAATCGAACATGACAATAATACGTTCTAAGATAATTGTTATTCGCTAGGTATTTATCTATTGCTTGATGAATATTGTAATAAGCTGAAGCCGAATCTAAACGATTATTAATTCTTAAAGTAAGATTTTTATAAGGGAGTTTCAAGCCTTTAATTTGTTTTGAAATCTCATGATTAATCTTATTTTGAGCGAATAAACCAAATTGTAAAATACTTAAGAATAATAAAAATAGATACCTCATATTTTAAAGATGCACAACCTCCATAATATTCACAAAAAAAGCTCAACCTTATCGGTTGAGCTTTTCAAATTTTATATTTTAAAAAGAATTAAGCTTGTGGAGCATCCGTAGTTGGAGCTGCAGGCTTATCATTTTTAGGTTTATCTTCACGAGGAGGACGAGGCAATAAAGCTTTACGAGAAAGTTTCATTTTACCTTGTTTGTCTACTTCCAAAAGCTTAACCGTTACAACATCACCTTCTTTATAAATACCATCCATTGTTTCTATACGTTTCCAATCAATTTCGGAAATGTGTAATAAACCATCTTTACCTGGCATAATCTCCACGAAAGCACCGAAAGCCATAATAGACTTCACTTTACCTTCATAAGTAGCTCCTACCTCAGGTTTGGCAGTGATATTTTTGATACGTGTAGTAGCTGCATCGATAGCATCCTTATTATCAGCAAAAATCTGAACGATACCTTTGTTATCCACTTCTTCGATAGAAATAGTAGCACCAGTTTCACGCTGCATCTCTTGAATGATTTTACCACCGGGTCCGATTACAGCACCAATAAACTCTTTGTCGATAGTCAATTGAATAATACGAGGTGCATGAGGTTTGTAATCTTCACGAGGCTCAGCAATCGTTTTCTTCATCTCACCTAAGATATGAAGACGTGCTTCTTTCGCTTGATCCAAAGCTTGCGTCAACACTTCCCATTTCAAACCATTGATTTTTAAGTCCATCTGACAAGCAACAATACCATTTTCAGTACCTGTTACTTTGAAATCCATGTCACCCAAGTGATCTTCATCACCTAAGATATCTGAAAGGATTGCGTATTTACCTGATTTTTCATCTGAAATCAATCCCATCGCAATACCTGATACAGGAGCTTTCAATTTTACACCCGCATCTAACAATGCCAATGTACCCGCACAAACTGTAGCCATCGATGAAGAACCATTAGATTCTAAAATATCAGAAACCACACGAATAGTGTAAGGATTCTCCGCATCCGCTGGCAATACTTTTTTCAACGAACGCAAAGCCAAATTACCGTGACCAATCTCACGACGACCTGCACCTCTATTTGGCCTTACCTCACCTGTTGAGAAACCAGGGAAATTGTAGTGCAAAATAAATTTATTGTAACCGTTGATGAATGCACCATCAATCATTTGCTCATCATCTTTAGCACCTAAAGTAACAGAAGTCAATGATTGTGTTTCACCACGTGTAAATACTGCTGATCCGTGAGCTGCTGGTAAATAATCAACCTCTGACCAAATCGGACGAACAGTACGTGAATTACGTCCATCTAAACGTATACCTTCGTCTAACAATAAGTTACGAACGGCATCGTATTGTACATCGTGAAAATATTTTTTTGCTAAGAATTTAGTTTCATCATCAAGATCTTCACCTAAAGATTCAACAACTTCTTTACCTATTACAGCAAATTTTTCAGAACGCTCGTGTTTAGCAGAACCAGATTTAGCAATCTCGTATACTCTCTCGTAAGTAGCGCTGAAGATTTGAGCTCTCAACTCTTCGTTTGAAGGCTCGTGGTTAAACTCACGTTTTGTTTCAGAACCAACTAATCTAGCTAATTCTAATTGTGCCGCAACTTGTTTTTTGATCGCATCATGTGCAAAAGCAATAGCTTCTACCATTTCAGCTTCAGAAATCTCGTTTGCTTCACCTTCTACCATCACGATATCTTGTGCAGAACCTGCTACCATAAATTCTAAAGTAGCTCTTTCTAACTCAGATAGACGTGGATTGATAACCAATTGTCCATCTACTTTCGCTACACGAACCTCAGAAATAGGACCATTGAAAGGAATATCAGACACTGCGATAGCAGCTGAAGCAGCTAAACCAGCTAAAGCATCTGGCATAATATCTTTATCTGCAGAGATCAAAGAGATCATCACTTGCGTGTCTGCGTGATATGTTTCAGGAAATAATGGACGTAATGCTCTATCAACCAAACGAGAAATCAACACCTCGTAATCTGATAATCTAGCTTCACGACGTAAAAAACCACCAGGGATACGACCTGTAGACGCATATTTCTCTTGGTAATCTACTGATAATGGCAAGAAATCAACACCTGCTTTCGCATCTTTTGATGATACTACTGTCGCCAACAACATCGTAGCACCTTGTTTTAATACTACCGATCCATCAGCTTGTTTCGCTAATTTACCTGTAGACAATTCGATAGGAGCAAGACCGCCACCTAAGTCAATTGTTACTTTTTTTTCGTTATAACTCATTGTTTTTTAATAGTGATGCATTCTCCTCTTTATTAATACGATGCATCTATTTTTTATGACTTTAAAAATTCAAAACAAAGGTAATGAAAATTTAGAGTAAATATTCTTGATACACAAAAAAAGCCACCCAAAATCGGATGGCTTTTAAAGCTTTTCACTGTATAAGCTTACTTGATGATATCACGTAAACCTAGACCTTTGATGATCGCACGGTAACGGTTGATATCTTTTTTGTACAAATAAGCTAATAATGAACGACGTTTACCTACTAATTTTTGTAGAGAACGTTGTGTGTTAAAATCTTTTCTGTTCTTTTTCAAGTGCTCAGTTAAGTGAGCAATTCTCTTTGTGAATAAAGCTACTTGTCCTTCTGCAGAACCAGTGTTGTCCGCTGCACCAGCAAATTCTGCGAAGATACCAGCTTTGTATTCTTTACTTAAATACATTCTTGAATAATATTAAAGTGTTATAAAAATTATTAATTGTCTGCAAAGGTACAGATAAAATTTGAAAATGAAAAAGAATTTGAAGATTTGAAATAATTCAAAACAGCTCATTTTCACCCCTTAACCAATTACACTTTTACATATATTCCCTTTTTATCCAATACATAACCGACCGACCACATCAACAACATATATGTAAGCGCGTAAAATAAAGATCCTAATTCTGGTGGACCAGGAATAGCTGAACATATATTGGTGTAATACCATGAAAATACTGTCGTATACAACTGTTCACCGCTCTCTCCTACTCCATTGGGAATTCTAAACAATCCTACAAAACGAATTAGAACTGCACTTAATACATATATAAATAATGGATTCTTTCCAAAGACATCGAAAAATTTGGTTAACCAATTACGCACACCTTGAACTTCAATATACCAGATCATAGTGCCAATAGTCATTACACCTAGACCAACAGTATACAACACATAGGAACTTGTCCAGATCTTCTTATTAATTGGGAATCCTAAAGACCAAGTCCAACCTAACACGATAAGAATAAATCCGGTCACAAAAAGACCAGATAACAATTTAAAATGCGGCTCTTTAGTAACAGGAACTTTTGTCCATAACCAATCCACTTGACCTTGATTACGAATAAACACACCTGTCAAATAACCGAAAACAACTTGTACAATAGCAGGAAGCGTACTAGCTAATCCTTCAGGTTCAAATGGAATACCCTCACCTTTGTACATGTGCGCCACTCCAATTATACTTTTATCAATCGCATTTCCAAACCAGCCATGCATACTATAAGGATCATCACCAGTACCTAAGAAATGACACATCCCCCAATAAGTAAATAACATTGCTGCCGATACCCAAATAATTGTTTTTGGCTTGAGATAATAAGCCATTATAGATGCAAAAAAGTAAGCTAAAGCGATGCGCTGAAGAACCCCCAAGATTCTGATCCCTTGTTCGGGGTTATTAGGGTCTACCCAATGACGAAATACCAGCTCATCACCTTGCCATTTAAAAAACGGCCACCACATAATAAACAAACCTATCAAAAAGATAAGAACAGTACGTTTAATAACCTTCCTCCAAAAAATAGCATCACCTGCCTCCTGTAATTTGGGCATCACAAAAGCCATAGCGTTACCCACAGCAAACAAAAAGAAAGGAAACACTAAATCTGTAGGCGTACATCCATGCCAATCCGCATGGCCCAATGGTGCAAAAATTGACTTCCATGACCCAGGGTTATTAACCATGATCATAAATGCAACAGTTGCTCCTCTAAATACATCCAAGGAATAATAACGTTGTTGTTTCATAAAATAGATACTAATTCTAAGTTAATGCAGCCCCGAAGATAACAAATTGTAATGAAAAAACTATTTGTTGTTACAAAGGACATAATAGATGTTAACACCATAATTGACTAGAAACAGTTTTTACATTAAACTAAAAAACACAACCAAACCCTCAATAATTAACCCCTGGATATAAAATAATTTTTCAAGAGAAATTTCTACAAAAAACATTTTTACATAAAAAAAACAACACTATTTAACCCAAGAAACCAATAATACAACACAACGAAATCAAAGGGAAATATCAAACTAAAGAATAGAATCTTTATCCTTATAAATAAAAACAATAACTAACTTTTTATTTTTTTTTAAAAAGTTTTTTGCGTTAACGTAAAAACTATACTATATTTATAGGATATTATTTAACCCTCATTATGTTAGACCAGTTGCAAACGCAAATAATAAAGACAATTTATTTCACAGGACAACAATCAATTGCTGAAATAAGCTTATCTATTGGAAAGAGCGTTCCAATTATCACAAAAGCTATTCAAAACTTGTTAAGTGAAGAAATAATTATCTCGAATGGCCTAAGAGCATCTACAGGAGGACGTAGAGCTGCTGCATACAGCATCAATAAAGACAAAATAGGCAACATACTAACTATAAGTATAAATAGATATTCTATTACAATTGCTCTCTACAATGTTTTAAACCAACCTATAAGTGAACATTGCGAGTTAAAACTGAAAGATTTAGATGATCAAGCAATTTATGACCAAGTCATTCAAATAACTAAAAAAATTATCTCAACATATAACAAACTTCCAATTTTTGCAGTAGGAATAACCACGCCGGGATTCGTAGATTTTCATACAGGAGTAAACAACTCACAAAAAAAACATTCACCTCTATATAATCTAGCTGAAAAAATTCAGAAAGAACTAAATATTAACACATACATCGAAAATGATTCCTCAGGCATCGCTATTGCGGAAAAACACTTTGGTCATGTAAAAAACACTAATCATGCACTCGTAATTAACCTTACTTGGGGGGTTGGTCTAGGAATAATAGTAGACAATCAGTTATTCAGAGGTTTCAATGGATATGCAGGTGAGTTTAGTCATATCCCATTAGCGGATGAAAATAAATTATGTTCTTGTGGCAAAAAAGGCTGCCTTGAGGTTGAAGCCTCTCTTGAGTCTGCTATCGAATACATTAAAGAACGTCTTAACTATGGAGAAGTGTCACTATTAGCTCCACACATCAATAATGACGATAGATCACAATTTTTTGAGGCATTAATTCAAGCTTACAAGCTTGGAGATCAGCTAACAATACACGCTATAAAAAAAATGGGATTCATGCTCGGCAAAGGGATCGCTACATTAATACATATTTTAAATCCAGAAAAAGTTATTATCAGTGGTATTGGAGGTGTTTTCGGAGATATTTTACTACCTGAAATTCAATCCTCAATTCATATATACTGTATACCTAGATTATCAAAAAGAACAACTATAGAAATATCAGACTTAGACAACATACAACTTATTGCCTCGGCTAGTATAGCCATGATGCAAACCAAACAACTAATATCAAATCATAAACAATTTTAAACCAAGCTACACTTATGAGCAATTATTACAAAAAAGCAACAGGGCTAGCTATATGCGCAATGATTAGCGCATCCTCGCTCTACGCACAGCAAACCGTCACGGGGAGAGTGACGGATGCTAAGGGGCTGTTGCCTGGAGTTACAATTTCAGTCATGGGAACAAACAGAGTGACACAAACAAACTCTAATGGCTCCTTTACAATTCCTGCAAATAATGGTGAAAAGCTAAGAATATCTATGATTGGCTATCAAACTAAAGAAATCACCGTATCTGGGAACAGTTTGGAGGTGTCTTTAGAAGAAGATGCTAGCGGGATAGACGAAGTCGTAGTAACTGCGATGGGGATTAAACGCGCTCCGAAGGAATTAGGATATGCTATGAGTACTGTTGGCGCAGAAGAATTAACGAAAACAGGCTCGCCAAACTTTGCTGGAGCATTGTACGGCAAAGCTCCAGGTGTACGTATTTCAGCTGCTCCAGGAGGTGCAACATCAGGTATCAATATCAATATCCGTGGTACAAACTCTATTACAGGTAATTCACAACCATTAGTTATTATTGATGGTGTACCAATGCGTCAAACATCTTTTAACAACTCTGACTATTGGGGAGACCAACGCGCTAGAGGGAATGGATTAGAAGACCTAAACCCGGAAGACATTGAATCCATTTCTGTATTGAAAGGAGCGTCAGCTGCAGCTTTATACGGATCTGAAGCATTGAATGGTGTGGTATTAGTAACAACTAAGTCAGGGAAAGGGGGAAAAGGGTTCTCTATTGACTTTAATGCAACTTACACTAATGACAAAATCGCATATTTGCCTAGATTCCAAAATGTACGTGGCGCTGGATACGATCCTGCTTATGCAGATGTCGGTCAATCAGCAGATATGTTTTTCTATTATGACTTAGACGGTGATGGCGTAAAAGAAACTAGAGCACCCGCTAACACTTCATTAAACTATGGTCCCAAGTTCGATGGAAAACCTATTCTTTCTTGGGATGGCGAAATGAGACCATACTCTGCACAAAATTCATATAATAAATTTTTCAACAACCCTAATAATAGCATTATCAACCTAGCTTTAGGTCACAGTACAGAAAACTCAAACACACGCTTTTCATTAACTCGACAAGATAATGAAATGACCTCTTTAGAATCATACAACAAAAAGAATATTGCGAATTTAAATAGCACATTTAAATTGTGGAATAATTTCACTACTGACGTAGTGGTAAACTATATCAACCAACACACTCACAATAGACCATTTTTGACTGACCGTTTGATCAACAATTTTACCGGTATGATCTCTACTTTTGATAATCCTGAATGGTATATCGATAAATACAAAACTAGCTTAGGGTACAGATATAGAACGGGATCTGAAACAAGCGCAACGCCAGATGAGAACATTCGTTACAACGGATACCGCGGAGATGTTTTGGATTACATGTGGAATGTACTTGGAAAACAATACGACGAGCACTCAAACCGACTAATTGGATCATTTACAAATACTTGGGAAATAACTTCAGATTTATCTTTGAGAGCACGTTTCTCCGCAGACATGACCAACACACGTATTGAGGACAAGCAGCCTAACGAAGTTCCTCTTTCAATTGGAAATAGTGGCTACTACTCTTTGCAAAACCAAACAGGAAACATTTACTATACTGACTTATTGGCTACATATAACAAACAAGTAACTCCTGATATAAAATTAGGTGTAATGTTAGGTTATACAGCAACAAAAAATCAAGCAGTGAATATGAGCAGCGGAACAGACGGAGGCCTAAGTGTAAGAAATTGGTATGATATAGCAGCTTCGGTTAACCAATCACGCACCTCAAATTCAAAACTATATTCTTTACGAGATGCCCTCTTCGGAGCTGTTAATTTCAACTTAAAAGATTATTGGTTTGTTGAGGGAACTTTAAGAAGAGAGAGTATATCTCAAATGCATCCAGATAATAATGTGCTATACTACCCTTCAGTTAATTCAAGTTTGATTTTATCAGAAGCATTTGATTTATCTTCTGTATTTAACTATGCAAAATTAAGAGGAGCTTGGGGTATTGTGAGTAATTATCCGGGCACTTACCAAAGTGCGCTTAGCTACTCTCAAAATACCTTAGGAAACCAAGGAGCCGGAACAGCAGTTTTATACACTAACATTCCAACATCCAGTTTTGGTAATGAAGGCATTAAACCAGAAACTAAACATGAAATCGAATTTGGATTGGAAACAAGAATGTTAAACAATCGATTAGGATTTGACATCACTTATTACAATGGTAAAATCGTAGATCAAATCCTTAATTATTCATTACCCATTTCAATGGGCTCTTCATCCATTATTGCAAACGTAGGTACATTGAGAAACACCGGTTGGGAATTTGCGGTTAATGGCGCGCCTATTCAAAATGAAAATTTCAAATGGAATACTGTACTTAATTTCTCGATGAATAGAAATAAAGTAGAAGAATTACCAGGTGATGCTACTGAACTATTACATAGAGATTATGATGGGTCAGCCGCACAATTAGTATCAAAAGTTGGCCAACCAATGGGTGATATTATGATACATCCAATAGCAACAGATGCAAATGGAAATAAAATAGTACAAGCAAATGGCTTATACCAACTGGATGCGGATAGCTGGGTAAAAGGTGGCAATGCAATGCCAAAAGCTGTTGGTGGTTTTATTAATACATTTACTTATAAAAACTTTACATTAGATGCCTTAATTGACTTCCGATTTGGAGGACACGCCATGCCAACAGGTATAAATTGGATGATAAGCCGTGGTTTATTAGAAGAGTCTTTAAATTATATGGATGCCGAACATGGTGGTATTTCTTATTATAAAGATGCTAATGGTAAAGGAATTGCTTACTCTGGAAATACAGGTCCAAATGGGGAAAAAGTATTTCATGACGGGATGTTAATTGATGGTGTTTTATCAAATGGTTCTGAAAACACCAACGTGATTTCTCAAGTTTATTACCACGCTAATACATACAACTGGGGAGGACCTCAATATTCAAACTCAAATTACGGTTTATATATTGAGAAAAACAATTATATCAAGATGAGAGAGCTTTCATTCGGGTACAGACTTCCAGCATCCGTAGCAAATAAATTAAGAGCTAAAAACATCCATATTTCCGCATTTGGAAGGAATTTATTTTTCCTATATAGAACAATGAAAGACTTAGACCCTGAACAAATGACAGGTGGATCTAATTGGATAAACAACGTGTCTAATGCAGGAACCTCTCCAGCTACTAGAACTTATGGTTTAATGTTACGTGCTAGTTTCTAATATTATGAAAATTAACAAAATAATGGTGATTGCAGGACTATGTACTGCCTCACTTACAACTAACATATCATGTAAAAAATCTTCTTTCGATGAATTGTATCGTGATCCATCGAAAGTAACAGAGACTACAGTTGAAAAGCAATTCTCTGGTTTACAATTTACTTATCGCGAATTAGTAGTACCCACTTACAGGAATTACTTTGTAACATTAGCTCCAACTATTCATCGTTATATCCAGACAGTTGGATGGAGTAATTCCGAAAATCAATTATTACCTGGAGCTGCTGCAATCACAGATCGTTGGGAAAGATATTATCAAGGTCTTGCTCAATTCAGAGAATTGGAAAAAGTATACAATACAAGTGTAGACGCTGAAAAAGCAGACAAAAAAATATTTCTTTTGGCAGCGAAAATATTCTTCTACGATCAAACCCAACAACAAGTCGACTTACATGGATCTATTCCTTGGAGCGAAGCAGGTAAATTAAGTTCCAACGGTGGTAATTACGGTATTTCTTATCCAAAATACGATAAGGCTGAAGATATCTACACTGTGATGCTGGATGATTTGAAAGCTATCAGTTCTGAACTAAACAACCTTAGTATTTCAGCACCAGTATTAGCATCATTTAAAACACAAGACCTAATCAACTCTGGATCAGTAGATTTATGGAAAAAATACTGTAATTCCTTACGCTTGAGAATGCTAACACGCGTAAGTCAAGCGACCTCATTTGCTACACGTTCTACACAAGAGATTAATGAAATCATCAACACTTCAACTACTTTTCCTCTCGTATTAGAAAACAAGGATAATATTCAAGTAGATATTTTTAATAATGGATCAGACATCAATGCCAAAGGTTTCCAAGATGCAATCGAAAGCTGGAACAATAATATTGCTGGTAAATTAATGATCGATCATATGAAAAATAATAAAGATCCTCGTCTATCCTATATGTTTGAACCAGGAGCTGGTGCTAATGGTGATTACATTGGTTTAGATCAGTCATTAACATCCTCTGTCCAAAGCGCTTTAATTGCAGGAACTCCAACAGCTCCAAGTACAATAGCCATTTACAATAGGTCAACATACACAAGGAATCAAAATTTTCCAGGGATTTTAATAACAGCTTCGGAAGTACATTATTTACTTGCTGAATTCAAACAAAAAAACGGAAATCCAACTGGTGCAAAATCAAACTTTGAGTCAGGTATTAAAGAATCCATCGACTTGCAAAAACGTATAAGAACTGTAAGTAACAATAGCCTTTTAGCAGCTCCTACGGAACCGACAACCACAGATATCAATACATACATTACGAATATTGGTTGGGGATCAAATAATATTCAACTTATTGCTATGCAAAAATGGTTACATTTCAATATTATCCAATCTTTAGAAAATTGGGCTGAAGTTAGGCGTTTGAACTATCCGATATTGGCTTTCCGAGTAGAAAATTCAGATATTCAAAAAGTAGTTCCTGTTAAATGGAATTTACCACAATCAGAACAAGCTTACAATTTAGATAATTATGATATTATAAAAGATCAAGATAACATTAACACCAAGTTATTTTGGGATAGCAATTAGTTATGAAAACTTAAACTATAAAAGCCGCCAATGGCGGCTTTTATTTTAATCGATAATCTCATTACAAAGCCTACATTATGAAAAAAACAATTCTAAATATAATCTTTGCAGTTACTTTAATAACTTATTCTCATCATACACAAGGACAAGCGCATAATGTATCTGCAGGGTATCAAAAACCGACAGACCCATTAGTTATTAACAATTTAGAACAATGGCAAGATATGAAATTCGGACTATTCATGCATTGGGGGACATACAGCCAATGGGGAATTGTCGAAAGCTGGAGCTTATGTCCAGAAGATGAGGGCTGGACACAACGCAAAAAAGAGCATGGATCAACTTATTATGAATACGTAAAAAATTACGAAAATCTTCAAAAGACTTTTAATCCTACACAATTTATTCCTGAAAAATGGGCTAAAGCCGCAAAGTCTGCAGGAATGAAATATGTTGTATTCACCACAAAACATCACGATGGATTTGCGATGTTTGACACTAAAGAATCTGTTTATAAAATTACATCGCCAAACACACCTTTTTCATCAAATCCTCGTGCGAACATAACTAAAGAAATTTTTGATGCCTTTCGAAAAGACAACTTCAAAATTGGAGCCTATTTCTCCAAACCTGATTGGCACACTGAATATTATTGGTGGTCATATTTTCCACCAAAAGATAGAAATGTTAATTATGACCCTACCAAATATCCTGAACGATGGAGTCAATTTAAAAATTACACCTACAACCAATTAAATGAATTAACTTCTGAATATGGCAAAGTAGATATTTTGTGGTTAGATGGTGGATGGGTTCGCCCCTTCAAAACGATTGACCCCGCTGTGGAATGGCAACGTACTATCAAAACAGAACAAGATATAGATATGGATCGCATCGGTACTATGGCGCGCAAAAATCAACCTGGAATAATCGTGGTGGACAGAACAGTACCTGGAAAATGGGAGAATTACGTCACTCCAGAACAAGCTGTTCCGGACCACACATTAGATATACCATGGGAAAGTTGCATTACGATGGGTGATTCCTTTTCATATGTACCAAATGACAATTACAAGCCTACAAAAAAAATAATAGAAACACTGATTAAGATAATTTCAAGAGGAGGAAACTACCTATTGAATATTGCTCCAGGACCAAATGGTGATTTTGATAAAGCTGCATATGATCGTCTACAAGAAATCTCGAATTGGATGAATATTAATGAATCGGCCGTATTTGCTACCCGACCTATAGCTCCATTCCATATTGAAGATTACTACTATACCAAAAGCAAAGACAATAAAATTATTAATGTATTTCATATTCAAGAAAACAATAAGGAATACGTAAGTACAAATCAATTTGAATTCGAAATTCCCAATACTATAAAAATTAGAGACATTAAGCTTCTAGGTTCTAAAGAAAGGATAAAATATCAAATTAAAGATGGTAAGATTTTCATCAATACTAGTAAGAACAAATCAACTTATGCTTCCGTATTTCAGATAGTTTTGATATAAATAATTTACAAAGGAATAATGCTATTTAGCAACATTAATAGCAGCTCTTTTCCTACTTTTACATAAAATCTATCAATATAATTATGAGAATCCTTTATCTAATACTTTTATCATTAATAATCACATTTACGTCAGTAGCCCAACCCAACCCGAAAACAAAATGGTTTGAGGACGCCCGTTTTGGCATGTTTATTCACTGGGGATTATACTCTGCGGCCGAAGGAATTTGGAAAGGTGAAAATTTGAGATATTTAAATAATTATGCAGAATGGATAAGGTATAGAAATCGTATATCTAAGGAAGAATATGGTGAGCTTGCTAAGCGATTTGTTTGGGATCAAATTAACCCTGAAGAATGGGTTATTCAAGCTAAGAAAGCTGGAATGAAATACATTATTATGACCTCAAAGCATCATGATGGGGTCGCTATTTGGGACACCAAAATTGGAGATTATTCACTCTCGAAACTATCAGGATCAAAGCGCGACATCATAAAAGAATTAGCAGAGGCATGTCGAAAACACGATATGAAACTAGGCTTTTATTACTCTCATTGGATTGATTGGGAACATCCATATGCTTGGGATCATAATCTAGAATTGACCAAAAGTGTCTCTCCCGAACAATTTAATCAATATTGGCAAGAAAAAGCGATACCGCAGCTGCGGGAGTTATTGACAAATTATGGAGATATCGCAGTGATGTGGTTCGACATGTGGATTCCATATGAAAAAACGATATTCCAAAAGCAACAGCTAGAACAAGCTGTTAGTCTTATACGAGAACTGCAACCCAATTGTCTTATCAACTCTAGATTAGGCTTACCTACAGATGCTAAATATGTAGATTTTCAAACATTAGGTGATAATGTCTTCGCGAATGAATACATAGATCACCCTTGGGAAACTCCAGGAACCATCGCACATTCATGGGGATATAGTGGCTATGAAAAAGAGTGGAAGTCCACGAGTCAAATTTTTGAATCCTTGATATCGAATGTTAGTCTTAATGGCGGACTAACATTGAACATTGGTCCACGCGCTAATGGTCAAATACCACATGAAAGTGTTTCCAGATTAAATGATATTGGTCAATGGCTAAGCAGATATGGAGAAGCTGTCTATACGAACAAAGGAACGCCTCTACGCGCTAAGAATTTTGATTGGGGATATTTGACGTTACAGAAAACGAATTTGTATGCACATATTTTCAATTGGCCACTCGATAGGAAACTAAGAATCACTGGAGTAGTATCAAAACCTAAAGCGATCTATTCCATTAAAGACAACAGCCAAGAGAAGTTAAATTATTCGCAGACAGGGTCAATTATTTATGTGGATTTACCGAAAAATGCCTCAGACAATTTCGTTTCATTAATAAAACTTGAATTTGATAACGAAATCAATTTTGATAAGGAAGTTGTGGCAGAATCTACTTTTGGTGGCTTTGCTTTAAGCAGTAAAAATCTATATAACAACAAAGAGCATGAAATAATCGCTTATGATGGAAAACGTCCCAACTATATTATCTCAAAGGGACAAAATTTAACGTGGCTTGTCGAATTCACAGAAAAAGGCAAATATACCTTAGATGTATCCGCACACAATCCGACAAAAAAAGATATACAAATCACTGTTCAAATAGGTGGCAAATCAATTAAAGGCGTCCTAAAACCAAATGGCATGATGGTCGTTGAACCAACTGAAAACAATTATATCGAGGAATTTACGGATACACATATTGGCATTATCCAAATTGATCGAGCTAATAAAATGAAAATTGTATTAGAATCTCCAAACGAAGAATCCATTTGTATTAATAGAATTTGGATTAAGAAAATATAACTTTCATAGAAGAGGAATCTGCTCAAGAAATAATTAGCAGATTCCTCATTTAAACATTCGATGTAAAATCGTATTTCCATACCAGAACATATATAAATTATTGTCTATATATGTAACATTGAAATCTATAAAATAATCCAAACATTACTAGAAAAACAAACGTACTTCACCTCTACTTAATACATATTTTCGGATAATAGTCCTCAAATCACTTTATCATTTGTAATCAAAGCTCTATTTATTCCTATAAAGTTCTTTTAATAAAGCTCATATCCTACCTTTATTTTCATTTATTGTCATTATAATTTATACTTTTACATTCTTCAAAAACCAATATAAATGAATCTATATACTAATATCCTCAAAAATCTTTTTTTCTCTGGTGCTACAGCAATAGGAGATCTGAGTAATAGTGTAGGCAAAAGCATTCCTATTACCACAAAAGGATTAAAAGATTTATTAAAAAGAGGGTTCGTACAAAATTTGGGACTCACAAATTCGACTGGGGGAAGGAAAGCATATCTATATAAAGCAGATAAAAACATGCTTGGCAATATAATCGCCATTTCGATTGAACGCAGAAGAACGCTAATAGATGTCTTTAATATTGATCATGAAAAAGTAAGAGACACCATTAAATTAGTAATTACTACGCAGGAAGAATACGAACTTGTCAATGCCCTTATAGAAGAAATAGAAAAATTAAAAGCTGAATACTCTTCAAATACATTTATGGGAATAGGGATTATATGCCCTGGATTTGTGAACACACAAAAGAAAATAAACACATCCCACCCCGTAGGATCACCTCTTTATGAAATTGCAAAGACGCTAGAAGAAAAATTAAGGATACCAACATTTATTGAAAATGATTCAACAGCCATAGCAATAGTTGAAAAGCATTTCGGTAAAGCAAAGGATTCACCACATACCTTAGTCATTAATTTAACTTGGGGCGTCGGTCTGGGGATATTGATTAATAATACTATTTTCAGAGGACATAATGGTTATGCTGGAGAATTTAGTCACATCCCTTTAGCAGACACTAATAATTTGTGTTTTTGTGGTAAAAAAGGGTGTTTAGAAGTTGAGGCTTCTTTACAGACAGCTATCGAATATATCGAAAAACAACTACAGGCCGGAGAAGTATCCATACTAAAGAAGAATTCAAAACAAATAACATTTGATCAGTTAGTGCATGCCTATAAAAATGGAGATCAATTAGCAATTGAAGCTATTCGAAAAATAGGCCATATGCTTGGTAAAGGTATTGCGACGTTAATACATATTCTAAATCCTGAAAAAATTATTTTGGCTGGGATAGGTATTGAATTTGGTGATATCATACTTTCCGAAGTACAATCTTCCATTCACTTGTATTGTATTCCGCGCTTATCTGACCAAACTTCTATTGAGCTTTCAGAAATGAAGGATGTATTGACCTTAGCTGCTGCTTGCACTGTTATCGAACAAATTCCTAAAATTAATCTTGCTGTATAATAGAAAATCACTCTTTAGGAGTGATTTTCTATTATAGCTGAGATCTCAACTTTGTAACTTCATCCCCTACTGCTGTATCGCTACCATCTGTAATCGCAGAAGAATGAAAGTAAGTAGCCTTAGTTTTATCTAAAAGATGTGCTACATTAGAAGAACGTAAACCACCTCCAGGCATAATCACAATGCGGTCATTAGAAAGCTTTACCAATTCCACCAGATTACGTAATCCTAAATCAACATTCGGTTCGCATCCTGATGTCAAAATAGTTGTAAAACCACATGAAATAACATCTTCTAATGCTTTTCTAAAATCAAAGACCTCATCAAATGCACGGTGAAAAGTGCACGGAAATGGCAAAGCTAATTCAACGAGTTCTCTATTCTTTGATTCATTGACTGTATTATCTGCGTTGAGAATTCCAAAAACAAAACCATCTATCCCCATATCCTTTATACGCAGAATATCCCTTTTCATCGCTGTAAATTCTTCATCAGTATACACAAAATCACCTCCTCTTGGACGAATCATGACATTCAATTGAATAGTCAACAATTTGCGTGCAGCTAAAACATCTTCATCAGATGGAGTGGTACCTCCAACTTCCATACCTGCACACAATTCCACACGATCCGCGCCAAATTCTTGAGCTATTTTAGCTGAATTAAGATTGAAGCTCGCAATTTCTAGTTTAGCCATTTGATTTCAAATATGATTTACCCTTAATCAGTTCATTTCCTTTAGCATCATATTTAGCATAATTGAATCCGCCATGAATACAATAAGCTCCATATTCTCCTCGCTTATTTAAAGCAATAAATCCTACTTGAATATTATCCAAAGACTTTCCTCTATTCTGTGTAAACTTAATAATTCTTTTAACTGCTACTTCACAAGCTTTTTGTGGTGAATGCCCTTGACGCATTAATTCAACTACTAAATGACTTCCTACCGTACGAATCACTTCTTCACCGTGACCAGTAGCTGTTGCAGCACCAATTTCATTATCTACATAAAGTCCTGCGCCAATGATTGGTGAATCACCAACTCTTCCATGCATCTTGAAAGCCATTCCACTCGTCGTACACGCACCTGAAAGGTTACCGTTTGCATCAAGTGCAATCATACCTATGGTATCATGATTCTCAATATTAACAATCGGCTCATATTTTGACGTTTTCAACCATTCTTTCCACTCTTTTTCTGATTCTTCAGTAAGTAGATTTTCTTCTTTGTAGCCTTGAGACTTTGCAAATTGCAATGCGCCCTCACCCACCAGCATAACATGTGGTGTTTTTTCCATTACAGCTCTAGCTACAGAAATTGGATGTTTGATATTTTGCAAGGCAGCCACCGAACCAATATTTGCATGTTCGTCCATGATACAGGCGTCCAGCGTGACTTTGCCATCACGATCAGGTCTACCGCCATAGCCAACACTACGCTCCGAAGGATCAGCTTCTGTTAACCTTACGCCCTTTTCAACAGCATCTAAAGCACGTCCACCATTAGATAAAATTTGCCATGCTTCTTCATTCGCCTTTAAACCAAAATCCCAGGTAGACAATACGATAGGTTTATTTATCTTTATGATTGAACTTTCTGATATAGCAAATTTTGGAAGTACTGAAACAGCCAATGTTCCTAAACCTAACTTTTGCAAAAAACTTCTTCTCGAACCCATAATATATTTTATGTAATTTCCTTTATTCTATACTATTGTAGCAAACCATAAAGATATGCTTTAAACTATTGAAATAAAAGAGGCTGTCTAAAAAGGTCTGTTAATTAAAGAGCCCCGTCATTAAAAAATAATGGCGGGGCTTATGTTTTTTGTCCTCAATTTTTTGTAAATTGAGGTGCACCCAAAAAACGATATGAAAGTACAAT
>NZ_JADEYP010000043.1 GCF_020295405.1 Sphingobacterium bovistauri
AACAGACCTACCAATTGAGCGCTTACAGGATGATTATCCAAATATCTTCTTTAAAAAAAGCCCGAATTCCGTTGTCATTCGAGTACCCTCACGCACCAGGTTCCAATCTCTTGTGACGATCTCTCCGCTATCCAGTACCGTCCAGCGACGACGGCGGATATGTAGCGTAACTTTCTGACCTCGAATGGGAAAGTCTGAAATTTCAGTGGAAGGCATAAACCCCTTTGACTCCAACTTGCTGTTCTCATAACTTGTCGGAGCAATATTAAGCTCATCTAAATAAATATGGAGTTGATTGTCAACTTGATCGACTTCTAAAATCTGAAAATATTCCAAAAGCCCTTCGGGCATCAATAAGGATAGTAATTTACGTTCGGCTTCTTGCAAGGGATATCTGTATTAAGGATACTAAATTAAGAAATTTTTAACACTCCCCCCAAGGATTCAGCTTGATCCGATATCTGTATTAAGGATACTAAACTAAGAAATTTTTAACACTCCCCCCATGAATTCAGATTGATCCGAAATTTTTAACACTCCCCCCAAGAATTCAGATTGATCCGATTTTTAGAAAGACAAACCGTTCATTGCTATTTTGAATCTAAAAGTTACAAAAAAAGCCTCACTGAGAAGTGAAGCTTTTTTTTGTGATCCCGCTGGGATTCGAACCCAGGACCCATACATTAAAAGTGTATTGCTCTACCAGCTGAGCTACGGAATCCTCCGTTTTTGAAGTTTCCTTCGTTGTTTGGAGTGATGCAAAGGTAGAGTTTTTACTTTAAACTGCAAATATTTCCTTTATAAAAAACCTGTGTTTTTCGTAAATTACTCATGCAAAGAGAATTATTTTTTAAATAATTTGATATTGAAGATACTTGAGCTTATTTGATCTCTTTTTCTGTCTATTTTTCTCAATGGGTTGATGCTTTAGTGTCTGATTATTTCCTTTTAGCGCGAATCATGCGATCTACACCATTTATATCCTTGAATATTTCAACAGTACGAAATCCTTTTTTACGAATTAACTCGGCTGTTTGCAAACTAAGGTATTGATTGATTTCAAAATATAAGGTTCCGTGTTCACTCAAATGCTGATTAGCAAAGTCTGCTATGTAATCATAAAAAATTAAGGGTGCAGACTCCTCTACAAAAAGTGCGGTATGAGGCTCATGATGGAGGACATTTGCATGCATTTCTGTCATTTCCTTTGGTGTAATGTAGGGTGGGTTGCTGACTATAATATCAAAATTCTGTGGCTCAGAAAAAATAAATTCCCATTCCAAAATATCTGCCAATATAAATTGAATATGCTGGTTTAATGAATTCGCATTTCGTTTGGCAACTTCTAAAGCTTCTTTCGAAATGTCGACAGCCCAAACCTCACTTTGATTTAAGTGCTTCTTCAATGTAATTGGAATGCAGCCTGAGCCAGTACCAACATCTATGACTTTTAATTCCTTTTTATTCTTGTAGTCATTGATTATTAGATGTACTAATTCCTCTGTTTCAGGCCTTGGTATTAGTGTATGGACATTAACTTCAAATTTTTCTCCATAAAAATCAGCCTTACCCAATATGTGCTGTAATGGTCTTCCACTACTTAATTCTTGAAGAATAGAAGTTAGTTGTTCTGAATAGTTGTCCACTGAATTTGTCTTTTCTACAATATATTTTGCAGCATTTATTCCAGCAATCTCTTCCAATACTATTAAAAAAAGTGCCTTGATTTCGTCTGCGGGGTAGAGCGATGTAAGATGCTGCTGATAAAGATTTTCGATATCCTTCCACGTTGTAACCATAGTACAAACTTACAATAATCTGTTTCGTTTTTCTTTTAAATATGACAAAATGCTAAGTTTGTATTATGCAAATAGAGGAACAGTATATAAAGCGTTGTTTGGATTTGGCGTTGTTGGGAGCAGGGACCGTAAGTCCTAACCCTATGGTCGGGGCTGTCATTGTGTATAAGGATGAAATAATAGGAGAGGGATATACCTCACCGTACGGAGGGGCACATGCAGAGGTGAATGCGATCAATAATGCTATAGCATTCTATGGTGAATCAGAGGCTAAAATTCTTTTTAAACAATCTACTGTTTATGTTTCTTTAGAACCCTGCGCGCATCATGGCAAGACTCCTCCCTGCGCTGATATGCTAGTTGCATACCAATTTAAGAAGGTGGTAATTGGCTGTTTGGACCCTTTTGCAAAGGTAAATGGTTTGGGCGTACAAAGGTTGAAAGATGCAGGTATTGAGATTGTCTTAGGTGTGTTAGAAAAAGAATGTCAGTTTATAAATAGACGCTTTTTCACAAGAATAAGTCAATTTCGTCCCTATGTGATATTGAAATGGGCGGAAACTAAAGATGGCTTTTTCGCACGGTTGGATAATGTACAAAAATGGATTTCAAATGAGGCTAGTAAGCAATTGGTGCATCAATGGCGCTCGGAAGAAGATGCAATTCTTGTCGGTACACGAACCGCTTTGGTTGATAATCCTGCCTTGACGAATAGACTTTGGTCAGGAAAGTCACCAAAAAGAGTATTGATTGATAAAAATTTAGAAGTTTCTACAAATTCCAATTTGTTTCTTGCGAAGGATTCTGATTTAATTATTTTCAATGCTTTAAAAACGGATTGGAATAAGCATTTGAAATACATTCAATTGGAAAATTTTGACTTATATCTACCGCAAAATATATTGTACCAATTGTACCTTATGGATGTTCAGTCTATTATTATCGAGGGAGGCGCAAAGACAATAAAACAATTTGTTGAAGCTGGTCTTTGGGATGAAGCTAGGGTATTTGTTGGTAATGAAAACTGGAGTGAAGGTATTCAGTCACCAAAATTGCCTGTTCGCGAAATTAAGTCTACCCTAGTTGGGGATAATGAATTGAAAACTTTCTTTAAAGATTAGTTTTATTTCGTAAATTGTAAAATGAAGTGGCCGGAAAAATTGCTTCATTTTATATGGCGCTATAAATTAATTAATCAAAATGACCTAATTACAACGCAAGGGGAGCCGTTGCGGATACTAAATTTTGGTCAATACAACATGCATGCTGGGGCTGATTTTGAATTATCCAAAATTCAAATTAATAATGAAATATGGGTGGGTAATATTGAACTACATAAGAGTTCTACTCACTGGAAAGATCACCAACATCATTTAGATCCTCGTTACAATTCTACGATTTTACATGTTGTATGGGAAAATTTTGAAGGTATAAAGATCAAAAGATCTGACGGAACAGAGATCCCTACTCTAGTTCTGAAAAATTTTGTGGATGAGTCATTGTTATTGAAATATGAGCAGTTGATGCAAAATGAACAATGGATAGCTTGTGAAAGTCACTTGCCAAGAATTTCAGGCATTACAGTTAATAATTGGCTGGATCGATTAGTAGTCGAACGACTTGAATCGAAATATGAAATGATAAAAAAATGGGCTACAATAGTTAAATATAGTTGGGAACATATTCAATTTATAGCGTTAGGACGCGCCTTTGGGATGAAGGTTAATGCGGACGCATATGAAAGTCTGTTTCTTTATACGAACCCAAACCTTATTTACAAATTCGCTAGTGAACCATCTAAGCTTGAAGCGATGCTTTTTGGCTCTGCAGGATTTTTGAATACGACCAAAACCGACGAGGATTATTGGGAGTCACTTAAGAAAGAATATTTATACTTACAGTGTTTATATGAATTACGAGAGATGTCACCCCTAGAATGGAAGTTTCTACGCATGCGCCCTCATAATTTTCCTACTTTTAGATTAGCGCAACTATGTGCTCTTTTCCATAAGCGAGTTCATTGGTTTGAATTTATTCAGAATAGTACTTTTGAGGAGACGATCCTAGAATTTAGTAACATTCAGGTGTCTGAATATTGGAGTAATCATTTTCATTTTAATAAATTATCCAAAACGCATTCAACTGCATTGACTCAAGCATTTATTCACCATGTAATTTTAAATGCATTTGTGCCAATTCTTTTTGCATACGGTAAGTATGTCGGAAACGAAGAATTGCAACAAAAAGCTTTGTATTGGTTACAATTATTACCTGTTGAAAAGAATTCTATTGTGAATGCTTATGAAGCGCGAATGATCGAAGCTAGTAATGCTAGTGAATCCCAAGCATTATTGCACTTATTTAAACACTATTGCACGCCTAAGAGATGTTTAGACTGCGCAATAGGATATGCGATTTTGAAACGTTAGTTAAGTTTTAAAATTTCAGCGATTTCTCTGAAGCCTTTTTTTGACGCTAAATCTGCTGACGATTCTCTAATATCATTTAGTGCTGTGATGTCAGCTCCCTGTTCCAGCAAAATAATAATCATTTCGATATTACCATGTTGCGCTGCAAAATGTAAAGGCGTATTTCCTCCGTGTTGCTTTACATTTACTTCAGCCCCAGCTTCAATTAACATTTTGCTAATGTTGCTATTATTATTACTTAGGGCAGTGTGAAGCGGATAGATTTGTTGACCATTTTGCGATGGAATATTAGGGTTTGCTTTGTGCAATAGTAACAAACGTACGATATCTTCTTGGTTGAAGTGTGTAGCAATACCTAGAGCAGTGATATTTTGTGTAGAGAATTCCTCCACAATATCTTTTTTATGTTCGATCATCATTTGGACATGTTGTAATAGTCCAGCAGCACATGCTTCATGAATGGTGATACTTGTTGTGAATTTAAGTATAATTTGTACAAGTTGTGGTTTTTGGCAGTAGCAAGCTAATAGTAATGGTGATATGTTTTGTCTTGTTTTTTCTTTCAGTTGTGACGAATCATTTGACAGAAAATGTTCTAAGTCTATATGATTACCAGTTTCAATATATTGCTCTAAGATTGTAATGCTCATAAGGATATCATTGTCTGCATCTAATTAAACAAAAAATATGCATAATATTAGTAAATGTTAATCATTTTAAAAAATTGGTTAAATAAATTTCATGATAAAAATTTGGATATACTTTTTTGTCTCATATTTAGGTTATACGATTTAGCACTGTTTTTTTGAGGTATGTGAATTTTTTGTAGAACTACATCTACAATTTTTTTATAAGTTCGGTATGATTAATAGATTTCCCTTGTAGTTAAGATAAGCTTTGTTACTTTTGTAATGCCCTCCCCAAGGGCATGTTTTTCATAGGTAGATGTAGGGGTCGAATATTTCTTATTCGACCCTTTTTTATTTAGCTTTGTTTTCATGAGTAAAAGGAAGATAGTTGTAGCAATTACGGGAGCTTCAGGTTCTATATATGCCAAAGTACTTTTGGATAAATTGACAGTGCTTGGAAAGACCCAGATATTTAATGTAGGTGTTATAATGTCTGATAATGCTAGGGATGTTTGGAAATATGAGTTGGGAGATGAGTCATATAATAATTATGATTTTCAATTTTATTCCAAAAATGATTTTATGGCACCATTTGCGTCTGGATCAGCACAGTATGATAGTATGATTGTTTGTCCTTGTTCAATGGGTACGTTGGCACGGATTGCTACAGGTACATCATCTGATTTGACAACACGTGCTGCTGATGTGATACTTAAGGAAAGGAGAAGGCTAATTTTGGTGACCAGAGAGACTCCGCTGAATTTGATTCATATCAATAATATGGCTACTGTGACGCAGGCTGGAGGAATTATATGTCCTGCATCACCCTCATTCTATAGTTTACCATCGTCCTTAGAAGATGTTGCCAGTACTGTAGTGGATAGAGTTCTTTCTTTGGTTGATTTGAAAATTGATACCTATCGTTGGGGAGAGCAAGAATAATACATCTGCGTAAAAATCCTTTCTTTACTAAAAGCATTTTTGTGTACATTTGTCTTTTGATGATAAAACACAAAAATATAGTTCTAGTACGGTGTAACCTATGTGCACGTATAATGGGATTTGTATTTATAAAATTGTGTTTTCCCCAACTATTTATATTTAAAACCCCAATTTTTTTCAAGAATTAATATCCATGAGTACATTTCTAATTACTTCTGCCAAATTGATTTCGCCAGGTCATAATTTTGATGGTAAACAAGTCGATATTTTAATAAAAGATGGAGTAATTGCTGATATAGGAGCAAAAATAACAGCGAATAAGGATGTGGAGACAATTGATGCTAGTGGCGCTGCTGTTAGTGCTGGTTTTTTTGATTTGAACGTTAATATTGGTGAGCCAGGTTACGAAACGAAAGAAGACATTGCTACAGGTACTGCTGCTGCCAAAGCGAGTGGTTATACGGCTATAGCTGTACAACCCAATACAAATCCGGCGATACAAAGTAGAACAGAGGTGTCTTTAGTGGTGAATGCCGCAAAGGGTAATCTAGTAGATGTATATCCAATCGGGTCAATATCCAAAAAACGTGAAGGAAATGAATTGGCTGAATTGTATGATATGAAGATCAATGGGGCTATAGCATTTTCGGATGGGAATAGAAGCGTGCAGCAAGCTGGATTAATGGGGAGAGCCTTGTTATACTCCAAAGGATTTAATGGGTTGATTATCTCTTTTGCACAAGATGAATCCATTTCCGGAGGAAATCAAATGAATGAAGGAGAGATGAGTACTTATTTGGGTATGAAAGGTATTCCAAATTTAGCTGAATCTCTGATGGTTTCACGTGATTTGTACTTAGCAGAATACAATGATGCACCAATCCATTTTTCTACAATCTCAACTGCGGATTCAGTTGAATTAATAAAAAAGGCTAAAGCCAAAGGCTTGAAAGTTACATGTGATGTTGCTGCACATAATTTGGTATTCACTGATGATGATATAGTAGGGTTTGATTCTAATTACAAAGTAAGCCCTCCATTGCGTACTAAAAAAGATGTCAAAGCTTTGTTGAAAGGGTTGAAAGAAGGTGTTATCGATGCAGTAGTATCGCAACACACACCTCATGAAATAGAATTCAAAAATGTAGAGTTTGAAATCGCTAAAAATGGTATTACGGGGCTTCAGA
This sequence comes from Sphingobacterium bovistauri, assembly GCF_020295405.1. Lineage (GTDB taxonomy): Bacteria > Bacteroidota > Bacteroidia > Sphingobacteriales > Sphingobacteriaceae > Sphingobacterium > Sphingobacterium bovistauri. Next base: position 6,987 of record NZ_JADEYP010000043.1, read on the forward strand.
CCGTGTTACCTTTGTTAGTGAAGGCTGGTTTGTCTGATGAACAAATTGTTGATAAATTAGCGGTTGGTTCACGTAAAGTTGTGGGTTTGAATGTGCCTGTTATAGAGAAGGGGGCAAAAGCAAACTTAGTGGTATTTGATAGTAAAGAAAAATGGACTTTTGATGAGAAATCTAACAAGTCTAAAGGCAAAAATAACCCATTATTTGGTCAAGAATTGGTGGGTAGAGTAAAGTTGGTTGTCAATAACAATCAATTGGTATTAAATAAATAATTATGGATAATAAAGTTAAAAATGCTTTAGAAGCTGGTATAGCTTCTTATGCATCTATTGAAAATATTGAAAGTGCTGAGTTTTTAGCAGCATTGAATGAAGCATTCGAGTTGGAATCCCCATTTATGGCTAAGGTCGCAGCTATGGATGTTGTATTTGATGATTACCAATCTTTTGAGGAATTACGAGAACTGTCATTTGATTTGTTAATGATTAATTTCTTTGCTGAAGACGTGCAAAAGTTGGAAGAAGATTACTTGGATTCACCAGAATGGGAACAAATCGAAGAAGATACTTTAGATCGTGGTACAGAATTGCTTAATGTTTTCTTGTACTTGAAGGAATGTGCTGACGACGAGATTGAAGCTGATTTAGACGATTATTTGAAAGAATTCTTATTAGTGGAAGAGGATGAGTTTCAAGATGAACACCGTATCTACGAAAAAGTAATTGCTAATCAAATTTTAGTTGAATCAGATTACTCAGAGATTGCTAAAGTCGGTAAAACAGTAGGTCCAATGGATGAATTGTATGAGTTGTTTAACCCTATGCTGTCGTTTTTTTACGAGCAAAATCCCACTTCAGCTCAATTCGAAGAATTCACAAGCAACGCCGCTAACAAAGCTTACGAAACAGCAGTTTATCATGTAATAGTAAACTTTAACAAGTAGAAAATGGAAGAGACTAAGTTTAATGACGCAGGATTTGACGCTTCTTATAATAAAAAGGAAAGTGTTAAATATGGTGTATTACTGGGGTTGATTTCTTTAGCTTTAGGCCTTGTTGTTCTTTTTATTAGTAAAAGTATTGAATCATTTTGGTTATTGACTTCAGTTTCATTTGGAGTGAATACTATTTTGTATATAATCATTGCTTTGGTGTTTGCTTATGCATTACGTAAGAAAAATGGTGGCTATTGGAATTTTTCGATAGCCTTGAAATCAACGTTTCTTATGTTACTGATATCTACTTTAATTGCAACTATTTCAACAACACTCTACGTACATTCTATTAATCCAGCCTTACAGGAAGAGGTATTGCGTAATACCATCAATATCACAATTGAACAATTGGAGAGTAGTGGCGCGCCAGACGATGTAATTGATACGCGTGTGGCTGCATTAGAAGAACAAATGAATACGTTAGGAGAAATTACTCTCAAAGACACTTTCAGAAGCATAATGATATCTATTGTGATGCAATTTGTATTTTCATTAATCCTTGCAGCGCTTACTCGAAATGAGAAGTTATCACAAGGTGGTCTACGTAAGAATTTTAATTAACCTTAGGATTAAGCACGATACAAAATGGATATATCTGTTGTAATACCATTGTATAATGAAGAGGAATCACTTCCAGAATTGACAGATTGGATACGTCGTGTCATGTTATCTAATAATTTTTCTTATGAAATTATTTTGGTGGATGACGGTAGTACGGATAAATCATGGAAAATAATTCAAGACTTGAAGAAATCAAATGAGCAGATTTCTGGTATTAAGTTTAGAAGAAATTATGGCAAATCAGCAGCTTTGAATGTTGGCTTTGCCGCTACACAAGGTGACGTTGTGATCACAATGGATGCAGACTTGCAGGATAGTCCTGATGAGATACCTGAACTATATGATCGTATCATGAATAAAGGTGCTGATTTAGTATCAGGCTGGAAGCAAAAGCGTTACGATCCGTTAACGAAGACTCTTCCTACTAAATTGTTTAATTCAGTAACGCGTAGCGTTTCTGGTATTGATAATTTACATGACTTTAATTGTGGATTGAAAGCGTACAGAAAAGATGTCGTAAAGAGCATCGAAGTATACGGTGAGATGCATCGTTACATACCGGTAATAGCTAAATGGGCAGGCTTTAAAAATATTCAAGAACAGGTAGTACAGCACTATCCGCGGAAATATGGAACGACTAAGTTTGGGCCAGGACGTTTTGTTAAAGGTTTTTTGGATTTGATGTCTATATTTTTTGTAGGCAAATTCGGGAAACGTCCAATGCACTTCTTCGGTCCAGTAGGTGTGGTCAGTTTTTTAATAGGCTTTTTCATTACTATCTATTTGATTTGTGAAAAGCTAATGAGTATTGCAAATGGCACAGTCTACCGCAATGTCACAGATCAGCCATTGTTCTATTTGTCATTGCTGGCTATTATGATTGGTACGCAATTGTTTTTAACTGGATTCATTGCTGAATTATTGTCACGTAATAGTTCGGAGCGTAATAAATACCATATTGAAAGTGTAATCTAAAAACATGTTTTTTTCAATAGTCATTCCATTATACAACAGACCTGATGAGATCAAAGAATTATTGCATTCGTTGACACAACAGACTTATACTTCATTTGAAGTTATTGTTGTAGAAGATGGCTCTAGTAAAACTGCTGATAAAATAGTTGAGTCATTTTCAGATAAAATTAATGTTATCTACTATAAGAAAGAAAATGAGGGACAGGGTTTTGCTCGAAATTTAGGTTTTAGTAAGGCTAAGGGCGATTTTTTTATAGTTTTCGATTCAGATATCTTAGTTCCTAAGATGTATTTAGAGGTCGTAAAATCTTCTATTGAGCAAAATGGATGGGACGCATTTGGTGGACCAGATGCTGCGCATGAATCATTTACGACGATCCAAAAAGCAATAAGCTATTCAATGACTAGCCCTTTTACTACTGGAGGTATTAGAGGTAATAAAAAGCATGTAGGACAGTTTCATCCGCGTAGTTTTAATATGGGAATATCCCGACAGGTGTGGGAGAATACAGGAGGTTATAAACTTTCAAGGCGTTCTGAAGATATAGAATTTAGTATTCGAATGATTAACTCTGGCTATAAAGTTGGATTGATTCCTGAAGCTTTTGTATATCACAAAAGAAGAACGAGCTTTTCTCAGTTTTATAAACAAACTAGAGCTTTTGGTAAAGGAAGAATAGATATATCAATGTTGTACCCTGCTGAACTTAAGTTAGTTCATTCTTTGCCAGCCATATTTACGTCCGGTGTTATTGTATTGATCGTATTAAATATTATCAATTTCACTATTTTTACCAATTTTCTACCGTTGCAAATATTGGTTAGTATCGGTAATGTGTTTTTGTTATTTTATACAGTGGTATTGTTTTTACACGCACTATTGACTACTAAAAGTCTTTTTGTTTCAGTCAATGCGGTAATTGCGGCGTATACACAATTGATAGCTTATGGAACTGGATTTATGACAAATTACATAGATCGTAAATGGTTGCAGAAGAACACCTCAATGTAAAACCTATTTAATAAACATATATCGTGATATCAATTACACAATATAATTTAGATAAAATAGAAAATCTATTGTTAGATTTGGGATACAAGGTTCGTTATGAAAAGGGAAATTTCAAAACTGGAGCCTGTGTAATTCAGAATACAAAGATGATTATTGTGAACAAATTTTCTAATTTAGAAATCAAGATTAATTCATTGGTTTTATTGCTACGTGAATTTGAAGTATCTAAAGATGATTTTGATGAAAAGCAATGGACATTTTATAAGTCATTAATTAAAAAGGAAGAGGCTTAGTTTGAAGATTCGATTTTTAGGAACTGGAACTTCTCAAGGTGTACCTGTTATAGCTTGCGATTGTGAAGTCTGTACTTCTACAGATGTGCACGATAACCGCCTACGATCTTCTATTCTAATCGAACTTGATAATGGTCGTAATATAGTTATTGACACAGGGCCAGATTTCCGATATCAAATGTTGCGTGAAGGCGTGATGAATTTGGATGCCATTTTAATCACTCATTCGCATAAGGACCACATTGCAGGACTGGACGATGTACGAGCCTTTAATTACAAGCAGCAGGAGTCCTTATCGATATATTCCAATGCTGAAACATTGGAAGCTCTTCAACGGGAGTTTTACTATGCTTTTTCTGCGATTAAATACCCCGGTGTGCCTCAACTAGAGTTGAAAGAAATACAGTCGTTAGATAGTTTTAATATCTTGGATACTGATGTTTTGCCAATTGAAGTGTTGCATTACAAAATGCCAGTTCTAGCCTTTAGAATTGGAAAATTTGCTTATATTACCGATGCTAAGACTGTGTCTGATAAATCTATTGAAGCGCTACACGGTGTTGAAATATTGGTTGTAAATGCACTTCAAGAGGATCCTCATATTTCGCATTTCACTTTGCAAGAAGCGTTAGATTTTATTAATCAAATAGCACCCAAAAAAGCATACTTAACTCATATTAGCCATAGGTTTGGAAGACATGAGTATATACAATCCATTTTGCCTGAAAATGTTTTTGTAGCACACGATAAGTTGTGTTTAGATTTAAAATAATTTGTTGTAAAATAAACCTTTCTTATTTCCAGTTGTTATTACCCTAAAATAAAATAGTTTATACACAAAAGTTTAATTATAAATTTTAGGATTATGGGAAATCTACTTTACACCATCGCAGTGATATTAGTAATCATATGGGCGATTAGTTTTTTCGGAGGCTTTGCTACAGGCGGAATAATTCATATTCTGTTAGTTATAGCAGTTATTGTCGTTTTACTACGTATTATACGAGGAAATGCTTAATCTGTAAGATGTTACGTATTATTTAAATACAATTTGGCTATTTCAAAGTCTTCAGGGTGAGTGAGTTTAATGTTTTTGTAGCTACTTTCAATAAGATGTATGGAATAGCCAATTTTTTCAACGACAGAAGCATCGTCGGTAAAGTTGGGTAATTCCATTTGTTGATAGGCTTCTAATAGAACTTGTGTTGGAAATGTTTGGGGAGTTTGTATTTGCCAAACAGTTTCTCTATCAATAGCGTCATTTTCACTTTGATTACCAATTCTTATTGAATTTGTACTCTTCAGTGCCAATACATTTGATTTTCCATCAAATGCCAATTCAAATGATTTTTTGATTAGATCTGAATTGATCAGTGGACGTGCAGCATCATGGATAGAGATGGTGCTATCTTCATCGAAAAATAAATCGGGAAAACGTGTTTCTAAATAGTTTATTGCATTTCTCACGCTTTGAAACCTTGTTTTACCTCCCAAGACTATTTCATGAGGTATGTTAAAATTGTGATCAATACAGAGTTCATTCCAATAATCTATCATGTCGACATGTATAGCCACAATTATTTTGTCTACGTGTTTTTCAAAAGCTTCTATAGTATGCATCAACACTGGTTTGTCATTTAATAACATGTATTGTTTGGGTAAATTGACATTTAGTCTAGAGCCTGTACCTCCTGCAGCAATGATAACAACGCGACTTAGCATAGTTGAAATTTGATAAAAAAAGCGTGATTGTTTATCAATCACGCTCAAAAATATTGAAATATTATTAGAATATTAAATAATCAACATTGCATCTCCGTAGCTATAGAATTTATATTTTTCTTTAACAGCTACTTCGTAAGCATTCATTACATTTTCATACCCAGCAAATGCTGCAATCATTACTAAAAGAGTAGATTCAGGTGTATGGAAATTTGTAATCATTGAGTTTGCGATACTAAAATCGTAAGGAGGGTAAATGAATTTACTTGTCCAATCGGTAGCAGCTTTGAGACGACGATCAGCAGATACAGCCGATTCAATAGCACGCATTGATGTTGTTCCTACAGCACATACCTTTCTCTTGTTATCTAACGCCTTATTTACTGTACGAGCTGCTTGATCAGAGATGATGAATTGCTCTGAATCCATTTTGTGTTTAGTTAGATCTTCTACTTCTACAGTACGGAAGGTACCTAAACCAACGTGAAGCGTAATTTCTGCAAAATCAACACCTTTTAATTCCAAACGTTTCATTAATTCACGTGAAAAGTGCAAACCTGCTGTTGGAGCAGCTACAGCACCTTCGTTTTTCGCATAGATCGTTTGGTAGCGGAATTTATCTTCTGGAGTAGCCTTACGTTTAATGTATTTAGGAAGAGGAGTCTCTCCTAAAATCTCAATATTACGACGAAACTCTTCATCAGTACCATCAAATAAGAAACGAATGGTACGACCTCTAGAAGTTGTGTTGTCAACAACCTCCGCGACTAATAAATCATCATCACCAAAATATAACTTGTTACCAACACGAATTTTACGAGCTGGATCTACCAATACGTCCCAAAGACGCAATTCTTTATTTAACTCACGTAATAAGAACACTTCGATTGTAGCACCTGTTTTCTCTTTATTACCGTACATACGAGCAGGGAAAACTTTAGTATCATTCAAAATCATAACGTCCTTATCATCAAAATAATCTAGTACGTCTTTGAAGATTTTATGCTCAATTTTACCAGTGTCTTTGTGAAGCACCATTAAGCGTGATTCGTCACGTTGTTCAGATGGCTCATTAGCTAAAAGAGATTCGGGTAAGTTGAATTTAAATTGTGATAATTTCATTTGTATCTATTTTATGTTTAACCGTTGACTTACAGGGTCAGCGAAAAGCATACAAAGTTACGTATTTAAAAGAATATTATCCTATGCATATGTAATTATGTGATGGTAATATGAGATTCAAACTATGTTAAAATATTGTGCGGTTGAAATTATTATAATAAAAAATAAAAATTAATTGAAAGATTATAAAAAATAATTGTAATTTAAAAAACATTAAGACATCCAACTAAACTTATTACAAATTTTATTATGAGTGACACTAAAAAGGAAGAAATCGCATCTAGTTTGATTTCGGAAGAAGTATTAGAAAATATTCAGCACGTTAATAATCCTGTACTTGATTTACCAATAATTGAAAAAACTTATTTACAATCTGTTAGAAGTTTTACCAAAGAAGGGAATAACTATATATTTTCTGATGGCAAAGCAAAAGTAGAAGTGAAAGTTGTTTCGGACGATATCATTCGTGTACGCTTAGCCCCGATAGGGGTCTTCTTAGATGACTTTTCTTATGCGGTGGTGGATCAAGCGCATGAGCCCCATTCGTATGATGTCAAAGAAGATGAAATTAATTATTACGTAAGTACGAATAATGTAGTCTGTACAATTAATAAACAGAATTTTTTAGTTTCATTTTCCGATACTAAAGGGAAATTAATGAATGGAGATTTTTCTCCAATGCATTGGGAGGAAAATGATGATTTTGGTGGTTATTATGTTTATGCTACTAAAAAGGCTTTTGATGACGAAGTTTTCTACGGCTGTGGTGATAAAGCATCTCATCTTAACTTGAGAGGTAGGAGAATTATCAATTGGAATTCGGATACGTATTCTTACGCTTTTAATCAAGAACCATTATATAAGACTATTCCTTTTTATCAAGGAGTGACTGGAGGTGATGCCTATGGTATTTTCTTTGATAATACGTTTAAGACCTATTTTGACTTTGGAGGCGAACATAAAGATCAAACAAGTTTTTGGTCAGAAGGAGGCGAGCTGCAATACTATTATATTCATGGTCCTCAGTTAATTGATGTTGTAAAACGCTATCATGAACTTACCGGTACACATTATTTACCTCCAATGTGGGCAATAGGCTATCATCAGTGTCGATGGAGTTATTATCCTGAGGCAAATGTACGTCATGTAGCTGATCAGTTTCGCAAGAGAGAAATACCTTGTGACGCGATTTACCTAGATATTGATTATATGGATGGATATCGCTGTTTCACCTGGAATAAGAAATATTTTCCCGATCCTAAGCAAATGATTTCTGATTTATCAGCTAATGGATTTAAAACAGTAGTAATGATCGACCCTGGTATTAAGGTAGATGAAAATTATTGGGTATTTAAAGAGGGGCAAGATAATAAGTATTTCTGTAGAAGGGGAGATGACTATTTTATGGAGGGTTTTGTATGGCCTGGACGTTGTCAATTCCCTGATTATACAAATCCAAAAGTACGTGAATGGTGGGGTGGCCTATACAAGGGTTTGGTAGAGGATGGTGTAGCAGGATTTTGGAATGACATGAATGAGCCAGCTATATTTGGTAAAGGGACATTTCCAGATGATGTAAGACATTATTATGAAGGGTATCGAGGTTCACACCGTAAGGCTCACAATATCTATGGAATGCAGATGGTGCGTGCTACATATGATGGATTGAAAAAGTTATATAAAAACAAACGACCATTTACGATTACGCGAGCAGCTTATTCAGGTACGCAACGCTACTCTTCTGTCTGGACTGGAGATAATATTGCTACTTGGGAACATCTGAGAATAGGTATATTACAATTACAGCGCTTGTCAATGTCTGGCTTATCATTTTGTGGGACTGATATTGGAGGGTTTACCGGCAATCCTGATGGAGAGCTATACACTCGTTGGATGCAATTTGGAGTATTCTCTCCATTCATGCGCGTTCACTCCGCGGGAGATACAGTAGATAGGGAGCCATGGAGTTTTGGTCCTGAATGGGAAGCTATTTGTAAAAAATTCATCGAATTAAGGTATAAATTATTACCTTATATCTATTCGATTTTCTGGCAACAACATAAATATGGATTACCTATTTTGAGACCTGTAGCTATGTTGGAACAAGATGTTTATAAAAACTTATTACGTGAAGAAGAGTTTGCATTTGGGGATAAAATTCTAGTGTCCCCAGTATTAAACCCGAGTCAAAAATCAAAAGTCGTGTATTTACCACAAGGCAATTGGTATTACTATTTCAATAATACAGTATACGCAGGTGGCAATGAAATTGAAATTAATACACCGTTGGATGAAATGCCAATCTTCATAAAGGCAGGTACTGTAATGGCCGAATATCCTGTCATGCAATATACTGGTGAGAAAAAAATTGAGTCTTTGAAGTTGTTATTATACTATGATGAAGGAGAAAACCACAGTTACGGTTATACTGATCATGGTGAAACATTTGCATACGAGCAAAATATATTTTTAGAGAAACACTTTATTCAAAATAGTACTGCAAATAGCGTAAAATTGCTGCAACAGCGTGACGGATTATTTACAGAGAAATATGATGACTACAAGATATATCCTGTAGGATTACCTTTTGAACCTAAAAATATAGTGATGGATGGAGTTAGTTTGTATTTACAGATTGATGAAAATGGTGAAAAGTATATTTTAGTTGATAATGATTTCAAGAAGTTAACCATTGAATAATAATTTATGAGCAAAGCAGTTGAGGTTTTTTCTTTATTCTCTGATTTTGATATTAGTCTGTTTAGGAGTGGAAAACATTTTCGTCTATACGAAAAGTTTGGTTCCCAGACTGTTTTTATAGATGGAAGGCAGGGAGTATACTTTGCTGTATGGGCTCCTAATGCAAAAAAAATATCTGTCATAGGAAATTTTAATGGATGGAATCCATATGTTCATGAATTGTATGTACGCTGGGATGATAGTGGAATTTGGGAAGGCGTAATCTTCAATATTGGTATAGGAGAGGTATATAAGTATAGAATCGAAACATATGCTGGAGATATTCTAGAAAAATCAGATCCTTTTGCCTTAAGTATGGAAGTACCCCCAAAGACAGCTTCCGTCGTGTCTACAACTTGGTATCAATGGCAGGATGATAAATGGATGCGTAATCGTCATGAACGTAATCGATTGGATCGCCCTATGTCTATATATGAGTTGCATTTGGGTTCTTGGATAAGAGATCCTAATAATCCCGACCGACTACTGACTTATCGTGAGATAGCTGAGAAATTGGTTCCTTATGTAAAGAGTTTGGGATTTACACATGTGGAATTCATGCCATTAGCTGAGCACCCATATTATCCTTCATGGGGTTATCAGATTACAGGTTATTTTGCGGCAACATCACGATATGGGACTCCACAAGAATTGATGTACTTGGTGGAACAATTACATAAAAATGAAATTGGTGTTATTTTGGATTGGGTACCATCACATTTTCCTGGAGATGCACATGGGCTTTATAGATTTGATGGATCAGCTCTATATGAACATGAGGATATGCGCAAAGGTTTTCATCCAGATTGGAAATCCTATATTTTCAATTATGGAAGGAACGAGGTACGGTCATTTCTGATTAGCAATGCATTGTTTTGGTTAGACCGATACCATATTGATGGACTTCGTGTAGATGCAGTAGCATCAATGCTATATTTAGATTATTCGAGAAATGAGGGTGAATGGATTCCAAATGAATTTGGAGGAAGAGAAAATTTGGAATCTGTACATTTCTTAAAAGAATTTAATGAGGCAGTCTATGCCAATTATCCAGATGTGCAGACGATAGCTGAAGAGTCTACATCTTGGCCAGGGGTTAGTAAGCCTACTTATGATGGAGGGTTAGGTTTCGGAATGAAATGGATGATGGGTTGGATGCATGATACATTGGGCTATTTTAAAGCTGACCCAATTCATCGCAAATACGAGCATGGTCAGCTTACTTTTGCTTTTATATATGCTTATGATGAACATTTCATGCTACCATTATCACACGATGAAGTGGTTTATGGTAAACAGTCACTGATTAACAAAATGCATGGTGATGAGTGGCAAAAATTTGCTAATCTGCGTGCTTTGTACTTGTTTATGTATACTTTTTCTGGTACAAAATTAATTTTTATGGGGGGAGAATTTGGGCAACTTTCCGAATGGAACGTCAATCAATCATTGGATTGGCACTTAATGGCTTTTCCACCTCATAAGGGACTTTTTCATTATATGAAGAATTTGAATACTGTATATCGTGATCAGCCAGCATTATACGAAAAGTCATTTAGTCCTGAGGGATTTGAATGGTTGGAATTGAACGACGCAGAAAACAGTGTATTAGCTTATATACGAAAGGGGCATGATAGAAATAATGATCTTGTGGTAATCATAAATTTGACTCCTGTTGTTAGGGATGGGTATCGTGTAGGAGTGCCAGAAGAAGGAAATTGGGAAATTATATTCAATTCAGATGAAATGGATTATTTTGGAACAGGTATGACGATTGGAAACATAAAATCAGAACCGATTCACTGGATGTACAAAAATAATTCTGTAAAACTGACATTACCTCCTCTAGGAGGTCTTATATTGAAGTTGACAAATTAAAAATGGAGACTAAATTAAATAACAAGATGAAAGTCATTCACGTGAGTGTAGAGTGTTATCCTGTAGCCAAAGTTGGTGGCTTAGCTGATGTAGTAGGGGCTCTTCCAAAATATCAACGCAAACTAGGAATAGATGCGTCTGTCGTTATGCCTTGGTACAATAAACCTTACGTACAATCTCATCAATTTGAAAAGATTGCCGAAGGTGGATTTTATCAAGGGTCACAATACTTGACTTATACTGTTTTTCTTCACGACGAGGCAAATCTTGGTTTTCCATTATATTTGATCAAAATTCCTGGACTTTTAGATCGACCAGAGGTCTATGAATACGAAGATGAGAGTGATCAATGGATAGCTTTTCAACATGCATTTTTACATTGGATAGTAAATAGTAATGTACGTCCAGATGTCATTAATTGTCATGATCATCATACTGGTTTGATTCCATTTTTTCTCAAATACGGAAATGACTTCAGAGAATTATCTACTATTAAAACATTATTCACAATTCACAATGGCAGATACCAAGGATGGATGAATTGGAATAAAGGAATATTATTACCTGCCTTTGATACGTGGAGGTGGGGATTGATGGACTGGTCTGGTGCCATCAATTCATTATCATCAGCTGTCCGATGTTGTGATGCTTATTCAACGGTATCTGAAGGTTATTTAGGAGAACTTACTGAAGAGGCGACTGGATTAGAAAATTTGTTTATAAGTGAGGCATATAAGGCTCATGGAATCGTGAATGGAATTGATACAGATCTTTGGGATCCAGCTATTGATCCTCTAATTAGTGCAAACTATAATAAGGTTAACGTAGTAAAAGGGAAGAAAGTAAATAAGGATATATTTTGTGATAAGAATGGTCTAGAAAAAAATGCCTTTCTGCTTACATATATAGGGAGGTTTGCTTATGAAAAGGGAGCGGATATCTTGTCCTTATTTATAGATGATTTCTATACAGCATCTGATCACAAGCTGAATATATTTATTCTAGGGTCTGGGGATGTCGAAATACAGCAAAAGATAGAGCGTGTATATGAAAAATATAAGCCTAAAGTAGCTGTTTTTTTTGGCTACAATGAAGCTTTAGCTCATGAGGCTTATGCTGCATCTGATTTTATATTGATGCCTTCAAGAGTAGAACCTTGTGGGTTAAATCAGCTATATGCACTTAAATATGGAACAATTCCAATTGTCCGAGCCATTGGGGGCTTGAAAGATACAGTAGTTGATATTGATCAAGACGGTGGTTATGGTTTTGTTTTTCAGGATTTTAATGAGGAAAGTGTCAGTCATACAATCATAAGAGCGCTTGATTATAGTTCGAAACAAGTAAATATGAATCGAATTAGAAAAAGGGCAATGTCTCTTGATTTTTCTTGGGACAAATCAGCGAAAAAATACATAGATTTATATAACCAGTTACTCAAATAATTATGTCACACAAAGTTGTATCCATAGTACTAGGTGGAGGTCGAGGGACTCGACTTTATCCTTTGACAGACCAACGATCAAAACCAGCTGTACCAATTGCAGGTAAATATAGATTAGTTGATATTCCAATTTCTAATTGTCTTAATTCAGGTTATAACAAGATATTTGTTTTGACGCAGTTCAATTCAGCGTCACTTAATAAGCATATTAAGAACACATATAATTTTAGCGTATTCAGCAAAGGGTTTATTGATATCCTAGCCGCAGAACAAACTAATGAAGGAGATAGATGGTTTGAGGGGACAGCTGATGCGGTTCGTCGTACACAGAAAAACCTAATAAATGTTGATTATGACTATGTGCTAATATTATCTGGGGATCAGTTATACCAGATGGATTATGCTGCAATGGTGGATTTTCACGTGAAAAATGGTGGTGAAATTACTATAGGGACGATACCTGTCACAGGAAAAGAAGCAACTGGCTTTGGGATATTGAAATCAAATGAAAACGATGAAATAACAGCTTTCATAGAAAAACCGTCAAAAGAACTGTTACCAGATTGGACTTCCGACGTGCCGGCTGATTTAAATCATCAAGGGCGTAATTATTTAGCTTCGATGGGTATTTATATCTTTTCAAAAGGAGTTTTATCAAGATTGTTAGCGGAGAATCCTGGTTTAGATTTTGGTAAAGAAATTATTCCTGAAGCTATTGAGAATTGTAAAGTGTTGAGTTATCAGTTTGATAGCTATTGGACTGATATTGGAACCATTGCCTCATTCTTCGAAGCAAATATAAGTTTAACGGATAATATCCCTGCTTTCAATTTATTCGGTGAGCCTGTATTTACGCGTCCTCGCATGCTACCTCCTTCAAAGGTATCTGGTACAACTTTGAATAATGCCATTTTAGCTGATGGTTGTATAATATTGAGTGATAAAGTCGAACAATCAGTAATTGGTATTCGCTCGCGTATCGGAAGAGGTACTGTGATCAAGAGGACATATATGATGGGGTCTGATTATTATGAGGACCTGAATCAGGTTGTTCAAATGACCAATACACAGCAGCCTCCACCAATTGGGGTAGGGGAACGTTGTTACATTGAAAATGCAATTTTGGATAAAAATTGTCGTATAGGTAATGATGTACGTGTGGTTGGAGGAGCACATCTAAAGGATGAAGACACAGAGCATTATACGGTATGCGATGGTATCGTTGTTATCAAAAAGAATGCTGTGATTCCGAATGGAACTGTAATCGGACACTAATCAATACGATATATTACATAATAACAAAAGGCTTCAATTTTGGACATGCCCCAAAAAGTTAGACACTTATTTGGGGCATTTTTATGAGAAAAAATCAGAAGTATAATTTCAATTTTAAGTTACGTTTAGTAACTATTCTTCAGCAGGGCAAAGATAGTATTGGAGGT
>NZ_JADEYP010000044.1 GCF_020295405.1 Sphingobacterium bovistauri
TTTAAATAATTACTATATAAAATTAAATTATTAATATCATATTATGAGCAAACAAAGAATTGATTATAATATTCCGGAAATATATAATTTCGAACAATTAAGTAAACATTTAGGGATTGAATCTTTTCTTTACAAAGATGTTTATTTTGAAAAAATAAACAGTAGAGAAGATTTAATAAATACTTCTTCAAAACCATTTAAACATCATTTCTATGCAATTTCTCTTATAATAGATGGTCAAGGATCATTTAATTCAGGTTTTTGGAAATCAAATACAAAAAAAAATATCGTATATTTTAAAACTCCATATCAAGTAGTTTCTTGGGATTTTGACCCAGATGTAATTAAAAAATACGCGATAGTTTTTACAGAAAAATTTATTGAGGAACATGTAGAACTAGCAAACATAATTTTTGATTTCCCATTTTTACAAATAAATAAAACCATTCCTCTTCAAATAAACGATTCTGAAGTTACTGTTCTTTCAAATATATTTGAGAAAATAGCTATATTATATAATATACAATCTACTGAACAATTTAATTTAATTGCAACTTATGTAAAAATATTATTATTAAACATAAGGCAAATTTATGATAATTCTTTAGCTAATGATAAAGAACTTATTACAACTATAGATGCTGTGCAAACAAGAATTATAAATAGTTTTTTTTCAGAACTAAAATTAGTAATTGATATTTTATCAGAAAAGGATATAAGTATTTCTGTTGCATATTTTGCCCAAAAACTTTGTGTTCACCCTAACCATTTAAGTTCTACTCTCAAAAAGCATACTGGCAAATCAGCACAAGAGCATATACATAAAGCTTTAATTAATGTAGCCAAAACACTGTTGATGCAGACTGATTTGTCAATTAAAGAAATAGCTTTTCGTTTATCATTTAAAGACCCGTCACATTTCAGTAATCTATTTAAGAAAATAGAAAAAACAACACCACTTAAGTTTAAAAAATCAAATTAAATTTAATATTCGCATTTCATTCTTTCATTATTGCAATTATTTGGTCAATTGAGACACTAACTTTGTTTAAAATTGAGACAATATTTTAAACAATTTAAATAGAAAAAAATTATGAACGATACTGTAATAAAAAGAACAGGCACACATGAATATCCGAAAAAAAGAGTTCTTTGTATTGTTTCAAATACGGCAAAATTACACGGATTTGAAGCTGGATTTTTTGCTGAAGAAATGACGAGACCTTTCTTTGATTTTATACAAGCTGGGTATGACGTTGATGTTGCATCTCCACAAGGTGGAGCAGTTAAATTTGACGAACATAGTGACCCTCAAAATCCTAAAGGAATGTATCCAAATGATCTGATAAGCATAGGTTTTGTTAATCATGAAATATTTGGAAAATGGATGCAAAATTCCATTCCAATTAATGAAATCAATGTTTCTGATTATGATGCAGTTAGTGTTGCCGGAGGTGGAGCTCCTTTGTTGACATTCAAAGATGATGCTCAATTACATAAACTAATTGCAGATTTTTATGAAGCTGGAAAGGTTGTTTGTTTGATATGTCATGGAACGTCATTACTATTATGGACTAAATTAAGTGATGGTAAATTGTTAGCTGATGGAAAGACATGGACAGGATTTGCTGATAGTGAGGAAGATATACTTAATAATGCATTCGGGTTTACAGTTAATGAATATACAATAGAAACTGAAGCACGCAAAAACCATAATACAACATTTGAAGTAGCAGGACCATTAGAACCATTTGCAGTTAGAGACGGGAGATTAATAACAGCGCAACAACAGCACAGTAGCTACCTTGCATCTCAATTTGTAATTGAAGCGTTAAATAATAAATAAAAGATTATTTAATTTAAAAAATATTAATTAAGAATTTTCAATTTGGCGGTAATTTATACCGCCATTATATTTTATAAGATGAACAAAATTATAATTTCAGTTTGGATAATAATGGAAGAACATTTAGAAGAAGTTCTAAGACAAGCAAGTATACTTCGTGATTTATCATTGAAAGAAGAAGGTAATATAAATTATCAAGTCTATCAGTCTGAAGAAAATTTCAAAAAGCTAATTTTGATTGAAGAATATATTTCAGAAGATGCGATTAGACAACATATTGAAAGCGAACATTACAAAGAGATTGCAGTAAAGAACATCCACCCATATCTTTTGGAAAGAAAAAATGATTTACAGATAAAATTTTAAATCATCACAACTTGTATAAATGATAAATACTTTAAAAGCGAAGATATTAGTTTACATTTCATCCGCAACAAAAATACCTCATATAGAAGGAAACTCGCATAGTGTTGGAGTCTTTTTAGGTGAACTTGTGGAACCTTTACAAATGTTATATGAGGCAGGTCATCAAATTGATTTTATAAGTCCGAATGGTAACCCTTGTAAAATTGATAATGCTTCTTATAAACTAGTATACTGGGGATTTTCTAGAAAACGTCTAAATGAAGCAAGACGTTTTTTAGAAACTCTTAATAACATTGGTATGTCCAATCCATTAAAAATTTCAGACGTACTAAAAGATAAGGAATTACTTAACTCATATGACATGCTCTTCATCCCAGGAGGACAAGCGCCAATGACAGACGTAGTTCATTCTAATTGGATGGAAAGTAAGAAATATAACTCAGATACTGGACAAATACTTTTACACTTTCATTCAAATAAAAAAATAACTTCTACGATATGTCATGGTGGTGCTGCACTGGCAGCTGCTCCAATAGTTAATGGAAAATGGATTTATAGTGGTTACAATATGACTTGTGTATCTATGCTCGCTGAAAAACTTGCTGAAGACATACCTTTTTTCAATTCTGGGGGTCACATGCCAGATTATCCTGTTTTAATGCTTAAACGTCTGGGCGGAATCGTTAAAAATGTGATGTTGGGTAAAAAACTAGTAATTGAAGATAGAGAACTAATTACTGCACAAGATCCATCGAGTGCCAAAGAATTAGGTAGAATTTTATCAATTAGGATAACTGAATATCTAAAAATTAAAGAATAATTTTTTACAATAATTATAGCAATATATTCATTTCATTGCTGAAATTCACATAAAATCTACATAAAAGAATTTCGAAATTTATATTAATAAATTGCGAGTTATTTTGAAGTAAAAAATTAATATCACAATTAAGAAAAATTGAAGATGCGAAATTTTAAAAAATTTGAGCACAATGTTTAAGCTTTATATATAAATATTTGAAATTTGGTCTTTTGGGATAATCTTAAATAAGTCTTTTGTAAAGTTGTTATCATAGATTCTAAAAAAAATTAATAAATCGATCTATATTTATTAAAAGATTTATAGATTGATTGTATGACGATTCGTAAAATAGAATATCATTTGAGATGTCTCATGTTAGCGGTTAAGTATATTAAACTTTTCAAAAGAACTTGAATTAGCTGATAACTTATTCGGAGAATAAGATTTTTGAATGTTTTTTTAAAACAATAAATGCTAAAATCTGCATCTTAGAAAGTATTAAAGAGAGAGGTCGCAAAATTAAATATCTTCAGAAAACTTCAAGGATTATACCATTTGAAAAAAATGCTTGTTATATATTATATAAAATGCATTATGAGTTGGAAATCAATTACAGAATATAAAAATTATTAACATAAAATGTTTAATTGCAATTATAAAAATTGCATTTCCAATTTATTACTAAAAGCCTATATTGTTATTTTATTGAAATTTGATTACCACCGACTTTACAAGAAATAAATTTAACCAATACATTTGTTAAAAATAAATTTTAATTATGCTTTCGAACGTTTTCAGTTACTGATAAAGCTATAATCTTTAAAGTTAATATAAATGAATTAATTGATTATTACATTAAATTAATCATTCTATGATTAATTTAATGTAATATTATATATTTTAAAACTTGCTATAATAATTTTACTGACGACGCATGAAGATTCTGAACTATGTTGTAATATCAGATGAAGATCTTTATCAACTTGTTTCTTTACAGAATGATGAAGCTGCATTTACAGAATTATACAATAGATATAAAGGGCCGTTATTAGCCCACGCTATTTCAAAGGTTGATCAAATTAATGCTGAAGATATTGTTCATGATTTATTCATAAAGCTTTGGCAAAATAGATCTAATATAAAGATTAAGGAAATTTTTGCATTTTATATTTTCAGAGCCTTGCGCAACAGAATTATAGACAATATGGCACATAGCATTCATATTAACAAATACTTAGATTCTATGAAGGATTATTCTCAACAATATAATTCCAATGCAGATTACAAATTACGAGAAGAATTATTTCTAAATAGTATAGATCAACTTTTAAACCAGTATGGTCCTAATGCAAAGTCAATAGTAAGATTGCGCTTACAAGGTTATAACAATTCAGAAATCGCAGAAAAATTAAATTTGGCGGAGAAAACAGTAAGAAATCAATATTCAATCCTCGTCAAACATTTAAAATCAAAATTGATCCCATTATTAATTTTATTCTTCGAGATTAAATAGTCGACTTTACATTTTCTTAACATATTTTTAATAAAATCGGGACAATACTTCTACACAATCGTCTTATAATTATAATCAGTATCATAGATGTTGATTAGTTAACTAAATTATTTACTTCATAATTAGATAAGATGATAATCAACATTAAATCATTTTTGATCATTGGTGTAATTTGCACCAATCTAATAAGTGTAATAGCACAAGAAATAAATTCGTTTAAAATTAACGGAATACACCCTAATAATGGAGAAAGAGTATATTTAATGTACTATAAATTCGACGGAGGGGATAAAATTATAGATTCAGCCATCGTATCAAACAACAAGTTCACATTTTCTGGAACAACGGATGGACCTAGTTATGGTGGTGTTTTATTTGGTGAATCTTATGATTCAGCAAATAAAAACTGGAAATTAGATTCCAATATTTGGTTTAATATATTTAAAGGTAATAATAACCTAAACTTTGAGGGAGAAATCCCTGAAAATTTAGGTGGAAGTGTTGGTTTTGAGTCGGAAAGAAGTTACAGAAAACAGCTTTCCGAAAGAAGAGATCTGTTTAAAAGTGATGCCTTTAGATCTGAGCAAGCCATCTTAGTAGAAAAGCTAGAAGAATTAAATACTATTGATCCAAAATTACACGCTGCATATTTAGAACATGGAAAAAAGCAATCAGGAGATCTTTTCATTCACAGCAACGCTTCAGCAGCATCAACTCAAAAATTAAAAGTCATCCAGCAGTTGCATACTGATTTATTAAAAAAGTATGGACGCATAGAAAACTTACAATATCGTGGCAAGTATGACTTTGTAAGTCATCACCCAAACGATGAATACAGCTTGTATCTTGTCAAAGAGTATATAAATAGTAGTTCTGATTACAACTCATCTATTTCCTTATATGAATTACTTAGTGCTCAGCTAAAAAGCACAACAGTTGGAACGAAATTAGCACATGCAATAAACACCTTTAAGCTGCAACCAGGAGCTATAGCGCCGATTTTTGCTCAACAAGACACGAGCGGAAAAAATGTAGAACTAGCTATGTTCAAAGGAAAATATGTGTTAATTGATTTTTGGGCTTCTTGGTGTGTGCCATGTAGAAAGGAGAACCCATATCTAGTTACTGCTTATGAAAAGTTTAGGAATAAAAATTTTGAAATATTAGGCATATCCCTTGATGACAAGAAATCAAATTGGATGATTGCAATAAAGCAAGATAATTTACAGTGGTATAATGTTTCCGACCTAAAAGGCTGGAAAAATGATGTTGCCACACTGTATGGAGTTAAAGCTGTTCCAACTAATTATCTCATTGACCCAACTGGAAAAATTGTCGCAAAGAATCTTCGTGGAGAGCAGCTTGAGAAGATATTATCTGAAATACTAGATAAATAGAAAATAGTGAAATATGAATATAGATAAAGATATATTAAAGCGATATACCAAAGGTCATTTAAGTGACGAAGAAAAGGCTTTTGTAGAACAATGGTACCAGCAGTATAGTCGAACATCAACTGTCAATGATGTGGATTTAGATCATATTGTGCATTCACTAGACAATAAATTAGGTATTAAACAAGATAAGCCTAAATCGATATTCTGGTATATGGCAAGTGCTGTGGCTGCTGCCCTTTGCGTATTTGGGTTTATATTTTTTCAAGAAAGATTTAGTTCAGATGAAAAAAAAGACAAACTTATTTATGCGCCCCAACAAGCAAATGCCTATGTTATCTTGAAGGATAATGAAGAATTTTATCTCGATAATCTGGATGTCGATGATACACTTAAATCAAAGGATTTTTATATTACACGATTGCCTGACGGAAGTATAAAATACCTACACTCAAATAATATTCTATCCTCTGTTCAGTACAATACTTTGATTACAAAAAATGGCGGAACAGCTAGCCTCACTCTCTCAGATGGTAGTAAAGTATGGATTAATGCCAATTCAAAATTAACCTATCCAATTGTTTTTAATGATGTCATTAGAGAGGTGGAATTAGAAGGTGAAGGTTATTTTGAAATTGAAAAGCAACATATCGATGGTAAAAATAGTCCATTTTTTGTTAGAGCGAAGAATAGGACAATACAGGTATTAGGTACTAAATTTAATTTAGATTATTACAATAAGGACGCAGAGGTTGCTTTGATAGAAGGACATATTAATGTAGCAAAAAATGGTTCAATTTTAGAAGATAAAAATCCACTCTATTTTGGGATTTCAATGTCTCCAAATCAACTATTGAAAGGTGAAGTTTTGACTTCAGATACTAATATTGAAAGACATATAGACTGGAAGGAAGGATTCTTCAATTTGAATGGTGTTGGATTAGGTATTCTCGCAAGAGAATTATCAATCTGGTATGGAGTTACAATTAAAGTGGAAGAATCTCTTCATAATTATGAAATATTTGGCCGTATAAAACGCAACAAGAGCTTAAATGAAGTATTAGACTTAATTAAAGCCGCAACCCCTATAAACTATAAAATTTCTGAAAATTCCATTAATATAACTAGAGTAATTAACTAACCATTTATGAAAATCCAATATAATAGCAATCTCGAGAATAACTCGAGCGGAAGTTGGTGCTTCCGAAAGAAGAAAAAACGATTGTTACTCTTATTAGTAACTGTTTACTTTTTAAATATTTTTAATGCTCTAGCAGCTCAAACCATTACTCTGAATGAACAAAGAACCTCATTACGTACAGTTCTTGAAAAAATTATTAAGCAAAGTGGCTTTGATCTTATCGGCGATGTGAGTGCATTAAAAAATAGTGCACCAATTACAATAAATGTTAAAAATGAAACATTAAGTAATGTGCTAAAAATGATTTCTAGCAATCAATCTATTACGCTAGAATTAGTTAATAATACGATTTTAGTGTCCTATAAAAAACGTAAAACTAGCGGTGAAAAATCTTTAATTTCAGAATCTATTGGGCAAAAAGAATACGTATTAACAGGAAAAATTGTAGATATTGAAGGAAAGGCTATCTCTGGCGCTAGTGTCAAAGTTGTTAAATCAGGATTGATAACTTCTAGTAATACATTTGGTAATTTTACTATTAATGTATTACCAAGCGATCAGCTACAAATTACACTTGTTGGTCATGAAAGACGTATTGTAGATATTGATAGCAAAATTCAATTACATATAGTTCTTAAAGAAGCTTCCTCAACAATTGAAGAAGTTGTTGCTACCGGTTACACTCGTATTAATAAGGAAGCATTTACAGGTGCTGCCAAAACAATCACACGACAAGAAATAGAAAAATTCAATAACAATAACATTTTCTCCATACTACAAGCCTTAGACCCAGCTTTTAAGATTAGTGATAACAATGAGTTAGGTTCTAATCCCAATGCATTGCCAGAAATAAATATCCGTGGTGTTGCAAGTGTTGGGGCATATGCGGTCAATGCTCCTTTGGTCATATTGGATGGTTTTGAAGTGGCACTTACCACGCTTTACGATATGGACATTAATAGAATTGAAAGTATCGCTATTCTTAAAGATGCGAGCTCTACAAGTTTGTATGGATCTAGAGGAAGTAATGGAGTTATCGTAATAGAAACACGTATGCCAAAAGATGGAAAATTTACGGTTACCTATGATGCAAAACCTTCAATTACTAAAGCCGATCTTTCAGACTATAATATGATGAACGCTAAGGAAAAGCTAGAATATGAAAAATTAGCTGGTATTTATGATGTAACGGATTTTAACTCAGCAGATGCTTGGGATCAGATGACACAAGAGATGTATGATAATCTTTATGCTCAGCGTCAAAACGCAATAGCATCAGGCGTAGATACATATTGGCTAAGTCAACCCATCAAATCTACAATTTCTGTAAATCACAGTATACGTATGGAAGGTGGGGCTAACGATGTAAGGTATAGTATTGAAGGAAATTATAATGACTTCAAGGGAATTATGAAAGAATCTGGCAGAACTCGAGGTGGAGCAGGATTTAATTTAATATATCGAATTCCTAATAAAATAACTTTCAACAATAGGGCTACATATCAATATACTAAAGCTTATGAGAGCCCATATGGATCCTTTCAGAGATATGTACAAATGAACCCATACGAACGCATTCATGATGACAATGGAAATTTAAATGTTAGGTATGCAGAACTTGGGCCTTTTTATACATTTGGTCCAACTACTTACAATCCACTATATGATGCTACTTTAGGTTTTAGAGATGATAGCCGTACGCATTTTATATCAAATAATATGTCTATAGATTGGATGATATCACAATCATTTCGAGTAAAAATACGCGGTGTATTGTCAAGAAGTATCAATGATAAAGACAAATATACTTCTCCATATCATTCGAGCTTTTTCGGTATTACAGATCAATCTAGGAAAGGGCAATATCAAATTACCAATGGTAATGAAACACAGTTTAATTCGAATTTAACATTAGAATATAATAAAAACATCAATAAGCATCAGATATTCAGTAGTTTAATTGGAGAGATTCGTGCGGATGATCTAAACAATAAAAGCTACTTTGTAACTGGATTTAACGATGATCGTTTCATTTCACCATCCTTGGCATTACAATATGCTGCTAATTCAGTCCCATTGACAGAATCTAATCCTATTCGATCAGTAAGTTTATTGGGATCAATCAACTATAGTTATGATAATAGATATAATTTGAGTGGAACACTGACATCTGATGGATCATCATTGTTTGGCCAAGAAAACAGATTTGGTACATTTTGGAGTTTGGGCGCATCATACAATTTGCATAACGAAAAATGGTTTGAAAATAAATATGTCAACAGATTTCGGGTTTTTGGAAATGTAGGAACAAATGGTTCTCAAAATTTTAATGGTGATATGTTAAATACCGCTTATAGATTTTTATCGGGCAGTTACTATTATAATCAATACAGTTCAATATATGTAAATCAAGGAAATCCAAATGTGCGTTGGCCAGTAGTTGAGCAAATCAGCGTTGGAACATCTTTAGGTTTATTTAGAGATTTGATAGGCTTAGATTTCAATTATTATGAAAAAACAACAAATAATATGATCTCTGATATTACTGTCGCTCCATCATTTGGTTTTGCAGGAAACAGTTTTGTGCAAAATCTAGGGAAAGTCAGTAACACAGGTTTTGAAATAAATACCAATTTCAGACTTTATCAAAATTTAGTAAACGAATTTAGTTGGTATGTAGCTATAGGTGCAGTTCAAAACAAAAGTATATTGTTAGAAATATCTAATGAATTAAGACAATATAACGAATCCTTGATTGTTAGAGATGCTAGTGGGAACATCAGAACTCCAAGTACCTATTATGAAGAGGGAGTTTCATTAAATACGATAAGAGGTGTACGCTCATTAGGTATTGACCCGGCTAACGGAAGAGAGCTATTCCGTGATAGAGATGGAAACGTTACCTATGTATGGAATGCATTAGACCAAGAAAGGATTGGTGATGGTGAAGCAAAGCTATTCGGTAATATAAGTTCAACTATTAACTATAAAAGACTTTCTGTTCAGTTAATAGGGAATTATTCTTTGGGACAGGATATATATAATGAAACATTAGTAAATAAGGTGGAAAACAATTCTCCATTTGAAAATGCTGATAAGCGCGTTCTTGAAGATAGATGGAAAACACCTGGCGATCTGACTAAATATAAATCAATTTCAGATCAGTCGCCAACACAAGTATCTAGTCGTTTCGTACAAAGTGAAAAGCGTCTAGTACTAACGACAATAAATGTCAACTATGATTTCTCAAAAAGCATTATTTCAAGATATAATTTAGAAAGATTGCGCTTTAATTTTTCTACAAATGATGCATTAAGACTGAGTAATATTAGAATGGAAAGAGGAATAGATTATCCATTTGCAAGAACATATAACTTTGGTGTATTGGTTCAATTTTAAGATATGAAAAAGATAGTATTACTAATAACAATAGCAGCTTTTTTCGTCAGCTGTGAAAAATTTCTAGACGTCACCCCTAAAGATAAAGCCTATCAAAAAGATTTATTAAATGATATTTCAGGATTTCAAATGGGATTAGCTGCTGTATATAATAGCATGAATACAACGTCTCTGTATGGTCGTGATTTAAAGTTTGGTTTTATGGAAACTTTAGTAGGTACATATAATGCTCCAAACAGTGCGCACTCATACTATAGGGCATTTAGACACGAATATAGCCTTATATTATCCCCAATAAATGGTATTTGGACTTCACTGTATGGGGTTATAAACCAAGTCAATATTATGCTTCAGGATGTTGATAAACTTCCTAACAGTTTAAACAAAGATCTTATCATTGGAGAATTGTATGGTATAAGAGCATTCTGTCATTTTGAATTATTAAAGCTATTTGGTCCAGTCATTAAAGAACAAGGATTAGATGTTTCATCTATTCCATATCGTGATGCCCTAATATTTACAAGTAGTAAATTCAATACAGCAGCTGAAGTTATTTCAAAATTAAATAAAGATCTCACTGCTGCTAGGCTAGCATTTCAAGAGGACCCTATTCGAACTTCAAGTAGAGTCTCAAATGGCAATTCGCTAACGTATGAAAAGTATAATAGTTTGGTAGACCGTCGAGGTAATAGAATGAATTACTATGCTGTCGTAGCTTTGCAGGCTCAGGTTTCACAATGGGAAGGTAATCTGCAAAAGGCAGCTGAATTTGCGGAAGAAGTAATCACAGAAGTCTCTAGCAATAATGTCATTCGCTTTACGACAGTTGCCGAATTGAGCAGTACGTATAATAAAAGAATGCCGAATGAAAATATATTTGCACTAATCAACCAAAGTTTTCGAACAAATGCGCTGAGTATCTTTTCAGCAATAGGTGATACTCGCGCGACCTCTACTTCACCGTTGCTTTTTCCGAATTATACTTGGCTCGGAACTAATTTATATAATAATTCTGCTCATGGCTCAGTGAGTGATTTTAGATATAAAGCTGGTAATTGGTTTCAAAGTGACCCAGCGATTTCGGTTACACCATTTAAAGTGGTGAAGTATCATTTTGCAGAATCAGAGTCTGTATCTAACATCAATTCTGTTGTCCTGTTTGAGACTAAATTAATATCATTACATGATATTTATATGATTGCTGCCGAATATTACGCATCATCCAATCCAGTTAAAGCTATAACATACTTAAACACGGTTCGCTCAGCAAGAGATATCATTACACCTTTTACATACAATACTTCTATGGACGAAGTAACAATCAAAAATTTCATTTTTGATGAGCTGCGTAAAGAAAATATTGGAGAAGGGAAATTATTCACAGAATACAAAAGACTTTTTAGGGCAATTGATCGTGCTACTGCTGTACAACCAACCCTTGCTCGATTTACTTTCCCTATACCAATTAATGAACAGACATATAATCCACAATAAGAAAATTATGAAAGAAACAACATCATTTATTTGTCTTATAGCCTTGTTGATTTTTGGCTGTAGTCAAAATGCAGATATATTAGATTATAACAGAGAATCATCATATGTATACTTTGCGTATCCAAATCCAGATACACGAGCAGTTCAAAAATATACAGATAGTATATTTTACAGCTTTGCATTAGATGAAGCAATAGGTATTAATGAAAAAACATTAAAAATTCCTATAGCCATAACTGGGCAATCTTCGGCACATGATAGAAAATATACTATTCAAATATCTGATAAATCAGACTTTGATTCAAATTTAGTCACTATTTCTGAGCCTATAATTCAAAAGGGATTATTTGTTGATACCCTATACATTAATATAAAAAGAGGGCAAGAGCTTTCTAGCAAAAAAATGAATATAATATTAGATATTGCCGATAATGAAAATTTTAAGATTGGTAATGCATTTAATAAAACATTAAAAATTGCTTTTTCTGATATTCTTATTCAGCCGAGCTGGTGGAATACTTGGAGTACTTATTTTGGAGATTATCAAAAAGAAAAATATCAAAAGTGGATTGAGTTATACCCACTAGGAGCTGACCCTTCTCCAGAATATTTTAACAATATCCCTGGCCCCTATTACTATTGGAATCGTATGCCATCATTTGTATCTACAGGTATCTTCACAATTACCATTATGTATATCGAGAAATTGAAAAAGTACTTTGATGAGAATGTAGTTTATCCTAATGGTGACACTACTCAACCAAGAATATTATTACCCTAATGATTATGAAAAAGATAATAAATATAGCATTTAGCAGTATAATCATCCTTTTAGCTGCCTGTTCAAAGGATTTAGGTAACTATGATTATACAAAAATAAACGATTTGCAAATTACTGATGGAGTACTTCCCGGAGACCACAATACAAATAGAATTTATAATGTATCTTTCGGTGATGTATTAAATGTATCACCGACTATAGAAGGTTCAATCAGCGGTAATGATTTATCTCAAGTAGAGTTCTTATGGACAATTGATGACAAAGTGGTGTCTAAAACTAAAGACCTGCTATACACTGCAAATGATAAGTATGGTAAACTTAACGGAGTATTGAAGATTACAGACAAGTCAACATCCATAGTTAAGACATATGCTTTCTTCGTTGAAGTCATGAATGGATTTAAAGCAGGGTATTATTTTCTTACCGAAAACAATAATAATGATGCTTCTATGCACTGTATTCCAACATCTTCTCCAGACTTCGGTTTGAAACAAATAAATATTCCTAGAATAGGAGATTTTGGAAAAAATCCTTTCTATTTAGGTGGATATCTTCGTTATGGGAATTCATCTTCAGACTACTGGAATATTATATTCTTGGGGGTAAAGGATGCTAAATATCCTGTTTCAGTAATTGAGTCTAAAGAATTTTTTCCATTTAGATTATATGATAATACATCATATCTGGGCGAAGGTACATTAGACTTTAACCCTAAGCAAATGTGGCACGATCCAGGTACTTCCAATGATGTAATGCATGGTGTAATTAATGGAAAGCTACATGTCTTTTCTCGAGGTGCGGCTTCAGAAGCGAAGTTTACAAAAGACCCAGACAATTACAACATTGGGCCAAATGGTTTATTTAAAATGCATAATTCGTCTACATTAGAACAATTCATCGCGTTTTTTGATGATGCAAATAGAAGAATTAGATTGATCTCTGCTGGTTCAAACGTACCGTTTAATTTTAATGTTGAACACAACGTACCGCAAGCATCTGAACTATTTACTGGACACGATTTTCTATTTGGCACTTACTACAATAACTCGCCAAACATAGTTTATACTTTTATAACTAAAAAAGATAATCAACTTAATCTATTCGAAGGAACTATTAATGCAACTACTAGGTTGCCCGGAGCTTTAGTTAAAATTGGTACTGCAGATATTCCAGAAAATAATCCTGTATCACGTATATCATTTAATAGTAGTCAACTAAGTTATTATGTTGGGATTGGTAAAACATTGTATAGATTTCAAAATAAGGCTATCGATAATGTAATAAACTTGGAGGAATACATCAAATTACCATCGGATGCTCCTGGAAATATTTCAGATTTTATATTCGGTAATGTAAGTATAGGAATCAGAGCAACAAATTATAATTCGTTAGTAATTACCACAACGGATATGAGTTTTAGTTCAGATAATAAATCATCAATATATATTTATAATACACAGAATCTCACGCTTTCAAATGCACAAAAACATGTATTGGGATCAGTTAAAGGAATATATGTAGGGTTATAATTTTTATTTACATTAAACAATCAATTCGTTAAAAATTCCTACTATTTAAATATATAACTTTAAACAAGCATTTTTAAAAAGTTCTCATTACAAAATGCACTATCTTCATTGATGGTGCATTTTATTTTATAATTCCTTAGGTAGATATCTACATTAATCAATCCAATAAAAAAAAATGTTTCATTGAGACCTATCTTTAAATAAAATAACTTTAATCAATAAATCATATAGCACCTCACAAGGTATTCTACTTATCTGGGAAACTTATTAACTTAAATAATATATGAACAGTTCAGACTATAGTAGCATGTTATAAAATATTAATTACTAAATGGTTTAATAATATTGGACTCCAAATTAATCCTTCAAATCTTTAAAAAATTTTTTAATTTGTGCTAGTTGATGGTAATTAAATTTGATATAAAAATAATTATATCATTTAAAGTTTTTAAATGATTATGTTAATTACACTTTACGCGATGGATATATATATATTTCCCTTAATACAATAAATTTATCATAATAAAATTCAAACTTTAATGTAAAATTTATTTTTTATATATTTATTGTTTTAAACAGATCAAAAAGTTCTTTGAATAGAAGGTTCATCAGGTTGAATATATTAATGGCAGAATCATGGCACAAAAAACAACAAATACATATACTTCTCATTTTAAATATTTTATAAAAACAGTTCGAATCCCGCCCTCTCCGCCAAGACTTTTAAAAGCTCAATTTAGGTTGGGCTTTTTTTATTTAACACGATTAATATTCGCTTAATCAGCCGTAAACACTGTTTCCCTCATCTTTCTTTAAATTTCCCTGGTGTGCATAACACAAATAAATCGTTATTTCACCTTAAAACCATTAAAATCGACCATTTTGTCACACTTTAGTGAAAAAACACTCAATTATTTGAGTTTCATTTTATCCCCATATACACCCCAACTTTTTATGTAACCTCTCCTATTCGCTCGTCGTACTGCGAGTTAAGCGCAAGGACGTTTAAGAGAAATGCGTAGCAATATAAAAGTTGTCTTGTAAATACATGATAACTTTTATATCTTGGTTTAGCGAAATTATTCCCCTATAATGATGAGTGGAATGCCTTATAACCTCTTCAATTTTAGAGTTTTCTATCGCAAGTCTCATAAGTCATTTTTTTACGTGAACAAGAAAGTTAAACTATCTTTACAGTAAAAAACTATAACTTAAAACAACTTGTTAACAATAAGTTGCGAAGTAATATTTAAGTATCAAGAAAATTTAATATATTTCTTATATTGTTGAGTTTTAAGAAAGTGTTCTAAAAACTCTCTAAAAACCAAAAAATATGAGAAAAATAATCTTCACTTTAGTTTTCGTGTTGTTTTCTACAATTACTTTTGCTCAAAAATCAAATAGCCAACAATTGAATCTTGATTTTGAAGATAATATTAATGGGTATCCTGATAAATGGGGGAATTTCGGAAGTAATGATTATAAAATCTACATAGATTCTACAAATGCAAAAAGCGGAAAATTTTCGGCAGTAATAGAAAACGGAACTGGGAAATCAGCTTATAAAGCTTTAGCTATTAATCTACCTCATAATTACAAAGGAAAGTCAATCCAAGTAAAAGGATTTATTAAAACCGAAAATATTACTGATGGTTATGCTGGATTGTGGATGCGTATCGACCCAGAGCTTGGATTTGACAATATGAATAGCCGAGGAATTACAGGAACTACAGATTGGAAAGAATATGAAATAACTTTACCTCTTATACCCGAAAAAACAAAGCAAATAGTTGTAGGTGGATTATTGGTTGGTAAAGGAAAAATGTGGTTAGACAATTTGCAAATTTCAATAGATGGAAAAGATTTAGATAACACCAATCTTGAAATCTATACCAAAGTATTATTACCTGCTGAAAATGATAAAGAATTTGATAAAGGATCAAATATCACCTTGACGAAATTAACTGATAACACTATAAATAATTTAGAATTGTTAGGTAAAATTTGGGGATTTTTAAAGTATCATCATCCTGAAATAGCAAAAGGAAATTATAATTGGGATTATGAACTATTTAGAGTTTTGCCTGATTACGTAAAAGTAAAAAATATCCAAGAAAGAGATGATATCCTTACAACCTGGATTGAAAAATATGGAAAATTACCTATTTGCAAAGAATGTAAACGGACACCAAATAATGCTGTTTTAAAACCTGATCTATCGTGGATTAAAAGTTCAAATCTATCGCTAAACCTAAAAACTGTATTACAAGAAATCTATAATAACAGAAATCGAGGAGATAATTATTACATAAAACTATTTCCAAATGTAGGAAATCCTGATTTTACAAACGAAAAGCCATATTCAGAGATGTCATATCCTGATGAAGGTTTTAGATTATTGTCTGTATATAGATTTTGGAATATGATTGAATATTTTTTTCCGAACAAGCATTTGACAGATAAAAAATGGGATAGCATATTAAAAGAATATATTCCTAAATGCATAAATGCTAAGACCGAATTGGATTATGAACTTGTCACTATTCAAATTATTGGAGAAATAAACGATACACATGCAAATTTATGGGGAGGTGGAGACAAATTAGCGGAATTGCGAGGGAATAATTATGCACCTTTTAAAGCTGAATTTATTGAAAAAAAACTTACAGTAACAGATTACTTTAATCTCGAATTTTCTGAAAATGCGAAATTAAAAGTTGGTGACATTATAACTCATATTAACAAAAAAACAATTAAATCCATCGTAGATAGCTTGAAAGTATTTTATCCCTCATCAAATGAATCTGCTATGTTACGAGATATTTCAGCTGACTTATTGCGCTCCACAATCAATACAATTAACCTGAGTTATATTTCTGGAAATAAAAGTGAACAAAATGATGTGCCTTTATTTGACAGAAAACAATTAAATATGTATCAATGGTACAAAATAAATAAAGAAGAAAAGTGTTTTAAAATTTTAGATGGGAATATTGGTTACATCACTTTGGCAACCATTAAAGATGAAGACATTCCCGAAATAAAAAGATCACTTAATAATACCAAAGGTATTATTATTGACATCAGAAATTATCCATCAACCTTTGTTCCCTTTAAATTAGGATCATACTTTTTTTCTGAATCAACTCCATTCGTAAAATTTTCAAACGGTAATCCCACGAATCCAGGAGAATTTACATTTACCGAATCTCTTAAAATTCCTCATGAGGAAAACTATTATAAAGGAAAGTTAGTCATACTTGTCAATGAAAAGTCACAAAGTCAAGCAGAGTATACGGCTATGGCATTTAGGGCAGTGAAAAATTCTAAAGTAATAGGAAGTACAACAGCAGGTGCTGACGGGAACGTTTCTACAATATATCTTCCAGGAGGTTTAAGAACAATGATTTCCAGAATTGGAGTTTATTATCCGGACGGAACAGATACACAGCGTGTGGGAATAATACCAGATATCATTGTAAAACCAACAATCGAGGGAATTAAAAAGGGTAAGGACGAAGTTTTAGACAAAGCAATAGAATTTATAAATCAATAGAATAATACAAATCTATAATATTAAAGTAGTGTGATGGAGAAAAATAAATTCTTGTAAGACTCGCAACTATTTTTAAGCAATTTCTTTTAAAACAACATCAAAGAGCTCGTTTATGGCAAAATAAACGAAGTCTATTGTATTAAATATCCCCTTACCCCCCCTTCAACACCAACAATTAAGTGTTTATAAACTTCAATATCAAGCACTTACCACACTTCAATAGTCTTATATTGATTATTTAGTTTTAATTTGCCTGATGGATTATTATGAACTAGGCTAATCTTAGACGCAGAGCTTTTGAGAGCTATGAAAAAATGACTTTAATACTCACAGGTACAAAATCTTTCTCTCCCCTAGCTAAATCTATAATGCATAAAACTTTGTTAGCATTGTTGTGTAGGATTACGTTATACTCTGCTAAAAAGTCATCAAAGTTTTACCTAAACTTGAATTAAAACTTGATAAGCTGATCAATCACGT
This sequence comes from Sphingobacterium bovistauri, assembly GCF_020295405.1. GTDB lineage: Bacteria > Bacteroidota > Bacteroidia > Sphingobacteriales > Sphingobacteriaceae > Sphingobacterium > Sphingobacterium bovistauri. The sequence continues at coordinate 18,302 of NZ_JADEYP010000044.1, forward strand.
CAGGATTGACTACAGACATATATTTGTATATAAAGAATAATGCCGACAATGCGAGTAAAAAAACAATACACGCTAATAACTGAACTGTAGAAATGTTTGCTCTCATAGTATCAAGTATTAATTTGCTGCAAAAATAGATTTCAGATATCAATTGAAAATGAAAATCTAATTATTTAAAAAGTTTTTGTAGTAGAAATTCCACTAAATAAAAAGCAAGATTAAATTATTAACTTTTAATTACTAAAAACAACATTTCCGGACATTTTCTAAAATGAATTTCAGCAGATGTGATTCATTACTTACTGAGCGAATATTATCGAAGTTAGTAATCGATATTCGATTAGATAGCGACAAGAGCGCTGTTTCACCTAAATATATACTCCAAATTAGTCCATATATAGCCTAATGGAGACCTATTTTTAATAGTCATTTCAGTGTTTTATAAAAAATAATTCTCAGTTTTTGAACAGGTTATAAAATTATAAACAAATTTAACTGTCCAAAATTTGCAGATTAAAGTAAAATACCTACCTTTGCATCACTTCAAACAACGAAGGATAATTCGAAAAGAATTAGGATTCCGTAGCTCAGCTGGTAGAGCAATACACTTTTAATGTATGGGTCCTGGGTTCGAATCCCAGCGGGATCACAAAAATAAAGAAAAAGCCTTGTAACACAAATAGTTACAAGGCTTTTCTCATTTCCAATGTCAATTACAAACTTGATCTCTTTTTATTTTATTCTATTTTTTTATTGATGGATGAGTTTGCTTTAAATAGAATAAGAAACGGATCAAGCTGAATCCTTGGGGGGATAATCATTTTTAAGCATACAATTTCATCACTCTGTATAGGAAAAAGGTAGTATCTCTTACACCTCGAAACATACTCCTGAATGCCTTAAGCTTTGCATTGAAGGATTCTGCGGACGCGTTTGTACTTCTATTGTCGAAGTAATGTAGAATTTGAGGATGGTGAGCAGCAATTGATTTTGCTACACTCTCAAATGAAGCAATTCCCGCATTTTCTACTTGATTGTGCCACAGTCCTAACTTTGTAAAAGCAACTTTTTTATCCTTACATTTATTGAAGATGTCACCTAAG
>NZ_JADEYP010000045.1 GCF_020295405.1 Sphingobacterium bovistauri
AACTCTTTGTCGTTTAATAATGATTCTCTGTCAATCATAATAATAAAGTTATGTAAATAAAAATGTGGAATCCAATTATTTATGAACTCCACATTTTATTATTTACACACTTTATAAGACAGTGTCTCGTCCAACTTTTGGGGGTCAGTCCATTATCAAGCCTTTTTTATTTATTACTTGCCTAGAATTACTTTCCTGGCTTTTTAGTTGCTCTTAAATGTATCTCCACCAAATAAGTACCTGGAAGATTAAATTTCAAACCAAATCTCATTTGCAAAATATAAGGTCGTGGATCGGTTTTATAAGTAACCTCATACGGTGGATTCCACACATCGACATAATCCGCTGACTCAATATATTCATCGTAAATTCTGTAGTAACATAAAATACCATTTGTCTGCGAATCCCAATACACATCAGGGAATCTAGCTTGTGCATAATCATGGATTACTGCATCTTCAGTAACCGTAGTTTTATATGCAAATGTTTGCATAGTTTTTAAGAAACCAGTACCATCAGGTCTACGCTGTAATGCTTTGCCCGGAAAAACTTTCCCATGCTTATCATAAACCTTCAATATAATTTGATTCGGCCCTTGTGCATCTCTTGTAATCTCAAATCGAGTAGTAGCACTTTGTTGATTGTTGATATCAAACCAATCAACATCATGAGGGTATCTCACACCTGTACCATCCTCAGGTTTTACTAAAGTATAGTAAGGTGCATTGATGTGTTCAAAATGCAAAGGATCTTTAACTTGTAATGTAGTAATACTTTTATATTCCTTTCTTCCTTTCGAATTTTCGACTACGATATCTAACAAATATTCGCCAGTCGGAATATTATCCGTTGCTTGAGTAAACATTAACTGTCCACTTTTCTCTATAATCTGAAAAGGAAGAGTCATTTGCTTTTCACGTTTAGCATCAATTAGTGCTAACGTGGTGTCTGTTTTAGGATCGTACCTTTCTTTCCATACTGTAATTTCAGACTCTTTGAAAAAAGCTTCTTCACGTACTCCCGTCTGCTTATTTCTAACATCCAAGATGCTAATTTTGAAAGGAGGTGTCGAGTTATCAGGAATGATCCCAGTTACGATTTTAAAGACACCTTTATCCACTACTACAGGGTTAGAGCCATAGCGGATATTTTCACTTAAATATCCGACTTCAACCTCTTTACAACTTGTTGAACACAAAATCACAACAAGCAGAATATTAAATGTTAATTTATATATATTTTTCATTCGGCTAGTTATTTAATGTTTAATTTCAAAGATCTGATCCAAGCATGTCCATTATTCAACACATGCAATACACCAGTATTAGTGTGAATACCTGTAGTCTGACAAATCGTTTTGACATCTAAAAGGTTAGTATTCCCACTAGGATCTTTCAGCTGACCAGCGACTAATACATCGCGCTCACCTACTACACGATTATAATACATAAAACTTGGACGCTCTGGTATCAATCCACCAGCATTGTAATCGTCATTGGTATGTTGTTCCAAAGTCATCAAAAAGCTGTAATTATTAAAAGCACTTTGATATGTTTTCCCTGTCGCATCCAAGTTTGTTCTAATAATTTCATCTGGAAACAAGTAAACAGACATAGAATCTCTTAACATCTGAGGTGTAAATTGCTTAAATAACGAATCCAACGTATAATTTTTACGTTCATCGATTCTACGTATTTCAGACTGACGAATAGAGATATAAGCATTTATACTATAGTCAGTTGGCGCAAAAAATGTTTTTTGATTATTTATCAAATCAACCATACCACCTTTATCGATAATCATGATTAATGTATCAAAAAGACCACGAGGGTGTGATTTTAAATAATCATATGTAGTCATGTTGACCTTCGGATTGCTCACTCCTCCATCTATAATTTGATCCTTAGTACATGAAGCAAAAAGTAAAACGGATAAAAAAGTAGCGAAACAAAATTTTATAATATTTTTCATTTTCATTGAAATTAACATTAGTATTTACCCATCCAATATGGAATCTGTGTAATAAGTCGGTTGGAATTAAGGTTAGCATTTTCAATAGGGAAATAATAACCTTTCTGTGCAAATCGATCAGCTCCACCATCGCCTAAAGTGATATTCCAAGAAATAAGGTCTGTCGGGTTAAATTGAAAATCTTGCGCAGAATTCTTTTTCCAAATGTTACGAACGATATCGAAGTAATTATGGCCTTCACCTATCAACTCACGTTGTCTTTCTTTTAAAATCTCCGTATAATACGCTCTATTATTCAAATTGGCACTTACTGGTTCCAAACCCGCTCTTTGACGAATAATGTTCAACGTATTCTGAGAGTCATTGAGTCTACCCAATTGAAATAAAGCTTCTGATTTCAATAGAATAATATCTGCTAAACGGAAAATCACAATGTTACTTTCTGCGCGTAAATCACCTAATGCCGCAGCATTTTTAAAAGTGAAATTTGTATATTTTGTTAATTGGAATCTCTCCGTACGTGCATTATTATCCACAGCTACTACTCCATCATCAAATTTTAGAAAGAAATCTTCTCTCCTCTTATCGTTAGGACTATATAGTTTATCCAAACGTGATTTATCTACGTAATAATTTGGTTCAAAGAAAGGAAACCCAGGATAGCTAATAGAACTGGTTGTACTAAACGTCACAGAAGTAGTGAAAACATTATTTGTATGAGCTGCAGACTCATTTTCACCATCCTTTTGAGTAATGACAAAAATATTCTCCTTTGCTTCATTATTAGAAAAAACTTCGGATACATTGCCTGGGCTCAACAGTGCAAAATTTGCACTTTGATTGATGATAGAATCAGTATAGATTAATGTTTTTTGATAATCATTTTGGAATGCAGATGCATGTGCCAATAAAGCTAATGCAGATCCTTTGTTTCCTTTTCTTCTACCTGACTTATCTACAGATTCCCAAGTCATTAACGAAGAAGCCTTCTGCGCGTCCGCCATGATTAAATCTAGAATTTCCGTGCTAGCTGTACCGCCCTTCAATTCTACATCACTACCACTTTCGGTTGCTTTGAGTTGCAACGGAACATCGCCCCATACTCTAGTTAAATAGAAATATGCTAGCCCACGCATAAAATAAGCTTGACCAATTAAATTATCCTTTTGACCCTCTGCAAAATTAGCATCTGAAATACTTGGAGTCTTTTCAATGATAAGATTTGCCAAATTGATGATTTTGTACCAGTTTACCCAATTCAATGTACCACCTTCTCTGTAATATGGAATCAACCATCCTCTAGTGAAAATATCAGAATGTAAGGTACCATTGTTTGTTACAAAATTTCCAATTGGAGTATCTCCCCACACGAAGAACGCTTGATTATTATTTAACGCATTACGAAATAACCCGTATGTCCCATTAATTGCCCCCTCTACATCCGATTGATTTTTCCAAAATGCATCACTATATGTGTCATTCTTCAACACATTTTCTAATTCTTTCTCACAAGACACAAAAACACTCGTTCCAGTAAGTAAAAATATGCTCAGAATTAACTTTGATATATTTATTTTTTTCATAATTTCTTTAATTTAAAAGTCAAATTGAAGACCTAATGTTACTTTTCTAGGTAATGGATATCCATCAGCCATATCATACCCTTGACCATCTACACGCTCTGCATCAATACCAGAAAAAGATTGGAACATTACTACGTTATCAACTGTAGCATATAATCTTAGTGTGTTTAATTTTGCTCTTTGCATCCAACCATGCTTCGTTGGATCAAAACGATACGTTAAGTTTACATTTTTGATACGCACATACCATCCTGGCTCCATGAACATAGATTGACCTGTTCTCCAAGTATATAGTCCCAAATATGGATTGAACGCTGGATATTGCGCTACATCTCCTTCTTGTTTCCAATAGCTATACTGCTCCAAGTCTCCGATCGAACGTCTAGCCATATCAAATGGATTACCATAGAAGAAGCTATTTGACATGCGTTGCGCAAAAGATTGGTTCATAATATCTCTACCAAGTGTAAAAGTTGTTAACACTTGCAATGAAAAATCTTTATACGTAAATAGATTGTTGAAACCGCCAACTACTTTTGGATTTGAATCACCAAAGAAAGTACGATCGTCTGCACCAATGCCATCTGAAATTGTATAATCACCATTTACATCCACCCAATTTGCATAACCTGGCTTTAATGTCCCCCACTTTGTACTTCCTAGAGCACCGGTGTATGGATTGACGATGATGTCATTTGATGAACTAATAGCGCCATCTACTAAGAAACCATAGTACATATTCAAAGGTTTACCTACCACATATACAGCTTGTCCATAATAGATATCGCGATTACCATTTGGCAAAGCAGTCACCATATTTTTGTTGAATGCCATATTGATTGATGGCGTCCATTGGAATGCCTTTTCATTATCGAACACACGACCACCAATATTCAATTCCAAACCGGAATTTCTTACGGAAGCAGCGTTAGTAAATGTGCTTGCATATCCTGTGTATTCTGGAATGGTAATACTTAACATTTGCCCTGAAGTCTCGCGAGAGTATGCATCAATATTGAAGAAAAATCTGTTACTAAAAAAACTACCATCCACACCTAAATTCCATGTTTCAGTTTGTTGCCATGTAATGTCATCGTTTGTAATTCCGGCATAATTAGGAATAATTGCAGTGGAACCACCATATGAATTTACTGTTCCAGAACCTGCATACGCAGCATCACCAGGTATATACGCATTATAACGGTCATAATCTGTAATACTTGATTCATCACCTGTACGACCCCAACTCGCTCTCAATTTCAATTCATTCATCCAGCCAAGCTCTTGAGCAAAAGATTCATTTGAAATTATCCAACCCACAGCTACAGATGGGAAATTACCCCATTTGTTATTTTTACCAAAACGAGAAGAAGCATCCTTTCTCCATACCGCATCGATTAAATAACGACTGTCGTAATCATAGTGTAGTGCACCCAAAAAAGACAACTTAGCGTAGGTAGACAGATCGGTATATCCATTCAAATTATTAGGGCTTATACCTTTAATTACTTGAATATTATCGTTAGGAATACCTATTCCTAATAAATACATTCCTGTATTCGTACGTGTCTCATACTCGTGAACAAGGTTAGCCGTAAAATTATGTACATCACTAAAAGTCTTCGTCCACAACAAATTGTTCGTCATCAAATACTTTCTGTACTGCGTGTGAGTAGATTTACCAGCAGCCAAATTATCTGAATTCATATATGATGGTGAAAAGAAATCATTTTTAGCCGTAGAATAATTAATGATACTTCTTGAGCTAAGTCTGAAGTCATTCAAGAACGAATATCTTAACTCACCTACTCCAGTTATATCCACATTGATATTATCATTTCGTTGATGCTCATATGGATTTAAAATACCATCAATAGTCCCTTCAGACAACTGGTAAAGAGAAGAGTACATATTTATTGGATTGACGCCATATATATTTCTATAAGATCTTTCACGCAGAAATTCAGTAGTACCTCTCCCTTCTTTACGATCCATAGTCGAGACCTTAAAATTTGTCAACAATTCTAATGATTTAGAAAAATTAAAATTCACATTACTTGTAAAAGAATAACGTTTAAAGCCTGTGTTTTTAACAATACCTTTTTCATCATAATAACCTCCAGAAATTCTATAATTTATATGTTCTGTACCTCCAGAAACTGATAAATCATAATTTTGAAGTAAACCATTTTGAAAAAATAAGTCTTGATAGTCTGTATTACCATTGAAAGCTGGATTCAAACTATCTGTAAGCATAATAGGCAAATTACTCTGTTGGGTGTGTGTACCATAGCGGTATAGTAGACCAAGCTTTTGATTACGTTCAGCTCTTCCCAATAAAGTATTTAGCTTCTCTGGCTGTACAATAAACCCTTGGTAAGTATTCAGACTTATTCTAGGTTTACCCACTCTACCACGCTTCGTTTTAATCAATATAACACCATTATTTGCGCGTGAACCATATAGCGCTGCCGAAGATGCATCTTTCAATACGTCAACAGATTCGATATCGTTTGGATTCAAACTAGACAAAAAATTAGTACCAGTCACATTAAAAGCTCTTATCTCATCATCTGCGATTGGAACTCCATCAATTACATACAATGGATTACTTGTTAAATTCTCAGTATCAAATTGATTACTTGACCTAGGAATACTTGAATTTCCACGGATTACTAATGATGTTTTAACACCAGGCATACCTGTGAAATTCTGGACATTCACACCAGGAAGCTTACCTTGAAGCAATACATCTATACTCGCAGCTGGAAGATTTTCGATATCTTTTGCTGAAATACTAGAAATTGATCCTGTATTTTTAGTTCGATTAATGGTTGTATACCCCGTCACAATAGTTTCTTCGAGCATATTTTCCAATGACTCTAGAGAAACATTAATAACTGAACGATTATTAACAGCCTCTTGCTTTTGTATATAACCAACAATACTGAAAATCAACACATCAGTCGCACCCACGTTAACGCGGAATGAGCCATCCGTCCCTGTTGAAGAAACTACTTTATTACTATTCTTCGATCGTATCGAAACACTACCCAATGGGCCGTTGCTATCAGATACAATACCTGTAACAGTCTGCTGTCCAAAGGCAGTAAAACTATAAGTGAGAATTAGTAATAAAGTAAAAAGAAAATGCTTAGTTCTAAGCAATAAATTTTGATACATAATAAGGGTTATTTTTAATTTTACTTGGGCTAAAACTAACACCACATAAAATCAAAAACAAGCCTTTTTGAGACAATGAAGCAAGAAATCGATTGCGCAATTTGAACAAACGATTGTGTAAAAAGGATCATATAGATTAGAAAAAAAATGCCCAAAAACACACTTATTTTCTTAAAAGTAGGATTAAAATACTTTCGCAAAAAGAGAGGAAAAAAATATCAATTTAAGAGAAATAAAAAAAACTAAAGAGGCAACTTTTTTTCTTTAAAAGAATCACGCAAGAAGGAGACAAATTCAATCATTTGTAACAAAGCATTCATAGATTTCTTCCAATAGCAAATGTATGATGAATGATTCCTCAGTTTGGAACATGTAGAGATAAAATATCTAAATTGAAAGTAGAATTACATCGGATTTCATGATACGTTGAAAAGTATTTCTTTGACACAAAACATGTATCAAAGGTACCATGAGCTATAAATACGAATGGATAAAAGCTATCCGAATTTTGATTGGTACAAAAAAAACTATATTTTCGGACAAATTACCTGTGATTTATACAACATCAAAATCTATAGATTCCTGTGGAATCTAAATTCGCTATGAAAGAGTTAGAAATAAATTCAGATACTCAATTATGTAAACTATTAATCCAAGGGGACCATAAAGCCTTTGCCTCCATATTCAATAAATACAAAAGACAATTAGCGACTAATCTTTATAAACTATTAAGATCTGAAGAAATAACTCAAGATATACTTCAAGAGACATTCATAGCCTTATGGGAAAATCGAGAGAAGTTAGATGATTCAAAACCACTTAAATCCTATATTTTCACTATTGCAGCCAACAAAACGAAAAATGTATTTCGAAAAGCAGCTACGGATGAAAACTATAAAAGTTTACTTTTAGAATATTACCAAGAGGATTATAACCCTATTTTGGACAATATTTATAGGAAAGAAAACCTTCAATTATTAGATAATTTATTAAGTAAATTATCCCCTCAACAAAAAACAATAATTCAATTATCCAAGATTGAACTCAGAACACACAAGGAGATTGCTTCATTATTGGGATTATCTGAACAAACGGTAAATACACATGTGCGAGATGCTAATAAAAAGCTAAAAAGTCTAATAACGACCAACATTAAAATCATTTCTGCGATATTAGTGGCACTTTCTTAAAAAAAATATCATTTGACCTACCTACTTTTGCTCACTTAGGTGTATTAGATATATAGTGAGTACAAATGAAAAACATAGACAGGATTAGAAATCTATATTCTTCGTATAAAAACCGGAAGATATCTTCCATTGAATTAGATGAATTTTTATCAATACTAAATAATGATAAAGATGCTGAAGATGAATTGGTGAAGTGGATAGAGCAAGATTTGTTAGATCACAACATTGAAAATGACCCTATTATCACGAATATAATTGAGAAATCTGAAGCTATAATAATATCAGAGACTTCTAAAAAGAAGATCATATACAAGACCAAACCATCTATTTATATAATTGCAGCGAGTATTATTATGATACTTGCTGCATCAATTCTTTTTGTAAAACATAATTATACCAACCAACATACATCCACTTCAAATGAACTCGCTATCAATGAAGATGTACAACCAGGAGGTAATAGAGCTATTTTAAAATTATCCGATGGTCGCTTGTATGATTTTGATGAAGAGAATACAGAAATTAAGATTGAAGGAAATAATCTTATTTTAGACAATAAAGAAAAAATAAGTGAAATTACAGAATCTGTAGTTGAATTGGAGCTATCAACTCCTCGTAAGGGTAACTATAAAGCGATCCTACCAGATGGAACTAAGGCATGGCTAAATGCAGAATCTAAAATCACCTACCCATCAAAATTTGGTCATAATGAAAGAGTAATTAAAGTCTCTGGCGAAGTATACTTGGAAGTCGCTAAAGTAAATAATTCTAAATTCATTGTTGAACTAGACAATAACAGAAAAATAGAGGTCTTAGGCACTCAATTCAACATTAATGCCTACAAAGAACAAAGCTACCTTAAAACCTCATTGATAGAAGGTAAAGTCAAATTGATTAATCAATTTAATAAATCGGCTATCCTAAGCCCTGGACAAAAAGGGGTGATTTACAAATCGGCAAATAATATTCTCGTATCGCAAACGAATTTGGAAAATGATATCGCTTGGATAAACAGCAAATTCAATTTTGAAGATTTAACATTTGAAGAATCTATGCTCCAAATTGCACGATGGTATGACGTTGAAATAATATATAAAACTGAGATTCCAAAAATAGAATTCTACGGAGAATTAAGTAAACATAACACATTAAATGATCTTATAAATATATTTAAGCAATCCGGCGTAAATATGAATATTAAAAATCAAAAATTAATTATTGAATAACAACACGAACTAAATACCAAACCTATCACCTCATACCTATGAAAGAAAAATTAAATCCGTTTGATTTCAACAATCGAAACACGATTTCTATTCTTCTGAAAAAGGCAAAAATAATTTTTCCCATACTCGGATTAATATTATTGTCTTTCTCTTCGAGCGCCCAAAAAGTAACTATTAAAGGAAAAAACATCCCTTTAAGGTCTGTCTTTGCTCAAATCAAAAAGCAAACAGCTATGAGTGTCTTTGCACGCAAAGACGTATTAGACAGTGCTAAACCTGTATCCTTCGATGGATCAACAATGACTATTGAGGAGGTTCTAACCAAAATAACGAAAGACCAACCGATTCAATACAAGATACTTGGCAAAGAAATTATTATTTCAAAAAAAGATCTACCCAAAAATAACAAATCAACTTCGATATTACAGATTCAGGAACAACAAACACAAATCATAGAAGGCTATGTTTATGATGATTCTGGAAAACCCATCCCAAACGCATCAATTACGTCTAGCGAAAACAATGTGACAGCAGTCTCAAATGCTGATGGTAGGTTTTCCATTCGATCCTCTATTTCGGATGTACTAATTGTAAAAATGTTGGGGTTTGAAAATAAAAGTATTAAAGTTCGCTCTGCTGAGCCACTTAATATCTCAATGCTTGCTAAAACTTTAGAAGTAGAAAGTGTTGTTGTGACGGGATTATTCAACAGACCCAAAGAAAATTTCACTGGAGCAGCAACAACCATGAAAGGAGTGGAATTAAAATCATTCAGCTCCAACAACTTACTAACTGCAGTAAGTGCAATGGATCCTTCTTTCAGAATACTTCCAAATCTATCTCAAGGTAGTAACATAAATGCTCTACCCGAAGTACAAATAAGAGGCACCAACTCTATGCCCAATTTAAGTGGAGAACTTTCGGCCAATCCGAATCAACCTTTATTTATTTTGGATGGTTTTGAAGTGTCATTACAACGTGTAGTGGATCTAGATTTAAACAATATAGAGACTGTTACGATACTAAAAGATGCCGCTGCAACTTCTATATATGGTTCTCGTGGTGCCAATGGTGTAATGGTAATTAATTCAATTACGCCTGCTTCAGGAAAAGTAAGAGTCACTGTAAACAATGACTATAGAATTACTACACCAGATCTCTCAGTATACAGCATGTTAAATGCACAAGAGAAATTAGACTTTGAAAGAAGAGTTGGTATTTATGACCAAAACAATCCTCGATCTCAGTACTTCTACGATGTGATATACAACGAACGCTTAAAAGCGATAGAAAGTGGGGCAAACACAGATTGGTTGGCTCAGCCGGTACAAACTGGACAAAGTAATAGAACATCTTTGTATCTAAATGGAGGTGATAACAGTATTTTGTATGGAATCCAATTGACGGGAGATTTGCAATCAGGTGTAATGAAAGGTCAAAAACGTAACAACTATTCTGGACAATTTGACCTGACCTATAAAGTTAGCAAACTAAGATTCCAAAATTCCATCAGAATATTTCAAAACACATCAAATGAATCGCCCTACGGTTCTTTTAGCAATTATGTAAATCAAAATCCATACTGGAAGCCATTTGATGAAAATGGCAATATCAAACCTATCTTAGAAACAATTCAAACTGGAGAATTAAATTTCACAAGATACGCCAACCCACTGTATGATGCGCACTTGAATATCAAAAATCAGAATCAGTATTTTGGTATTAGTAATAATTTCCAATTGAGATATGATATCACAGCAGGACTATTTTTGGAATCCAATTTAAGTCTTAACAAACAAAGTGGTTCTAATGATCAATTTTATCCGGCTCAACATTCTAGATTCAACAACGTAACAGATGTAACAAGAAAAGGTAGTTACTCAGCTCAAAACAATAATAGTCTTGGTTATGAAAGCAGAACCATGATCAACTATAACCTGAAAAAAAATAAGCACTTAGTCTTTTCAACATTTGGTTTTGACATTGCTAGCACAAATCAAAATTATCATACCATTACTGCCGAAGGGTTTGCTTTTGACAAACTAGATAACCTTTTGTTTGCTACACAATATGAATTGAACAGCAAGCCTTCAGGTGATGAAAGTAAAGTAAATAGAGTGGGATTATTGGCAAATGCCAGTTACAGTTTTGACAACAAATACCTAGTTGATGCTTCACTGCGCCGTGATGGATCTTCTCAATTTGGTGCTGACAAACGATTTGGAACATTCTGGTCATTCGGTGCAGGATGGAATATTCACAATGAATCCTTTATTAAGGATATCGAACAAATCAACAGATTTAAAATTCGCTCATCATATGGTTCCTCTGGAAGTATAAACATTCCAGCATATCAAGCACAGACTAGATATACTTTTGGCACGAATAACATTTATAATGGACAGTTAGGAGCTGAAATCATTAGCTTAGCCAATAAGCGTCTAAGCTGGCAAGATGTCCGTACCTTAAACGTGGGAGCGGATATCGTATTATTTAATGAGAATTTGGATTTAAAATTTGATCATTATCGATCAATTACCAATAACACCATTACAACCATATCGTTACCTTCTTCTACAGGATTCACAAGCTATGTCGAAAATCTAGGTAAAGTAGAAAATATTGGATACGAGATTGGCGCACGTTATAAAGTAATTAATAATCCGCAAGAAGGTATAATTTGGTCTGTAAATGCAAGTGCCTTTTCAAACAAAAACACGCTTAAAGAACTTTCAAACCGTCTTAAAGCAGTCAATGATAAACTAAACAATGAGTCACCGCAACGTGTACCAAATATTCTCTTGACTGAAGGTCAATCAATCAATACAATCTACACGGTACAATCATTAGGTGTAGATCCATCGACGGGTGCAGAAATATTTTTAGATCGATTTGGCAACAAAACGTTCATTTGGAATACACAGGATAAAGTAGCTTCTGGAAAAACAGATCCTAAATGGAACGGATTATTCGGAACACAATTTATTTACAAAGGATTCACATTACAAGCACAATTCGATTATAAATTTGGAGGACAGTTATATAACCAGACACTTATCAATCGTGTTGAAAATGTAAATCCATTATATAACGTAGATCAGCGTGCATATGACTTGGGTTGGACACAACTTGGAGATCGCAGCGATTTTACAAAGATTATGCTGAATAAGCCCCCTACCAGACTTACATCTAGATTTGTTCAAAATGAAAATACATTAAATCTAAATTCGCTATCTCTATCATACAATTTTTATAAAAGTGCTTTCATAAACAGAATGGGGCTAAGTTCTTTTCAAATTACAGCCATCACAAATGACCTATACAGAGCAAGTTCGATTCAAATAGAACGAGGAACTGATAACCCATTTGCAAGAACTTATTCCTTATCACTACGTTGCACCTTCTAAATAAAGTCCTATGAAAAGATATACATATTTACATACACTAATCGTAATACTTCTTCTTTGCTCTTCTTGCGAGAAGTTCTTAAATGTGAATCCAAAGTCCTCTATTTCTGAAGATGATTTATTAAGCTCTGAGGTCGGATTTCAACAAGCGCTCACAGGTGTCTATTCGCAATTTGCGTCAAGAGAATTGTATGGAGACAACCTTACTATGGGGTTTGCAAGTGCACTTGGACAAAACTATACAACAAGTGCAAACTTCAAATTTAAAGAAACCACTGCACTAAATTATCAAACTAGTGAGGTCATGAATTATGGTGAACAAATTTGGCAAAAAAGCTACAAAGCTATAGCTGGATTAAACAACATATTAGCTAATATTGACCAACAGAAGCAATTTTTTATAGGAAACAATTATGTTTTAATCAAAGGAGAATCATTAGGGCTGCGAGCGTACTTACATTTTGATCTATTGAGAATATTTGCTCCGAATAACACTAATGATCCAAATAAATTAGCCATTCCATATAGGACAGAATTAAACTCTACTGCGCAACGATATATTACTGTATCTGAAAGCATCGAACTCATCTTAAAAGACTTAAAAGATGCTGAATCTTTACTTAAAGATATAGACCCTATACTAAAAAACGAAAAAAACAGAAAGTATAGCATGAATTTTCTTGCTATCAAAGCCTTAGAAGCACGTGTCTTACTATACAAAGGAGATAAAACAGGCGCATATAATGCGGCACAATCTGTTATTAATTCTGAAGTATTATCTTTCATTACCAATGCACGAATATCAGCCGCTGCAGCTACGAAAGATAGGTTATTCTCTACTGAGCAGGTATTTTCAATTAGAATTCGTAAAATGATTGATTGGGTAGAAGCAGGAGGATCGCCGTATTTCAAATTTATCGCTAGTGGCTCACCACTCCACCTAACAATAAGCCAAGCTAACTTCAATTCACTCTATGAAACAACGAGTGGCGGAAGTACAGATTATAGATACTTATATCTTACTGAACTTAACGGAAGTGTTCGATTCCCAAGCAAATACTGGCAAACTTGGTCTTTAATAGGCTTTACAGAAAATGACCGTCTGGATCAGACGGTGCCCCTTATTCGTCTGTCAGAATTGTATTACATTATTGCCGAATCTACTCAAAACAGAGATGAAGCTTTTGCAGCAATTAATCAAGTACGAAGAAATAGAGGCTTGAGCCAATTGAATCAAAATGTAGCAAATTTAGAAAATGAGATTAGCAAAGAATACCAAAAAGAATTTTATGCAGAGGGACAGCTATTTTTCTTTTACAAGAGAATTAATGCTAGTACAATGAGATTCAGAACTGGTACAGTGACTGCTAATCACTACATATTGCCAATTCCGAATAGTGAAACAGAATTCAATCCACAACAAAACAACTAAATCTAAACCCTATGAAATATATATTAATATTATTTGTATGCTTTATTGGGCTATTCACAGCATGTAATAAAGCTACTCTTCAACAGTATATAGCTGGAGATGGCGTTTACTTTTATTCCATTGACAGTGCTAATTATTCTTTTGCTAACCAAGTTGGGTTAGTCGAAAAAGATACTGTTTTCGTAAAAATGAGGGTACTCGGTGATGTCAAAGATTTTGATAGAGCATTTCAATTGAAAGCTGTTAAAGGCACAACAGCTAAAGAAAATATACATTATATACTTCCAAAAATTTCAATCAAATCAAATACAAATACCATAGAATATCCTGTAGTCTTACTAAATGCTCCAGACCTAAAAACCAACACCTTACGTCTGGAACTTGAAGTACTCGAAAATGAAAGTTTCCCTCAAGGATCTGGAATCATCAACAACGGTTTAACATACAGTATGTTCAAGATAAATTTCAGCAACAGACTTTTAAAACCAACCTATTGGAATAATATCCAAAGTTATTTTGGCGAATACAGTGATGTGAAATATAAATTCATGATAGATGAGACTGGTTTTTCAGATTTTTCTTTTCAAGTGTTCAACGATCCCGAATTGATTAACTTCAAAGGGCTACTGAATGTAGCTTTACAAGAATACGTTAAAGTAAATGGACCATTATTAGACGAAAACCAAAAACCAATTAGCTTTCCTAACTAATATAACAATGAAAAAACTATATATATTAATTTATTCATGCCTCACATTATTTGTACTTTATTCGTGTACGAAAGATAGTGGGAACTATACCTATACAGATATTAATACCGTTTCTATTAATACAAGCGACTCCGTATTTACTATCCAACAATTAGAAAGATTGACCATCAATCCAGATCTAGCAGAATCTATTCCTGATGATAAAAATTCTTACTCTTACGAATGGTTAATGTTCCCTACGCAAACCAGCAATACATTCGTCCAAATAGAAAATGAAGAAGCAGTTCTTTTATCACGAGAAAAAAATTTAGATCAAATAATAACATTACCTCCCAAACTTTATTTTATCCAATACACTGTTAAAAACGAAATAACAGGGATAAAAAGTATTAAAAGATTTACCGTAAATATTACAGCGGCTTTTCATGAAGGCTGGTTGTTAATGACGAATGTTGATAATAAGGCCAAATTATCGTTCATCCGAAGAGATGGGAATGTATATTTAGATCCATTAAAAGATTATAACAACATTACGCTGAAAGGAAAAGGTCTCGCATCGTTTACAGCTGTTACCGGACAAATAAAAGACATATATGTATTTACTAATGAAGAAATTAGTAGACTTACAGCAAATGATTTTTTAGTCTCTGCAAACCAAAACAATTTATTCAATTTATTTACTATACCAGCTAATATCGAATCACCATTTTTTGCCATAAGTGCATCAAGTTCTGAACAATATATCATCGCTAATGGTAAAGTACACGCCACCACTAATCCAATCTTCGGTGTAAGTAAATATTCGATACCATTCAGCGGTCAGTCTGGCAAACTTTTCCCATTCATCTTTTATGGAGAAACTACTTACATTTCCTTTTATGATAATGAGAATAAAAGATTCTTACAATCTAGTTTCTTTGGACGTGCGCTGCAGACATTTTCCAACAATATAAATAACAAATATGACCTAAACAACGTAGGAAAAACTATGGTTGCGGCAGATCTAGGGGCACAAAGAGAGTTTTATACAATAATGAAAGATAATAGTAATCAATATTATTTCTATGCATATAACCCGTTTACTACCAACCAAGCTACCTCGTTCCAAAAAATACAAAATAGTCCTGAAATTGATAAAGCAATTAGTTTTGCTAGTTCATCTTCCATTCCACATATATATTATGCCACAGACAACAAAATATATTTGTATGACATCCAATCTAACAGCTCTAGAGGGCCTCTTTACGAATTTCCGAGTGGTACTAAAGTAAAAATGATATCCATGTATAAACACAAAGGTTGGGGCTCTACGGCTATAACGGATCCTGACTTTAATAAAATACTTGTCGTAGCAGCCAATACAGCGACTGAGGGAAGTGTGTATTATTTCAGATTAGACCCGACGGGGAATTTTGAAAATCAAAAATTCGAAAAAGTATATAACGGATTCGGTCAAATAGAACATATCAATTACCGTAATCGAAACGAGCAATAAATTTGAACTCAAATCTTATATGAATAACATAAAAACGATATTATCAGCTCTATTGACATGCCTATTTTTGAATAGTCTACAAGCACAAATAGCGGCACAGAAAGGCGCATCATTAACAGATATATATATTAGAATTAATGAACTAGCGACCAAGCATGATCCAGCTTCGAAAGCTGCACTAGGTTTAGAAGCCGATGCATTGATGAAAAAAGATTCTGAGCAACTAATGAATCTTGGTGCTTCTTTATATGAGGCACTTCAAAGAAAAAAAGATGCTGAAAAAGCTCATAAAGCTGTTATTAAAAAATTTCCTAGGGGCAATACTGTACGTATGAATGAGTATAATAAAATATTTGTAGCAAAGCATAATCTACCGATCGCAGAGGTAGAAAAACTTTATATAAAATGGTTAACTAAATTCCCAATAGACTCATTCAAAAAAGAAGAAAGAAGCATTTATGCTCAGGCAGATGCGCAAATGGCAACTTTATTTTTTAGAGAAAAAAATCCTTCAAAAGGAAAAGAGTATATTGAAAGATTGAAAACTTCTCCTAATTATACGGTATTTGTCAATGGTGTTGGTAGGGATTTGATAAATGTCAAAAATAATTCCACGGCAATTGAATTATTAGAACCTGCTTATAAAATTGCAAAACATGCTACTATAGCATCTGAAGACTTCGAAAACAAAATCGCAATAGTAAGATCTTATAACAATTTAGCTCCAACTTATGCTAGGGCTTTATTGAACGTATCTAAAATAGATGAAGCAACTACTGTATTAGAAGAATATATTAAATTCTCTAATAACAGAAGTACCTACAATGTAGAATTATTAGCTCAAGCGTATTCACAGAATAATAGAGATTTGGATGCCTTCATCCTATTGAGTGACTATCTCAATAATCATATCAGTGAAGAAAGAATGATTAATAAGGTTCGCGAATTGTACAGTAAACTAAATCGAAATCAAAACCAGAATATTGAAACTTACATTAACACCATTTCTGCTAAATCCAATCAAGCTGTACTTGCCAAGTATAAAAAAGAAATGATTAAGAAAGAAGCCCCAAATTTCTCATTGACAAATTTGAAGGGTGAAACCATTTCATTAAAGGATTTAAGAGGTAAAGTTGTAATCTTAGATTTTTGGGCTACATGGTGTGGACCCTGTAAAAATTCATTCCCTGGCATGCAGGCTGCTGTAAACAAATACAAAGGTGACAAAGAGGTAGAATTCTTCTTCGTCGATACATGGCAAAAAGAAGAAAATTACAAAGAACTCGTTGATCAATTTATTAAAGAAAACAATTACACATTTCATGTGCTATTTGATGAAATGAAAGATCGTTCAAATAATACTGCTACTGCATACGGTGTGCGAGGTATACCGCACAAAGTAGTGATTGATAAGGATGGATTTATTCGTTTTGAAACAGCAGGAGGAGCTGCAGATATCGACAAAATAGTAAATGAAATGAGTGCTAAGATCGAATTAGCTAAAAAAGGATAATTAATATCACATTTTGACACCTTGAATATTATATAAATACGTTTACCAAACCAATTAAAATCCGAAAGAGGCTGTCTAAAAAGGTCTGTTAATTAAAGAGCCCCGTCATTAAAAAATAATGGCGGGGCTTATGTTTTTTGTCCTCAATTTTTTGTAAATTGAGGTGCACCCAAAAAACGATATGAAAGTACAAT
>NZ_JADEYP010000046.1 GCF_020295405.1 Sphingobacterium bovistauri
CAGAATTGTTTTATCTAAAAAAATATACTTCTATTTTTGAGTTAGCTAAAGATATTAGAGAATATATAAAGTATTATAATAACGAAAGAATACGAATTAATTTAAATGGAATGAGCCCGGTGGAATACCGAGCTCATTATATCAAAAACATTGTATAAAGTCGTCCAACTTTTGGGGGTCAGTCCATTTTGAAGCCTTTTGTATTTGTTAATTATGCTATAGATTACACTAATTTTCCTAATGCATCTTTCATTCTTCTCAATGCTTCTTTCAAATTGTCATCAGATGCCGCGTAAGACAAACGAATATAATTGTTGTTTCCGAATGAATCGCCACCTACTGTAGCAATATGACCGAAATTTAATAAATACAATGCTAAATCAGATGAGTCTTTAATAACATTGCCATTTGGGTCTTTTTTACCAAAGAAAGAGCTAATTTCTGGGAAGAAATAGAAAGCGCCATCTGGTAAATTAGTTTTTAGCCCTGGTATATCATTTAATAAGTCGTATACCAATTGACGACGACGCGCAAAAGCCTCTTTCATCTCATATACAGAATCTAATCCCTGTTCATAAGCAACGATACCTGCTCTTTGAGCTATAGAACAAGTCCCTGATGTTGTTTGACCTTGTAGCTTATCATTTGCTGTTGCAATTTCTTTATTTGCTGCAATATAACCTAGTCTCCATCCTGTCATTGCGAAAGCTTTTGAAAAGCCATTGATAATAATTACTCTGTCTTTTACGCTTGCGAATTGAGCGATAGATTCGTGTTTGTCTACGAAGTTAATGTGCTCATAAATCTCATCTGAAATGATGAAAATATTTGGATGTTTCTCAAAAACTTTAACTAAAGCAGCCAATTCATCCTTGCTATATACTGATCCAGTAGGGTTACAAGGAGAAGAAAACATGAAAACTTTAGACTTTGGTGTAATTGCTGCTTCTAATTGTTCTGCTGTAATTTTGAAGTTGCTTTCGATATCAGTATTGATAAATACAGATTTACCTTCCGCCAATGTTACCATTTCTGAATAAGAAACCCAGTAAGGAGTAGGAATAATAACTTCATCACCAGGATTTACCAAGGTAAGAATTACGTTTGATAACGATTGTTTAGCGCCTGTTGAAACCACGATTTGCGATATGTCGTAATCAAGGCCGTTTTCATTTTTTAATTTATTAACTACCGCTTGACGTAAATCTGGGTATCCTGGTACTGGAGAATATCTAGTGAAATTATCGTCTAATGCTTTCTTAGCGGCGTCTTTAACGTGTGCCGGCGTATTAAAATCCGGTTCACCAACACTTAGGCTGATTACGTTAATACCTTGTGCTGCTAATTCACGACCTAATTTGGTCATTTTCAATGTTGCCGATTCTGAAAGGCTATTGATTCTATCTGATAAATATGATGCTGTACTCATAGTGATACAAATATAATTATTCAAATACATTTTGCGGTTAGTTTTGAAATTTTTTTAATGAAATCATTCTAAAACTGAAAAAATGATATTCATTGTACGTCTGTATTTATCAAACCGTTATTCAAAGAGAGGTTGTTTTTTACTAAGTTTGATATATTTTTTGTTTTGTAAGTGGTTTATTAACAGTTATTTCTTATCTTTATTATGAAAATATTTGCAAATAGTTAGCGTGATTAAACTGTTAATGAGGTGCAATAAACTGACCAATATTCCTTAACGACCAAATTTCAGGATTATGAAAACTGTAAAACATATTCTTCAATCTAAACCATCAGCAATTTATTCTGTTACTTCTAGCGCTTCTGTTTTGGATGCCCTTAAATTCATGATGGAAAAAAATATTAGTGCATTACTGGTAATTGAAAATGAACAGTTGTTGGGGATATTTACGGAGAGAGATTATGCACGAAAAGTAGTTTTGCATGGGAAATCTTCAAAAGATACTGCTATTTATGAGGTGATGACTTTTAATCTTCGTACAGTTACACAAAGTCATACTATAGAAAATTGTATGGTATTGATGACTACAAATCATTTCAGACACTTACCTGTTGTCGAAGAAGGGAAAGTTGTTGGCATGATGTCTATTGGTGATCTCGTAAAATGTGTCATAGAGGATCAAAAGGAAACCATTAATCAATTACAAAGTTATATCACGAGCTGATATAGTAATTTAACTAACGCCCACACTTAACAGCTCTTTGTTATTATTTAGGATACTATATGATTATATTTGAGGATATATGAAAATAGACCTCTTTATAGTATATCTATTGTTAAGTATACTAATAGCATTTTTGTTTCCTCAATTAGCCATTTATCAAGACGGAACGGTGTTGGATGGAATTACCTCAGTGGGTGTTGGTCTTATTTTTTTCTTTTATGGTCTCAAATTAAGTTTTGAGCAGATTAAATCTGGGTTGAAAAACTGGAGATTGCATATTTTGGTTCAATCGGCTACTTTTTTAATTTTCCCAATTCTTGTTTTACTTTTTAAGCCCTTTGTAGGGGCGTATATTTCAGAACATTCATGGCTTGGTTTTTTCTTTTTAGCGGCATTACCATCGACAGTTTCTTCTTCTGTTGTAATGGTTTCATTAGCTAAGGGTAATATACCTGCGGCAATTTTTAATGCCAGTATTTCTGGTTTGCTAGGTGTGCTAATCACTCCATTGTGGATGAGTTTATTTTTGGATTTTACGACCGAGAATGTATTATTAGATGTGTATGTGGGTTTGATGTTTGAAATCATTTTACCTGTTATTGCAGGACTATTTCTTCAAAAATATTGGGGCACATGGGCAAAAAATAACAATAAGCATTTGTCTAATTTTGATAAGACTGTTATTCTACTGATTGTTTACGGAAGCTTTGCGAAATCCTTTGATGATGGTATTTTCAAAACATTGAGTGCGAAATATTTACTTGGATTGTTTTTAGCGGTAGTTTTCCTTTTTATTTTAGTTTACGTTCTGTTGTTTATTGTAGGAAATTACATATTTCGTTTTAATCGTGAAGATCAAATAACATTGTTGTTTTGCGGTTCTAAAAAATCATTGACTCATGGGAGTGTCTTTGGAAAGTTTATCTTCATGAATAATCCATACATGGGTTTATATTTTTTACCGTTAATGGTTTATCATGCCTTCCAGATTTTTGTAATTACTTTTATTGCACAGCGATATCATAATAAGAGCGCAAAATAAATTGCGCTTTTATTCTTCATCGTTTAGTTCATTTCTGTAACTATTTATGTGTTGTTCGATATCTTCTGGTAGTTCGGGATAGGAAATATCTTTATATTTTTTCAATTCCTCTAAGATTGTCTTGGCTACTATAAATCTTGCTGTTTTTTTGTCATCCGCAGGGATTATAAACCAAGGAGCGTATGCTGTAGATGTATTCTTTATAGCTTCTTCGTAGCAATGCATGTACTTGTCCCAAAGTTTTCGTTCAGCAAGATCACCTGGCGAAAACTTCCAATTATGATCCTCTTCTTCTAATCTTCGTAATAATCTATCCTTTTGTTCTTGTTTGCTAAGGTTAAGATAGAATTTTAATATTATGGTACCATTTTGAGTTATGTGCTTTTCGAAAGCATTGATTTGATCAAATCGATTTTTCCAAAATAGTGGTTTTAAACTTTTGATATCATTTAATTTTGGTAGGTTTTCGTTCAATAAATACTCCGGGTGAACACGGGTTACAAGGACGTTTTCGTAGTGCGTACGGTTGAAAACAGCAAATTTTCCGCGTTCAGGTAATGCGATATAATGCCTCCACAAGTAATCGTGTTGAAGTTCTTTGCTCGTAGGAGTTTTGAAGCTATGAACAACGACTCCTCTTGCATTGAAATCTTTGAAAACTTCGCGTATTAAAGAGTCTTTGCCTGCTGTATCCATACCTTGAAGACATATCAGTACGCTATATTTATTGTGTGCGTACATGATGTCTTGAATTTGAGCGATTTGTTTTCGTAAATCTTTTAGACCACTTTTTGCCTTTTCGGCATTCATATTTATCTTGGTTGGATAGTTTTTAATCTTGAAGTCTTTAGTTGCTTTAAATCTTTTCATTCCTTTTATATTGGTTGTATATCATGTTTTAAAAAACAGGTGTATTCGAATAATGTTTTAGTTTAAGTTACTCATTTATTTTTAATGTGAAGTATGGAATTGTTAATGCTTAATTATTTATTTTAATGATATAGTTTCTTATCATTAAATTTTGTGATATTTTAATATATCACTTATTTTGATGATATTTATAGTTCAATTATACCCGAGATGGAAAAACAACATGCAGTAATAACAGGAGATATTATAAGTTCTAGAAAGGTAGATGTACAGAAGTGGTTGCCAATTTTGCAACAAAGTCTTCAGTATTATTCAAATAATTTTGATATTTTTAGGGGAGATAGCTTTCAAATAGCTGTTCCTATTGAACACTGTATTGAAGCGATATTCTTACTGAAATCAACTATGCGTACAGTTCAACCATTGGATGTAAGAGTGGGACTTGGTATAGGGGAAATATCCTATTTGGATCTACATATCAAAAATTCTGCAGGAGATGCTTTAATTAATTCTGGTGAAGCTTTTGATACATTAGAAAAGAATTTCGTAGGCGTAAAATCACCTTGGAGTGATTGGGATGAGACTACGACCATCATGTTGCAATTGGCTACCGAGCTAGCAAATCGATGGACTTTTAATATGGCTGAAACGGTATCAATGACCATTAAAAATCCATCAGCTAATCAACGTGAGTTAGCAAAGTTATTAAACCGAAAGTACCAAAGTCAAATAAGTACAGAACTCGGCAATGCGAATTGGCACAAAATTAAGATAGCTATAGATTATTGCACTAAAGAACTAATTAAGCGATGTTAATCCTGTTTTTGAAAATATTATTAGCTCATATTCTTGGAGACTTTGTTTTACAAACGAAGTCTATGGTTGAGAAGCGAAAAGAAAATGTAGCCTATTTAGTCCTACATGTGCTTATACATACTGGATTGTTGGTGTTATTTCTATATGCAGATCTGCAAGCTTATTGGATGTTGATAGCCTTTATTGCCTTTTCGCATCTCGCGATAGATAGTCTGAAAATTTGGTTTGAAAGTAAGTATCCGAGCAAACCTTTACTTTATTTCTGTATTGATCAACTATTACATATCCTTATTTTGATTGCTACAGTTTGTTATACTTATGGGGTATATTTCTTTCATTATAATAAAGTATTTTCTCCCAAAACACTATTATATGCCATAGCATTCTTACTCATTACTGCTGTAAGTCCTATTTTCTTGCGTTTATTTTTCTCTAAATGGAATAGGGAATTTGAATTTCAAAATAAGCGAAAGGATAGTTTGATGAATGCAGGGCTATTAATTGGTATAATGGAGAGGCTATTAATTGTACTATTTATACAAATTCACTTTTTGGAAGGGATAGGATTTCTTCTAGCTGCCAAATCAATTTTCAGATTTGGTGACTTAGCTAATGCAAAAGATACTAAATTTACAGAGTATATCTTGCTGGGGACTTTAGCGAGTTTTGTAATTGCTATTGCAATAGGATATGCATTAAGTTTAGCATTGAAATTTACCTAAATAAATAACATCTATAAATGAAAAAAATTATTTCTTGTTGTCTCACTGTATTGATGAGTAATGTTTTGCTTTTTGGTCAAGATTTGAAAAGTGATGTAAAAAAAGTAGCTGATAAATATAAAGCTGTTGGTGTGGCTTATGTGGTTGTCAAAGACGGGGAAATAATAGAGAAAAATGCAATAGGTTATAGTTCAATTGAGAATAATACTCCTTTAGATGTAGATAAAAATATATTTAGAATAGCATCGATTTCAAAATCTTTTACATCTACAGCTATCATGCAGTTGGTCGAAAAGAAAAGACTTTCGTTAGATGATGATTTTAGTGATTTAGTTGGGTTTTCAGTGCGAAATCCAAAATTTCCAAATACAAAAATCACGCTACGAATGGTGCTGTCACATACGTCAAGTATCAATGATGTAAATGGATATTTTGATCTAGATGTAATCAATCCAGCAAAGAACAGCAATTGGCAAAAAAGCTATAATAATTATGAACCAGGAACAAATTATCAATATTGTAATCTAAATTTCAATATGGCTGGATCTGTATTAGAACGATTAACAAATATTCGTTTCGATAACTATATTCGTCAACAAATCCTTAATCCGTTGGCATTGTATGGAGGATATTGTATTGACTCGTTGGATAATAAACGATTTGCATCATTATATTCTTATAATAAAGATAAGGAAGAGTTTGTACATGAAGCTTCTGCATACAATCCACGTAGTGAGGATGTACGTAATCATATTCTTGGTGTTACTACTCCAATTTTTTCACCAACAGGAGGTATGAAAATATCTGCGGTAGACTTGGCCAAATACATGACAATGCATATGTACTATGGTAAGTCGGGGAAAATAAAAATTCTAGGTAAAAATTACTCTAAAATGATGCAGAAGAAGCTTTCTGAAAAGGAGGGGTATGGTCTAGCATTATTAGAAACGAGTCAATTGATAGCTGGCGAACACTTGGTAGGGCATACTGGATCAGCTTATGGATTGTATAGTTCTATGTTTTTTAGTCCAAAGAAAAAGTATGGTATAGTTGTAATAACGAATGGTTGTATCCCTACATATAAAGATGGAAATGTAGCGTTGACAGCAGAGATTGTTAATCTACTACATGATAGGTTAATAAAATAACTACAAATAGAAAGATTCAGAATTGAGTTTCTGAATCATTGGCTTGTTTTTTGTAATTTATGCAATAAAGATTATTATAAAAAGTATGAGTTATGATTAAATTTTTTGGATCTCTTATTTTAGTTTTTAACTTATTCATTGTTAATGCTCAATCATTAAATCTTCATGATGTTCGAAAAGATTTTAATAGGGGAGTAAAGGATGAAGTGCTTTGTAAAAAATACTTAAGTTTATTACAAAAAAATGCTAAATCTCCATTAGAGAAAGGATATCAGGCTGCATTCAATATGTTTATGGCTAAACATACTTCTAATCCTTTCAAAAAAATGGGCTATTTCAAAGATGGCAAAAAGCTTTTGGAATCACAGATAAAATTAGAATCCAATAATATAGAATTACGCTTTATTCGTTTATCTATTCAATATCATATTCCAGATTATTTAGGCTATAAGGAAAATATCAATGAAGATAAAGAATACTTAGTTTCAAATTTATATAAATTGAAAGACGATAAAGCCAAAGATATTATATACAATTACCTAAAGGGTGCTAATATGTATAATTCAGAAGAATTAAGTTTATTAGGTCGTTAAATAATTAAAACAATAACTTGTTTCCACTGTTGATTAGGAATATACACACTAATAATTCTAATTATGGCTACAGTGAAAGATAAAAAACAAGCAACAAAAAAAGCTTCTACATCTAAGAGTCAATCCGCATCAAAGAAAAAGGTAACATCCCCTAAGAGTAAAGTTGCAGACGCTGGAAAAGTTCCTGCTAAGAAAGATGCAGCCAAAAATTTACAAGATTTATTTGAGGATGGTTTGAAAGATATTTATTGGGCAGAAAAGGCATTAAAAAAGGAACTTCCAAAGATGGAGAAAAATGCTAGCTCAACGGAGCTCAAGAAAGCTATAAAGGGTCACCTTGGAGAAACTGAACAGCATATTAAACGATTAGAGGAAGCATTTAAATCTATTGGTAAGAAAGCTGAGGCTGAGAAATGTGATGCGATGGCTGGTCTATTAGAAGAAGGCAAAGGTATTATAAAGGAAACTAAGATTGGTGCAGTACGTGATGCTGGTATAATCGCTGCAGCGCAAAAAGTGGAACATTATGAAATAGCAACGTATGGTACATTAGCTGCATTCGCAAAAGTTTTAGGACATAAAAAAGCGCTAAAATTATTGTTAGAAAGTTTGAAGGAAGAAAAGAAATGTGATGAAGCTTTAACAAAATTGGCAGATACCAATTTGAATTCAAAGGCTGAATAAACAGTATAAAAAAAGTAAAGCGAGATTATTCTCGCTTTACTTTTTTTATACTGTTTTCATCTCAATCAGATCGCGAATAGCGACTGAAGCTATTGCTCCACCAAATGCTGCAGGGAGATACGACATGGTTCCATATGCAGATTTTTTATAATTGCTACCATCGGTATATAGCAATGAAGCCTTGTCTGGTAATTCTGTGGAGAAAGCCACTTTTACACCTTTTCGAATATCGTGTTTGCGTAATTTTTTTCGGATATGATGGGCTAATTTACAATTGTATGTATCGCTAATATCGCCAATTTTGATTTTAGTAGGATCTACTTTACCACCTGCCCCCATCGAACTTACAAAGGGGATTTTAGCAGCATATGCTTGACGAATCAAAAATAGTTTTGGTGTGATACTATCAATAGCTTCTACGATATAATCGGGTTGTTCAGCTATTAGTTTTTCGACACGATCAGGAATCACAAATTCTTCATACACTGTCAAATCTAATTCTGGATTAATATCCAACAATCGCTGTCTCATGATTTGTGCTTTAGCGACACCATGATTAGTTGCTAAGGCAGGTAATTGTCTGTTGCGGTTTGAGGGGTCTACTGTATCACCATCAATGATTGTCATTTTGCCGACGCCCGCTCTTGCTATAAATTCTGCAGCAAATGATCCCACACCACCTAATCCTAAAACCAAGACATGCGACTTTGCTAATTTTTCTAATGCCTCACGGCCAATTAATGCTTCTGTTCTTGACAACCAAGATAAATCTTTCATGATAATATGTTGTATCTAAATACGTTCTCAAAATTTTTGACTATTTGTTCTTGTAAATCCGATAGGCTGATTTTTCGAACGGTGCAAAAATAAGAATAAATATCTACTACATTGGTAGATTTATTGTCAGTTTCGAAGAAAATTTTATCTAAATCTATGGATTGAAGTAGAATATCTTGATTTCCTTGGAGAATAGAAGTGCCAAAACTGATATAATAACCTCGATTTAGAATCGAATAAGCTAATTCTATATTTTTATTAAAACCATGAAAAATCACAGGAACAACAACTTTTTGAGTTTTGAGTACCGCAAAAATATCTTGATATGTTCTAACAGAATGGATAATTAATGGCTTTTGCAATTCATTTGCCAATTGTATTTGCCTTTCGAAAATTTCTATTTGTACATCCCAATTAGTTTCGGTGATTTTGTCTAATCCACATTCACCAATAGCCAGTACATTTTTAGCAGAAGCATGTGATTTCAATAAATCAAATTGCGCTTCAACGTCTTTATTCACATACCAAGGATGAATTCCTACAGAGCATACTTCGGAAGAAAATTGCTCTCTTCCAATGATACAATTGAGTAATTGAAAAGCATTTAAATCTTCTTGCAATTGATGGGTATGAATGTCGATGTATGGCAACATAGATGCAATTTACTAAAAGAAATGAGCATGCTGTGAAAATATTGTGGAAATATTTTACTAAAAATTTTAGTAAAATCAAATTTTGAATACCTAATTTTGTACTATGTTTTTGAATTGCAAGACCTGGTTTAGTTTTCATTATGGCACCTATGAGCCTAAGAAATTAATAGAGCAAGCAAAAGGTTTAGGTATTAAATCTTTGGCTTTGACGAATATTAATTCCACGGCGGATTGTTGGGATTTCATGCATAAATGTCAGGAAGTAGGTATTAAACCTATCATTGGTGCTGAAGTGCGCCATGAAGATCATTTTTGCTATGTGTTGTTGGCGAAAAACAATGCTGGCCTATTGGCGATACATACGTTCTTGTCTTATCATAAACAAAAGGAAATTCCTTTTCCTGTACGTCCTAGTTTCACTACAGAAGATGTATGGGTGATTTATCGCTATGAAGAACATACTTTGCAACAGCAACTTGGCGTAAATGAACTGATTGGTTTGGATATTTTGCATTTGAATAACCTGACTTGGCAGCTGCATCTTGATGTGGACAAATATGTGATACTCCATCCTGTGACCTATCAAGACAAAACACATTATGATGTCCACCGTATTTTGCGGGCTATAGCAAAGAATACATTGTTGTCGAAGTTGACAAAAACAGATTTTGCAGGTGATGGAGAGATGTTGATGGAAGAGGGGGAATTGGTAAGTGCTTTTGCACGATTTCCGTCAGTTATTTCCAAAACGATGCAAGTCGTTAATTCTTGTTCCATTGAAATGGAATTTCACACAGATAAAAATCGTAAATATTTCACTGCTTCTGAAGAAGATGACTCGGCGCTATTGCGAAAATTGGCAATGGAGGGTAGTAAAATGCGGTATGGTTTGCATAATAAAATCGCACTTGAACGAGTAGAGAAGGAGCTGAAGATGATAGCCGATTTGGGATTTAATGCCTATTTTTTAATTGTTTGGGATATGCTACGTTATGCACATGAAAGAGGATTTTATCATGTTGGACGGGGGAGTGGGGCCAATTCTATTGTAGCCTATTGTTTGCGCATTACGGATGTGGATCCGATTAAATTGGATTTGTATTTCGAACGTTTTTTAAACCCTAACCGTACTTCGCCGCCCGATTTTGACATCGATTTTAGTTGGCAAGATCGTGATGCGATTTTCGAATATATGTTTATGCGTTATGGAAGACAGTATGTGTCTTTACTGGGGATGTATTCTACTTTTCAGCGTCGTGCTATTGTGCGGGAATTGGGGAAAGTGTTTGGTCTTCCCAAAGAGGAAATAGACCGATTGGTTGGTACTAGAGAATGGAATTCGGAAGATAAATTTCAGCGATGGATTAAGAAATATGGCGATTTACTCGTGAATTTTCCAACGAATATTTCGATACATGCAGGAGGGGTGCTGATTAGCGAAAAACCCTTAAATCAATATGCTGTAACCGAATTGCCGCCCAAAGGATTGGTGACGGCGCATATGGATATGTTTGAAGCGGATAGAATAGGGCTTTATAAATTTGATATTTTGAGTCAACGTGGTTTGGGACATATCAAAGATGCGTTGGAATTAATAGCCAAAAATCGTGGAAAGCATATTGATATTCACCACGTCGAAGAATTTTTTAGCGACCCTAATCTAGCGAAGAAAATTCGCGAAGCGGATACCATTGGTTGTTTTTATATCGAAAGTCCTGCCATGCGTCAGCTTTTGGGAAAGTTAAAATGTTCGGATTATCTTACACTAGTAGCTGCTAGTTCGATTATTCGTCCTGGTGTGGCACAATCGGGGATGATGAAGCAATATATAGAGCGATATCATGACCGTGATAAAGTTGAGTATCTGCATCCGAAAATGAAAGAATTACTTGAGGAGACTTATGGCGTCATGGTGTATCAAGAGGATGTAATTAAAGTCGCTCATTATTTTGGTGGAATTTCGCTGGACGAAGCAGATATTTTGCGCAGAGCCATGAGTGGAAAATATCGTTCGGAGAATAAATTTGAGAAACTGCGAGAGAAATTCTTCGCCAATTGTCGCGAATTTGGATACGATGAATCGGTAACGA
Organism: Sphingobacterium bovistauri; assembly: GCF_020295405.1. Lineage (GTDB taxonomy): Bacteria > Bacteroidota > Bacteroidia > Sphingobacteriales > Sphingobacteriaceae > Sphingobacterium > Sphingobacterium bovistauri. The sequence continues at coordinate 11,549 of NZ_JADEYP010000046.1, forward strand.
CAGAAGTGTGGCGTCAGATGGAAAGTTTTGGTGGATATTCCTTTGCGAAGGGGCACTCGGCTTCTTTCGCTGTCGAGAGTTACCAAAGTCTTTTCCTCAAAAGCTATTATCCGCAAGAATTTTATGTGGCAGTCATCAACAATTTTGGTGGCTTTTATCGTACAGAATTTTACTTTCATGAGTTGCGTCGCTATGGAGGGGATATCCAGTTACCTTGTTTGAATCATAGCGACTATTTGACGAATATTCATGGTAACAAAGTCTATGTGGGTTTTATCCATTTGCAGGGTTTGGAAGAACGATTTGCACATCAAATTGTAGCGGAACGAAAGCAAAATGGAACTTATTGTGACTTACACGATGTTTTTCAGCGATTACACCCTTCGCCCGAACAGTTGAATTTATTGATTCGAATAGGCGCGCTGCGGTTTACTGGTTTGGATAAGAAAACATTGCTTTGGGAAGCGAATTTCAAAAGCAAGCGTTTGGAAAAGGAAGTGCCGGTAAGTTTATTTGCTACAACAGACGAACCTCATTTCGCGCTGCCTGTTTTTGAAGAAGATCGTTTGGAAGATTTGAAAGATGAATTAGATTTGTTAGGCTTTGTGGTCGGAGATTTTTTTGAATTGTTGGAAGAAAAATACCTTAGTGGGGTAATTAAAGCAAAAGAGTTGCCTCAATATCTAGGACAGCAAATCAAAATTGTAGGACGATTTGTGACGCTTAAGGAAACCTGGACTATTAAGAATGATCGAATGTGCTTCGGGACATTTTTAGATGCGGAGGGAGATTGGTTGGATACGGTACATTTTCCACCTGTGTATAAGCAATATCCACTTTTAGGCGCAGGTTTTTATGAAATTCATGGACGTGTGTTAGAAGAATTTGGTGTGTATAGTGTGGAAGTATTAAGCATGCGGAAGTTAGGGTATAAGTTTGGAAGTAAATTTTAAGATCTAAATATTTTTCCTTTTTACTGAGTTATTAGATTACTATCCAATATTTTCATTTTATAATAAAAAACAATTAGAAAAATAAAGTAATAGCACTATGCTTAATAGAAAATATATCTATATGATAATATTTAGATTTCTCGAAAGATAAAAAAATATTCTTTTTGAGATATTTAATTGATTTTATTTAATTTAAAGTGTTTATATTTACGCTTGGTGTCATTTTTTTTAAATGACTACTTTTTATTAAAACAAAAAATAAAATCATGAAAAAAATATTATTTATAGCATTCCCTGTGTTTGCATTAGTGTTTCTGTTTGGATGTAGTAAGGATGATGATTCTCCGGGTAGTGATAAAGGGAAATTTAAAGTATCTGATTTTACGATTTTAGATGTTAGTACCAAGGGAGGTAATGGTCAATTGGATATAGATTATGCACAAAAAAATACTACAAGCATGAACTATGATAGTGATAGTGAAGGCTATTTCAGAATTAAATGGAAAGTTAAAACTACCGATGGGAATAGTTTTCAAACAGATAGATTATTAGCAACAGAACTGGATGCTGGTGCTACTGAGTCATTGAATGCAATAATTGAATTTACAGCAAGTAAAACAATTGATGTTGCTACATTAACGTATGAAGTATATCGTGATAAATAAATAAACAATACTTCATAGGGAAATATAACTCCTATTATTGCTAATAAAGAGATGCATACGTACTGGGATTATTTTTTTATTCATAAAAAATAATCCTTTTACTCTTCCTTGTCATCTTCTTACTTTAGTTCCCTATACGGATTTTCTTCAGATTCGTTGATTTCTTTGTACGAAATAGATGTCTCGGTCTGATTTGGTTATTCTGTTTATCTATTAACTTCACTTATCTGAATCAACTTGTACTTGCTTTTTTGAACACGAACAAACTGATAGACAAAATCTTGTTTTAGATTATCGCTTATTAGTAAATCTAAAATTGCATGTTTTCTAAAATATTCATCAGGAGAATTCATTTCAATGAATGGAAGTAAAAAGCTTCCACTATCATCACCATCAAAGAAATTGGGAAATTGCGAAAGTGAAACGTACCTAATATTTAAAGGCTTTTCTAGATTTTTTTTTAATGAACGGTATTTTTGAAGAGTTAAAAAATCAGATTTTCTAACAGCTTTGTTATCTATAATTAATGAATCTAACAATAATTTTTCTACTGATCTTCTTAGGTTTATTTGATTTAAAAATTCTTTTCTGACATCATTAAAGGATAAATATTTTCCTTTGTCCATTTTAATGTTAATATTGTCTACAATAGTGTCTTGAACTATTTTGAATGAATAGTAATCAATAAATTCATTCACTTTCATCATTTCTTGTTGATCAGAGACAAGTATATTATTATTGGAGTCTAGGAGTAATTGTTTACCACCCACCCATTTATAATATTCACTTCCAGGTTCTAGAGGCTCTCTTCTTGCATCTTTTAAAGCGTGTACAAACCCATTCTTCATGGATGAGAGTTCATTATAATTGGCTGGTATGCGAATACTCCCTTTCCAATCAAACATTCCTTCACAGTGTGGATTTCTGCCTGGAAGTTCCTCTATTGAGAATCGAATAAACCCCTCAGATTCTACGTCATATGAAAAGTCCCAAGCCCAAGTGCTATCTCTCCCAAATATTTTACCTTTTCTGTTGAAGTAAAAACTACCTACTTTAGGATCCGTATTCCATACTGCTCCCACATCTTTTATTATGCTATGACTGAATACTGGATGATATATTGCTTTTAAAACGGTATCACCTTTATGATCCATATATCCAATCAATTCGGGATTGTTAGGATTTAAGATTCGTTTGATATATTTAGTCCAACCTCTAACTTCTTGAGAATAAGTTGTAGTACATATTAGAAGAAAATAGATGATTAATAAGTAAAGTAATTTAGTTAGATTTCTGTATTGCATATATTTTGAGTGAAGGATGTTTAATATTTTTTTTCGGTAAAAATAACCTAAAGTTTTCTTTTTGTCTTATGAGTTAATTGGTTTTAAAGATTATCCATAATTAATTTGGACAACTTTATAATTATTCCCCTCTATAAACGCAAAAACGAAATGTACATAATTTCAAAACGAAATGCACAAAAAATTACGCCTATTAAATGTTTAATAGGCGTAATTCATCTTCTAACTTATCAGGATAGTTCTGATTGATATATTCCTCCAGCTGCTTTATTGCAGCCTCCTTAAATCCTAACTTTAACAGTTCTTTAGCTCTATTCCTCAGTGACAGTAATATTGGATCATTATCATAATTATAACCATTAATAATAAGTCTATCATTAATTTTTACTTTCTTTAAACGTTTCATAAAGCAATTTTAAAAGGCTATTAAATACTTTTTAATACTCGTTTATCTAGTAAAAAAGTTCCATTGATGCTCGATAGCTTCTTCAGGTGTTCGACCTAATTCATCAGTATACATATTATGTTTTTCTCCTTTTCCATCTATTGTTTCGTGGATTATTACCCAAGCCATTTCTCTTCCTTCTGAATCGAGATGAGTAGATTGTACAGTACACGGACTTACAATATTTTCCCTAGTAGAGATATAATAAGTATCCGCAGTATTGACTGAAATTGGAACTCTTAACCTATATGGAATTGGTTTAATATTACCATCAACTCTGAACTCATGTATTTTCAACCCCTTTTTTCTCATATTAATATACAATGATATTTAACTTAATGACTTTTAATGATATCGGTACCAATTTTAAGTATTAAATAAAGTTAGTGAATCATTAGGATTACTCAAATCATAATTAGCCGTCATGACCTCAATCTTTTTTTTCCCTGATTTACCTGTTCCATTAGCCACACTGACACTTTGCTCAATTCTTTTAGTATACCAACCGTTTTTATTCGTATAATCACTTAAAACTTCACTAGGGTATGATGAAATCATAAATTTTCCCTCACAATTTTGGAGCGTAACTAAAAGATTTTCAAAATCATCCTTAGAATACCCATCATAATGTCCACAATCTGAATTAAAGTAAGGAGGATCACAGTAATGAAAGGCATCTTTATGATCTCTGGACCTAATAACACGTAAAGCATCTGTATTTTCAACTTGTACATTTTGCAATCGTATAGCATAAGCTTCAGTAAAAGACTCTCTTTTATTATTAATCTTTTTGGAGGTAGTCCCTCCTTTAGTATCATACCCCCAAGAACCATCAAGCATTGCACTAAATGATTGTTGAGCTAATACCCAAACCGCCCAGGCTCGTTGTATTCTTGTAAATAAATGTGGATTTTCATACATAACATTTGCGTCAGCATGGAGAGAACGGCTGTGTAAAGATATTCTTATCATCTTTTCAAGTTCTACGAACTCATTTTTACAAACTTCATAAAAGTTTATAAGTTCTCTATTATAATCGTTTATAACCTCACATTCACTTGGACCTTTTGCCCAAAAAATTGCACCACCACCAACGAATGGTTCTATATATGTTTTATGTCTTGGAAATAATGGTAGAATTGTCGTTACTAAATTTTGTTTTCCTCCGTAATAGGATATTGGCGTCTTCATAGTCTTTTATTTGTTATATTTGCACCTCTCACAATTGTTAAAATGCACAAGTCACTGCAAGAGCTTTCAAGCCTCCAGCATAGTGCTTTGTGCATTTTCTTTTTGACATTGTGAGAGATTTATAAAAGACTGGAGGCTTACTAACTATCTGTAACACCAACCATTATTCCTGAATAATAATTCATATACTTGGTGACATTAGATTCATTTTTAAACCCGACTTTCCCTGTATAGCCATATTGACCGTTTGCGATTATGTCACCTGTGAAATCAATAGCAGTTCCTAATCTTAGATATAAGCCCTTGAATGGATGTTGCTTTATTGACATTGGATTAGTAGATGAAGCAGAACGAGTCATTGATATCATTGCGCCATTCCCTCCAAACAACATTTCTATCATAGCATGGTAGTTGAAAATTTCATCATATCCATTGTAGACAGCTTTGAATGCAACTCCATTTCTCAACAACTCCAAAACCTCATAATATGATCCTGCATGAACAAAAACTCCAGCTGGACTTGTTGTTACAAACGTACGTTCAGGAATAGAATCCGCTGATGTTATCTTATTACCATCTATAGAAAACCCAGCTACACGGCTATCACCAGTCACGTGCAAATTTTCAGCAATGATCTCTTGAGCAAACAACTTCTGAACATTAATTAATCTCGCTGTCACCACATCAGTAACTACATTTCCTCCCGAAATAAGCGTAAACATACGAGTAGGATTGAATGATCGTTGACCTTCAATCACAGACGACAGAACCCCAAGATTAAAATGATAATAGCCCACTTCAGATTCAGTTGCCATTTGGTTTTCACTCAATACCCATTCACCAGTCAAGGCTGTCGTACTTACTTTAGCTGCTAGATAATATGATTTCAAAGGGGCTAAATCATCCTGATCAAATGCAGATAAATTCCAAATATACCCCAAGCCTGTAATCTCGTATGATTTATGAATAAGTTTACCAGCTGTCAAAGTCAATCTATTCGCATCACTTCCTGCATTCACAGCTATATCAATATCCTCCAAATCAAAGTACATCGATTCCGAACCAAATAAAGCTGCTATTCCTTGCACAAGTGCCGTCTGCAACTTTTCATCAGGATCGAAAACCTTTTCTTTAAACTCATTGATAGCACGGATATTTCTACGATCATATGCATATGATTGTTTACTGTACTGCGTAACTATTTCCTTTGTTTGCTTGATATCCTCTTCAATCTTTTGAATACGGTTATAAGTTACCTCTTGACCGATTTCAATTTCAAATCGTGAGCCTATATGAAGATTAGGATAAGTCGCCGTATAACTTACTTTGGTGATTTGCAAATTATCATCAAGACCGATTTTGGCATCTTTGAATGGCAGAATATCACCTGATTTTAATTCTTTGTTTTTACGCTTCAATTCCAGCGGATCTACGGCAGCTTCATAAACTACACGAGGCACTTTATTCGAATTCAGATATTCCAGTCTTTTGGCTTCTAATTGAGCCAATGCAGCAGTGATATAACTTTCAGGCATTCTTATACCTATTAGGGTATAAGAATCACCCTCTTCAGCAATAATAGTGGATATACCATTTAAACTGTCCCCCCTTCACCACTTCAAAGTGTCCCCTCAGAGTTGAGGTCTGAAAAGAACAAAAAGTTGTTGTGCAGATCGGTTCCTTAGACGGATATTTTTTGTCCGGTTTAA
>NZ_JADEYP010000047.1 GCF_020295405.1 Sphingobacterium bovistauri
CTGCTTATATTTCGAGCATTACTGCTGTACTTATCTTGTTTTGTTTTCCCTTCGTTTCCGTCGGGACTGCAAAGGTAGAAACTTTATTTAAACTTCCAAAATTTATTTGAAGTTTTTTTTCTTTATGTTTTCACAAGTTTCCCTGTTTAAACAGCCTCTATCCTCTTATTTCATGTTCCGAAGAACCGTTCCTCCCTTGCGGAGTGGTGCAAAGATAGAAAAGAATTACAACTACTTCCAAGCTTTATTAGAGTTTATTTTTTGAAAATCGCGTAAGCAGCTGTTCAACTGAGAAATAAAATTAAAAAGAGGAGAACTTAGAATATCAAATTATTAAAATTTATTAAACAAATCGTATAAGTAATATTTGACCGAAATAAAAACGTGTTTCACCGATTAAGCAACTAAGTTTACCTAATCCCACTAAAATTAAAAAAAGTTACAACTTACTTTTGAAACATAATCACAAAAGCAATTGTTAAAACATATTAAAACATAAATATCATGGCATACAAAGAGACATTTAATATTTCAGGTGAAAACTTACTTAAGAAAGTAAAAGACCTTTTCAATGAAGCTAACGTAACTAAAATCACAATAGCAGATAAAAACGAAAAAGAAATTATCAGTTTTCCAGTTTCAATTGGTATAGTGGGTGTATTCTTAGCTCCTATTTTTGCTGCTGTAGGTGCTATCGCTGCCATAGTGACCGACTGTAAAATCATTGTTGAGCGTAAAGATGCAGAACCTAAAGCTGAGGAGACTGTTGCAGAAGAAGAAAACCCATTAGTATAATTATAAACAGCATGATGATACTTATAGCTGTTTTATTTCCTTGGTTATCCTTCTTTTTGAGAGGGAGAATTATAGTCGGCATATTGTGTATTATCCTTCAATGTACATTGATCGGATGGTTACCTGCGGCTATATGGGCTGCAGCATCATACCTAGACGCTAGGAATCAAAAGAGATTGCAAAGACATTATCAACATGCGCAGTTTGTATAGTTTACATGTTTAATTAATTATTATAGATTGAAGCCTTCGAAATTTCGAAGGCTTTTGCTTTTAATTATGTTCCTAAAAATCTAGTCATCCAAATTATCTTTTTAAGTACGGAATATCACTTTTTTAACGCAAACAAATCTGTTATTTTATTGCAGTTAATTAAACGACATTAAATTCAAGGCTTATGAAAGATTTAGAAAATAAAGTAGCGTTAGTAACAGGAGCCGGTTCGGGTATCGGTCGTGCAGTAGCATTACTGTATGCTAAACAAGGTGCAGCTGTTATGGTATCTGATATAAACGAAAAAGGTGGTAACGAAACTGTAGATATGATAAAGAACGTCGGTGGAAAAGCTGCATTCTTTAAAGCAGACTCATCATCGGCAGTAGATAATGAAGCATTAGTTGCCGCAACTGTTAAAGAATTTGGGGAATTAGACATCGCTTGTAATAATGCAGGAATCGGCGGTGAAGCCAATCTGACGCAAGACTATTCTTTAGAAGGCTGGAAAAAAGTATTAGATATCAATCTAAATGGTGTGTTCTATGGCTGTAAATATCAATTGCAAGCAATGGTAAAAAATGGTGGTGGATCTATTGTCAACATTTCATCAGTGCATGGTACTGTAGCAGCTATAAATTCTCCAGCTTATACGACTACAAAACACGGTGTAGTCGGTCTAACCAAAAACATTGCTGCTGAATATGGAACTAAAAACATAAGATGTAATGCCGTAGGACCAGGTTATATAATGACTCCTCTCTTAGAAAATAACTTAACCCCAGAAATTATCGATGCCCTAAAAGCTAAACATGCTTTAGGCCGTCTTGGAGAAGCAGATGAAGTCGCAGAGGTCGTTGCTTTCTTAAGCTCTGATAAGTCTTCTTTTGTGACAGGTTCTTATATATTAGTAGATGGTGGTTATACCGCGGTCTAAGTTAGTCCTTCATAAAACAAAATAGTCCTCGAGAATCTCGAGGACTATTTTGTTTTATTTAGAAATGATTTCTTGCATTTCATTCATTATCTTTTGCGCTATGGCTTCTGCTGCTTCTGGCGTTGGTCCTTCCGAATAGATACGAATAATAGGTTCTGTATTCGATTTACGCAAGTGCACCCATTCATTTTCAAAGTCGATTTTCAATCCGTCAATTGTCGAATGATTTTCATGTGCATAATTTTTCTGCATCGCATCCAATAATCCGTCAATATCTAATTCTGGCGTCAATGTGATTTTATTTTTTGACATGTAATATTGTGGCAACTCAGCACGGTATTCAGACATTTTCTTACCCAATTTTGCTAAGTGTGACAACAAAATTGCTACACCTACCAAAGCATCACGACCATAATGTGAAGCCGGATAAATAACACCTCCATTACCTTCGCCACCGATGACAGCATCAACTTCTTTCATCTTCGTTACTACATTGACCTCTCCTACCGCTGCTGCGAAATATTCTCCACCATGTGCTAAAGTCACATCACGAAGTGCTCTTGTCGAAGAAAGATTCGACACGGTGTTCCCTTTTTTCTTAGAAAGAATATAATCAGCTACAGCAACTAACGTATATTCTTCACCAAATAATTCACCATCTTCCATCATGAATACCAAACGATCCACATCAGGGTCAACAGCAATTCCCAAATCAGCTCCATTTTCTAAAACAGCAGCCGACAAATCAGTTAAGTGTTCTTTTAATGGTTCAGGATTGTGTGGAAATTTACCATTAGGCTCGCAGTGAATTTTGAAAATAGTCTCTACACCCAATGCTTTCAATAAAGCAGGGATAAAAATCCCTCCGGTACTATTTACCGCATCTACCGCAACTTTAAAATTAGCATTTCTAATAGCTTCTACATCCACATATTCAAGAGCCAGTACGGCGTCAATATGTTTTTGCAAATAAGATTCGTCATTAATAACTTTTCCCAAATCTTGAACTTCTGCAAAATCAAAATCTAAGCTTTCGCCCAAAGTCAACACTTCCTTACCCTCAATATCAGAAATAAATTCTCCTTTTTCATTCAACAACTTTAAAGCATTCCATTGCCCTGGATTATGAGAAGCCGTAAGAATAATACCGCCAGCAGCATTTTCTAATGGCACGGCAATTTCCACTGTAGGTGTAGTTGATAATCCAAGATTAATAACCTCAGCGCCTATACTTTGTAAAGTACCAACTACCAAGTTACTCACCATTTCACCTGACTCACGCGCATCGCGACCCAGCACAATTTTTCTGTTTCCAGATTTTCCAATAAGGATCTTACCAAAAGCTGCTGTAAATTTCACAATATCAATTGGTGTCAATCCTTCGGAAGCTCTACCTCCTATTGTACCACGTATTCCAGAAATGGATTTTATTAAAGTCATAATGATTGTTAAAGTTTATGAGGTGTAAAATTAAGATTAAATAAAAAAAAGACAACAAATATTCTTAAATAATAAGAAAAAGCATACCTTTGTTGCAACTTTGTGTATTTTAGAGTCGAAATATATTTCACGTTGTTTGAAAATAGTGTATTTTAGCTTATTATACATAAACTGGAATCAAACTTATGTTACAAGAAATAATCGATTTAGATAAAGAAATATTTTTAGTCATCAACCAAGGATTAAGTAATCCTGTATTTGATTGGCTCCTTCCTATCTTACGAAATCCATTCACATGGGCTCCATTGTATTTGTTTCTTATTATTTTTTTTATCAAGCATTATGGTAAACTAGGTGTTGTTATTGTCGCATGTACTTTACTCAATTTTGCTGCATCAGACGCCGTTTCATCTCACTTAATTAAGAAAAATGTTAAACGTATTCGTCCATGCAATGACATAGAATTTAAGCATGAAGTTAACACACGAGTACGTTGTGGCTCAGGCTACAGTTTTACGAGTTCGCACGCTACCAATCATTTTGCAATGGCCTTCTTTTGGATAGTATTATTTCGTCGTAAATGGCGTCATACGCTCTGGTTGTGTCTACTTTGGGCTGCCGCAATATCTTTCTCACAAATATATGTAGGTGTACACTATCCATTTGATATCCTATGCGGCGCTTTAGTGGGTATGAGTATTGGATTGACTTCGGGCTATTTATTCAATCGATTTGTCCCCTCCTTTATTGAAAAAAAACAAAATTTAACGACATAATATAATTTATGAATCCTATTCTTATTGTTTCGATACTATTTATTTCAGCTTTCGTGGCTGGTTTGGCAGTATTTTTTGTAAAACGCGATAACACCAATTACCTAAAACTAATATTATCATTTAGTGGTGCATATTTATTTGCTATTACTGTACTACATTTAATTCCTCACGCCTATCATGATGGCAATACAAGTCCAGAAATCATTGGATTATATATTTTAGGAGGTTTTATTTTCCAACTTTTACTCGAGCAATTCTCCCAAGGTATTGAGCATGGTCATATTCACCAACATGAGAATACAGGTTTTCCGCTAGGTATCATGATTAGTTTATGTCTTCATGCATTCTTAGAAGGTATGCCTTTAGTTGCTGGACACCAAAGTCAATTGGTATTTGGTATAGCGATTCACCATATTCCAGCAGCATTTGCATTAGGAAGTTTATTATTGAATACACATCTTAAAAAGCAAACAATAACGATTATGTTGTTTGTATTTGCTGCAATGACTCCACTTGGATTTTTGACAAGTAAGTTTTTGAGTGATGGAGAAGTAAGCAACATTTCGCAACATTTTGATAAGATAATGGCTGTCGTAATAGGTATTTTCTTGCATATTTCTACAACAATTTTATTTGAATCAGGCTCTGCGGATCATCACAAATTCAACAAGAAAAAAATGGCTGCCGTCTTCTTAGGTATAGGTCTTTCTTTGACAACGTTCTTGTTCCCTACGCATGACCACAGTCATGGTGGACATGATCATGACCACAATCACGAGCAGCATGACCACGACCATGGTTCTCATGAACATAATCATGAAGACCACAAACACGACGAGCACGAGGGGCACAATCACTAAGACATAATGAATATAAAAAAGGAGTCCAATTCAAACACAGAATTGGACTCCTTTTCATTTAAAGAAAATTTTATTTTTAATAATTCTAAATAACCTAACAAAGATTTGACAATAAGGCTTCGTACGACTAACCTAATTTGAGTAACTTTGAATTTTTGAATTCAATATTACTCGACTATACTATGCAAAATAAAGTTTCACTAGATAAACTTAGTAAAAACGATGAAGCTGTAATTGATTCTTTTCTGAATGATACATTACCCGCAAAATTCTATGAATTAGGTTTTGCACCTGGATCCATCATCAAAATTAAGCACAAAGCTCCTTTTAATGGACCTGTATGTATTCAAATCAAACACGACGATTCATTAATTGCCATCCGCAAATCTGAGGCAGCTTTAATTTTAGCTCATAAAATATAATGAAGAAAAAAACTATAGCATTATTAGGAAATCCTAATGTAGGAAAAACTTCTCTTTTCAATAGAATAACAAAACTCAATCAAAAAGTAGGTAATTATCCTGGTATTACCGTAGAAAAAAGACAAGGTACGATAACAGCAAATGATCAAGAGTATTCTATTATTGATTTGCCTGGCACCTATACGCTTTTTCCGAATTCTCTTGATGAAGAAGTCGTTTTAAAAACCTTACTCCAAAAAGAAAATGAAGATTACCCTGAATTAGTTGTTGTCGTCTCGGAGCCAAGTACAATTAGTAGAGGTATTATTATATATCAACAGGTTCGCGAAATCGGACTTCCTGCCATTTTTGTCATCAATATGGAAGATGAGATTAACGCGAAAGGCCTAAGCATTGATTATAGCAAACTAGAGCAATATCTTAAAACCAAAGTTTACAAAACTAATGCACGTACGGGGACTGGTGTTGACGCTTTAATAAAAGTATTTAATCAAGAAGTAGGGCCATATTTTGGAGCAATGAATCTCCCTGCTTCATATCAGCCTGCTATTGATGAAGCGAAGAAATTATTTCCATTAGACACCGAATATAAAACTTGGTTACATTTAGCGTTAGATAGCCAAAATATTCATCCTCAAGATATAAGTCAACAGCTTAAGTCTATACGTGATAAATATCAAATTTCTGCACAACAATTGCAAAAAGAAGAATCCATTATCCGTCATGACAAGGTGCAAAATGATTTAGTCTCAATTCTTTCAAAATCAGAGAACAAAAAACTCTCATTCACAGACAAAGTTGATAGTATTCTTATTCATCCAATATTTGGCTATGTAATTTTTTTCGGAATATTATTCTTTATTTTCCAAGCAATTTATAATTGGTCAGGTCCATTAATGGATGGGGTTGATGGTATATTTGCTTCATTGGGTGAATTTGTTGCAGCAAACTTTCCTGAGGGACCATTGAACGATTTACTAGTAAATGGAATAATAGCTGGTATCGGGGGCATTGTAATATTCCTACCGCAAATCGTAATTTTATTCCTATTTATAGCCATAATGGAAGAAACTGGCTACATGAGTCGTGTCGTATTTCTCATGGACCGTTGGCTAAAACCATTTGGATTGAATGGTAAATCTGTAATTCCATTGATGTCAGGTGTAGCTTGTGCTATTCCAGCTGTCATGTCAGCACGAAATATTGAGAATCCTAAAGAACGTTTATTGACGATGCTGGTGACTCCGTTCATGACATGTGCCGCTCGTTTACCAATTTATATTGTAATCATTGGTCTAGTAATTCCGGATAGAGATTTCTTAGGATTTAACCTGCAGGGGATTACTTTATTTGGGATGTACCTTTTGGGTATCATTGGAGCATTACTATCAGCATTGGTTTTAAATAAAATCATTAAATCTGTTCGAAACTCCTATTTAATATTTGAATTACCAACGTACAAAACACCAGATTTCAAAAATGTTTTGAATACCGTTTGGGAAAAGTCATTAGGTTTTTTATTAGGTGCTGGTAAAATTATCTTAGCTATTTCTATTATACTTTGGGTATTAGGAAGCTTCGGTCCAAACGATCGTTTCACTCAGCCGGAGAAATATATTGCTATGGAAAAACCTCATTTGAGCGAAGAAGAGATTCAAAATGAAGTGTCAGCATACAAGACTGAATATTCCTATTTAGGTTATTTAGGTCAAGCTATTGAACCAGCTATACGTCCTTTAGGTTACGATTGGAAAATAGGTATTGGTCTATTGGCTTCATTTGCTGCACGTGAAGTATTTGTAGGTACCGTAGCTGTTGTGTATTCTCTTGGAGAGGAAGTTGATATTGAAGATGACGAACAAAAAGCAACTTTATTTCAACGTATGAAATCCGAAGTAAATAGAAACACAGGGGAGCAAACATACAATTTTGCCACAGGTATTTCGTTATTATTATTTTATGCATTCGCAATGCAATGTATGGCAACTATTGGTGTTGTTCGTAAAGAAACTGGTTCATGGAAATGGACAGCTATTCAAGCTGGATTCATGACAGGCTTAGCCTATATAGCTGCATTAATTGCATACCAACTTTTAAAATAATTCGATTATGTCATTAACAATTCAATATATCATTATAGCCATTATTTTCGCGATTGCTGTCATTTCAGTTATTCGGAAATTCATTCCATCAAAATCAAAAAAGCAGAACGGGTGCGGCTCAGGATGTGGATGCGACATGAATAAATCGACTATTAAATAAAAAAGAAGGGCTTCAACATGATGTTGAAGCCCTTCTTTTTATTTATAAATATCCTTATTTCTTTTCTGCAACTAAGGTAATATCTAAGACAAAGTCATCTTCGATTGCACCATCGCCCAGCCCCGAAAATAAACTTCCTGATTTATATTTCACATCAAATAAAGTACGATTTACCTTTACACCAATCGCCTTGGCTACAACGACGTCTTTACTATAAGTTACTTCTGCAGGAAAAGATAAATCTTTAGTAATTCCTTTAATCGTTATTTTCCCATTTACTGTAGCCACATTATTTTGTGTTTTTACAGATGTAATTACATAAGTAGCTGTTGGGTGTTTTTCGACATCAAAGAAATCTGCATTTTTCAAATGAGCCACCAAACGAGGTGATGATTTTTCTGAATTAATGGATTTCGTATCCATCGTAATAGTTCCTGATTTCAACTGCTTATTAGCAAAAGCCAATGAACCATTAGACACCAATATTGTTCCTTGTGTATTTCCGCCAACAATCTTCTTACCAGCCCAACTCACTAATGACTTACTTGGGTTTACCACAAAACTTTCCGCTTGCTGGGCATAAGTTGTAGTGAATGTAAACAGAATTAAGAATGCAAATAAAATGCGTATTTTCAACATATATAAATTTATTATTTAGTAATTCCTTCCAATTTCAGGATAAACGCCCACTCTAGAGCTTGATCTTTCAGATAATCGAATCGTCCAGAAGCACCTCCATGACCAAAATCCATATCTGTTTTAAGCATCAAAACATTATTACCCGTCTTCATTGTCCTCAATTTAGCTACCCACTTTGCAGGTTCGAAATATTGAACTTGACTATCATGAAGCCCTGTCGTCACAAGCATATTGGGATATTCCTTCGCTTCAATGTTTTCATACGGTGAATAAGATTTCATATAGTCATAAGCTTCCTTATTGTTTGGATTCCCCCATTCATCGTATTCATTCGTAGTCAAGGGAATAGAGTCATCTAACATCGTATTCACCACATCCACAAAAGGAACCGCTGCTATCACCCCATTCCATAAGTCTGGCGCCATATTAATAACTGCACCCATCAGCAAACCTCCTGCACTACCACCCTCAGCATACAAATGACCTTTTGAAGTGTATTTATTCTCAATTAAATACTTACCACAATCAATAAAATCGGTAAACGTATTAATCTTTTTCATCATCTTACCATCTTCATACCATTGACGGCCCATTTCTTCACCACCTCGAATATGTGCTATAGCATAGATAAATCCTCTATCAAGCAATGATAATCGAGCCGAACTGAATGTTGGGTCCATCGAAGAACCATAAGAACCATATGCGTAAAGATATAATGGCGCAGAACCATCTTTTTTAGTACCATTTTTGTAAACCAAAGAAATAGGAACTTTTGTTCCATCTGTTGCTGTTGCAAACGTACGCTCAGTAACATATTGTTCGGTATCATAACCTCCTAATACTTCCTGTTGCTTCAGCAAAGTTTTATCCTTGGTTTTCATGTTATAATCAAATGTAGAAGATGGTGTAACCATAGAAGTATAACCATAACGAACTACATCTGTATCATATTCTCTATTTACACTAGGATACACAGTAAATGCTGCCTCACCAAAATCTAAATCATGAACCGAATTATCTTTTAAATTGCGAATTGAAAGATTGGTCAACCCATTTTTACGTTCAGATACAACTAAAAACTCTTTGAACTCGTCTAACCCTTGAACCAAAACATCTTTACGGTGAGGGATAAAATCTTTCCAATTTTCCTTAGTAGTCTTATCCAATGGAGCTTCAGACACCTTAAAGTTTAATGCGCCATCTGCATTAGATACAATTAAAAATTTATCTGCTAAAGGAGTTACGGAATAGATAACATCTTTCATCCTTGGTTGAAATAATTTGAATTCACCATTTGGATTGTCTGCTCCTAAATACCTTACTTCAGAACTCATTGTATTCTGAGATTGAATAAATATATACTTCCCATCTTTAGACTTACCTACACCGATATAATTTGTATTATCCTTTTCATCATACACCACTACATCCTTACTCTCATCCGTACCCAAAGCATGTCTTTTGATTTTTTCAGACAATAACGTCACCGCATTTTTAGCTGTATAAAAGAATGTCTTATTATCAGCTGCCCAAGTAGCACCGCCACTAGTACGAGTTATTTTGTCTTTATAAATTTCTCCTGTTTCAAGATTTTTCACGTGCAACACATATTCTCTACGCGAAACTTCATCTACACCATATACTAATAATTTGTTATCAGGACTAATGGAAACACCACCAATAGCGTAGTAAGGCTTTCCTTCAGCCATTTTATCAACATCTAGCAAAACTTCTTCAACCGCGTCCAGAGAACTTTTTTTACGACAATATTTATAATATTGTTTACCTTCATCAGTACGATTATAATAATAATAACCATTAAAGAAATATGGAACAGACTCATCCTTCTCTTTGATGCGCCCCTTCATCTCTTCAAAAAGTTTTTGTTGAAAATCCTCTGTACCAGCCATCATTTGTTTGGTATATGCATTTTCAGCTTCGAGATATTTAACGACATTAGAAGAATCAGAACCCTTTTTGAAGAAATCATTCAACCAATAATAGTTATCTACTACGGTATCACCATGAATTATACGATTGTGCGGTTTGATATCCGCAACTGGAGCCTGTGCAGCAGGCCAAGTGACAGGATCTTTTTCAGCTTTTTGGGAGCAAGACACGACTGCCATACTTAAAATTATCATCCAATTGTTTTTAGAGGCTAACATAGTGAAAAAACAAATTAATAGTGTTTAAATATTTATTTTTATATTTAATTATACCGAGCTAATCTAAATTAAAGCTAATACAACTGTACAAGATACTTAAAATCTATATGCAGAACTACAATATTTAAATTATATATAATGTATTAACTAATTTTAACACCCATTGGCACAATAATCGCCTTATATTTGTACGACATTTTTTACAACATAAATATGCATAAAACAAAAATTTTTATAGCCTTATTGGGAATAGGAATATTGCCTTTTGCGGGTATTGCACAAGATAAAAAGGATAAAGCTCCTGCTAATTGGTACAATCTAGATTATAAAACAGATGGTATCATGGGGATAAGTACTGAAAAAGCTTACGAACTATTAAAAGGAAGAAAAGCTACTCCAGTAATTGTAGCTGTAATAGATGGTGGTGTAGATGTATTACACGAAGACCTTAAAGATGTACTTTGGATTAATAAAAAGGAAGGAAACAAAAACGGAAAAGATGATGATAAAAACGGCTATATAGATGACAAATATGGCTGGAATTTTATCGGAGGTGCTAATGGTGAAAACGTAAATTACGATAACCTAGAAGTCACTCGTTTAATTGCTAAATACGATCCTATATATTCATCTGTTCTTCCTTCCACAAAATTAAATGAAGAGCAGCGCAGAGAATTCGTGGCATATCAAAAAATGATTTCGGATTATACATCAAAATATGATGAGGCAAACTTTGGAAACACAAACTATGGCAGGTTGAAATTGAACGTTGATAAATTCGTTTCCGAAATTGGCAAAGAACCAAAAGATATCAGCAAAACAGATATTGAAAACTACAAAACTGAAAATAGAGATATCAAAACAGCCATTTCAATTATTAAAAAAGCAACGGAAAAAGATTCATTTGAGAAATTCTATGAAGATATTAAGGATGCCGATGAGTACTTTTCATCACAAATAAAATATCATTTAAACAAAGAATTTAATCCGCGTAATATTGTTGGTGACAACTACGAAGATGCAAGTGAAAGATACTATGGTAATCCTGATGTAAAAGGTCCAGATGCAGGACATGGAACACACGTTGCGGGTATTATTGGAGCGAAACGCAATAATAATATTGGAATCAATGGCGTAGCTGACCATGTTCAAATTATGTCTCTACGAGTAGTACCAAATGGTGATGAAAGAGATAAAGATGTCGCGAATGGTATTCGTTATGCTGTAGATAATGGCGCAAGAGTTATAAATATGAGCTTTGGTAAAGGATATGTTTATAATAAAAAAACTGTTGATGAGGCAGTACGTTATGCTCAAGAAAAGGATGTATTATTAATACATGCAGCAGGCAATGACTCCAAAGACATTGACATTAACCCTAATTTTCCAACTAAATATTTTACAGATGATCAAAATGCAGTCAAAGGTGAAGCGAGTAATTGGATGACTGTAGGTGCTACATCTTGGAAATTAAATGACGAGTTATTAGCTGATTTTTCAAATTTTGGCTATAAATCTGTGGATGTATTTGCTCCTGGTGTTGAAATAAATTCAACTATGCCTGAAAACAAATACAAAGAACAACAAGGTACAAGTATGGCAGCTCCAGTAGTTGCTGGTTTAGCTTCATTATTGAGAGCTTATTATCCTCAATTGTCTGCCAAAGAAGTGAAAGAAATTATTATGAAATCTGTCACTAAAGTAGATCAAAAAGTTAAAATCAAGAAAGATGGTAGCACTAAGAAAGTTTACCTAGATGAGATTTCAGTTAGTGGTGGTATTGTTAATGCTTATAACGCTATTGTAGAAGCTAACAAATACATTAATAACAAAAAATAAAAAAATGTTAAATTTTTCACAATAAAGCTTTTGATACTACGTTAATATAATAACAAATAATCAATTGCTTATGGTAGAAAACTTTACTCAAACAGAAGAAAAAACTTACACAAGCGTAGACGAGACAACAAATGAAGAAGCATTTGAGGCAAAAATTAAAAACGAAATTAAAAATCTAATAATTGAGCCAAATCAATCGACGATTGATAATATCCTTCAATACTCCAAAACGTTTAGTAAGAAATAACTGCAAAGAGGCTGTCTAAAAAGGTCTGTTAATTAAAGAGCCCCGTCATTAAAAAATAATGGCGGGGCTTATGTTTTTTGTCCTCAATTTTTTGTAAATTGAGGTGCACCCAAAAAACGATATGAAAGTACAAT
>NZ_JADEYP010000048.1 GCF_020295405.1 Sphingobacterium bovistauri
ATTGTACTTTCATATCGTTTTTTGGGTGCACCTCAATTTACAAAAAATTGAGGACAAAAAACATAAGCCCCGCCATTATTTTTTAATGACGGGGCTCTTTAATTAACAGACCTTTTTAGACAGCCTCTTTTCTAGGGTTATGATTTATTAGTATGCACCTAAGTAGAAGCTGCCGGATTGATTTTTCAATTTTGCTCCTTTGGCAATAGCTTTAGTTTTGTAATTGATGATATATAAGTTTCCATCAAGGCCATTAGGGGTCAATGGGACGTAAAGGTTGTCGCCATATACGCCTATGTTTTGGAACTGACCAAATGTTCCCACCATTGCAGTTACACCTGTAGCTGTATTTGCAGAACGACCACTGAATCCAATATTTGTTTCTTGTTCTGTTGTCAATTTAGTAGCTGTTTTTGCTTTCAGATCTACTAATGCCAAGTAGCCACCATCTGTACCTGTAACAGTATACAATACTAATCCAATATCTTCTTTGATATTTCTCCATGCTCTAATAGCAATGTTTGAAGAAGAGCCTAAGGCCGTTTTTAGATCAAAGTTGTACGAGTCGTCATACGTATTTGTGCTAGACGAAATTTTTAATATTTGATATCCTCCAGTAGCCGTCGCTTGGTAAATATCTCCGTTAGAGCCCAGCCATTGCGTCATGGTACGATATGAGTGGTTGTTTGTTTTGCTCACTGTAGAATAAATTAGTTTTGGATTTGCTAAGCTCGGATAGTCTACAACTAAAGTAGCTGTTCCTAGCTCTCTTACATTTGTAGCAGATTCTCTTGTCGTCCAGACTTGATTACCATCGTCATTTACTGTCGCTTTTTTGGTTAAATCAACTTTAGTTAAGTTACAGCCAATAAATACTTTGTTTTTTGCAGCATTTAAGATTGGAACATCGATACGTCCAATTTGGTAACCTGCTTTTGTTTGTTCTGCTGTGAAAGGAATGATAAATTCTGTCTGGCGTAATATTGTAGGGTTATCCAAGTCTAAAGCTAAAATTTTTGCCGTACTTTTTACATCCACAAAATCAGCACCAGCGCCCGTTGAAGATCCTTGAATTTGTGCGGAAGCATATACGCCCACACCAATACCATTCGCTGCAATCACCCAACGGGGTGCACTACCTAAAATTGGTTCAGTATTTAATTCTTCACGTGTGTCAATAAAGCTTTTACCTCCTTGAACATGGTATTTGTTAAATATGCCACCATCATCACCTGTATACTGGATATTGTACAAAAAGTTTCCATTTGGTGAAGCCTGCACACGTGCAGTACGTTGTGAACGTAAGGTATATCCATTTGCGAATACATTTGCTTCAAAGGTTGGATTTTCAGCATCTGCCAATGAGATTGCTAGAGCTCTAGTTCCTCCGTTACCAGCTTCGCCCGTCGCGTCAGGAAATGCACCTGTCAGTGTAATAAATTGTCTAACACCCAAATCTGGACCTGTCAAAAAGTTTGGATCATCATCAGTTGATTTTTCACAACTAGAAAGTGTGCCGATAGCTATAGCGGATCCGAAAACTAATGCTTTAAATAGATTATTTCTCATCTTATTTTTATTTAAAATTATTAATTGTATAGTTTATTTTTACGTAAAAAGCTCTTCCTGGTTTTTGCACACCAAAGTTGTCGTATACCTCTGAATTGAAAATGTTTTTACTATCAAGACTTAAGACTACATTAGATTTTGGCAAACGATAATTAACTCCTAAATCATGGGTGAATTGTGTCGGTGTAGTAAACCAATCTGAATCGTACCAGATGGTTTTGAATGGAGCAACATATCCCATGTTGTAATAAATATTTACTACTGATTTTTTCTGGATAAGATTGTTTATACGATACTGTACATTGGCATTCATTGTAAAGAAAGGCTCGTTAGGTACTTGTAAATCATAAAGGCTGTGTGGATTACCCCAATCATCATTTTTTACTTTGAATAAGGAGTTGAATTTGGAGAAATTGAAAATTGCATTTAACTTATTGTTATAGATGTAATTTACTTCGGCTTCAAATCCAATAGCTTGTGTTTTTTCTAAATTTACAAACTGCGTCACTTGAATATCTTCTATTTGATTTTCACGTCCTGGTAATACTTCTTCTGTTCTAGTTTGTTGTATGATTTTGTCGTATCCGTTTCTCCAGAAAAAGTTACCGTAAACGGAAAATTTATGTTTCTCCACCTTAGATAGGGCGTATCTCCCACCTAGATTGTAATTTATTGCCAACTCGGGTAATATTCCCTCATTAGGCAATAAATTCTCTTCTGGTGAACCAAAAATATGGCGTTCGGTAGGCATTATAAAAGATTTCTCTGCGGATACAATTACAAAACCATTTTTTAGTGCTTCATAAGAAACAGTTCCTCCAAATCCACTATTATCACGTGTCGTTTTATTAAGGTTGTATACCATTTCTCCACCCACTTCGTTGATAGGAATATTTTGTACAGTATTATATATACCATATTTTCCAAAGAAATTAGTACGTAATCTTCCTCCAAAAGTTTCAGCTTCATAATTCAACGCGAAAATATTGTTGCTAACATCATTTTGTGTTATCCATTTACTTCTTTCTGGTATCAATAAGTCTTTATCATCTCTTGTTGTCGATTCGTATTTGTGGTTCAACGAAAGACGATGTCCTGAAAATAACATGTATGAAAGATTTGATCGTATGTTGGTAATTGTGCGATCAATATTTGACATTACAGCATCACCTTGTTGACCTTTGCCTATTTCGTGCGGGTACGGAAGTACTTCTCCTTGACTATTAGGCGGAGCTAACATTAATTCTAATAGGTATGAATTACTTCCCTCACGAGCCCAGTTATATTTTTGACTTACAGTATCTTGTAGATAAGTGTTTCTATAGCTTCTTGCTGCATTGACATTCAACGAAAGTCCGTCTACAAAAAGATCTTTTTTGTTATAATTTAAATTCAAGACATGAGCCTGATACTCGTTAAAACGACCTTGATAAGCTTTTGTCATTGTCAAGCCATGCGGTATGTCTTTATAGGAGTCCGAAATGTTGTAACCAACAAAGAATTGATCAGCCCATTTAACATCAGTGAATCCAAATTCGAAACGACCTCCCACAGTTTCAAACTTGTCATTCGGTCTTCTTGTTTTGTTATATCTAATGGTATTGCCACCCGAAGTCGTATACTTAGAAAATTTGCCCCACATCTCATAGTCATTATCTGAATGACTATAAAAGCCTGAAAATCTAGTAGTAAAACCGTTTTTATTATTTCTATATAATCCTGAAATATCAGCACGATAGGTATTAAATGATCCATAAGACATTGCCGCTGTTATGTTATTCGCAGAAGCATCTTTTTTCATTACTACATTTATAGCACCACCAATATAATTTCCGGAAAGATGCGAAGGCAATACTCCTTTGTATACTTCTATTCTCTCAATCATAGAAGGAGGGATATTATTAAGATTAAATGAAGAACCATACGTAGAAATTTCTAAACCATCCAAGAATATTCCTATGGTACTGCCTGACATACCATTTAAATTATACTCAATAGGAGAGCCTTCGCCACCATTTTGACGTACTCGTACACCTACAGCACGGTCTAATAGTTCATTCGTGGTTAAGTTTCTTAAAGAAGCTTCTTTAGTTTCTATGACTGTCACAGCAAAGCCCGATGTTTCAATTTCTTTTTTTGCTGTTTTGCGCTCTATGCGAACTTCGTCAATCGAAAAATCACCTTTTTCGTTGATATGAATATGAAGGTCAGGATAGTTTTTGTTAATATTGATTTGTAAAATCTTATTTTCTATCTCGATTGAGGTTAGAACAAAATTGTATTTTCCTTCAGGAACGTTTTTAAACTCGTATCTACCTGCGTCATTTGTAACCGCTGTAAAGTTTGTTCCTTCAAGTCTTATAGTTACATGTGTTACAGGTTCTCCATTTTCTTTGTGTACTTTTCCTTTTACAGAATGGAGCCGTTGCGCATACAACGATATTTGTGTGAAGAGTAAGAATAATAACAAGTAAATATATTTCATTTATTCAGATTAATATTTTAATTTCGAAAATCATTTAGAACGAGTCTAAATAAAATTAATGATGCAAATCTAGATTTAATCTAAATAGTAAAATGACGCAATCGGGAAATAATCTTTCACAATCGGAAAATAATGCAGAGACACTGGAGAGCGTGGGCAGTATTTTGCAAGAGTTTAATTTGTGTTTGCATTATATCTTATTGCACAAAGAGGGGGCAGTACACTTGTCATCTCCAATAAATGGTTTCTTAAATATATTACTGCTCAAGAATTCGGATAATTGTATATGTCCTTATTTTATTAATCACAATTCATATGTAATCCGCGGGGGAGAGAATGTAATTCATACGGTGACTGAAGGAGATGTATTTGAATGGAAAAATATATATGAGCGTAATATCGGACTTATCATCTATATCCCAACACCTTATTTGGCAGAGTTTGATCTTAAGTTTCAACAAAATAGTTCTCGTTTCAAAGATGGATTACTTACATCCAGTGATAATAGAATGCAATTGCTCCAATCGCAACTCATCGAGCTTTACCAGCAACCTTCATTACTCAATAAGCTGAAAATCCAGTCTAATCTAATTGAAATAATCGCACATCAGATAGATGGATTAATGGTTGAGAATGACAAACAACAAGTAATCGTTGTTAAGAATCATTACGATAAAATCATGTTTGCAAAAAAGTTGATCGATAATGATGTGAGTAAAAATTTTACAATTCCTGAATTAGCAAAGGAAGTGGGTACTAATGAACAGTATTTGAAAAAATATTTCAAAGAATATTTTGGTAAAACCGTGTCAACCTATATTACCGAACGAAAGATGAATTACGCCAAAGAACTTATTGTCAGTGGGGACTATCGTGTGGCTGATGTAGCGCGTATGACAGGGTATAAACATTCTACTCACTTTACTACAGCTTTCAAAAAGTATTTCGGGTTTATCCCTAACTCTCTACGCTATACATATTTGCTTGCTCATGGCGCTGGAGAGGTGCTCGCCGAGCTCGAAACTTTTATACGAATTTTATAAAAAAGGAAACGCTTCACAATTTTGTGAAGCGTTTTTCTATTCTCAATACTACGTTTTCGAATAATTGATGCTGATACTATTGTTGTCTAATTAGGAGAATAGGGTATTAAAATTTATAAGATATCGTTGTCATGAAGTTACGTGGAGGTATAGGATTCACAGAATAATTTTCATGTATAAAGTAACTCAATTCGTCAGTAATATTTGCCATTTTAGCTAGTATGCTGAATTTTTTAGCAGAATACCCCAATGAAATATCAAATGTGGTAAACGGGTCAACTGGAATAAGGCGATTCACACCGTCACGTTCATTAATTTTTGAATTATTCCATCCCGCATTACGTTTGCCCGTATAGAATGCTGAAGTACCTAATTTTAATCCTTTAAGCGAACCATTGTGAAAAGTATAGAATAACGTTGCATTTCCAGTATGCGCAGTGGTTCCTACTAGTCGGACATCTTCTTCGCTACCAGATGTTTCGGCATCTTTACCAGCACTATCTTTATATTTTATAATTCCTAATGTCTCGCTATAGCGCATAAAATTATACGCATATCCAGCCAATATATTTAGACCTGGGAGGATATTACCATTGACGTCCAATTCAATACCGTCTGAAGAAGTTTTACCCGTGAATTCCTTCATATTGGTGTCACCATTGGCAGATCCATCAGCTGTAATTAATGCCATTTGGGTGAATTTGTTATTGTTGATTCTATAAGCTGTAAGGTTAGCAGAGAATCTTCCACCATAAAAATCATTTTTAATTCCCGCTTCAAAGTGATCAACTAATGATGGGGTTAATGGTTGAAAATTGATATCATAACCTGTATTTGTAATAAAGTTGTTAGCGTAACTTATATAGATAGATGAACTCGTAAGGGGTTGATAGATTAACGCAAATTTAGGGGACCAAGCTTTGTCAATTTTTGCTCCAGCTTCTTTACCATTAATCATATTTTTTACATCCTCTTTTACTCCAGTTTTGTAGGTGTATTTTTCAGAATAGGGTGTTCTTTGGTAAGTGTACCGTACTCCAGCTAATACTTTGAATTTCTCTGATAGAGAAACCAAATCCTGAATGAATGCACCATAACGGTAGACATCTGTTTTTGTCCAAGTATTTTTGTTTGACGAAGGAATATCAGATCTAGTGGGAATTGGATTTAGTACGTTAATTTGATCATAAGCTGTTGATGCTGTTGTTGGTTTGGATAAATCTGCAAAAATATTATATGCATATGCTTTTGTAGCAGATTGATCCATATCTCCACCGAATAGGAGCTGATGCTTGATACCTCCAGTAAGGAAATTACCCGTTAGATTTAATTGCTGGTTCTTGGTAAATTCTTCTGTAGCACTTCGGCTTAACGCCCTAGGAGCTAGACCTTGCGCATTTGCTTGTATACGTTCTGAACCATAGTAGTTCCTATTGTAATTTTGGATACCAGCAATTAGGCTAAGTTTCCAGTCTTCATTAAAATTATGATCAAATGCAACTTGTCCATTTGTTGAATTTGTATTGTTGAAAGCACCATTTACGTTTAGAAAAGTATTTCTTTCTACTTCATTATTAATTTTGCCTTCTACTGAACCTATCCCAAAATCAGGTGTATAGTCAGATTTTAAGTAGTCAAAATTGAAGCTTAATTCTGTACGATCTGATATTTTATACAATACAGACGGATTGATATACACGCGGTCTGTTTTCACTACATCTCTATAGTTATTAGCTGATTCTCCAGTGCCGACAAATCTAAAAGCCACTTTATTAGACAATGGTCCGTAAACGTCTAATGTAGGCTTGTACGTATCCCAGGAGCCATATCTGAAAGATATTTCTGCACCTGTATGGAATTGTGGTTTTTTGGTTACCAAATTCACGACAGCACCACCCGTTACACCACCGTATAACAATGCTGCAGACCCTTTTAATATTTCTATAGACTCGAGTGTACTTGCTTCAATACGTCCACCATTATTAGTACGGGAGCCATTTTTAAAGATATTGTTAGCACCAAGACTGTAACCTCTAGCAAAGAAGTTTTCACCAACAGCTCCACGATTTGCACCTAATGCTATTCCATTTGCATTCTTCAGCGCATCTCCCAAAGTATTGATTTGTTGATCTTCTATGACTTGTTTATTGATGATTTGTACTGATTGAGGTAAGTCTTTATTATCAATTCCTGATTTAGCAACTCCTACTTTTTTATTATTTATCGAATTGTATCCTACTACTTCTACTTGTTCTATTTCGCGATCAAATTTATGTAACACGATACTTTTTAGCTCTGTTATTGCTCCCGCAGGATTGATCTTCAACATCTCTTTGCGATAGCCTAAGCCAGATACAATAATATCAAATGCACCATTCTGAGGAATAAATAGTTGAAAATTACCTTTCGAATCTGATTGGGCTTGTTTATTTCCTGTACTGATTGTGATATTTGGAAGCTCTTTGCCTTGATTATCGACAAGTTTGCCTTTTATCGTGGTCTGTGCATACGCTATTGAGCCAATGCTCATTGTGACTAATAGTGCATAAAATATTTTTGTCTTCATAATTTATTTAAACTAATTCTAAATTACAAGCAAAAATAGGGTAGGATATAGGTGTAAAAAATAAATAATCCGATAAAAAGTTTAATAATCGGAAAATTATTCTTCAATATTTATTGTTTAATAACAAAAAAGCCGTTCTAAATTTTAGAACGGCTTTCTTTTGGGTTATTTGTATTAATCAAATTTCCATTTTACAAAAGCTTCTATAGCTTCGTAATTTGCTAGCCCCAATTTATGATATAGACCAGCGGTGTACGTAGTTCTGTCTTCTGCTCTTACCCAGAATTCACGTGGATCATCACCTGGGAATACAGGAAGATCTTTTTGTGATTGGTGTTTGAAGATTGCTAAACGTTTGCGTTTTACCTCTTGAGGAGATAGTGGAACTGCCATTTCAATCTCGTGAATAGGGAATTCGTACCATGCACCACGATATAACCACAACCAACAATCTTTAGCCCATTCTTCAGTAGCACGTAAACGTGTTAAAGCCTCTAAGATAATATCAAAACATACTTTGTGTGTTCCATGTGGATCGTGGAAATCTCCAGCAGCAAATACTTGATGTGGTTTTACTTGACGCATCAATTCTATCGTTTGTTGGATGTCATCTTCAAAAGAAACATCTTTTGAAAATTTTTGACGATCGTAGAAAGGTAAATCTTGGAAGTGAATATTTTCATCTGGAAGACCTACAAAGCGAGATCCAGCGATAGCTTCACCTTTACGTATGTATGCTTTTACCTTACGGATAATTTCAGGATCAATTTCTTTAGGTTGTTTCTTGGCAAAATATTCATTCGAATCTTTGTATAATGTTTCTAATTTAGAAGCATCTGAACCTAATTCCTTTGTGATATCTGTTGCAAATTCTAAAAATCTTCTAGCGTCATCATCCCATACAGCGTTATTACCTGATGTTTGGTAAGCTACGTGTACATTGTGACCTTGATCTGCTAAACGGATGAATGTACCACCCATAGAGATTACGTCATCATCAGGGTGTGGTGAAAACAAAATAGCATTTTTACGAGCAGGCTCAGCACGCTCAGGACGATTAGAATCATCTACCCCTGGTTTACCACCTGGCCATCCTGTGATTGTACGTTGTAATTCGTTGAAGATTTTAATATTTATAGCATATGCCGGACCTTTCGTTGTCGAAAGACTTGCCATACCATTGTTGTTATAATCGTCGTCAGTTAATTTTAAGATAGCTTTATTCAATCTCAATGACAACCAAACAACAGCTTTCTTAATCAAACTGTCAGTCCATTCTACATCGTGGGCTAACCATGGTGTGTCAAAACGAGTCAATAAACAAGCTGCTCCTTCATCAAGGATGAATTCTACATTGTCAGATAATTGAAGGAATGTAGCCGGAATATCTGAAGAAATTTCACCTTCTACTGCTTTTTTAACAATCTCTGCTTTTTTCTCGTTCCAGGCCATCAAGATAATCTCTCTAGCTTTGAAAATAGTACCTACACCCATTGTAATGGCTTTGGTAGGAACATTCTCTTTACCTCCAAAATCATGAGAGGCATCACGACGCGTCAAATCATCTAAAGTAACGATGCGGGTACCAGAGTTAGGTGCGGATCCTGGCTCATTGAAACCAATATGTCCAGTACGACCGATACCCAAAATCTGAATATCTAAACCACCTAAATCCGAAATCTTTTGCTCGTAAGCTTGACAGAATTCTTGTACTTTATCTTCGCTTAACGTACCGTCAGGGATATTGATGTTTTCGCGAGGAATATCCACATGATCAAATAAGTTTTTGTTCATGAAGATAACATAGCTTTGAGGCGCTGTAGGTTGCATTGGATAGTATTCATCCAAATTAAAAGTTACTACATTTTTGAAACTCAAACCTTCTTCTTTGTGAAGACGTACTAACTCTTTGTAAACTTTGATTGGAGTAGCGCCTGTTGCTAAACCTAATACAGCAGTTTCGCCTTTAGCTTGCTTCTCTTTGATGATAGAAGCAATACGATTTGCAACTTGAATCGAAGCAACATCTTGATTTGGGTATACCGTTACGGGTACCTTCTCAAAACGTGTTTCCTCTAATAAATTTAATCTTGCCATTTATGAGGTATATATATGATAAATCGTGAATTGCAAATTTAGCAATAAAATGCCCGTGTTAATAAATAAAAAACGAAATAGTTGATATTTAATAAAAAAAATATAAAGTCAAACCGTTGCAGTAATTATAATTTTTGTAAATTTTTTAACGCCATTTTTAAAGTTTCTTCTTTCTTAGCAAAGCATATACGTAGTAGATTTTGATTATGTCCATCTGTGTAGAATGCCGATATCGGAATCGTGGCTACTTTATGATCTATAGTTAGCTTTTCGGCAAACGGTAGTTCATCTTCAGTTGCTATAGAGCTGTAATCGACCAATAGAAAATAAGTCCCCTCACATGGCAATGGCTTAAATGCTGTAGTGCTCAATTTATCAATCACGTAATCTCTTTTTTGCTGAAATAGCGGGCTTAAGGATTGGTAATATTCGATTTCACTAAGGTAATCTGCAATAGCGTATTGCATGGGTGTATTTACAGAAAACACATTGAATTGATGTATTTTTCTAAATTCAGCTGTGAGTTGAGGCGTTGAAATGACATACCCCATCTTCCAGCCTGTAGCATGCAATACTTTGCCAAATGAGGCTACAACAAATCCTCGTTGGCGTAAGATATTTGATGCTAGGATAGAAATATGATGCTTATTGTCAAAAACTATATGTTCGTAAACTTCGTCACTTAATACAAATATTCCCGTTTCTTCGACGATTTTTTCCAAAGCATTTAAATCTTCTTTTGTCAAAAGTCTACCTGTTGGATTGTTGGGATTATTAACAATGATAAGTTTGGTGCGATGTGTTATTTTACTACGAACGATATCCCAATCAATTGAAAAATCTGGTGCGACCAATTTGATAGGGATCACTTTGCCTCCAAAAGATTGTACACTAGGACTATATGAATCATAAGCGGGTTCGAAGACGATGACCTCGTCGCCAGGATGAATTAATGCTGCAATAGTAGAATATAAGCCTTCCGTTCCCCCTGCAGTGACGGTTATTTCTTCAGTAGGATCGACAGTAATTCTATAGTAGTGCTCATATTTCGCAGCTATGGCTTTTCGTAATTCAATAGTACCAGGCATTGGGGCATATTGATTAAACCCTTTTTGCATATATTGAGTCACAAGGTTGGTTAGTTTAGGGTCAATATCAAAATCTGGAAAACCTTGTGAAAGGTTGATCGCTTGGTGCTGTTGTGCTAACAGTGACATCCGTGAAAAAATGCTAACAGTAGCTGTTGGTAACTTAGATTGGAAGTGGTTTTGATTATTGTTTGTCATTTTTGATTTTATAACTATACTAAAGTAGTAGATTATTTTATATTTGAATAAAAAATATTATTTCCGATGAAAAAGTTACTTTTTTTAATCGTATTTGTTTTGCCTCTGCTATTATTTGCACAGACAAAAGAAGAAAAGATAAAGTATATCTTGGCGAATACCAAAGATGTAAATACGATACAGTCCATTTTGCGTTTGGATAGTTATAATCCAGATTACAAAGAGATGCGTACATATTTCAAAAAAATGGATAAAAAAGTACGAAAATCGACTCAAGGGAAAATTTTTGATCGTTATCTAGATGCTTTGGAAAATTCCTCTGTAGGGAAGAAGGCGCCAGGTATTACGCAATTCGATCTGGCTGGTGAGCCTTATTCTTTACAAGATTTAAAAGGAAAATATGTACTGGTTGATTTTTGGGCGTCTTGGTGTCCTCCTTGCCGCGAAGAGAATCCGAGATTGGTGGCAATTTACAATGATTTTAAAGACAAAAATTTTGAAATACTAGGTGTATCTTTTGATAAAGATATGGGTGCTTGGAAGAAAGCAATCCAAGATGATAAATTGACTTGGAAACATATCTCTGATTTACAACATTGGAACAATGGAGCGGCTGGTGTTTATGGCATCAAAGCGATTCCACAAAATATTTTAGTAAATCCTGAAGGAATTATCGTAGCGCGTAATTTGCATGGCGACGATTTAAGAAAGAAACTGCAAGAGATTTTGAAGTAAGATTCTGTACCAAAATGATAAAAGAAGCTGTCCAAAAAGGGCAGCTTCTTTGTTTTATTTCGATTTTTAAGAAAACTTCTAATTGTTAAGCTGCATACTTGGATACAGAGGATATTTTGGATATTTTGTAATTATTGACAGTTTTGGATTCTGTTTTATTGCTAATAGAAGAGTTTATA
>NZ_JADEYP010000049.1 GCF_020295405.1 Sphingobacterium bovistauri
AAAGGAAATAATAAGTTATATCAATTACTATAATAAGGTTAGAATTAAATCAAATTTAAAAGGAATGAGCCCGATAGAATACCGAGCTCATTATTTCAAAAAGATTGCATAAATTCGTCTAACTTTTGGGGCGCAGTCCATTAAAAGCCTCCTTTTATTATATTAACTCTTTTATTGCTCGATAAAGTCTAGCTGTAGGCAATCCCATAACATTCTCATATGAACCATGAATATGAGTGACTATAATGCGGCCTATCCACTCTTGGATACCGTATGCACCAGCCTTATCATAAGGCTCATATTTATCGACATAATAAACTATTTCGCTAGTTTCCAAATTATCAAATCGAACGACTGTTTCGTCTGTAAAATGAATCACCTTACCAGCATAACCTATAGCTACCCCTGTCAAAACTTGATGACTTTTACCCGAAAGTGATTCCAATACTTGAAAAGCTTCTTCTCTAGATTTAGGCTTTCCTAAAACATTATTATCCGAATCCACTACAACTGTATCCGCGGTGATTACTAATGAATTTTTAAACTCTTCTCCATCAAAAGCGGCAAGTTTCTTTAAGGCAACGTATTCAGCTGACTCTATAGATTTAACCTCAGGTGGAATTGTTTCATCAACACTTCTAATCACGACTGAAAAATCTATATCTAATGAGGCTAATAATTCTTTCCTCCTTGGCGATTGTGAACCTAAAATCACCTCTATACCTTTCAATTTATCCCTCAGCATATTATACACTTGTAGTCAAGACATCGACATGCCATTTACCCTGAAGACGAAGTGTCTTTTCCAAGACCTCACGTACTACTCCTTCACCACCTTTAAATTTAGAGACATAATCACAAAGTTTTTTTATATCCTCTACAGCATCTGCAGGAGCTACAGCAACTCCAACACGTTGCATACATATATAGTCTGGCATATCATCGCCTATAAACAATACATCCTCCAACGCGTGATTATATTTTTTCAAAAGATCCTCGAGTACGGCTAACTTATCACTTATTCCCAAAAATATTTCCTTGACACCTAATCCTTGAAATCGAATCTTCACGCCCTCAGATTTAGCACCTGTTATTACGAAAACATCAAGTCCTTGTTTGATTGCATATTGGATGGCGTAACCGTCTTTAACATTAAATGTTCGTAATTGATTTCCATCATCCGTAACTAATATATTCCCATTTGTAAGTACGCCATCAACATCTAAGATGACACATTTCACACCCTTTAATTGTGTATAAATCATAAATATGCTATAAGCAACTGCTTAATATTCAATTCTACTAAAAAATAATTTACTCAAAAAAGACAGTGAATTATCCCAAAAAACCATAATAATCACAAGACTGTCACAAACTAGTTGTTTTCACAACTTTTACACCAAAAAGCTTGACCGGTGTCAATTCTTGATGTAAATTTGTATCAACAATTCAGACAAAGTATATCAGAATTGTTCATAAAAAAGTCTTTTCATAATTTAGGTTTATAATTGGTTAGTAGCAAACCTTGGCGCCCATCGTCAAGGTTTTGTTTTAATACCAACTATTTTTTATCATTACTTTTTGGATTAGATATCGAAGAACGCATATCCGTATCCGCTTGAATATTTTGCATTTTGTAATAATCCATAACACCCAAATTTCCTCCTCTAAATGCTTCGGCAATAGCCAAAGGTATTTGAGCTTCTGCTTCTATAACTTTCGCTTTGGCTTCCTGAGCTTTAGCCCGCATCTCTTGTTCACTAGCTACAGCCATAGCCCTACGTTCTTCCGCGCGTGCATTTGCAACTTTAAGATCAGCCTCGGCTTGATCTGTTTGTAATTTTGCACCTACGTTTTCACCTATATCTATATCAGCAATATCAATTGATAGAATTTCAAAAGCTGTTCCCGAATCCAAACCCTTAGACAATACTGTTTTCGAAATTTTATCAGGGTTTTCCAAAACTTCTTTATGATTAGTAGCTGAACCGATAGTAGTCACAATTCCCTCTCCTACACGAGCCAAAATAGTTTCTTCTCCAGCACCACCAACTAATTGATTGATGTTGGCACGTACTGTAACTCGTGCCTTTGCAATAAGTTGAATACCATCTTTTGCCACAGCAGCAACTGGGGGGGTATTAATTACTTGTGGATTAACTGACAATTGAACAGCATCAAATACATCTCTTCCCGCTAAATCAATCGCTGTTGCTAATTTAAAATCCAAAGGTATATTTGCTTTATCTGCTGAAATAAGTGCCTTAATGACCCTATTTACATTACCTCCGGCCAAATGATGCGTTTCAATTTCATTAGTTGTAATTCGCAAACCAGCCTTGGTTGATATAATCATAGCATTTGTTACCAATGCGGGCGACACCTTACGCAAACGCATAAGCACTAAATTTAACAAACTAATACGGACATTTGAAAGCTGAGCTGTAAACCACAGATTGACAGGCAATAAGTACAACAATACAGACAATGCAACTACTGCACCAACTATTGTTAGTATAAGACTAATTTCGGGATTCATAAATTGTTGTATTTAAATCAATAATCACTTCTCTAAAGATATTTATTAAATTTAATTTATATCACTTTTTAAATTAAAAAATCATATAAATCTTTTAATTTTATAAAAATCTAAATTATTATCATTTCATTCTACTTATATTGCACAACATTTGCAATATTTATTGAGAAACAAAAAAAATTATTAACGAATCGGTAAAGAGCTTTTCATTAGACTGATTACTATCATATCATGGTTAAAAATAATAGAATAAAAACTCAGTTAATCACCAGCAGTATCATATCCTTATTGGTTATGGTTATCGGCACGTCATACTTGTTTTACAGTATAAATTATTATACAAAAACAAATGAGATTATTCTCAATGAGACGCAAGAACAGCTATATATATCGACAGCGATTAACACGAATTTAAGAGAATTAATTAATGCTAATATTTCCGAAATAGAAAGCCCTAATCAATTTAAGCCTGAAATAAAAAGCAAAATAGTTAAATTAAATGATGAGCTAAATAAGCTCCAATCCTATCGTTTAGATAATGAATATGTCAATATTCTCACAAAACATGTTACTGATTTAATTAACACCTCGGAATCAGCTAAGGTGCATAACAAAATAGAAATCTTAGAATATTGGAATAAACAAGATAATCAAGCATTAAATATCATAAATGCATTTATCAAAAATATAGTCGAGCACAGAAAAGAAAAGATTGATCAAAATGAATCTTCTTTCACTATTGCTAAAGTCATTATTATCATATTAATAATTTTAGTGATTAGTTTTATTTCATTCACCTTCTACAAAATACTCCAGACTCTAAATACCCTAAGAGAAACTACTGAAAATTTGAGCAGCATAAACAATGAATTTGTTCATGCTAAAGTAGAAATTGAGCAAACAAATTGGATTTTAGAAAAAAGCTCTTTGATTTCAGATGGTATAAGTGGATTGGATGAAGAAAGCGAAATCTGTAATGTGGTAATAAATATTCTAAATCAAAATATTTCATCCCCAGCAATTGCCATTTACATCAAACAATTGGATTCAGATTTATTCAAAATATGTGCATCACATGGTGTGAATAAAAATCTTGCCCTACAGAAATTCTATTTAGGTGATGGTTTTTTAGGGAAAGTTGCTTTTGATAAGAACAATGTAATTTTAGAAAGCCAAAATATAGAACATTTAAATATTAAAAGCTCAATAGTTAAGGACTACAAATATTCTGTTCTTTATTGTCCATTAGTTCATGATGATGTGACATTAGGCGTTATGGAAATAGCTATTTCTGATTTAGATGAAAGTAATAAAGTTAGATATAATGAATATTTCGCAAGGATAGGAAGAAATATCTCAACTCGTATTAAATTCGGTCAAAGCCATCTATTAGTTCAAGAGTTGTTGGATGAGACTCAACGTCAAACGGAAGAATTAGAAGCGCAACAAGAGGAGCTTCGCATTACTAATGAGGAATTAATACACAAAACAAACTTACTAGAATCTTCTGAAGAAGAGCTTCGTGTTCAACAAGAAGAGCTTACGCAAGCAAATATTGAGTTAAATAAAAAAGCAGAAGAGCTAGAGGTTAGAAATTCTGATCTTAATGAAACTCACAAGCTAGTGGAGCAAAAAATCATGGAGGTGGAATTGGCTAGTAAATACAAGTCTGAATTCATGGCCAATATGAGTCATGAGTTAAGAACCCCACTTAATAGTATTCTAATTCTAGCGAAATTACTTCAAGATAATAAACACCAAAACTTAAATAACGAACAAGTAAAATATGCGAAAGTAATCCATGATGCTGGAGCTGATTTATTGCAATTAATTAACGAATTACTTGATTTAGCGAAAATTGAGGCTGGTCATGTGGATTTAAACATCGGAAAAATAAATTCGAATGAATTTGTCAAAGATACCGAGGAACTTTTCAAAGCAATTGCTAAAGAAAAAAACATTGCTTTTCTAACATCGATTCACCAAGATGTACCTGTAGAGTTTTTCTCAGATGAATATAGACTTCAGCAGGTTATTAAAAACTTCTTGTCAAATGCTTTTAAATTTACTGAGCAAAACGGCAAAGTAGACCTAAATATTTCATTACAATCAAACAACTTATGCTTCGAGGTCGTTGACTCTGGTAAAGGAATTTCCAAAGAAAAACAGGAGCTTATTTTTGAAGCATTCAGACAAGAAGATGGATCTACAAGTCGCAAATACGGAGGTACTGGGCTAGGCTTATCAATTAGTAAAGAAATTGCTAGTTTATTAGGTGGTCGTATTGCTGTAGAAAGTGAAATAGGAGTAGGTAGTAAATTTTCTTTAATAATACCGATTCAAACAGTTGATTCGATAGAAAAAGACACTAAACAAATCGAAATACAAACTACAAAACCTATAATAAGAGAAAATATAGTATCAAATCCTAAAACAGAGACAGAGGTAATATCTGAAACCAAAACAATTTTGATTATTGAAGATGACATAAATTTTGCCGACATCTTAAAGGGATTTGCACAAGATTATGGATTCGAAGTTATAATTGCCCATGATGGTGCTAAAGGTATTGAATTAGCTAAATCACACTTACCTAGCGCAATCATATTGGATGTCATGTTGCCAATTGCTGATGGCTGGGAGGTTCTTAGATCATTAAAGGATGAGGATGCTACAAAACACATCCCTATTCATATGATGTCCGCAGCGACATTCTCTAAAAAGGATTTTATAGAGAGGGGTGCAATTAGATTCATGCATAAGCCAGTAACTGAAGAAACTATTCAAAGTACATTTGAAAATATAAATATCAACTTAAGTAAATCTGTCAAAAAAATACTACTTGTTGAAGACCAAGAATTACAAAGTGACTATATTAAAAACTCATTTTCGGGCCATAATATCAATGTAATACAGACTTTCTCACTTAACTCGGCATGGACCAAGCTTAATCAAGAAGAAAACATCGACTGTATTATCCTAGATTTGAGTTTGCCTGATGGTAATGGCTTAGATCTTATTGATAGAATAAAAGATCATAAACAACTTTCTCATATTCCAATCATTATCAATACTGCATACGAACTCCCAAAAGAACAATATGAAAAAATACTTTCGGATGCTAATGCTACAATATTAAAATCTGATAAATCAAGTGATAGACTAATTGATGAAGTTAATCTATTTTTAAATAAATTAAACACAAAGGCACAGCCAAATACTACGTCTATTCCTACTATTACCCAAACTAATAACCTGAATGGTAAGCGCGTATTGATAGCGGATGATGATATGAGAAATGTATTTGCTCTATCTACAAGCCTTCAAAATTATGACATGAAAATCGAAATTGCTAACAATGGCAAAGAAGCTGTCAATATTTTGAGAGACCCGAATCATGGTGTTGATATCGTCTTAATGGACATTATGATGCCAGAAATGGATGGTTATGAAGCGATTAAGGTGATACGTGAGGAGTTAAAATACAAAAATCTACCTGTATTAGCCGTTACAGCTAAAGCAATGAAAGGAGATAAAGAAAAATCCATACAAATCGGTGCTAATGACTATGTAAGCAAACCAATCGATATTGATAAGTTGACATCATTAATGCAGGTATGGCTGGGTTAAAAGAAAATTTAATTATTGAATTTCAGGATTTAGAGGAAATAATATATCTTCTACAAAATGTCTCTGAATATGATCTTTCCGGGTATTCTAAATCTTCTTTAAAAAGGAGAGTTGAGCGTTTTTTGCAAGTTCAAAATATGGATATCGTTGATTTAAAAAACACCATAATCAACGTTAAAGACTTTCAGCATTATTTCATACAAGAATTGGTGGTAAATGTGACAGAAATGTTTCGTGACCCGCATTTCTATGTATCGCTTAAGAAAAATGTAATCCCCTATTTAAAAACTTATCCTCAAATCAGGTTATGGAGTGCAGGATCTTCAACAGGGGAAGAAGCATATTCTACCGCAATTGTATTAAACGAATCAGAAATATTAGAGCGTAGCTTTATATATGGCACAGATATTAGCCCTAGAGCATTAGATATAGCTCGCAAAGGAGTCTATCCATTAAGTAAGATAAAATCCTACACTGAAAACTATTTACAGACGCAACCTACATCAGATTTTTCAAGTCATTACACAGCGATGTACGACGCTGCAATTATTAATAAGGAATATAGAAATAAGGTGTTGTTTTCAACTCACAATCTAGTCACAGACAATGCTTTCAATGAATTTCAATTGATCATGTGTCGCAATGTGATGATTTATTTCGATAAAGAGTTACAGCGACGCGTATTGAATTTATTTTACGATTCACTTAGTCTATTTGGATTCTTGTGTCTTGGTTCAAAGGAAAGTTTATACGCCCACGATATTAAAAACAACTTTAAAGTAATCGACAAACAATACAATATCTACCAAAAAATAAAGTAATGCAACTGGCGTCAAACATTATATTAATAGGTGGCTCCGCGGGTTCATATACCTTAATAGCAGAATTATTGGAACAATTACCATCTTATTTTGATACTGCTATTTGCATTGTTTTGCACAGAAACAGACAATACGACACGCAGATTGAAAAGAGCTTATCACGAAAACTAAAGAAGAATATTGTATCAGCATTTGATAAATTAGACATCTGTAAAAACCATGTTTATTTTGCTCCTGCTGGATATCACTTGCTGATTGAGCCTGATTTCACGTTTTCTATTGACAGTTCAGAGCATATAAATTATTCTAGACCATCTATTGATGTTTTATTTGAAACAGCTGCTCAAATATATAAAGAAAAATGTACTGCATTTTTGCTCTCAGGAGCAAATACAGACGGAGCAAAAGGATTACGTATTATTGAAGAATTTGGTGGGAGAATTATAATTCAAGACCCAGAAGTAGCACCTATTCGAACCATGCCTTTAGCCGGCAAACGAGAAACATTAAATCCAGAAATATGGACGGATTCTAAAATAGTGTCATATTTCAATACTTTAAATTAATAGTCATGAAAAAAATCAATTTATTGATACTTGACGATAAGGAAGAAAATATTATCAGTTTAGAAGCTTTATTAGGGGATATTGAAAACATCAATATTATCAGCACAACTGATCCTAATGAAGCCTTAAAACTTTGCTGGAAAAATGATATTTATATCGCTTTAGTTGATGTCCAGATGCCTGATATAAATGGTTTTGAATTTGTCTCATTACTTAAAGCTAACCCAAAAACCAGCCATATCATTGCTATTATGGTAACGGCTATTTCTAAAGAAGACAAATACTTAATCAAGGGTCTACAAAGTGGGGCTGTAGACTACCTATATAAACCACTCAACCCAGAAATTACCATTGCGAAAGTTAACGCTTTCGTAAAGCAAGTAATCATTCAAGAAGAAATCATACAAAAAAACGCAGAGCTTGAACAATCTAAACTTGCTCTAATAGCATCCAATAAGGAGGCTGAACATGCTCGTAAATCAAAAGAAATATTTCTAGCCAATATGAGTCATGAAATACGAACGCCAATCAATGGTATAATGGGCATTATGCATATGCTCAAGAATTCACCTTTGAATAGTGAACAAATGGATTGGGTCAAGCGTCTAGATACTGCATCAAATTCGTTGTTAATGATTATTAATGACATTCTGGATATATCCAAAATTGATTCTGGAATGATGAAGATTGAATATGAAAGTTTCAATTTGCGAGACTTGATAGAAGAAACAACAAATATTTTTAGAATAAAAGCAGAAAATAAAAACTTACTCTTAGATGTAATAATTGGGGATAACCTACCACAAATTGTAAGGTTTGATGCACTTCGTCTACAACAAATTCTAACAAATTTCATATCAAATGCATTAAAATTTACGCAAGAGGGAAAAATAGAATTTTATATAGACAAACTCTCTCAGAAAGAGAATGTAAATAGGATACAATTTGCTGTAAAAGATACAGGAATAGGTATCAAGCCTGAATCAGTCGATAAAATATTCCAAGAGTTTGAGCAAGGAGATGATCGTATAACCAAGAAATTTGGTGGAACAGGATTGGGCCTTGCTATTGTAAAAAAATTAGCTAAACTTCTAAATGGTGAAGTATTAGCGGAGAGTAATTTTGGAGAAGGCTCGACCTTTTCATTCATAGTAGATATTGAAAGTGAAACTGAAAACACCTTGGATAGAAAAAAAGAAAATTTACAATTCACAGAATTGCAAAAATTAAACAATTTAAAAATCTTAGTGGCAGAAGATAATGACTTAAATAGTTTTATGTTAGCTCATATGCTTCGAACTTGGGAATGTGAGGTTAACATTGTTAAAAATGGTCGCTTAGCATTAGATGCCTTGGAAGTAGATCGCTATAACTTAGTATTAATGGACACACACATGCCAGTTATGAGTGGATTTGAAGCCATTACTGAGATTCGTAATAGCTTAGACCCACAACTAAGTAATATGCCGATCATCACTATTTCGGCATCAGTGATGGAACATGAACAAAAGGCTGCGTTTGAAGTTGGTGCTGATGATGTAATTGGAAAACCTTTCCATCCGATAGAACTATATAATAAAATTGTCAAAGCTTGTAAGATTCAAATAATAAATAGTTAAGAAATTTCCTTAAATGCAGATAATTTGTAAATTTGAAAGATACAATTTATATAAGATTATGAAAAAATACTTTTTAATTCCTGCAATTGCTTTAGCTATCACTATCGCATCATGCGGTGGAGGTAATACAAAAAATGAAGCTGACAATACAGCTACAACGCCTACAGAAGAGCCATCAACTGGAGCTACTGAAACTGTAGAAGGTATTGAAAACGTGACTTCATCTAACACATGGACTGTAGAAGGAAATGATCAGATGAAATTTAACACAGAATTAATTCGCGTAAAAGCAGGAGAACCTCTTGAATTAACATTAAAAAATGTAGGTTCTTTACCTAAAGAATCTATGGGACATAATCTAGTAATCTTAAAACCTGGTGTTGATATCGCAACATTTGGCGGAGAAGCTGCCGCTGCTGCGGATAATGAATATATCCCTAAATCTTCTCTATCATCTGTAGTAGCTCACACAAAATTATTGGGTCCTGGTGAGGAAGATAAAATATCTGTGACATTAGAAAAAGGAGTTTACGAATACATCTGTAGTTTCCCTGGTCACTTTGGTATGATGAAAGGCAAAATCGTTGCTGAATAACTCTTTCAGTAATCATAATATTAAAAAAGAGGCTGTCTAAAAAGGTCTGTTAATTAAAGAGCCCCGTCATTAAAAAATAATGGCGGGGCTTATGTTTTTTGTCCTCAATTTTTTGTAAATTGAGGTGCACCCAAAAAACGATATGAAAGTACAAT
>NZ_JADEYP010000004.1 GCF_020295405.1 Sphingobacterium bovistauri
ATTGTACTTTCATATCGTTTTTTGGGTGCACCTCAATTTACAAAAAATTGAGGACAAAAAACATAAGCCCCGCCATTATTTTTTAATGACGGGGCTCTTTAATTAACAGACCTTTTTAGACAGCCTCTTTTATTTTACCCAAACAATGCTCTAAAAATATCTTCCAATTTTCCGACTGGACGAATGGCGATATTATACTTTTTGGGATCAAGCCCTTTGGTATTATGCTTAGGAATAAAAATTCCCTCAAATCCTAATTTTTCGGCTTCTGCTATACGTTGTTCAATGCGATTTACGGCACGTATTTCACCTGATAATCCTACTTCTCCAGCGAAAGTAATATTTGTCGGTAAAGCAATATCTTGTTGAGAAGAAATAATCGCTGCAATTACGGCCAAATCAATTGCCGGATCCTCCACGCGCAAACCTCCCGTAATATTCAAAAACACATCCTGTGCACTCAATCGGAAACCAAATCTTTTCTCTAGTACGGCTAAAAGCATATTTAATCTTTTGGTGTCAAACCCCGTAGAACTACGCTGCGGTGTGCCGAAAGCTGAATTTCCGACCAATGCTTGAACCTCAATCATCAGTGGTCTTACCCCCTCCAACATCGTAGCAATCGCCACACCAGAGGTGGGTTCATCGCGTTGTGAAATCATGATTTCCGAAGGATTCGACACTTCGCGCAATCCCGAACCTTGCATTTCGTAGATTCCCAATTCCGAAGAAGAACCAAATCTATTTTTCACAGCACGTAAAATACGGTATACGTGATGACGATCGCCTTCAAATTGCAAAACCGTATCCACCATATGCTCTAAAACTTTTGGCCCTGCAATAGAACCGTCTTTGGTGATGTGTCCTACGATAAAAACTGGAACACTGCTTTCTTTTGCGTAGCGTAATAATTCGGCGGTACATTCACGCACCTGAGAAACAGAACCCGGAGCAGATTCTATTTGCTGCGAATGCAGTGTTTGAATGGAATCAATTACTACTAAATTCGGTTCGACAGCTTCCGCTTGCTTGAATATATTTTGTGTAGATGTTTCGGTTAATATATAGCAATTCGCTCTCGAATGTTGGGAAAGGCGCTCAGCGCGCATTTTGATTTGTTGCTCGCTCTCTTCCCCTGAAATGTACAAAACCTTGATCTGTGGAATGGAAAGTGCTAATTGCAACATTAAAGTAGATTTTCCAATTCCGGGCTCTCCTCCAATCAAAACCAATGACCCCGGAACAATTCCACCACCTAATACACGATTAAATTCTTTATCCGGTGTAACTATGCGTTGTTCTTCACTGTATACAATCTCATGGATGATAGCGGCTTTGTTTTGTCTTTTGGGCGAACTATTCGTCGTCGTGCTACGCCATTCAGGCACACGTGAAGACGCTGGAGCAACCACTTCTTCTACAAAAGTATTCCATTGTTTACAGGAAGGACACTGCCCTAGCCATTTAGGAGATTCGTTACCGCAAGATTGACAGAAATATGCTGATTTTGATTTTGCCATATAAGCGAAATTACTAAAAATATGCCTTAAAAATTATTTTACAAATCCATTGTAACGAACAATAAATTTTCTTTACTTCGGTTAGTAATTCTCTATCTAAAGATGTTGGGAATAGAGAAAGAAAATTATAAACCATATTCTATGATACAATTACATACCAAATCGTTCTACTTACTTCTAGTATTAACGGTTCACACTCTAGCATCTATTGGACAGGTAAAACAAGATTCAACGAGCACGGCTCCTTTCTTCAAGGATGGCCAAGCGCAAATTGTATCTGCTTTCCAAGATGCTAAGAAATGGATACGTCATGATTTGTGGGTTGAAACATCTTTTGATACAGATGGAGATGGAAAGCTTGACCGTATGCACGTTAGTGTTACACGTCCGTATCAAACTGAAAACAAAGAATTAAAGCTTCCTGTAATCTATGAAACAAGCCCGTATTATGCAGGTGTAGCGAATGACATAGACGGCATTATGTGGGATGTAAAACATGAGCTCCGTACAAAACCACCAAAACCTCGAGTACATCCAAATGTGGTTCGTACTGGCAAAAGACCTATTATTTCAAATACGTTAATTGGGCAATGGGTTCCTCGTGGATTCATCGTTGTGCATTCTTCTTCGCCAGGGACGGGGCTATCACAAGGTTCTCCCACGGTAGGAGGTATCAACGAATCCTTGGCGCCGAGGGCAGTTATTGAGTGGTTATCCGGAAAGAATAATGGATATACGACTCCTGATGGTGATGAGAAGATAAACGCATTTTGGAGCAGCGGTAATGTGGGGATGACTGGCACATCGTACAATGGTACATTACCAATTGCCGCTGCAACAACAGGTGTAGCAGGTCTAAAGGCTATAATTCCAGTTGCCCCCAATACATCCTATTACCATTATTACCGTTCAAATGGTCTAGTACGTAGCCCCGGCGGTTATTTGGGCGAAGATGTAGATGTACTCTACGATTTTATCCATAGTGGGGCAGAAGATAAGAGAGCTTATAACAATAAGACGTACCGTGATGGTGAAATAGCAAAAGGCATAGATAGAGAAAGTGGTGATTATAACTCTTTTTGGTCGGGTCGCGACTATTTGAATGCGATGAAAAACTTTAAGGCAGCTTTGTTGATGGCACATGGCTTTAACGATTGGAACGTTATGCCTGAGCATAGCTATCGTATTTACAATGAAGCAAGAGCAAAAGGATTGCCTGTTCAAATTTATTATCACCAAGGTGGACATGGCGGGGAGCCACCCTTTGAGATGATGAACAAGTGGTTTACACGTTTTCTTTTCAATATTGAAAATGGTGTCGAGAAAGATCCTAAATCTTGGATTGTAAGAGAGAATGACAAACAAAATAATCCTACATCTTATGCAGATTATCCGAACCCTGCAGCTACTGATGTCAAATTTTATTTGGGTAAGGGAGGTAACGCAGCAGGAACTTTGCAATTAGTAAAACCAACAACTAAAGACACTGAAGTTTTCGTGGATGATGTGTCTTTTTCGGCGAAAGATTTGGCAATAGCAAAACAATCGGAGAATCGTCTGTTATATTTAAGTCCAGTGTTAACACAAGATTTGCATTTATCAGGTATAGCACGCGTTTCTGTAAAATTAGCTTCCAATAAATCCGCAGCAAACTTTTCTGTTTGGTTGGTTGCACTACCTTGGTCAGCGGATAAGAAAGCAAAAATAACGGATAACATCATTACCCGTGGCTGGGCTGATCCACAAAATTATAAATCAATTACAAAGGGCACTCCTCTAAAGCCGGGTAAATTCTATGACTTAAAATTTGATTTACAACCAGATGATCAAATTATACCGGCTGGCAAGCAAATTGGATTAATGATTCTATCAAGTGATAAAGAATTTACGTTATGGCCAAAAGCAGGGACAGAGATTACAATTGATTTAAATGGAACAAGCATTACCTTACCAGTCGTGGGTGGTAAAGAATCGTTTTTAAAGGCTACGGAATAAGTAAGTTTTTTTAAATAGAAGCGTTAGCATTTTCAATGTTAGCGCTTCTTTTGTTAGGTGAAATACCTTAATACGAGAAATTGAATTGTCTAAAGATAACATCACGTTCGATTCACGAATTCCTTTACAGAAGTATTCCATTAATAACACCACGAGCTTTGATCCTAATCTCTTAGGTGATTCATTGCTGTGGGATAGATATATGCCGATTTTGCTGGTAGGTTAATAGCAGTTTTAATAGGCAGGAAAAAATAATTACAC
Source organism: Sphingobacterium bovistauri (assembly GCF_020295405.1). Classification (GTDB taxonomy): domain Bacteria; phylum Bacteroidota; class Bacteroidia; order Sphingobacteriales; family Sphingobacteriaceae; genus Sphingobacterium; species Sphingobacterium bovistauri. The sequence continues at coordinate 3,777 of NZ_JADEYP010000004.1, forward strand.
CAAGTTGTAACATTATCTACTTATTTTCGACCAATTAGCAATTATGAATAAGGAAATCGAGAACGAGTTTACTACACTACTAGAGCAACATCAAAATATCTTGCATAAGATATGTAAACTCTATACTAGTGATGTTGATTCACACAAAGATTTGTTTCAAGAGATGGTTATTCAGATTTGGAAATCGTACCCAAGTTTCAAAGGCGATGCTAAATTCACCACTTGGGCTTACCGTATCGGATTGAATACCGCGATATCATTATACAGAGGGACAAAACGCAAAATCAACACTGTTAATTGGGATATCTCTTTTGAAAACATCAAGTACGAAGAATACAATTCAGAAGAAGAACGACAGTTGCAATTCATCTATGCTGCCGTAAGGCAATTGAATGATATTGAAAAGGCGTTAATCTATATGTATCTCGAGGATAAAGACTACGCAGAGATTGCCGAAACTCTTGGTATTAGCGAGGTGAATGCTCGTGTAAAAATGAACCGTATCAAAACTAAAATCAAAACAATAATTGCACAAAAAGGAGGTTTATCATGAATGAATTAGACTTACTAAAGACACATTGGCAAAAAGACCATGACTTTATAAAATTTAAGAGGGAGGATATCATATCAATGATTCACAAAAGCTCGTCCTCAATTGTGAAATGGCTATTAATAATCAGCTGCCTGGAGTTTCTTATTATCGGGTTTATAGGACTTTCTTCGTATTTTGATGACCCTAGTGAATTCACTGTTTATGAAATTGTTTTCCAAATTTTTGCACACATAATCTTATTTATATTTGTATCCCTCTTTTATAAACAGTACAAACGAATTAAAGTATCTAGCAATACAAAAGCATTATCATATAATATTTTAAAAACAAGGAAGTTGGTTTTTAATTATATAAAAGCAAATTTTATTTTATTAGGCATTCAATTCGTTATAGGCGCTTTTATTGGATCTCATTTTGAAGCATTTAAAGAGGGATATAACGATGGTTATAGTGAGGGGGCTGGTGAGAATCTTAATACAACTGTTGAATTAGTCCAATCAACGTCTAAGAACTTAGAAACATTTCATGATATGGCTTTGTGGATAGTATTCATAATTGCGGCTTGTATCTTCTTTCTGCTATTATACTTATATTACAAAATTGTGTATACAGGATTCACAGAAAGATTAAAGAAAAATTACGATGATTTAATAGCAATAGACTCGGAAGAAAAGTTGTAAAAATAAAAGCGTCATTTCAATGAAGTAAGAGGGGAAATCTAATTGCAATTAGATTTCTCTTTTCATTTCGCAAACATCATAATGAGAACGAGTACAATAGTATAATTTGTTAAATAGTGTTAATAACAACTAAAATTTATAACCAACTGTAATCTTTCAATAAAAATACTCGTCTTATGTACAAAAGAGAGTATTATGAGAAAAAATAAAATAAAAATTTTAAGCCTTTTAGTTGCATTAATTAGTATATCTATTCAAACAATGGCTCAACAAGTGATTACAAAACAAGATCTATCTATATTCCCTAAGCCAGAGGCAGGATACAAAAAAGTTATAATCGAAGTGCCTCATTCGGATAAGGACAATCAAAAGAAAATTGAATTCTCCGTAGGGAAATGGATGGAAGTAGATGGTTGTAATTATTTCAATCTACAAGGAACACTTGAAACTAAAGACCTACAAGGTTGGGGCTACAACTATTATGTATTTAAGACGAACGGTCAAGTGACTTCCACCATGATCGGTTGTCCAGACGCAGCAAAAAGAAATCTTTTCGTAACGGCTCAGCCAGAAATGGTTCGTTATAATGGTAAATTGCCAATAGTGATTTATATTCCTGAGGGTTACGATGTTCAGTTCAAGATTTATAAAGCAGAAGACGAAACCTATTTCGCCGCCGAAGAAAAATCAAAATAGTATAGTTTTGCAAGTTTAGTATAAAAGGAAAAGCCTCGAATAAATCATTCGAGGCTTTTCCTTTTATGTATAGACCAAATGTTATTGGTATTTTTTAGCATTTAATTTACGCTCATTCTCTGTTAAGTGAATTTTACGTAAACGGATTGACTGAGGAGTTACCTCAATGTATTCGTCAGCTTGGATATACTCCATACACTCTTCTAGAGAGAATTTGATAGCTGGTGCAATACGTGTATTGTCATCCGTACCTGAAGCGCGCATATTCGTTAATTGTTTTCCTTTTACGATGTTAATCGTTAAATCGTTATCACGGATGTGCTCGCCTAAGATTTGACCTTCATAGATATCTGCTCCTGGATCAACGAAGAATTTACCACGATCTTGTAATTTATCGATAGAATAAGCTGTTGTAGTACCTTTATCCAAAGAGATCAATACACCGTGAAGACGTCCAGGGATAGTTCCTTTCCAAGGCTCGTAACCTTTCAAACGGTGTGCCATTACAGCCTCACCAGCAGTAGCTGTCAATACGTTGTTACGTAAACCGATAATACCACGTGAAGGGATTTCAAACTCTAAATGTTGCATTTCACCTTTAGTTTCCATGATCAACAACTCACCTTTACGTTGCGTTACTAATTCGATCACTTTACCTGAAACTTCAGCAGGAACATCTACTACTAAAACCTCAACTGGCTCACATTTCTTGCCGTCGATTTCTTTCAAGATTACTTGAGGTTGACCTACTTGCAATTCGTAACCTTCACGACGCATAGTTTCGATCAATACAGATAAGTGAAGAATACCACGACCATATACTAACCACGCATCAGGAGATTCTGTAGGAACCACGCGTAATGCTAAGTTTTTCTCTAATTCTTTTTGTAAACGATCATGAATGTGACGAGAAGTAACCAATTTACCTTCTTTACCAAAGAAAGGAGAGTTATTAATCGTGAACAACATGTTCATCGTAGGCTCATCGATGCTGATAACCTCTAATTGCTCAGGGTTTTCAAAATCAGCGATAGTATCACCAATATCAAAACCTTCGATACCAACAACCGCACAAATATCACCACAAGCTACCTCAGTAACACGACGACGACCTAAGCCCTCAAAAGTATGTAATTCTTTCACACGTGATTTAACAATCTTGCCATCACGTTTTACTAATGAAATAGGTTGATTTTCTTTGATTGTACCACGCGCTACACGACCAATAGCGATACGACCTACGAACGTAGAGTAGTCTAATGACGTGATTTGCATTTGTAATGTACCTTCAACAAATGGAGAAGGAGGGAAGTGATCAATGATCGCATCTAACAATTCAGAAACATCCTCTTTAGGCTCTTTCCAATCTGTAGACATCCAACCATTTTTAGATGATCCGTATAATACTGGGAATGCTAATTGCTCTTCAGTAGCATCTAAGCTAAAGAACAAATCAAATACATTCTCATATACTTCTTCTGGACGACAGTTTTCTTTATCTACTTTATTTACAACAACAAGTGGTTTTAAGCCTAAGCCTAATGCTTTTTGTGTAACGAAACGAGTCTGAGGCATTGGGCCTTCAAACGCATCTACTAACAACACAACACCATCAGCCATTTTCAATACACGCTCTACCTCACCACCGAAATCGGCGTGACCTGGTGTATCAATAACGTTAATTTTAACGCCTTTATATTGAACTGAAACGTTTTTAGCAACGATTGTAATACCGCGTTCACGTTCTAGATCATTGTTGTCTAGAATTAAATCACCTGTACCATCATTATCTCTAAAAAGATTAGTGAAGTGTAAGATTTTGTCTACCAATGTAGTTTTACCGTGATCGACGTGTGCGATAATCGCGATGTTTCTGATATTTTGCATTGAGCGATAATGTGTTATAATAAAATTCGAGGTGCAAAGATAACTATTCTGAACCTCAAATTTTAATTTTTTGTATTATTATTTTTTTAAGTTATTAATATTGATATAGAATCAGCTTTAAATTTTGTGATCTATAGGCTTTCTAAATGCAAAAAAGAGTTTCTGATGGTTAGAAACTCTTTTATATTTAAGATTTTTAATTTTTAAATTACACCTAGTTCTTTACCTACTTTGGTAAATGCAGCAATGGCTTTGTCCAAATGCGATATTTCATGCCCTGCAGAAATTTGAACACGAATTCTAGCTTTATCTTGAGGTACAACAGGATAATAGAACCCGATAACATAAATTCCTTCTTCCAACATTTTAGCCGCAAATTCTTGCGCTAACTTAGCATCGTATAACATCACCGGAACAATAGGGTGAAATCCTGGTTTGATGTCAAAGCCTGCAGCAGTCATCTTCTCTCGGAAATAGATTGTGTTTGCTTCCAATTTATCACGTAATTCTGTCGTCTCACTCAACATATCCAGCACAGCGATGGAAGCACCCGTGATAGCAGGAGCTAAGGTGTTGGAGAATAAATATGGGCGTGACCGCTGACGTAACATCTCAATGATTTCTTTCTTACCCGAAGTAAATCCACCTGATGCTCCCCCTAGAGCCTTGCCTAATGTACCTGTGATAATGTCAACACGATCAATTACATTAAAAAGTTCGTGCGTTCCACGTCCTGTTTTACCAATAAAACCAGAACAGTGTGATTCATCGATCATGACCAAAGCTTCATACTTGTCTGCTAAATCACAAATTTTGTCCAAAGGAGCTACGGACCCGTCCATTGAAAAGGCTCCATCCGTTACGATGATTCTATGACGAGCGCCAGCTGCTGCTTTCAGTTGTGCTTCCAAATCATCCATATCACAGTTTTTGTAACGGAAGCGTTGTGCTTTACACAAACGAACACCATCGATAATAGAAGCATGATTTAATTCATCCGATATGATCGCGTCTTCAGCACCAAGAAGAGGTTCAAATACACCACCATTTGCATCAAAGGCGGCAGCATATAGAATAGTATCTTCAGTGCCTAAAAATTGAGCTATTTTAGCTTCCAATTGTTTGTGAATATCTTGGGTTCCACAGATAAAGCGTACAGAAGACATACCATATCCGTGTGAATCGATTGCTTTCTTAGCAGCCTCGACTACCTGTGGGTGTGAAGAAAGGCCTAAATAGTTGTTTGCACAAAAGTTTATCACTTCTTGACCAGTGCTGACTTTTATATCTGCACCTTGAGGTGTAGTGATTATTCTTTCTTCTTTGTATAATCCTGCTTCTCTGATAGAGGCAAGTTCTTTTTCTAATGCTGGTTTTAGTGTTTTATACATTTTAGATCTAATTAAGTTTAAACAACTAATACAAAGATAGTATTATTCCTAACTTGAGTTTTATGAAAACGATTGTGTAATTTGTAAATAAAAAACGGTTGTGATAAATTTATCACAACCGTTTTTTAGAGGGGCTAACATTTACTTATTTTGTTAATGTCCAAGTTTGTGTTCTACCTATTAAAGAAAAACCAAGGTAGCCACGTACACTTAATTTATCAGCATTGCGCGTAATGGTACATTTGTATGTTTTACCACTTTTAGGGTCGGTAATATTTCCTCCAGTAAATTCACTACTTTCTTTTTTCAAGCCTGTAATAATTTCTAAACCAATTAATGGCTTGTTTTTTTGTGTTCCTTTACAGTTTACACAGTTTTCGTTTTCGGGTTTTTGTAATAGTTTAATAATTTTACCGTAGTATTTCCCGTCAGCTTTTTTGTAAATCTCTACAATGGATTTTGCTTTACCTGTTTCATCATCTACAGTCGTCCATTTACCCAAAATGTCCACAGAAGATTGTGCTTGAGATATGAATGCTATTAATATCATAAAGCATGCTAATAAAATCTTTTTCATAATGTTTCTAGCTTAGTAGGATTAAAGATACAACTATTTAACTATGTTAGCATAGTAATTGAGTTAAAATCTTGTATACAAGGAGAATATTTATTCTCGGTATTGGCATTACTTTTGAAGTAATTTATAACGATTATATGCTTTTTATTAATTAAATTGGTGTTATGAGGTTTATTATTTCTTTATTATTGACAGGTTTGGTAGTAGCTGTAGCAGCTTACTTAGTTCCTGGTGCGAGTGTAGCTGGTTTTGGATGGGCAATTATTACAGGTTTGGTAATAGGTTTGGTTAATGCATTAGTGGGAGGTTTATTGAGGTTATTTACATTCCCGTTGAACTGGTTAACTTTTGGATTGATTTCGTTTATTATTACTGTATTAATGGTGATGTTAAGTGATTCTATTTTGGGGTCTAAATTTGATGTTGGCGGATTTTGGAACGCAACTTTATTTGCAATAATAGTTGCTGTGTTGGAAATGATTATAGGTAAGGTAAAAGGTAAGGAAAAATAGAACACTATAAAACTACATATTATCCCTATTCACGTAAGTGTTTAGGGATTTTTTATGTAAATATCCTTTTAATATAGCCTAGCATCTTTTTTGTATTGTTGTTATAAGGGTACCAGAAAAATTTACTCATGGGAAAAAAATTGGATTTCAATACAGCTCTTTCGTGAGAAAAGGATTTGAATCCGTAGTGTCCAAGTGATTGTCCAAGTCCTGAATTATTGACACCACCAAACGGAAGATTTGGATGCATGATATGCAGCATTGCATCATTAACTGTAGTTCCTCCTGCTGTTGTATTTCCTAGTACATAATTAATATAATCTTGCTTCTTACTAAAAATATAAAGTGCTAATGGTTTTTCCTTACTTCGAACAATTTGCAAAGCTTGTTGTATATCTTGATAGTAAATGATTGGCAGTATTGGACCAAATATTTCATCTTCCATTAATGCACAATTTATGGGCACGTTTTTCAATACTGTTGGATGAATAAACAAATCTGATTTGTTATTAGTTCCCGATACAATCCAATTTGTATCAGAGTTTTTTAATTCATTTAAATAATTTTCAAGTCTATCGAACTGTTTGGTATTTATTATACGTGCTAAATCATTGCTCTCTATAGGATTTATGCCAAAAGCGTTTAGGATTTCTTCTTTCCACGCGTGATCGAATTCTTGTTCTATTGCTTTATCAACTAATAGATAGTCAGGAGCAATGCAAGTTTGCCCCATGTTGACAAATTTTGCCCAAAGTAAATTTCTGACAACCTCCTTGATATTGATATTTTTGTCAACGAAAACAGGACTTTTACCCCCTAGCTCTAGTGTGATATCCGTTAAGTTTTTTGACGCTGCTTGCATTATAATCTTACCAACAGCTGGAGAACCAGTGAAGTGAATGTGGTCAAATTTCAATGCTAGTAGGTGCGTTGTCTCTTCAATTTCGCCCTCAACAATAGCCACATGGTTCGACACGAAGACTTGTATGATTATAGATTTTATTACGGCATTTATATGTGGTGTAAATTCTGATAATTTAAGAATAACAGTGTTTCCAGCCGCAACGCTAGCGATTAAATGAACAAGAGGAAGTTGGAATGGATAATTCCAAGGTGTAATTATTAGCGTATTCCCTTTGGGCTCGTACAGTAGTTTTGCTGAAGTAGATGCGAACATTAGGGAAGAGCCCACTGATTTTGATTTTGTCCATTTTTTGAGATTCTTTATGAAATGATTGATCTCCAAAATACTCGTGAGAATTTCTGTGGTCTCAGTCTCAATGATTGACTTACGAAAGTCTTTGTAAATAGCATCTTTTATCTCACCTTCTTTATGTAGAATAGTGGCTTTAAGTTTTTTCAGTAATTGTACTCTATTATATACGGATGTTTCTTTACACTCTTCTTTGAATTTTACCTGTTGATTGTAAATTTCATCTATATATATAAACCTGTTGTCCTCCATAAATGCTCTTTAAAGTGTTTTTAACTTGCCGGGAAACGTATATATTTAAGTAATGCCAAGTTAATAAGATTCTTTTTTAGACTCATATTCTTGAGATAGTTTGTCCATTCTACGTTGGATAGCTACATCAGTGCGATGTGGGATAAGCTTATTTAGTGCATTTTTTTCTATATCTACATTTGAAGCAGACTCGAAATTATGAATTATATTCTGATTTGAAATAGCAATGTCATAAGTATCTTTATGGCTCATTAATTTAACAAAAACAGGGAGACATTCGAAAAAGACAAATAATAAAGTGATAAATATCACCGCGTATTGTGTCGATTTTTCGGTAGTGCCGTCAGGGTTTTCATGTAAGTTACTGAGCGCAGCATTTCTGTCCGCAAAGCCTGCTACATTAATAGCGCTATCCAGTTTGTGGTCAGTCAATATTTTTTCATCCATAATACCTTCTTTTCCTTTTCGTTGTACAAGTAGGTTTTCTTTCGTATTTATTCTTGAACGCAAGGTGTCCAAGAAAATCTCTTGCTTCGTTAAGTTTACCTCCTTCATTTTAGCATAAGGACCATAGCCCATTACCCCAGATGTTTCGTTGGTTTTTGTGCCAAAAATCTCGTGGTTAAGCTTTTCTCTGTCCGTTTTTATAGAAGATTCAAGAGAGTCTGCTTGAACTTTTAATGCATTAAGTTGTGAAAATTCTGTTGCGTATTTATTCTGAAAAGTACTATTTAACGTGTCTATATTTGCTTGTTGCTGTTTTAAGTATTCAATACGTAAATGCTCTCTAATTTCCTTGTCAAATATTTTAAGTTCAAGTGGTCGCGAAATAACAAGTCCAATCAAAATAGCAAGCAATATCCGAGGCAATGCTTGTAATACCTGTTTAAAAGTACCTTTAGTTTTATCAATACTCAATACGATATATCGGTCAAGATTGAATATGGCTAACCCCCAAATAATTCCAAATATAATCGAATAGAATATCGCGAAGTCTCCACCGCTGAATACGAAATACAAAGCATATCCACCCGCTAGAGCAGCGAATAGTCCAGTGAAAAATATAGTAGCGCCTATGCTGATATATTTATTGTGTTCTTCTGGGAATTTATTGAGTGTATCTTTATGCACTCCTGCGCACCACCAAAAGAATTGTTTTGTGTTGTTCATATTGATAATATTCTGAATTTAAATCATTTACTCAAAGATAATTATATGGACTTGATTTTTTTTGGAATTTCGGCGAAGCCCTTTTCTTTATCGGTAAAAGGGGGGTAGGTGATAATATTTGTGAGATCTTCAGATTATTTATATCTTGTTAGTTATGACAATATGATATCAATAGTCGTTAAAATATTGTTTACTTTTGCAGCAAACATCTAAAAACTAAATAATTTGTAATGAATAAGAAGAGTTTCATTCCATTTTTGGTAGTTGCATCTATATTCGTAGGATGCGGTAGCGAAAATAAATTACAGTCCGACAATCCACTTTTGTTAGCGTACGAAACGCCATTTAATGTTCCTCCATTTGACAAGATTAAAGATGAGCACTTTAAACCAGCTTTTGATGAGGCATTAAAACAACACAATTTAGAAATAGATTCAATCATTAATAATACAGAAGAGCCAACCTTCGATAACACCATAGTAGCTTTAGAAAATGCGGGTTCATTATTAGCAAACGTCTCTACAGTATTCTATAATTTGAATTCCGCAAATACAAATGATAGTATTCAGGCGCTTGCTAAGGAGTTAGCACCTCAGATTTCAGCTCATAGTGATGAGATCAACTTGAATGCGAAGTTATTTGATAAAATTAAATCGGTGTACACAGGAAAGGATAAGTTTGCTTTAGATGCTGAAGATTTAAAATTGTTAGAAGAAACATATAAAGGATTTGTACGTTCAGGGGCTAATCTTTCGGATGCTAACAAAGAAACATTGAAAAAAATAAATTCTGAATTATCTGTTTTGACAACTCAATTTGGTCAAAACTTGTTAGCTGAAACAAATGCTTATGAACTTGTAGTTGATAAGAAAGAGGATTTAGCTGGTCTTCCTGAAGGCCTAGTATCAGCTGCTGCTGATGTGGCTAAAGCAAAAGGAAAAGAAGGTAAATGGGTATTCACATTGTCTAATCCATCTGTAATGCCTTTTCTTCAATATGCTGACAATAGAGAATTGCGCAAAAATATTTTGGATGCTTACCAAAAAAGAGGTAACAACGATAATGAAAATGACAATAAAGATATCTTAATTAAAATTTCAAACCTTCGTTTAGAAAAAGCTAAACTATTGGGCTATGAGTCTCATGCTGCTTACGTTTTAGAAGAATCTATGGCTTCTAATCCTGCTAATGTTTACCAATTATTAAACAAGCTATGGACGCCAGCTATTAATAAAGCTAAAGTCGAAGCTGCGGATATTCAAAGTGAAATTGATGCTGCTAAAGGAGGATTCAAAGTAGCTCCATCTGATTGGAGATATTATGCAGAGAAAATTCGCGTGAAGCGTTTTGCTTTGAATGAAGAGGAAATTAAACCTTACTTTAGTTTAGCATCAGTTCGTGAAGGTTCTTTTGAAGTAGCGAATAAATTATGGGGATTGACTTTCGTAGCATTGAACAATGTGCCTACTTATCATGAGGAGGTTGAAGTTTATGAAGTTAAAGATAAAGATGGTTCTCATTTAGGGTTATTGTATGCAGATTTCTTCCCTCGTGAATCAAAACGTGGTGGTGCGTGGATGACTTCATACCGTAAGCAATCAACAACAGATGGTAAGCGTGTAGCTCCAGTAATTTCTATTGTATGTAATTTTACTAAACCGGTAGGTGAACAACCTGCATTGTTGACTTTCGATGAGGCAAGCACATTATTCCACGAATTTGGACATGCCTTACATGGTTTATTATCCAATGTGAAGTACAAATCGTTGTCTGGAACATCAGTCTCACGTGATTTCGTGGAGTTGCCTTCTCAAATTATGGAGAACTGGGCAGCAGATCCAGAAGTGTTGAAAACTTACGCTAAGCATTACAAGACGGGTGAAGCTATTCCTGATTCATTAATCAAAAAAATGGACAATGCAGGATCGTTTGATCAGGGTTTTGCAACCACTGAATATCTAGCTGCGTCATTATTAGATTTAGATTATCATGCGACTAAATCACCTATATCAAATGATGTAAATACGTTTGAGAAAGCGGCAATGGATAAAGCTGGATTGATTGAGTCAATTATTCCAAGATATAGAAGTACATATTTCCAACACATCTTCTCGGGAGGGTATTCAGCTGGTTATTATGCATATATCTGGGCTGAGGTATTGGATTCTGACGCATTTGCGGCTTTCAAAGAAAAGGGCTTGTTTGACCAGGCTACGGCAGATTCCTTCCGAAGAAATATTTTAGAAAAGGGTGGGACAGCAAATCCTGCCGATCTTTATAAAGCATTTAGAGGAAAAGATCCTGATCCAGTTCATTTAATGAAAAGGCGTGGTTTGAACTAAACCATAAATGATAAATAAAAAGGGAGCGAAATGAAGATTTTGCTCCTTTTTTATTTATAAATATTGTTATTTTAGATTTATTATTTATATTTGGTCTAAATAAAAATAATGATGTGTCAATCTGTTAATCTTTCAATTAAAGGAAATACCTGCATAAGCTACTGTAGTAAATGCAAGTATCATTATGTGTGGCAAAAATCATATGTTTTGACTTTTACAGCTTTTCAGTATAATTATTTTTTGAAAGAAATTAGGAAAAAGATTGGAAATGAAGATTTTTTAGCTTTCCCAGATGAGGAAGAACGAATGTTTTTGCCGACTCCGGCTCCAGAAATTCTTTTTACGTTTACTAAAAATGAATGGTGTGATTTTACGACTGCATTAGAAGAGGCAAATTATATGCGAGAAGTTTATCAATTGTTTCAATAAGATATTAAGTCCTAGTCTTTATCTAGATTCTCTCTCCCTTCAAATAGGTAGGCTAGGCACAAATTCAAAACCTCTTCTCAAATTGATAAGGGGGGACTTTAATTCAAGTATTCAAATATTTACTTTTTCTTCAATTTTTGAATAATCGAAAGTAATGCCTTACGGTTCTTGGCTTCGTGGTAAAATTTGGGAAGTCTTTCTAAAAGTGTAAAACCAGTTCTGTCTTTATGTTCTCGTAGATCGGCCGCTATGTATTGTTCCAGATAATCTAGATGTTCTCCATTAAGGGCATAAAATACATCATTTTTAAAAGAATGCTCAAGCCATAATTGAGTGTTAAAATAATTGTGTGCGATCATTTTCCAATTCCCTTTAATACCTGCAACAGTTATAGTGGTAGACTTCTGCTTACTTAAACCGCAATTTTTGCAGAATAAATAAGCTTTAGCATTTTCATAATCCACTTTGGTGACAGCCTTTTTGGCACAATCTGGACATACTATCCAAACTTCCGATTGAAAATATGAAAGTCCCTTATTTTGATCATTGAAACGTATGGACATATACTACTACTTTATAATGAATGTCGCTAATAACCCTTTATGATCTGTCGGCCAAACGCCTTTTGGCAACAAAAACCGATCTTCACTGTCTTTGCTCTGTTTTTGTGCGAATCGAACAGTAGACTCTGGGCCGACAATTTTTATATCCTTCAGTTTTAATTTCTTATTTGGTGTCTTAAAATAAATATAGTCTATACGATCGCGATCGTCAGCTTCTGGGGTCCACGCCAATTTGCTGATCGCGACATCGGCATTAAAGCTAGGATAAGTAAATCCTGGATGCGTTAGTGGGCTCTTATAGGTGATACGAAAGGCATCTTTAAAACCTGCAGCATACAGCATTAACGAACAATCCCAAGGCACTACCGCACCACGACGATCGTATAAGTTTTTATTCTCCTCAATCCAGTCTAAATGCGACGGTTCATTAAAATCTCCTCCTATAATAATGCTGTATTTCTTAGATTCTTTATTTGCATCGGTGATCAAATCTCGAATAGCCTCATCACGCTTGCCCTTTCGGTTAGCCTTTAATATTTCGTTTACATCAGTAATAGGTTTATCCATTTTTTGCCATGTCACACCGTCATATCCACGTGGCAAATAACACGCATAGTTGGTGTAATCTAAATGTACAGAATAGAAAATGATAGGATGATTGTGAATGGTAATCTTGGTTTTTAAAACTTGACCAAGTCGGTTTTCTTTTTCGTAAAGTGTATTCTGCTCTAGAATAGGAAATTTAGAAAGTGTAGCGACATCAACAGAATGTTCGGACGAAATTGCATAGTAGATAAGACCTCTTAGTTTTAAATCTTTCAGAAGTTTAGCAACGAAATCTATACCATCTTTGTTATTTACTTCACATAGTAAAACAACATCAGCATTCTTGTCGACAAGTTCATCTACAATAGCATCATAGCCTTTGGGTACTACATTACCTTCATGCCAGATGTTGAGTTGAAAAACTTTAAAACTCTTCTTCTGAGCAAAAATGTTAGAATGAAGAAATATACAGGAAATTAGAACTAAAAAGCAAAGACTCCGTGTATGCATAGCAATCAAGTAAGTTTAAAAATTGTTAATCGTAGATTAAAAGTAATAAACTTATTCATAACTATCCGATAAATCGAATGTTAAATCCCTGCTGAATCAAATTGCAGATCGTAGAGCTTTTTATAGTGACCATTCATCGCTAACAATTCCTGATGCGAACCAATTTCTTTGATTTCTCCCTTTTCTAGCACAATGATTTTATCCGCTTTTTGAATGGTAGATAGCCGATGTGCGATCACAATTGCGGTCCGTCCATCCATTAAATTATCAATTGCCGATTGAATCATGATTTCCGTTTCGGTATCAATAGAAGAAGTTGCTTCATCCAAAATCAAAATACGTGGATCGTGTACCAAAGCACGAATGAAAGAAACCAATTGTGCTTGTCCCGCTGAAAGTGTGGCACCACGTTCTTGCACTTTATAATCAAACCCTCCAGGCAGTCTCATAATAAAATCATAAGCTCCTACACGTTTTGCTGCATTGATAATTTCTTCGTCTGTAATATTTGGGTTCTGTAGCGTAATGTTGTTTTTCACAGTATCTGAGAATAGAAAAACATCCTGTAATACTGTCGAAATATTCTTACGTAAGAAAATTAATTCATATTCTCGTATATCGATACCATCCAACAAAATTTGACCTTTTTGGATTTCGTAAAAACGGCTCAGGATATTGATGACCGAAGATTTACCCGCTCCCGTTGCCCCCACTAATGCTAATGTATCTCCAGGCTGTACTTTAAAACTGACGTCCTTCAATACCCACCTCTCATCATTGTAGGCGAACCACACGTTCTTAAATTCGATTTCACCACGAATATATGTGGGTGTATGCGTACCTGAGTTCGGAGTGAATTCGTCCGTGTCCAACACATCAAAAATTCGTTCTGCCGAAACCATACCCATTTGCAAGGTGTTGAACTTATCAATAAGCTCGCGAATAGGTCGGAAAATCATATTGATATACATCAAAAATGCAACTACTACACCAGGTGAAATTACATCGGCTAACACTTGTTTTGAACCGTACCACACCAAAAGACCCGTTGCAATAGCAATGATGATTTCCAGTACAGGAAAAAAGATAGAGAAATACCAGTTGGCGCGCACATGTGCATTACGATGCTCTTTATTGATAGCATCGAATTTCTTCATTTCTTGCTCTTCGCGTGCAAAATATTGGATAACAGCCATACCCGAAATGTGCTCTTGCAAGAAGGTATTCAGATTTGAAACCCAAAGACGAACATCCTGAAATGCGGACTTCATAGCTTCTTTAAAAATATACGTCGCCCAAAGCATCAACGGCATCGGAACAAGGATAATCAATGTCAATCGCCAATCGGTATAGAACATGACACCCAATATCACTACCAATTGCAATAAATCTCCAATAATCTGAATCAAACCTTCGGAAAAAATATTGGCAATTGTTTCTAAATCTGAAATCGTCCGTGTGATTAAACGACCAATAGGCGTATTGTCAAAATATTTTAGTCGTAAGTTCGTGATATGCTCAAAAACTTGAATTCGAATATCTCGTATAACCGATTGTCCCAAAGAGTTGGTCATCAACGTGTGAAAATAGCGAATAATAGTTTGAGCTATAAGAAGGAGCATCATGATGATAAGCATCATATTCAATCCTTCGTATTGACCATTCAAGATATAATTATCCAGAGTATATTCAATCAACATTGGAAGTGCTGGAGCGACAGCTGCCAATAAAATAGTCAGCAGTACAGATACCCAAAAGATAGTTCTGTACGGACGCATATATTTGGCTAGACGACCCAACAACTTGCTGTCGTATGCATTTCCTGCTATTTTATCTTGTTTCAAAATCTAGATTTAATTGAATATATGGGTAAATAACACGTGTCAAATACAATCCATGCGCCGGCACAGATGTCCCAGCTTTCGAACGACTTTTACTTTCTAATACCTCCTGCATATATGAGATTGGCTTACCTTTTACACCGATCTCTAATAACGTACCTACAATAGCGCGAACCATATTACGCAAGAAACGATCTGCAGTAATATGAAAAACAAAACCGTCTCCATTTTGTTCCCAACGAGCTTCTTTGATTGTGCAAATATTAGTAAAAACCTGTGTATTAGATTTACTAAAACATTCGAAATCTTTGGTCCCTAACATCAATTGTGCAGCTTCATTCATTTTCTGCAGATCTGGAATATCACGCAATAACCAAGATTTGTTGATCAAAAATGGATTTTTTGTACTGTGAATATGATACTCATATGAGCGTTCGGTCGCATCAAAGCGTGCGTGTGCGTCCGATGCAACCTCGATAATTCGTTGAACGGATATATCGTACGGCAACAAAGAGTTGATGGACAATAAAGCTCGATTTGGATTATCTAACAAGACTTTGTTTGCACTATCAAAATGCACATACAATTGTTTTGCATGTACCCCTGTATCGGTACGTCCTGCGCCAATGGTCTCCACTTCCTCTCGTAAAAATGTATGCAAAGCGTGGTTTAATTTTTCTTGTACAGCTATAGCATTTGGCTGAAGTTGCCAACCGTGGTAGGCTGTTCCGTCATAGGCTATCTCTAAAAAAAATCTTTTCATGTCGTTCACTCAACAAAGGTAAAAAAATACTGTAACCGATAAGATAGAACAAAGTCATATTTCTGTGGTTTATATTATATTTGTAGTATTGTCATAAGATTAAAAAAAGATATGATTCAACGTATTCAAACAATTTGGTTGTTATTAGCAACGGTAGTTATTTTAGGGCTATTTATGTTTCCATACTTAAACTACATTGATTTGGTAGGATTAGGTAAAAAGTTATTTGTGACTGGCGAATATTCTGCTGTGAATAATGAGTCTGTCAAGCAAAGCAGCTTTTTATTACAAACTATAGCAACAGTTGTAGTCGCTTTAGTTCCATTGATTACTATTTTTCAGTTCAAAAACAGAAAACTTCAAATCAAGTTAATCTATTTATCTATCGTTTTGATTGCACTTTTGGGTGTTTGGATGTATGTAAGTTCTATTTCTACACTAGCACTTATTTCACAAAATTTTGGAGCTAACAATATTGGAGTCGGCTTTTTTCTATTACCAATTGCAATAATCATTTTAGCGATGGCAATAGGTGGTATCCGCAAAGACGAGAAATTGATTAAATCAGCAGATAGATTACGTTAATACGATGAATAGATTCCTTTTATCTCTCTTAGTTACAGCATTAGCGTATTCATTTTCTTTTGCACAAGAAAAGCCTGAACGCAATTCTATAGACATCAATGAGATCGAGGTTTGGACCAAAAGTGTACAATTGTCTGCTAAAGGCGATACTGCAACTATAGAACTGTATTTGCAGAGTTATTTGAAAAACCCGAGAGAATTTAAGCTAAATACTTTTTCAAGCGGTTTGCTAAGTGGAAATGAAAAGCCATTATGGTATCATTCGATGCAGATGGGTAAGGTTCATGTGCGTCTTGAGGATAAACAAAATTATCTACATTATCTATTGACACGGAATGAGCCAGTTGTATTAACAATCAAGACAGGCGGTTGGAAAAAACAATGGGGAAAACCTAAACAATTAAAATTGGCGATTGAAGATTTCGAAGAACAAGGAAAAATTTTAGAATATACAATTGATTTGTAACAATAAAGCCTCGAAATTTTCGAGGCTTTATTACTTTATCTAGAGTAACGGAACTGTTGTTTGTCCATCATTCCCATTTGATCTTTCATCATTTTGATCTGATCCGCCAACAATTTGTTTTTGTCTGCACGTTTTGCTTCTTGTAAGTATTTTTCAGCTTCGCGTTTGTTGCGTTTTGCCATCATTACACCTGCTAGGCTCAATTTTGCCAAAGCTACGTTGTGATCCATATGTAAGCCTAATGAAAGTGCTTTTTTGAAAAATTTCTCTGATTGCAATGGAGCACGTTGAGATTCCATAAGCCCCAATAACAACTGATAATATCCATGTTGAGCTGGAATAAGTTGCTTCTCGTAATTCGTAATTTTACTCAACCATTTTTCTGCATTGACAGTATCCTGTTTACGAAAATACCATTGTGTAATAAGCATATATTCGTGAAAGAAAACAGTCACCCAAGCCAAAATTGTAACTAGAATACCTAAAATACCCCAGCCCCAATATCCAAACCAAAATAATACAACTGTACCTACTAAAAGTAAACAGCTAATAATAATACGCACTAAATTTGACATCTCTTCTTGTTGTAGTTTCTAAAACGCAAATATCCATTAATTTAAGTAGTTATGCAAACATGTTTGTATGATTAAAAGCGAAAAATGTACTTTTGTGCTATGGAAAATTTGTACGACGAAAGTTGGGCGCCTATTTTAAAGCCTTTGATGCAACAAGATTATATGAAAAAATTGTCTGCTTTTGTTCAACAAGAACGTAAGCAATTTGAAATATTTCCTCCTCAAAGCTTGGTTTTTAACGCGTTTCTATTGACGCCATTGCACGATGTGAAAGTTGTCATATTGGGGCAAGATCCGTACCATAATATAGGCCAAGCGCATGGGTTGTCGTTTTCTGTACCTCAAGGAATCGCTTTTCCTCCATCCTTAAAAAATATTTTTGCTGAGCTTTCAACGGATATTGAAGGTTTTCAAATTCCGCAATCTGGAGATTTGACAAAATGGGCAACTCAAGGTGTATTATTATTGAATGCTACATTGACAGTTAGAGCACATCAAGCTGCTTCGCACCAAAAGCAGGGTTGGGAAAGTTTCACCGATCAGATTATTGAAAAGATTTCTACCGAACTGGAAAATGTAGTTTTTGTATTGTGGGGTTCTTACGCGCAAAAAAAATCAGTTCTTATTGATGAAAAGAAACATTTAATTCTTAAAGCTGTACATCCTTCACCATTATCCGTATACAGAGGCTTCTTTGGAAGTAAGCCTTTTTCGAAAGCTAACAATTATTTAGTTACGTATGGAAGAAGTTCAATTAATTGGAAATTGACTTAAGCGTAACGCTCTTTAATATTTTCAAAATCGTATTTGTCGTTTTCTAATCTTTCTAGATGATTTATACGAATTTTCTTGTTGTTCTGCTCTATATGTGTAAATAACAAATGACTATCGTAAGTGATTTGATAAGGGGTACTTAAATCAATTGGCTCAACAGATTCACCTAAAACAACATATTCTAATTTCCCTGAGGAAGCAAACCTTTTTACGATAAATTGATTTATATTGTCAGCTGATGAGATCGTATACCAAGCCCCATCACCTACACCACCTAGATACATAGCCTCTTTTGGAAGGGTTATTGGTTTTGATCGGTAATTCATGCCACCTATTATTAAATCATTTGGAAATAAAGCTGATTTTTTGTGTGAAACATTATCACTCAATTGCTTTACCAGGAACCAAAATGATTGAAATCTGTTCATTTTGAAACTTTTAATCCCTTCATCTGGTAGGTATGAATAGATGATGCGATCTTCGGCTGTATTGACAAGATTACTAACAGGGCTGCTTTTAATTGTTTCGGGGAGATTTATATAATGCCAGAAGTGATACTTTGTTGATGATTTCATTAACATACGTGTTATAAATCGTGAACAATTGTTATTGTTTTTTGCAACGGCACCATAAGGAAATGTCCCTTGTTCAACGCATTCATCACCATAAGCTTTTGCTTTTTCAAAATTTATACCTTCGACAATAGAAAAATATAATTTACCATCCCCATACATCGCAGGTTTAAGGTCTTCGAAAAGCCTAATTATTTCCTCAATATTTGCTATTTTATTATTGCTGATTACCGCTTTCATCGAAATATCTAAAAGCGGATCAGAGTTTTTAGATCGAGCTCTACCGTAGCCACGAGGTGTAATATAGCGGCCAAAGTCATAGAAATACATCTCTCCATTTTGGTGATTAACAATAACAACTCCTGTGTGACCAACTTTGAAGTTTAGATTTTTTACCAAACCAATTTTTTTGAAAAACATCATCCATTTTTCATCACCACGTATAGTGGCGTCTGGCCAAGTTAAGATAATTGCAAAGTCTCGATAATCAGTATTCATTTAATATTCTAACGGCACTATTGGTTCTTTCTTCGAAGTCGACATAATCATCATTGTTTGGAAGGTTTTCACAAACGGGATTTTTGATATCTTCTCCATGATTACAGCTTCGTATGCTTTGATGTCTTTGACGTATACTTTCAGGATAAAATCACAGTTCCCTGTTACGTGATGACATTCTGTTACTTCTGGAATGGCTTTCACGGCTTCAACAAATTCAGGAATTGCGTTGTGCGTATGAAAGTCCAATGATATTTGAATAAAAGATTTGATACCCAAGCCAAGTTTTTCTTCATCAACAAAAGCGTGATAACTTTTGATAAAGCCTGAGTTCTCCAATTTACGAACACGTTCCAAAGTGGGAGCTGGCGATAGACCAATATTTGTCGCTAATTGTAAATTCGTGATACGGCCATTTTCTTGTAAAAGGCGCAATATCTTTAAATCCAGTTTGTCGAGTTGGTAAGACATGGTAAATCTTTCTTCTAATTGTAAATATAACAAATATTATACAATAATATGTCTTTTTGAAGAACTAATCTAGTTGTTTAAGTTGTGGTTTATAAAATATTGTTAGGTGAAATACGGAAGCGTTTGAAAAAGAGTCTTTTTTTTGTTGATAGCTTAATTTTGTTATCTGATAGGGGTAATTTTGCCTATAGATTTTAATTATAGAAATGTTACGTCGATATAGTTTAATGTTATATAAGATCATTTTTTTGTCAAAATAAATCAACAAAATCGTCTTGAACACACTAAGAAGTGACTTTTGTCATTAAAAAGCCTAAAATACCGTTTCTAAGCCTCAAAATATGCTACATTATTGGTAATTATATCGTAACTTTGTAGTCCCAAAAAGGTCAGTTATAATAGTTTGGCTTACTAAAAGGGGAAGCATTAAATATGAGTACCAAAGACGACGAATTACTGAAAGAGCTGGAGCAAGAAGAATATAAATACGGTTTCACGACTGATATTGAGATGGATATTGCTCCCAAAGGATTGAACGAAGATACAATTCGCCTAATATCATCTAAAAAAAATGAGCCTGAATGGTTGCTGGAATGGCGATTGAAAGCTTTCCGTCACTTCCTTTCTATGGATATGCCGACTTGGCAAAATTTTGATAACCCAGAGGTAGATTTTCAAGAATTATCTTACTATGCTGCGCCAAAACCCAAAAAGCAATTGGAAAGCATGGACGAGGTAGATCCTGAATTATTGGAAACATTTGCCAAATTAGGTATTCCTTTGGATGAGCAAAAGATTTTAGCTGGAGTAGTTGCTGTAGATGCTGTATTTGACTCGGTATCAGTAAAAACTACTTTCCGTGAAAAGTTAAAAGAAAAAGGTGTTATTTTCTGTTCATTTGGTGAGGCTGTGCAAGAGCACCCAGAGCTTATCAAAGAATATTTGGGTACTGTTGTTCCTCAAACAGATAATATCTATGCAGCTTTGAACTCAGCTGTATTCTCTGACGGTTCTTTTGTATATATTCCTAAAGGTGTACACTGTCCGATGGAATTGTCTACGTACTTCCGTATCAATGCACAAAATACGGGACAATTTGAACGTACGTTGATTATTGCGGACGAAGGTTCTTACGTTTCTTATTTAGAGGGATGTACAGCGCCTATGCGTGATGAGAATCAACTACACGCGGCAGTTGTCGAGTTAATCGCAATGAAAGACGCGGAAATCAAATATTCTACTGTTCAAAACTGGTATCCTGGTGATAAAGACGGTAAAGGTGGTATTTTCAATTTCGTAACCAAACGTGGTATTTGTAAAGGCGATAATTCTAAAATTTCGTGGACACAGGTAGAAACTGGTTCTGCTATTACATGGAAATATCCTGGAGTTATCTTGAAAGGTGATAATTCGGTTGGTGAATTTTACTCTGTAGCCATGACGCGTAATATGCAGGTGGCAGATACAGGTACGAAAATGATCCACTTGGGTAAAAACACGAAATCTAAGATTGTTTCCAAAGGTATTTCTGCGGGTAAATCACACAATAGCTACAGAGGTTTAGTGAAAATAGGTCCTAACGCTGATAACTCACGTAACTTCACGCAATGTGACTCATTGTTGATTGGTGACCGTTGTGGAGCACATACATTCCCATACATTGAGAATAAAAATAAAACAGCAAAACTAGAGCACGAGGCTACAACTTCAAAAATCGGTGAAGACCAAGTTTTCTACTTGAATCAACGCGGTATCGATTCGGAAAAAGCCGTAGGATTAATCGTAAACGGTTATGCGAAGGAAGTATTGAACCAATTGCCAATGGAGTTTGCTGTAGAAGCGCAAAAATTATTAGCGATCTCGTTAGAAGGTTCGGTAGGATAAAAAATAAATAAGAAGATAGAATTTGAAAATGTGATTGAGCTAAAGTCTCATCCCGCATACATCAATACTCAATACTATAAAAGAAATGTTATCAATAAAGAATTTGCAAGCGTCTGTTGAAGACAAACAAATATTAAAAGGATTAAACTTAGAAGTTAAAGCTGGAGAAGTTCACGCGATTATGGGACCTAACGGTGCTGGTAAAAGTACATTAGGTAATGTATTAGCGGGACGTGATTCGTACGAAGTAACTGCTGGCGAAGCATTATTAGATGGTGTAGATTTATTAGATTTATCTCCAGAAGATCGTGCTCGTGAAGGTTTGTTTTTGGCTTTTCAATACCCAGTTGAAATCCCAGGAGTATCAAACATCAATTTCTTAAAAACTGCTGTTAATGATATTCGTGAATATAAAGGTCTTCCTCCGATGGAAGCTAAAGAATTCTTAGCGATGGTAAAAGAGAAACAAAAATTAGTAGAGTTCTCTGCTAATTTAGCTAATCGTTCGTTGAACGAAGGTTTCTCAGGTGGTGAGAAAAAACGCAACGAAATATTCCAATTAGCGATGTTGAATCCAAAATTGGCTATTCTAGATGAAACAGATTCGGGTTTAGATATCGATGCTTTGCGTATCGTAGCTAATGGAGTGAATCAACTGCGTTCTGAAGGTAATGCTTTCGTAGTAATCACCCACTACCAACGTTTATTAGATTATATCGTTCCAGATTTCGTTCACGTATTGCACAATGGTCGTATTGTAAAAACAGGACCAAAAGAATTAGCATTAGAATTAGAAGAAAAAGGATACGACTGGTTAAAAGACTTAGATACGCAGAATGCCTAATCGGTCATCGATAAAAATTTAAGGTCATGAGCGGATTGATAACAAATAACATGAGTACAACAATAGCAAACTCTTTATTCGAGCAGTTAACATCTATTTTTCAAGAATTAGAGGTGACAAATGAGCCTTCTTCTTTGAAAGCTATTCGTCAAGAAGCCTTCGCAAAATTTGAAAAACAAGGTTTCCCAACTGTAAAGAATGAGGAATGGAAATATACAAACATTCATTCTTTGATCAACAAAACTTATTTGTTGAATGAAGATGTGGATGTTGCGAATTTGGATTTAAGCAAAGCGGATATTCCAGAATTGGATGCACACCGTATTGTATTGATCAATGGTCAATATGTGTTGGCTTTTTCTTCGTTAGAAGATGAAGTCGGTGTAACGGTGAAGCCTATCGAAGAGGCTGTTGAAGAAGCGAATTTTCAAAAACACTTCGGTCAATATGCAGACAAAACAGATAATGCATTAGTCGCTTTAAATACAGCTTTATATACTTCTGGTATCTATTTATCAGTAGGTAAAAGCAAAGTGGTATCAAAACCATTACATATTGTTCACGTAGCGACAGGTGGCGCAGAATTTTTCTCGCAAACTAGAAATTTGTTCGTTGTAGAAGCAAATGCTGAGGTGGAGATTGTAGAATCTTTTATAACATTAGAAAATACAGCAAAAAACTTACATAACAAGGTTACAGAAATCTTCGTAGATGAAAATGCAAAAGTGCAACACTATTACCTTCAAGTGGCTGATGCAGTAAGTAACTATATCAATCATACAGAAGTATACCAAACGAAATATAGCTTGTACAATAACTACAACTGTAATTTCCCAGGTGCGGCTTTTGTACGTAATAATATCAATGTACGTTTGGATGCAGAGAATGTAGAATCACATTTGTATGGAATCAACTTATTAGCAGATAAACAATTGGTAGATAATCACACGGTCGTAGATCATTTGAAGCCACACTGTGAGTCGTACGAATGGTACAAAAACATTCCTCAAGATGAATCTACAGCTGTTTTCAACGGTAAGATCTTTGTTCAATTGGATGCACAAAAAACAAATGCGTTCCAACAAAACAACAATATGTTGATTGGTGATAAATCTACAGTGTACACAAAACCTCAGTTGGAAATTTTTGCTGATGACGTTAAATGTTCACATGGTTGTACTATGGGGCAGTTTGATGATGATGCTTTATTCTACTTAAGAGCTAGAGGTATAGGTGAAGAATCGGCTCGCATTTTATTGGTACATGCTTTTGCATTTGATGTGACATCGCGTTTCAATAATGAATCCGTTAGGAATTACGTGGAAGATTTAGTCGCTAAAGGATTAGATAGAAAATAATTAGTAGTGTAGTTTTATATTTTAAAAGCGTCTAGGAAGGAATTCTTAGACGCTTTTTAAGTATTTTTAATCTTTAATAACCCAAATTAACTTCCAGACAAATCCAATCGAATTGGTAGTGAGTATGAAACTCGAACAGGAATTCCTCTCATATATCCTGGTGTCCATTTTTTAGCTCTTTTCAAAATTCTTATTCCCTCTTCGCCAGTCCCAAAACCTAAATCTTCTTCAACCTTCATTTCTACCATATTTCCTTCTTTATCAATTACGAAGGAAAGTTTTACTGTTCCTTTTACGCGATTTCGAATAGCCTCCTGTGGATATCTATAATTGTTAGCAATGAATCTTCGAATGGCTATTATATCTCCTGGATAACTAGGAGGTTGATGATAATTCTTGTTATCATAAATATATTCCTTATTCAAGGAGTCCTTTGTTATACCAGAAATGAGTTTGCCATTATCGTATGTTTCCTCGAAACTATATTTATCATCCATAAAAGTTCCAGTCCATTTTCCGATACGTTTGTGGTTCTTGTAGTTTCCCTTTTCAACACTTGAATTTTTAAAGTCGATTTCTGCGTATCCATTACCGTTTTGTAGAAGACGGCTCCCTAAGGAATCGTGATATACAAGTATTAGTGTATCTGTAACCTTAGTAGCTTCTTTTTCTACTTTATAAGGATATTCAAATGCGATTTTCAGCCTTCCATTAGGATGATAGTAGTAAGCGGTATCTATCATAACGCCATCAGCGCTATAAAATTCTTTTGATTTTATCTTTCCATTTTCAAAAGCCTCAAACTTTTGTCCAATAAATTTTTTGTCCTTAATACTAGGGAATGTCCCAACTAATTTAGTTTGATTGGATTGAATATACTTTTCGATAACTCGTATCTGAGAATTCTCTAATACAGATAACTCGCGATAATAATGAGCTTGTTCTTGATTCTTGGTTTCTTTTCCATCTTTAGTGTAAAATGTGGTGAATGATAATTGGCCGTAGACAATTTGAAAAAGCAAACTAATTAGAATGGTACTAAATATTCTTTTCATATTAGGTTTAACATTGTGTTTTAATCGTAAATATAATATATTATCGGTGTAATAAAAATTTGACCTATAGAAGGAAAATGCAAAAAATAGACGAATGCTAATAATTACGCTAATGCAATGTTATATTTGAACAAAATTTATCTAAAATGCATACCGAAAAATGGTTTAAAACCTATATATACATTTGGATAGGGCAATTTTTGTCCTTGTTGACTAGTTCAGCGGTCAATTTTGCGGTAATCATCTATTTAAGTTTGCATTACAAATCTGCTGAAATACTCGCTTACGCAGGGATTGCTGGTTTACTACCGCAAGCGATCATAGGACCATTTGCTGGGGTGTATATAGACCGTTGGGATAGGAAAAAAGTCATGATCTATGCAGATGCATTTATTGCATTTTGCACATTTTTGATGTCCTTTGCTTTTGTGGAAGGAGAAGCGAATTTGGGCTTCGTATATATGCTATTAGTTTGTCGATCTTTAGGTCAAGCATTTCATACACCAGCTATGCAAGCTATAGCGCCATTAATAGTTCCCGAGGACAAACTTTTAAAGGTGTCTGGTATCAATCAAATGTTGCAATCTGTCAGTATGATTGCTGGACCAGCGGCAGGTACTTTGGCCATTACTTACTTACCAATTTCTAAAGTATTGTATTTGGATGTAATTGGAGCCAGTTTAGCCATTGTATCACTCTTATTTGTGGTTATTCCTAAATTGACCACCCAACAAGCAGAAAGTAATATTTCTACTGTCTTACATGATCTTAATTCAGGTTTCATAGAAATCCAGAAGAATAAAGGCCTTTATATGCTGTTTATTTATGCCATGCTAACCACATTTTTTGTAATGCCTGTAGCCATCATGTATCCTTTACTGACTATTGATCATTTTTCTGGAGGGAAGTGGGAAATGAGTATCATAGAGATTGTCTGGGGAGTAGGAATGTTAGTTGGGGGAGGAATATTAAGTATTTGGCAAGGTTCAATTTCCAAAGTTATTTTGGTGAATGCTATGCATATTTTTTTAGGATTAACCTTCGTGTTTTCAGGTTGGATAAGCGGTGATTTATTTTGGATTTTTGTCGCGATTACCACATTTGGTGGGATCGGAATGTCTTTCTTTAATGCATCATTCATGACTATAATACAAGAAGAAATAAAACCCGAATTTTTGGGGCGCGTTTTCTCTCTGTATTTTAGTTTTGCGATTATCCCTAGTGTTATCGGATTACTTTTCACGGGCTGGATTGCTGACGAGATAGGCGTGGTCAATGCTTTTATAATAGGTGGACTGGCCATGTGTGTCGTTGGGCTTTTATCTTTCTTGACTCCCTCAGTGATGAACTTAGGTAAGAATAGATTGAATAAAGATAATGTTGAGTCTGAGATTGAATAAAATAAAAAAGCTTCTCAATTTGAGAAGCTTTTTATTGAGCGAAAGACGAGATTCGAACTCGCGACCCCAACCTTGGCAAGGTTGTGCTCTACCAACTGAGCTACTTTCGCTTGGTTTTGTGATACAAAAATAGGGCTTTTTTTAGCATCTGTCAAGACCATTTTAAAAATTGTGTAGCTTTCAAGTAAATAAGCTTCATATTTAGAGACTTAAATTTTTATAGCATCCACACAATTGATGCCATCAATAGCTGCTGAAACAATTCCCCCAGCATAACCTGCTCCTTCCGCACAAGGATATAATCCCTTTACTTCTGGATGTTGCAATGTTTCTTTATCACGAGGTATACGAACAGGTGATGAAGTCCGCGATTCCACACCTACAAGAATAGCCTCATTGGTATAATAACCTCTCATTTTTTTGCCGAAAATTGGTAACGCACCACGCAAAGCTTGGTGTACAAAATTGGGTAGTACTTCATTCAAATCGACAGAACGCGTACCTGGTTTGTATGAATTCTCAGGAAGGTTTCTTGAAACTCGATTTTCCACAAAATCAACCATACGCTGCGCGGGAGCAACTAAATTACCACCGCCCAATTTAAAAGCTTGTTGCTCGATTTGACGTTGAAAGTCTAATAATGCAAAAGGATCAGTCGCCGCATTGGGAACGTCCTCTAAGTTAATCTGAATAACTGTTCCAGAGTTGGCGTGTGGATTATTACGTTTGGAAGGTGACCATCCGTTTACGACTATTTCGTCGTGATCTGTTGCACATGGTGCAATAATGCCACCCGGGCACATACAGAACGAGAATACACCTCGATCATTAACTTGCTCCACCAAACTATAATACGCAGGAGGAAGATTTTCATGACGTGTACTGCAATGGTATTGCGCTTGATCTATAATTTCTTGCGGATGCTCTATACGTACGCCCAAAGCAAATGCTTTCGCTTCTAACAACCAATTTTTATTGCGAAACAATTCAAATATATCACGTGCAGAATGTCCTGTTGCTAAAATAACATGTTCCGCATCAAAAGATTTTCCATCTGCAGTTTTGACAGATTTCACTTGCCCAAATTGTTCAATTATATCTACAACTTTACTGTCAAAATGGACTTCTCCTCCCATTTCCAAGATGCGATTTCGCATGCTTTCGATAATGTGTGGTAGTTTGTTGGTGCCAATGTGTGGTCTCGCATCAATTAATATATCTTGATCAGCGCCATTTTCTACAAAGATGGAGAGTACTTTTTGGACATCACCTCTTTTGTTAGAACGTGTATAAAGCTTGCCATCCGAATATGTTCCTGCGCCACCTTCACCATGGCAATAATTGG
This sequence comes from Sphingobacterium bovistauri, assembly GCF_020295405.1. Classification (GTDB taxonomy): domain Bacteria; phylum Bacteroidota; class Bacteroidia; order Sphingobacteriales; family Sphingobacteriaceae; genus Sphingobacterium; species Sphingobacterium bovistauri. The sequence continues at coordinate 31,529 of NZ_JADEYP010000004.1, forward strand.
AGTCTGGATTCACAATTCCCTCGCGATTTATTTTAGCTAAATCGCGTCTACGGTCACGCACGGCTTTCCCGCGTTCAATAACAATAGGTTTGAGACCTCGTTCTATACAGCGATAAGCGGCAAAAAGACCCGCCGGACCAGCTCCTATAATAATGACAGGTTTAGCCTCTTGAACGGCTTTTAGTTCAGAAGTAAATGTTTCGATCTTTGGCTCTTCGTTAATAAAAAATACCACACGGATTCGATACAACACCTGTCTACTTCGTGCATCTATCGAACGCTTGCGGACATATATTCCCTTTACTTGATCTTTAGAAATTTTTAATTTTTGAACACCCTGTTGGATGATATAGTCCTCATTGTAGATATGGTCAGGACTAATGGCCAATTCGATTTCTTGTTGCATAAACTAATACCATTGGGTATTTATCCCAAAACATATGCAAAGCTACAAAATTTTAAAGACTAGCTTTGATTTTACATTAATTTGGCATTTGCTTTGACGCTAATGTCATATACTTTAAAAAGTTATTTGTATTTTTAACAAAACAGATTTGAAATTATTACACATGAAAAGATTATTATTTGCCCTAGTAGGTTTATTTACAGCACTTTCTTTTAGTTCTTGTGGTTATAACACCATGGTGTCAAAGGATGAAAACGTAAAAGGTAAATGGGCTCAGGTAGAAAATGCTTACCAAAGACGTGCGGACTTAATCCCGAATTTGGTGTCAACTGTCAAAGGTGCAGCTGAACATGAACAAGGTACATTGACTGCGGTCGTAGAAGCACGAGCGAAAGCTACATCGGTTACTGTAAATCCAGAAGATTTGTCAGAGGAGTCAATTGCTAAATTCCAACAGTCACAAGACGCTTTATCGCAATCTATCGGTCGATTGTTGGTGAGTGTTGAAGCTTATCCTGAATTGAAAGCAAATTCTAATTTCCAAGAGTTACAAGCACAGTTGGAAGGTACAGAAAACCGTATTTCTGTAGAACGCAGAACTTATAATGAAGCTGTTCAGGATTACAATACTACAGTTCGTAGTTTTCCTAACAATATTATGGCTGGCATTTTTGGATTCAAGGCTAAAGGTACTTTCCAAGCGGCAGAAGGATCTGACAAGGCTCCTACAGTTACATTTTAGACTTTTTGCTCAATTGTATAAGAAGATGAATATTGGAACTGTAAGTCGTCCAGTATTCATCTTTTATTTTTATTAAAAGATATGGGTATTTTAAATTCAGATGAACAAGAGCGTGTCGTACACGCAGTGAGTGTGGCCGAAAATATGACGTCCGGTGAAATCCGTGTAGTCGTAGAAAATGTAGTAGGAAAAGATCTTACTGCAATTCAAAAAGCTCAAAAATACTTTGTCGAACTCAATATGCATAAAACAGTTTTGCGCAATGGCGTATTGGTTTACTTGGCTGTAGCGGACCATCAGTTCGCCATTATCGGCGACGCAGGTATAAATTCACGAGTAGCGGAAGATTTTTGGGAAAATACAAAGGAAAAAATGGTAGTCCACTTTAGAAATGGAGATTTCGCTTCTGGTCTTGTGGCAGGAATACATGATGCTGGTGAACAACTTCACCATTATTTCCCACGTAAAGAAGACGATGTGAACGAATTACCTAACGATATACACTTTGGTCATTAATTTTGATTCTATGATTTCTTTTTCGAAAAATAAGCAATTTGCTTCTATATTTTTCACGTTTGCACTTTGGATTAGCACAATAGCGACTGTTTTTGGACAAGATCTACCGGCTGTTTCTCGTACTATTGTGACGGATTTTACGAATACGCTTTCTGCATCTCAAAGAGATGCCTTAGAGCGCAAGCTGGTAGCTTTCAATGACACTACATCCACGCAAATAGCAGTTGTATTAGTAAATAGTACAGACGGGTACGATGTATCTGACTATGCAGTACGATTGGCGAAGAAATGGGGTGTTGGAGATGCAAAATACAACAATGGAGTCATGTTGTTGGCTGCTATAGGTGATCGAGCTGTGACTATTCAGACTGGTTATGGAGTGGAGGGTGCACTACCCGATGCTATAGCGTATCGAATTATTGAGAATGACATTAAACCCGCATTTAGAGAAGGTGACTACTTTACCGGATTGGATAACGCGACGAATTCTATCATTTCTTATACCAAAGGTGAATATAAAGCGGAGAAAGAATCAGCAGAATCTCCAGAAGGTGGAGGTGGGATAAGTGGCATTGTCATTATTGTGGTGATAGTTATCATATTTGCTTTGATCTCAAAAGGTGGCGGAGGCAACAATAGAGGAGGTAAAGTGATTAATGGAAAAGGATCGAATGATTTATTCTGGTGGATGCTATTGAGTGGCTTAGGTGGTGGTGGAAATTCACGTGGTGGCGGCGACTTTGGTGGTGGTTTCGGCGGGGGAGATTCCGGTGGATTCGGTGGATTTGGCGGAGGAGATTTCGGTGGCGGTGGCGCTAGTGGTCGCTGGTAAGTGTTAATAGGTGTTAAATGCATAATTTGAAAATTAAATTTTACGTAAAAAATTTTAACTTTGATCAATAACTAATCTAAAAAGAAAAAAATGAAAAATATTTTAGTTGCATTACTAGCTGGATTACCAGCATTAGTATTCGCTCAAGAAGAGTATACAATTAAAGGAAAGATTGGGGCACACAATGCTCCTGCTAAAGTGTATCTACAATATGTAGATGGTACTGCTCGTAAATTAGATTCGGCTGTTGTCAATAATGGTCAGTTTACATTAAGTGGCACTGTTTCATCACCAGTAGAGGCTTATGTAATTCTTTCACCAGAAGGAAAAACTATGCGTGAATTAAAGTCTCCTGATTTTGGTCAAGTTTATCTATCAAAAGGTGTAATTAATTTGGCAGGAGAGTCATTAAAGGCGGCAAAGCTTTCTGGGAATTCAGTTAATGAGGAATTTGTAAAGTATAAGGCTTTATCGAAGGATACAGAGGCTGCCATTGAGGCTATTAATCAAGAATTTTATAATTCTACAGACGAACAGAAAAAAGACGAAGCATTCGTTAATGGTTTAAGAGCTAAGATGATGCCTTTGTTTGAGAAAATGGAAGGAATTGATAAAGATTATTTAAAATCTTCAACTAGTATCATTGCCCTTAATTTAATTGAACAAAAGTTGGGTGCGGAAAATGTAATTGAATATGAAGGGTATTTAAAAAAATTCCCCGTAGCATTACAAAACAGTGTAAAGGGTAAAGCAATCATTGAAAAAATCAACAACCTTAGAAGTGTAGCTATTGGCGCAGTAGCTCCTGATTTTACATTACCTACGCCTGATGGAAAAGATGTTTCATTATCATCACTTAAAGGGCAGTATGTGTTGTTAGATTTTTGGGCATCATGGTGTGGTCCGTGTCGTCAAGAAAATCCACATGTGGTAGCTGCTTACAACAAGTATAAGGATAAAGGATTTACTATTTTGGGCGTATCTTTGGATAACCCTGGGAAGAAAGATGCTTGGGTAAAAGCTATTGAAGATGATCAGTTGGGACAATGGACTAATGTTTCAGATTTGAAAGGTTGGCAATCAGAAGTTGTGAAACTGTACTCTGTACGTGGTATTCCTCAAAATTTCTTGTTGGATAAAGATGGTAAAATCGTAGCATCTAATTTAAGAGGAGAAGCATTGGAAGCTAAATTAGCTGAACTTTTGAATTAATATAGCATACATATTTCAAATAATTGACAAAGCCCTGAATATTCTTATTCAGGGCTTTGTCAATTTATATCTTTCCTATTGCTTGTTCCCAATCGGCAATAATATCATCGATATGTTCGATGCCAACGGAAATACGTAGCATACCTCGTGTAATTCCAGAAACTTGTTTCTGTGTCTTCGAATGATGAGACCCCCACATACTTGCTGGATGCACCACTAATGATTCTACGCCACCTAAACTTGCTGCATTCGCAAAAATGGTAAGATTGCTGAGTATAGTTTGTGCATTTTTAAATTCTTCTTCTTCGTCATTCCCTGCCACTTCAATACACAACATTCCTGTATGTCCTTTCAGTTGCTTTTTAGCTAATTCATGTTGTGGGTGTGACTTCAATCCAGTATAAGCGACTTTTTTTATAGCGGGATTTTTTTCTAACCATTCGGCTAATGCCAAAGCATTCGAATTGATTTGATGAACACGAAGGGAGAGAGTTTTCAAGCCGCGTAATAATAACCAAGAATCAAAAGGGCTTAAGCTTGCTCCTAAAGTAATAGAACGTCTCCAAGCTTTCACAATAAAATCTTTGCTTCCGCAAATAACTCCAGCAGTCAGGTCCGAGTGGCCCCCCAAATATTTGGTAGCACTATGGATAATTACATCAATTCCAAATTCTGAAGGTACTTGATTTATTGGCGAAGCAAAGGTGTTGTCCACCATCGTCAAAATTCCTTTCTCTTTGCCCAATTGTCCGACAAAAGCTAAGTCTGTAATGTCTAGATTTGGGTTTGACGGTGTTTCTATATAAATCAATTTTGTATTCGGTTGAATCGCATCTACGAATGCTTGATTATTCGTTTGGTCAACGTGTGATACCGTAATTCCGTATTCCGAAAGGAATTCTTTCAAAAAAAGTGTCGCTCCCGAATAATGTGCATTTTGTGCGACTATATGATCTCCAGCTTTGACAACTGCTAACATAGCCGTGCTAATTGCTGCCATACCAGTTGCAAGAACTAAAGCATCTTCTGTCTTCTCCAATTTGGCGATAACGGCCGCTACCTGACTATTCGTGGGATTGCCGTGTCTGTGGTAAAATTCAGGATGTTTAGGCTCTGTAGCTGCTGCAACATATTCATCTAGATTTTCGTCCGCAAAATAAGTTGACGTTTGGTATATAGGAGCTACTACAGCTTTGGTTTTATTAAACTCTTCACCTGTATGTATTAAGTTCGTTTCGGTCTTTCTCATTAGCGTAAGGGTCTTTTTTCAAAGCTAATAAAATATCTATTAATTAGATAGAGTATTTTCTATTCTTTAATAGGATATGTTTTTGTTCTGTATTTATTTTTATATTGCACATAGCTTTAATTACATTATGAAAAAGATATTATCCATTATACTTACGGTTTGTATTAGTACTGTAGCATGGGCGCAGCTCCAATCTCCTGAAGAGTTTTTAGGTCGTCAAATTGGAACTAAAATCACGCCGCATTGGAAGGTTTTAGAATATTACAAGCATGTAGCGACTCAAGCACCAGAACAGGTTAAATTTCAGCAGTATGGAGAGTCTATAGAAGGTAGGCCAATGTATGTGTTTTTTGTATCCTCCGCTAAAAATATCGCACGTCTTGAAGATATCCGAAAATCTAATTTGCAAATAGCAGGAGAGCTTTCTGGAAATACACTTTTGACAGATATGCCAGCCGTAATTTGGATGAGTAACAATGCGCATGGCAACGAAACTTCGTCGATGGAATCTTCCATGAAGACTTTATATCAGTTAGTCAATCCAAAGAATGCTAGTATACAAAAGCAATTAGAAAACTCTCTGGTGATTATAGATCCATGTCTTAATCCTGATGGTACTGAACGTTATAATAATTGGCAAAATGGAATTTTAGGTGTGAAATATCATCCAGATTTATACGCGAGAGAACATAATGAACCTTGGCCAGGGGGACGTGTAAATCATTATTATTTTGATTTGAATAGAGATTGGGCTTGGCAAACACAACTAGAAAGCCAACAGCGTATGAAGATTTACAATGCTTGGTTACCGCATATTCATATCGATTTTCATGAAATGGGGATCAATGCGCCTTATTATTTTCCTCCAGCAGCCGAACCATTGCACGAGGTAATTACACCTTGGCAACGCGAGTTTCAAACAACCATTGGTAAACATAATGCCAAATATTTCGATCAGCAGGGTTGGTTGTATTTTACAAAAGAACGGTTTGATCTTTTTTATCCTTCATATGGAGATACCTACCCGATGTATTCGGGTGCTATCGGTATGACCTATGAAAAGGCAGGGAATAGTTCCGCAGGATTGGGCGTATATACTGACCAAAAGGATACATTGACGTTAGTGGATCGTGTTATTCAACACCATGCTTCAGGGATGAATTTAGTGGAAGTCGTTTCACAAAATTCACAGAAAGTCGTGGAAGAATTTAAAAAATTCTACAAACAAGCGAATGGTGGTGAATTGGCAACTTTTCAAAGTTATGTTGTTAAATATGATGTCAATAGCGAAGGACGTATTCGTTCGTTGCTTGACTTACTTGACAAGAATAATATTCGTTATTATGCTGCTGAAGGCGTTTTCAAAGGAATAGATTTTGCAACAAAGAAAAACACAACTTATACAGCGAAAGAGAAGGATCTTGTTGTACCAGGTAATCAACCTAAGGCAGCTTTGGTTCGAGTGTTGTTTGAACCTGAAGCTAAATTAGTGGATTCAGTGACCTACGATATCACCGCCTGGTCTATGCCATATGTCTATGGACTGTCAGCTATAGCAAGTCAAACGAAAATTAGTTCCGTTAAAGCCTATTCTTTAGAAAAAATTAGTAATGCGTTGGAAGATAGCTTTGGCTACGCTATTAAATGGAATGGATTTAACTCAGCGCAAGTATTAACTTCATTGTTACAGCATAAAATTACAGTCAAGCGTTCTGAATATGCTTTTAAATTGAAAGGGGAAGATTTTCCTAGAGGATCACTGTTGGTAATGTCAAGTAACAATAAATCTGTTGATGTTAAAAAAGCATTAAAGATAATTGCAGATGAAAATGCTGTCAAGATATATACTATTAATTCGGGAATAATTGACGGAGCTAAAGATTTTGGTAGTTCGGATGTGAAGACTATTAAAGCACCAAAAGTATTAATGTTGGCGGGAGAAGGGCAACGATCATTGAATGTAGGGGAGGTGTGGCATTATTTCGATCAACAATTGAAATATCCAATTATTCTAGTAAATCCCAAAGATATCTCTAGAATAAAATGGACAGAGATTGATGTGTTTATTATGCCGAGCGGAAGCTATCCATTCTTGAATGATAAGTCCCAATCCGATAATTTTGCCAATTGGGTACGAGCAGGAGGCAAAGTAATCGCTATTGAAAGTGCTATAGCGCAATTGTCTATCCAATCTTGGGTGAAAATTAAACCAATGAAGCAGGATACAACTGCGAAAGCGAAGGAGAGTCCATTAAAAGTTTATGGAGACCGTGAACGTGAATCGCTTAAAGAATATACTGCTGGTGCTATTTATAAAGTGGACTTCGATGCTACGCATCCTCTCATGTATGGCAATAAGGAATATTACACCCTACGTCAGGAAGGAACGCTTTATCAATATTTCAAAGATGGGGCAGGCTGGAATGTGGGATATATCAAAGAAAATGCATTGATGAGTGGTTTTGTCGGTCAACATCTAAGTAAACAAATCAAGAATGGTTTAGTCTTTGGGACTGAATCGGTAGGAGCAGGAACTATTGTATACTTAGCAGATAATGTATTATTTCGCAATTTTTGGGATTCAGGTAAATTGGTAATGGCTAATGCTGTTTTTCAAGTAGATTAGAGAAAATTCATAATTTGCAGATATCAGTGTAGTTAAAAATATTTCTATATTTGATGGTTAACTTATTTATATGCAAATCAACTTAAAAAATATCTTTTATCTTCTAGTAATTGTATGCTTTATAGTTGCAGTAGTAAAGAATTTGCCAGCGATTATTAAAGGTATAGAATCCGTATTATAAACTTTTCTTATATACGGATTCTATATTTACACCATCTGCTTTAGCAAATGCAGGGCATAATCAATAGTCGAAATATTACTTAATGCCAAACGCAATTGTCCTTTTACTTCTTTCAAATTACTGATAGAAGGGTTAGCACCTACGAAAGCCAATACTTTTCCAAATTGATCAGACTCAAAATAACTGGATTTAGCATTACTTACAAAGAAGCCTTTCAGTATTTGTTTTTTGTATGAAATCTTTTCAAAACCAATTTCTTTTCCTAACCACTGCAAACGTAGGGTATTGAACAGTTCAAAGACCGGTGCAGGAATAGCACCAAAACGATCTTCTAATTCTTTCTCAAAAGCCAACAACTGTTCCTCATTTTCCAACTTCGCAATATCATTATACAGATTATAACGCTCACCGATATTCGTCACATACTCATCTGGTATCATGACTTCCAAATCCGTGTCAATTTGTGTAAAGGAAACATATTTTCGGTTTTGTTCGTCCGCAAACAACTCACCAAACTCATCATCTTTTAACTCTTGTACAGCTTCATCCAAAATCTTGTTGTACATCTCAAAACCAATCTCTGCGATAAAACCAGATTGTTCTGCGCCTAATAAGTTACCCGAACCACGAATATCCAAATCGCGCATCGCCACATTGAAGCCTGATCCCAACTCAGAGAATTCCTCAATCGCCGAAAGACGTTTGTAGGCTTCTGGTGTCAATGTAGACATCGGAGGACTCAACAAGTAACAAAATGCTTTTTTGTTAGAACGACCTACGCGACCACGCATTTGGTGCAAATCACTCAACCCAAACATATGCGCATGGTTGATGATAATGGTATTGGCATTCGGAATATCAAGACCTGCTTCGATAATCGTCGTAGCGACTAAGACATCAAAGTCATGGTTGATAAATTTCAACATTACATCTTCGAGATCATCGCCTTCCAACTGACCGTGCGCTACGCCTACGCGTGCTCCAGGTACGAGCTTTTGTATCATCGCACCTAATTGCTTCAAGTCGGCAACACGATTGTGAATAAAGAATACCTGTCCTCTACGATCTAATTCGTAAGAAACGGACTCTTGTATCAATGTTTCGTTGAAAACATGTAACTCGGTCTGTACGGGCTGTCTATTGGGTGGAGGTGTAGAGATGATACTCAAATCGCGGGCACCCATCAACGAAAAGTGTAATGTACGCGGAATAGGTGTTGCGGTCAATGTCATCGAATCTACATTGGCGCGCATCAATTTGAGTTTTTCTTTGACTGAAACACCAAATTTTTGTTCTTCATCGATAATCATCAGACCGAGGTCTTTGAATTTCACATCCTTGCTGACCAGTCTGTGCGTACCGATGATAATATCTATTTTACCCTCTTCGAGTTTTTTAAGGGTTTCTTTTATCTGTTTGCTTGATTTAAAACGATTGATGTAATCAATATTAGCAGGTAGTCCTTTTAGACGCTCTGAAAATGTACGGTGATGTTGTGACGCCAAAATAGTTGTTGGTACCAATACCGCCACTTGCTTGCTATCTGCTACGGCTTTGAACGCTGCACGTACCGCGACTTCGGTCTTACCGAAGCCCACATCACCACAGACCAATCTATCCATCGGGTGCGGTGATTCCATATCACGCTTCACATCGTTGGTTGCTTTCTCTTGGTCTGGTGTATCTTCGTAGATAAACGAAGCCTCCAATTCTTTCTGCAAATAGGTGTCAGGACTAAAGGCATTACCTGTTTGCGCTTTACGCAAGGCGTACAATTTAATCAAATCACGCGCAATATCTTTAACCTTTTTCTTGGTTGTTTTCTTCAGTTTGTCCCACGCATCTGTACCCAGCTTATTCATCTTCGGAATCGTGCCTTCCTTGCCCGAATACTTTGAAATACGGTTCAAGGAGTTGATATTGACATACAACAGATCATTGTCTGCATAAATCAGACGTATCATCTCTTGCGTCTTACCGTTGACATCTACCTTCTCCAATCCTGCATATTTACCCACACCGTGATCGATATGGGTGATGTAATCGCCAGGTTTGAGGTCGCGCAATTCTTTCAATGTAATCGCTTGCGAACGCTCATATGCTTTGATGCGCTTGTATTTGTAATATCGATCAAAGATTTGGTGATCTGTATAACAAGCCAACTGAATCGTGTCATCACGGAATCCTTCGCGCAAGGCTTTGTAGACTGGCGTAAAAGTTACAGACTTATCTATATCATCCAATATTGCGTAAATACGCTCTACTTGTTTTGTCGAATCCGAAAAGATCAGATTCTTAATCTTTTTACTTTCGTTTTCTTTGAAATTGTGAATCAACAGGTTGAAATCCTTGTTGAAAGAAGGCTGTGGATGGGTATCAAATAAGATAACTTCGTCCGCCTTGAAGAAGAATTGTTTTCCAAATTCCACATTTGGAAAATCAAACAACATCGAACCGAAGTTCTTGTCGTCTGTAAAGGTAAATCGTGGATCGACTAAATCTGGATTGTTCTTTAGATCGGCTTCTGAAAGAGCTTTCCACAGTTGTGAAGCTTTTTTGTAGCCTTCTTGAATCACATCAAAAGTGAATTGCACATCTTTGATCCAAATCACTGAATCACGATCAATATATTCCAATAGGGAAATATGATTGTTGGCTAAAAACTTGGCTTGTACATTGGGTACAATCGTTACGGTGTGAATCTTGCTCACCGAAAGCTGACTTTCGATATCAAAGGTACGGATGCTTTCAATCTCATCTCCGAAAAACTCGACACGGTACGGTAAATCATTCGAAAAGGAGAAAATATCGACAATACCGCCACGAATGGCAAATTGTCCCGGCTCATACACAAAGTCAACACGTTCAAAGTCGTATTCGTACAAGAACTCATTGATGAATTCAATGCTTAGCTTCGTATTCTGTGTGATTGGTAACGTATTTTTCTCTAAATCTTGACGATTAATTACCTTCTCGGCAATAGCTTCGGGATAAGTAACCACTATCTTCGGCAGTTCGGAAGTGTGATTGAGCGAACTTAAAGTCTCTGCACGTTGTAACACATGCGCGCTATCCAATTGGGTGAAATCAAAAGCTTTACGGTAAGAGGCTGGAAAAAACAAAATCTGCTTGTCAAACAAGCTCTCTAAATCACTCAAAAAGTACGATGCCTCCTCGTGCGTTGGCAAAATAAAGACATAGGGGCGCTCTTGCAAATGGTACGCCGAAGCCGCTACCATCGCATCCGATGACCCAATAAGTCCTTTGAGTTGGATTTTAGGATTTTTACTTTGAATTGCTTTTACAAGTGTAGTGACTTGTGTTGTTTTTCCGTAATGTGCTAAGATTTCTTGAATATTCACTTAAGTCCCAATGTTTTCACCAAAGTTAGTAAAAATATGGGAGTGAGGATTAGTCCTATTTTCTGTGATTATAATTTTATTATCTTAGTGAACAAACCAATAACCTATGAAGCTAATACTGTTTACACTAGTATTGATCTTGTCCTATAATAATAGTTTCTCACAACACAAAGTCTGTGTAGATGTTGTTAAAAATGATGCGGGGAAATATTATATTCTCTATTCTGATAGTACTTGGGATATAACTTCAAAATCTACTTTTGATGTATATAATATTGTTAAAAGTAATATTTCTGAAAAAACTGTTAGTAATAGAGTTACCTATTTAGGATCTAAACCTATTCAATCTTCGACTACGAATACAATACAAACTTCAACGAAAAGTAGCAAAAAGAAGACTTCAACTACCTCATCTATTTGCTGGGGAAGAACAAAAAAGGGTTCTCCTTGTCAAAGGCGGGTAGTAGGTGGAGGCTATTGTTATCAACATAGATAGAGGTAAAGAATACAACTCGACGTTTTATAATCAAGTTGTCTTTTATTTATATTCTGTGCTAGAATGCTATGAATTTTGTTACTGCAAGATTGTAGTTCTTTTGTAACAAAATTTGGAAAGAATTTTATAAACAAAAAAAAGCCTGCACTCCTGCAGACTTTTATACTAAACAAAATTACCCAGTACCTATGGGTAAGTCGTTACGACTTTATTAATTTTCCAGCCTTCAGCAGATTGGATCAATGTAATGTAGTCTACTCTTTTAAACGAACCGAAATCCATAGTGACTTTGCTAATTGTCGTGCTACCCACTTGATCTAAGATCTCAATAGTTTGTGTCGAGTTATATTTTAAGTCCTTGACAGAATTCAAGTAGTTAACATAATCTTTCTTGCCAAATTTGTCGTTGTTAGCCGTGTTGCTGTATTCAAAGTTATCAGCAAACATTTCTTTGGTGTATTCCGAATTGCCCAATAAGGATGCACCTACATAGTTCATGACAACTTCCTTGCTGTTTAATTCTTTGAAAGGTTTGCTATCAGCGTGAGCATAAAAAGCAGTTGATACTAATGCGATAACTGCTACTGCGATTGTTTTTATATTTCTTTTCATAACTGTAATATTTTAATTTCTGGTGTTTTGTTAAGACAAAGGTATAGTAGTAACGTGGGCCACGAAACGTCGTTTCGACCAGTAGGAGTAGATTTTCGGTAGAACGGGAAAAGAAATCGGTGAGAATATTTGAAGTAATTAAATTGTTCGGTTAAAATAAGTATTTATGGCTAATAGCCCTCTATGCCGGGCAGGCATCCTACTTTTATCGCAAAAGTAGGCAAAGCTCGTCGCTACACCGAGTTGTCACAACGCTTTACCATCCTTGCAATTGGCAACTCACTAAGGCGACATTTATAGTATAACAACGAATTGTACAATAATTTGATTGTAAACAAATAAGCATTTTTAATTGTCACTATAATAGCAATAATAAAAAAGTATTTGCCAGCCCGGCATGTGGGCATGAAACTAGAATGATTTTAGCTTATTATTAGGCCATGTTCTTCCGCAAAGGCAAGAACCTTTTCATAGGACTCTTTCAAATCAAACTGTAAGTCTTCGTGCAGTTTGTCATATTTGTTGAAGGTCGTTTTAAGGCGTGCGGCTACATAGCGTTGCAATTTGTCTGCGGCAGCCACATAGGTTTTTTGGAATAAAATAGGGTAGTGTTCGAAAGCAGCTTCAAGTATTAATAATCTAAATTCAGATTCGCTAAATTTATCTTTTGTCACTTTCTCATGTTCGTTTATCATACCGCTAGCTTGTCGGAGCAATACGGTTAGTGCGCGGTAATGGGAATACATCGCGACATTCTTGATGCCCGAACGATTGGGCTCAAACAATTCATTAAGTCGCTCGCGCAAGGCATTAATGCGTTCTTCCAAATCCACTTCATCTTCCAACAATTGAAAGTGCAATTGTTTGATTAGCATTTTGTCTTTGCTAATCAAACGTACCAACAATTTGTCTTTCTCCTTTGGAGGAAGATTTAGAACAGCTGCTTTGAGTTCGGAGTCTTTGTGTAAGGACATTGGGTTAAAGTTAACAAGAAAAATTGTAAAGTGAATGCGTACAGCCCACGATTGGGCTGGTGTTATTTACTTATCCATAAAAAGTGCCATTAAATATACTAATACTACCATATATAATGGCGTATTCAAAGTATCTTTGTGTACGATGGCAAAAGTTCCTGTTATAGCGCAATGTGTCGTGTCTGATGGGCTCAATCAAGATATTATGATTGAGAGCTTGTCGGATTATCTGGTTCGAAATTCGAATTTAGTATTTCCACATCGCCATAATTTTTACCATTTTGTGCTATTCACGGCAGGACAAGGATCTCATACGATAGATTTTGAAAAGTTCGTCATCGAGCCTTGGCAAATCTATTTTATGTCTCCAGGGCAAATTCATACTTGGGAATTTGAAGGAGATATGCAGGGATATGTAGTGAATTTTCATAGGGATTTGTTCAAGAATATACTATTGCGTTCAGATTACTTGACGACATTGTCTTTTTTCTCAGGATTGGTGAGGGATGAAGTATTTGTAGTAAATGAGGAAGACAGGCCTTTGGTTTTGGAGATTTTAGAACGGCTAGTAAAGGACAATACACAGAATGATTTTGTATCGAGTTCGCTATATTATCTTTTCAATTTGTTGAATGCCCGAGGCTTACCTTCTTTGAATCAAGATACAAATGCGTACAATCATACCTTGTTGCGTAATTTTTTGAATCTAATTGAAGCAAATTTTACGTCCTTACGTCTTCCGAAAGAATATGCAGCACTGTTATACATCACACCAAATCATTTGAATGCGCTATGTAAAGAATTGTTGGGACAATCTGCGGGTGAACTCATTCGTGACCGTGTGATTTTGGAAGCGAAGCGTCTACTGGTGATTAAAGATTATTCGGTAGCTGAAATAGCATATGAACTGAATTTTAACGATAATTCGTATTTTACGAAGTTTTTCAAGAAAGCGGTAGGACTAACACCTGAAGAGTTTAGGAAAAACATATAAACATTAGAAATACATAATACTATGTCTACAGAATATACAATACCTGGTGAATTTAAAAGTGCAGTGGAGGGCAAATGTCCAAGATGTCGCAAAGGAAATATGTTTAGAGCGCCATTATTGAGTTTTAAATCTAAGAAGATGTATGAACAATGTCCGCATTGTGATTTGAAATTTGAGAAAGAGCCCGGTTATTTTTACGTAGCGATGTACGTGAGTTATGCTTTTATAGTGGCACAATTGGTAGCTTCTTGTGTAGCAACATATGTTTTGACAGGCAATTTGGAATCTCCTTGGTTATATTTATCTGTTGCGGTTGGGGTTGCTATTTTATTAGCTCCATTTAATTACCGTTATTCGCGAATAGTATTAATGTATTGGCTGACACCACAATTTAAATTTCAAGGAAAGCATTTTTTGAAATCTAAAGAACTATAAATTTTATAATTTATTTGTAACAAAATAATGGGGATTTATTTCATCGTGAGATAAATCCCTAATTTTATTCCTTTATCTATTAATTCAACATATGAGATATATATCGCTATTACTTTGTATGATTTTGTCTACGGTAGTTTTTGGTCAGCGCAAAGGCTATTGGCAACAAGATGTTAACTATAAAATGGATATTGATGTCAATGAAAAGAACTATCAATACGACGGCAAAATGACCTTAATTTATGGCAATAATTCTGGTCAATCGCTTTCTAAAGTATATTTCCATCTGTATTTTAATGCTTTTCAGCCAGGAAGTATGATGGACAACCGTTTGGTGTCTATTTCAGATCCAGACGCACGAATGGTAAAAAATATTGGAACAAAAGAGAAGCCAGTTTACCAAAGTCGCATTTCTCAATTGACACCTGAGCAGATTGGTTACCAAATGATTTCGTCAATCAAAGTGAACGGTGCCTCAGCGAACTTCAAAGTGGATGGTACGATCTTAGAAGTGACATTGCCTACTGCATTAGCGGATGGATCTAAAACGAATTTTGAATTGGGGTGGAAGGCACAAGTTCCTGAACAAATTCGTCGTAGTGGTCGTAATTCAAAAGAAGGAGTTGCTTTTTCAATGGCGCAATGGTACCCAAAGATGGCACATTTTGATGAGTTTGGGTGGCATTTGGATGAATACGTAGGTCGTGAATTTATTGCACCTTTTGGAGATTTTGACGTCACTATTCATTTACACAAAGACTATGTAATCGGTGCATCGGGAGTATTACAAAATCCGAATGATGTAAAGGGATATGTGAAAAAGGCAAAAGTAAAGACAAAAAATAATAAGGCTTCTTGGCATTTTAAAGCCGAGAATATTCATGATTTTGCGTGGGGTGCCGACCCAAAATTTGTGGTTGATTCCGCTTCTTCAGCAGGAGGAGTGAAGCTGTACACTGTATATATTCCTGCGAATAAGGATGTTATTTCGAATTGGACGCAAGCTTTAGGTTTTTCGAAAGAGTTTTTCGATTTCACATCTACACGTTTCGGCGCATATCCTTGGCCTACTTATACAATTGTCCAAGGTGGTGATGGCGGTATGGAATACGGAACAATGACGTTGGTGACAGGCGGTCGTAATCTAAAAAGTTTAGTGAATGTGATTTTCCACGAAGTAGCTCACTCTTGGTATCAACATATGTTCGGTATCAACGAAACGGTAGACGAATGGTTTGATGAGGGCTTTACTTCCTATATAGAAGAGTTGGGGATGCAGCATATCTTTGAGAAAAAAGGTGCTGTTTCTACCAATCCAGTGATTGAACCTTATCGTGCGTATTATAGATTAGCATTGTCGGGGAAGGAAGAGCCAATGAGCTTGTTGGCCGATTATTACAATACTAACTATGGATATTCGAATCAGGCATACAACAAAGGAGCGGTAATGGCAGAACAATTGGGATACATCATAGGGCAACAAAATTTGGAAAAGACTTTTTTGAAGTTTTATGAGGAATGGAAATTCAAGCATCCTACACCAAATGATTTCAAACGTGTGGCTGAAGAAGTTTCTGGTATTAATCTGAAGTGGTATTTTAATTTATTCATTAATACCACACGTAAGATTGATTACGCTATAGAAAGTATTTCGGATAATACTATCTCTATTCGCAATAAATCAGACTTAGCTATGCCATTGGATATTTTAGTAGAATACAAAGACGGTAGTAAGGAATTATTTTATATTCCTCTGCGTGAAATGCGCGGTGAGAAACCAGCTGAGCAATTTGATTTATATAGAGGTTTGAAGCGTACCGCATTAGAAGATTGGTTTTGGACAAAACCTACCTATACTTTTAAAGTTGGAAAAGAAGTTGCTAAGGTCATAATAGATCCAACATTGAGGTTGGCTGACGTAGAGTCTTCGGATAATCATAAAAGTAATTAGTAAATAAAGGAGTCTTTGAGGGACTCCTTTTATTTTTCATATACACTGAGATCAGACATGTTGCCCGTTTCTGTGTGTGCAGTTTTATGAGTATGGGATGATTTTTCTAATAAATTTATCAATCCATACATACAAATACTGCAAATAAACATAATTACGCAAAGTAAAAATTGTTTCATATAGTTTGTTATATTGGTGTCTGCTGTTTATCGTATGCTTATTTCATTGTTGTATATCATTTTTTCTCCCTTACGCCATAATAATCAACTGTTAAAAGTTTTTATTAGTTAAACATTAATGGAAAAGCTTAATGATATTAGTCTTGTCCTATGAAATAAATGTGCCAAAAAATATTTATGGAGATATTTGTTTTAGTAAGTTTAAAAATTGGATAAATGCTATTGTTACCAACACTAGCTGTTTATTATCAGTAGATAAAGTTTTTCAAAGATCTAAGATAATCAAAAAGTACCACCAAAATGTTTTTTTTGATATATTTTTTCAATAATAATGTTGATTGACAGTTTTTATTGTTTTAGTAAAAAAATACCATTAATTTATTTGTGAACTGAACATAGTCAAGGCGTTGTGTCCTGGTTATTTTAAATTAATATAGGATTATTAAAAGAAAGCCGTTAAATAAAGGATATTTAACGGCTTTAATATTATAATTTATAATTTGATATCAATTGTCAAGTGCTTGTCGCTTCGGATGAAAGTGGAGACCACTTCGTAAGTGAGTTGTGATTGATTTTCTTGAGCAGTTAAGATTTGAGAAGATTGTGGGTACAAGATGATCTTTTCAGTTCCTTTTCCAGATTTGCGATGAAGTTCAAAGTATAAGTCACTCGTGTTTGAGATTTCATAATATTTAGACGTGACACCTTGCGCGTTCTTCTTTTCATGGTAAGCAGGACCAATCTTTACACATGCATTGTACAAATCACGTACATGTTGTTCTTTTCCGATTAGATACTTACTAGACCATGCTACAGTGTTACCTTTCTCTAATGCTTCGCGAATTGCTTCAGCAGAACGATTTTTTGCCATTACTAATGTCATGGTGCGGTGCACACCTTCACGACCTAGATCATAATCATGTGCAATTAAATTATGTACGTCTGTATTCCCAATGATTGTTAAGTTCCTGTCTATAGCCCAGTCTAATGCTTTTTTGTGAAAGCCGAACCCATTAACAACCTCAATACCATGTAAATTCTTCTCCCTGTACATTTTTTCTATAAAAGGTAACCATTCGTAGGATCCTTTGACTTGAGTAGCTTTCCAGCCTGGGTGATTCCAAAAGATAAAAGCTTTTTGATCTACCACAGCTTGGATTGCTTTTTCGTCGGTCTCTTTCGTGCGTTCTACGACTAAATTTTTGTCATCATTGATGAAAAGTGCATTAAAGTGTCCTGGAGGAGTATCTCTTGTTACTTCACTGCCTTTTATTAGTATTAAATTGTTTTCTTTAGCTAGATTTTCTGCTAATTCATACGATCTTAAGTTTCCTGGTTTTACATCATCTTTGTATGGTGTATATTCTACGTGCTCCGTAAATGAAAAGGCGTCTAAGCCTTCTTTCCAAGCTTCCTGTACTCTGACATTTGGCCATACATGCCCATCTGTAAATACAGTGTGCATATGGAAGTCACATTTTAAAACAGTCAATCCATTTACATTAGGAATGTGTATTGTTTCGCGTTTCTTTGGTAAGCGGAATTCATCAAATCGAACCACACCATTGTCTGCGGATGTTTGAGCTATACTGTCAAAATTAAAATAGCCTATTACAGCCAAAAGAATAGATAATCTTTTCATGTTCTTCATAAGTCTTTATTGCCACAAAACTATGGTTACAATGTAAAGAATATATGATGAGCAGGTAATCAAACTATAAACTTTCAGGTCGTTGTGTTAAATCTTTTTAACCTATATCGGATTTGAAGGACAGTAGACTTCTGTTTTTTGATAGGGTAGATTCTATGTTTCAGCTCTATAGTTTAATAGCTGATTTGTCCATTTAGGTGTATTTCATTTTTGTTGTGAAGGGTCGTCGAAACAGTTGCTTTGACTTTTTTTGCTTTTAATCTGTCCAGTATTGGTATGCTCCACATTTCAGGCCAAGTCTCAAAATTAACAGAAAGGTATAAAGGGTGTTTAGTCGCCTTCCTTGTAGCTTGATGGGGGAAGGTTTCTAACGTTGTATTTAATAAGTATGGACCGATCCGTTTTTTGTTGAATCTATAAAACATTTTATTAGGAAGGGACTTTTCTAAAATCTCGTCATAGCTCCACGTGTGTACAATACTTGGAACAGCTACTTCCAATATTTTCGTTTCTTCAGTTGCATTAAAATCATCGTCATATACATAGGAAATTGAGCTGTCTTGCTGTGAAGTAGGATCTCTATAAATTTGCAGGTCAAAATAATTACTATTCAATTGTTCTGGAGCTAGTCCCGTAAATTTATTCATAAGCTTGGAAAGTAGAGGGATTTCGTTGAGCGGTATTAAGTTCCAAAAGGTTAATGTTTGCTCAAGACTGTCCATCTCGCGTACTAACAAATTATCATCTAAGTTTTGAGATAACAACCATTTTCCATTTATTTCAGTTTTATCACTTGAAACCGTACCCTCAAGAGTCAATCTCCCGTCTTTTTGCATATAGGTAATATGCTTGGTGGACAAGGTGTTTTCAAAACCATTAAGAGCTGAAATTTGAGTCCACGTGTCAGGCTGTAATAACATAGATTGTAAATTCTCCAAATCTAAATTATCACCCAGAGCGATGTTGTAAATTATATGGCTATAATTAAATAAAACATTGATATGTTTATTAACGACTACGTTTACTATTCCTTTCTCTTTATCTATAAAATTAATTCCATCTGGATACTCGGTGGCGAAAAAGGAAAAGCAATCATCATAGTTTTTTACTGCTAATATCCCAAAAAACTGATTCTGATGTGCGTCCGTGCTGAATGAATATATCCGTGCCGGAATTTTAATTCCGGCATCGAATATTAGTTTTTTCAACCAGGAGTCGCGCTGTTTTTTTCCTTTAGATTTATCATCTCTCCACGGGTAGAGGTTAGAGATATTGTCTAATAATAAGTCATCAACAGCAATCGACAATATCCGTGTGCTTGAGCTACTGACATATTGATCTTTAATGTCATTTTTTCGTAGGGTGTACAATGTCCATGTAAGGACAAGCGTAGTCACCATTAGCACAGCTATAATAATTGCAAATCTTTTCATCCTAGATTAGTTGCTGCTCGTATTACCCACGTTTTGAATTACCTGTTTCAATATATATTGAAGTGCATTACTGTCTTTTTTAGGCAATTCTAAAGACATTTCTCCTGATATACGGTTTTTACTTAGCTTATTGTATCTAATTTGAAGTTTTCCATAATCTGAAAGATTCTGTAAGGTTGGATCCCAAGATGCAGCCACTGGAATTTCCAATTTATGGATGACCTCTGGTATAGAAGACGTGTTAATTACGAAATTGAATGGATGTGTAAATATATCTTTTTTAACTTTTGGATCATTCCCTGTTTTGAATCTATTCTTTTGAATAGCTGAAATCTGTTCAAAATTATTACCAACAAAAACAATGTCTTTTTTGAAAACAACATACATGGCCTCTGTGTCTTTCGTTGCATGGATGGTGTATATGTCCTCGTCTAATTCTACTTTTTCTTTTTTTATGGCAAATTCAAGTGTCTTTTGGAATAGACGTTGATCTTCAGAAGTAAACATCCACAGGAAGTTGGGAGAATATTCTTCTTTTGTTTTCATTACTTCTGTATAGTTGTAATCATCATCGTACTCGTACGTTAGGTATTCTTTGGATACTTTTTGTAGATCATTTAGAAAAAAAACATTGTCCCCTTTCAGTACTTTAGCAATTGATTTTTCATCTAAGCCTATTTCTAATGCTGTCGCCACGATTTGCAGTACATCAGCGTATTCACCAACCAACGGTGCGTAAGATAGTTTTAATAGCGAAGGTAACTGTTTTAGATAACCCTCTGTGCTGATATTCATAGATGCATAGGCTAAGTGGTTTTCAGGAATATACTGTGCAAATTTCTTGTTGATGTTGTTCTTGTGTAGCGCCTTGAATATGTGTGTCAAATCTTCATCGATATGTACACTTCCTGCTATTTTGAGACTGTGCTCATGCTGAATCAAATCGATTGTAGCATCTTCATAGCCATATTTAATATCTTTCAAGTCCGTGCCGAAAATCGAGTAAAGCATATTATCGGCGTAGGCCTCTCGATATAAATTATCAACATTTGCAATCCAAAATCGAAGCAAAATATTTTGATCTTTTATTTTAATTGATTTGTGATTTGCTAGGTTATTGGAGGGATTTATGTAGTTGGCAAAATCCTTCGCTAGCCAATTGACAAAAACATCATTTCTAATCGAATCATTCTTCGCTTCTCTTGCTAGGTTCGCTAGATATATGGAGTCGGTGGCCAGATCGTAGCTATCAAGTTCGGTGCTATCTGAATAGGAATCCCATTCTTGCGTCTCATCTACTATTTCTTCAGCGGCACTTTCCCATTCTGTAGTATCAATTGTATCCGCTACAACTATTTCCTCTGCTGTGGCCCAGGCTTCTTCTGCTACCAACACCGTATCTGGTGAATAAAGTTCGTCGTAGCGTTCCAAATCCAAGCCATAAAGATTTGCTATTTCTTCTGTTTCAAAATAGCTGCTTTTGGGGCTTCCGGTCATAATGAATAAGGATTCTTGATCCCATGCGACTTGCGTTTTCCCATCTTTAGAGACTCTTCTTTCGAAGCCATCGTGACTAGAGCGGCTATTAAATTTAGAAAACATACGCTCTTTTACTTGGTGATTGGCTTTCAATGGTATTAATATACCTATATAGTATAAGCTATCTGCATCTGTACGATACACATAAGCTTGCTTGTCAAGATTGAAGTCCAATTCCATGATAGTATTGGTCGGATAGTCATTACGCTCGTTTATTTTCTCAAAGGCGCCAAGTTTAACCAAAGTTTCATTCAATAACGCTATCGAACTTTTTTCGACTATTGCTTTATTATTAATCGTTATAACAAATTGTGCATTTCCGGGTATTTTACGCGTCAACTCCTGTGCACAGACAGTTATTCCTGCTAAAACAGAAATGGAGAGTAAAGTGAAGAACTTTATATTCATGTGTTTATTTAACATTTAGAGTAATGGTATTTCCTAAAGAAGATTTGCCGTTGGCAAGGTCTTTCGCCTTCAATTGAAGTAGAATGGATTTTGAAGAATTAGAGATTTTGGCAGATGGATGTTTTTGAGATTTTATAGTATTGTCGAATCTGATAATTTGTGTATAATACGCCTCATCAAAATATTTTCGGTCTTTTTCAGCTATCTTTTCGTAGGCTTTGCTCATAGACGGGGAATGTTTGTAAGATCTCGTAAAAACGCCAGTTTTTGCATTATAGTCGTAGCTGTTATTATTTCCCATTGTGCTCTTGAAATGGGTGCCTAGTGCTTGAGTAAAAGCATTTAATGTTTTAATAGACGTGAAATTGCAAGAAACCGTTGCGATGTAATTTTTAAAATCCAAATTGTACTGTACTTGGCTTATACCATTTGTCTTTTTTAGGATTTGAACCATGTCTTCCGTTTCCTTCTGTATTTTCTCTTTCGAAGGAATTTGAATGCCATTTATACTTTTTAACTTCAGTAGGGAAGCGACTTTGGTACTGCTTTTACTAAGGTTCAAAGTGGCTTTAATACTGCCTGATCCGTTACTCTTGAGGTTGATGTTTTCTATAAACTCAAAACAACCGCTCAGTAGGCTACAACAGAAGAATAAAAGTAATACGAGTAGCGTTGATTTGAATCTTTTCATCCTTTTATAATAAAAATCTATAAAATAATCCCGAAGGTAATAAATATTCATATTATCCTTTGGTGTTATATCTTAATGTTTTGTTACAAAATTACTCTTTAAGGCAAAATTTGCTATCCCTGAAAACAGTGGTTTTGTGTCCTGAAACTATTATTTAATCTATAGTCTCAGAAAGATGTTGATCAAGTTGAATAAAGTTCCGTTTTATTTGTTGTCTAAGCTGTGTATAACAAAGCTTTACTATTAGTTGAGAATTTTTAATTCTAAAGGGTGGGGATATAATCAGATGATCAAAAGTTGATCAAAGTAGCTCATTGGAGGAATATTTGGAAATTAGGGAGAAAGGCTTAAAAATCTTTACTAATTTGAATTCAAGTTTCTAAACTCCATAGGGGTTATTCCTTCTTTGTTTTTAAATAGTCGACTAAAATGCTGAGGGTATTTGAATCCGAGTTCATAGGCGATTTCGTTAATGTTTTTTTGGGTTTCAAAAATTTTGGACTTAGCGATATCAATTGTTTTCAATTGAATGTATTCTTGTGCCGTTTTTCCCGTTTCTTTTTTTATTAAATCTCCAAAATAGTTAGCCGACAGATTCAAAGATTCTGCCATATTCGATACAGAGGGTAGACCTAATGTCGCTGGTTTATCCGAGGCGAAATATCCATTCAATTCCTCCTCAAAATTTTCTAAAATTCCCTTATTTGCTGACTCCCTTGTAATAAACTGTCTATCGTAGAATCGCTCACAATAGTTTAGAAATAATTCAATATTAGAGGCGATCAGTTTTTTGCTATGTTTATCAATCGTATGGTTCAGTTCAAATTGAATCTTCTTAAAACAATCCATGATGATATTACGCTCTTCCTTCGACAAGTGTAAAGCTTCATTGGTGTTATACTTAAAAAAGTGATAATCTTCCATCAAATTATTAAGTGGAGTACCTTTAATAAGATCAGGATGAAAAGCAAGTCCATGTCCGATAGGTTGATATAAATCAACTTTGTTTTCAACGTCTATGACTTGTCCTGGCGAAACGAAAACTAACGTACCTTCTTCGTAATCATAGGTGTTACATCCATATTTTAAATCACCACAATGTACATCTTTTAAGAAAATGTAAAACAGACCAAAGGTCATTTTGGAGCCTGTTCGTTTATGAGCTTTGGAGAAGTCTATTACCGTAACTAAAGGATGTAATGTGTCATGATTATTGAAAATATTGTATTCATGCACTGTATCGAAGATAAATTTGTTGCTCATAGTTAATGTCGTTACTTACTCAAAAATAAGTAATTAGATGTCATGCTGTAGGAAAAAAACTTAAATCAGTAATTATGGTAGTATATTCTGTAATAGGTATACGTTTAGCGGTCTATGATTTCAGATATTTGATTAGACAATAATGAATGGAACTGTGTCGTTACTTTATTTAAGTAATAGGCTTTATAAAAAGAGTATGAAAATCAGAATGATAGTTTGTTTAAGTACGGTTTTAGTCGGGTCGATAGCAATGAAGGAACTTGAAGCTCAGTCGAATAAATCAAAGCCATTGGTTATCTCGGAGCAAGGTAGTTTTGCTGTTGGTGGATCCGTGATTACAAAGGATGGAACTTTTGATGTACAGAATGCCCTTAAACCCGAAGGACAAACATTACATGGTGATCACGCTTATGTTTTTTATCAGATACCAGCTAAAAGAAAAAAAATGCCGTTGGTGTTTTTGCATGGTGCAGGTCAGTCCAAAAAAACTTGGGAATCCACTCCTGATGGGCGAGAGGGATTTCAAAATATTTTTTTGAGAAAGAGTTATCCCGTTTACTTACTCGACCAGCCTCGACGTGGGATGGCTGGACGTACTACGAAGACAGCGACCATAACAAATACACCCGATGAGCAGTTTTGGTTTACGCAGTTTAGAATTGGAAACTATCCGAATTATTTTGAGAATGTTCAATTCCCTCGGGATGAACAATCCTTAGCACAATTTTATAGACAAATGACTCCAAACACGGGGCCATTTGATTTGAAGGTAATATCCGATGCAATATCCGCTTTATTTGACAAAATAGGTGGTGGAGTTTTGGTTACCCATTCACAAGGAGGAGGTCCAGGCTGGATGACAGCTGTCAAAAGTTCCAATGTGAAAGCTATTGTTGCTTATGAACCGTATAGCAGTTTTTTATTCCCTGAAGGAGAGGTTCCAGCATCTATCTCGTCTACAGGTTTATTTGGTGCGTTAAAAGGTGAGGCTATTCCTTTGGCAGATTTTCTTAAACTGACTAAAATCCCTATTGTAATTTATTACGGAGACAACATCGCTGATTCACCTACTGCTATATGGAATAAGGATCATTGGCGTTCAGGATTAGAAATGGCAAGAAAGTGGACAGATACAATTAATAAGCATGGAGGTGATGCTTCGGTAGTACATTTGCCATCTATCGGAATTAAAGGGAATACACATTTTCCTTTTTCAGATTTAAATAATTTGGAGGTAGCTGATGCACTTTCAACGTGGTTAAAAAGTAAAGGTTTAGACAAGTAGAAATATGATAAATACAATAAAAATGACGATGGTTTGTATTGGCTTTACCTTAAATACATTCGCTTTTGGCCAGATTAATCAAGCAAATCCTTTTGGACTAGTATATCAAAACGCTATTAAACAGAATAATGAAGGGGCTGTGCAAATACATTCGGTTCATTATTCGTTGAATGGAATTACTATTGCTGCAAATGTGTACACGCCGCCAGGTTATGATCATGCTAAAAAGTATGCTGCAATTGTTATTGCGCATCCAAATGGTGGAGTAAAGGAGCAGGTCTCAGGACTATATGCACAGCATTTAGCGAATAGGGGTTATATCACTATTGTTGCTGATGCTGCATACCAAGGAGCTTCAGGTGGACAGCCACGCAATGTTGATAAACCGGCAAATCGTATTGAAGATATTCATGGGATGGCAGACTTTATTTCTAAGTATCCCGCGGTAGATGCCGACAAAATAGGGCTATTAGGCATATGTGGTGGCGGTGGCTATGCCTTAAAAGCCGCTCAGGGTGATAAGCGTTTCAAATCCGTAGCTACATTGAGTATGTTTAATTCAGGTCGAGTTCGGCGTAATGGTTTTTTAGATAAAGATGTTGCGACTATTCAAGCGCGTTTGGCAAAAGCGTCTCAGGCTCGCGAGCAAGAAGTTTTAACAGGGGAGATTTCTTACTTGGGGACAGCAAATCCAACGGACGAGGAAATAAGAAAAATTCCTACAGATTTGTATCGTGAAGGTTATGCTTATTATTACCGTACCCACGCACATCCAAATTCAACATTCAGATACGCAGAAAGCAGTTTGGTAGACTTAATGACTTTTGATGCGAATACCAATATGGATTTAATAAATCAGCCTTTGCTTATGATAGCAGGCAGTAAGGCAGATACCAAATACATGAGTGAAGAAGTCTTCCCTAATGCAATTAATGCCCTACAAAAAGAGCTGTTTGTATTGGAGGGAGCTACGCATATAGAAACATATTGGAAAGAAGAATATGTAAAACAAGCCCTAGATAAGTTGGGTAGTTTTTATGGCATTACCCTTAATTAAATTGATATATGAAGAATTTTATAAAATGTTTTTTAATTGGATTGTTCCTTTCGTGGAATGTGTCCATTACGTATGCTCAAGATAAAAATGTGGAGCAGGAAATTATCACCTTGTCAAAAAATAAATGGCAATGGATGGCTGAAAAGAACGTAAATGTACTGGATAGTTTATTTCATGAGAAATCTGTCTATGTACATATGAGTGGCTCTTGGGACAAGGCCAGAGAAATGGATGTCATTAGGAGCGGCAGTATTTGGTACAAAAATGCCGTTGTACATGATGTCTCCGTCAATATTGTAAACAATACGGCGGTTTTGTTAAATAGAATTGATTTGCAGGCGGTGGTGAGGGGCAATGAGGTGACAAATCCTTTTGTCGTGACCGAAGTATATGTCAAGGAGAATGAGAAATGGAAGCTTCTATCGCTTTCATTTACTAAAATTCTTACCCCTAATTAATTCTTATATGGTAAATAATATGCTGTCGGTTTTGGTCTTTTGTTTTTGCTTCACAATACAAAATGCTAATGCGCAATTCAAAGAAAATAGTGCGGTAATCAATAAAGAACATGTTGCTCTTATCCGGATTTCATCACAAACTGCAATCGGCAATCTGGATGAATTGCGGAAAGAAATTCATAAAGGTTTGGATGCAGGATTGACGATTAATAAGGTAAAAGAAGGTTTAATTCATCTTCATGCTTATGCTGGTTTCCCGCGAAGTATACGAGGTTTACAAACCTTAATGTCTGTTGTGGAGGAGCGTCAAAAAAATGGAATTAAAGATGAAAATGGAAAGGAAGCTTCTCCGATTTTGACTGAAAAATCTAAGTATGAGCGTGGGAAAGAGATTCTGCAACAGCTAACTGGCGTAAAAGAAAATGATGTAAAATCAGGTTATGCTGCGTTTGCACCAACTATAGAGGTTTTTCTTAAGGAGCATTTATTTGCAGATCTCTTCGAACGTAATGTACTGACCTATTTAGAGCGTGAATTGGTGACTATTTCAGTGTTATCAAGTATTGGTAAAGTAGAACCTATGCTAAAATCTCATCTGACGATTTGTGTTAATTTGGGCTATAGTCTAGCGCATTTACAGCATTTTGTTGAAATAATTAAACAAACACAAGGCGAAGAGAGGGCATCAGAAACAGAAAAAGTGTTGGCGGAGGTATTAAAAAAATAGAACACTTATGATGAATTGGAAAATGAAAACTACACTATTAGCTTTCTGCACTCTAGTGTTTTCTTGCAATCAAAATATGGATACAAAAACTGTAGGGAAGGTGCCGTTTGAAAAGGGCGAATTGGTAACTAATAGCAATTTCACAGGTACCGTATGGTTGAATTATTTAGCCGAGACGGATAGCATTCATAATGTTAATATTGGCTCTGTTACGTTTGCACCTGGGGCTCGAACAAACTGGCATTACCACAAAGGTGGACAAATATTGTTAGTTACGGCCGGTCGTGGTTTATATCAGGAAAAAGGTAAACCAATTGAAGTTATTGAAACAGGTGAAGTCGTAAAATGTCCCCCAAATATTGAACATTGGCATGGCGCAACGCCTAAAGACACGATGACGCATATCGCAATTGGAACAAATACAAATATTGGAGGAGCTGTTTGGTTAGATCCAGTCACTGATGAAGAATATCACAAGAATTAAGAGGTTTTTCTATCGATTGGTAATCATGGTGAGTTAATATTTTTGTGACATCAAAGACTTTATGTGCAAAAAAATGAAGATTCTGAAACTCAAGTTTTGCGGTTACAAATGAGGCTGTCTATTTTAAGACAGCCTCATATTTTTTACTGAAATATAATATTATCAATCCTCTCGAGATCCATCATCCGCCATTCGAACAATTTTTGGCAAGAAAGTAGCCACAATATCCACTAAATCCTTTTGTGCTGCCATCACCGTATGAATATCTTTATACGCCATAGGTGCTTCATCCATTCCTGCGCCGATCAAAGTCACTCCATTATCTGCCAAAAGGGAAGATAAATCAGATTTTGAGAGTGATTTTATTGCTTTCGTACGGCTCATAAGCCGTCCTGCACCATGTGATGCCGAATTAATAGAAGTTTCCTCACCTTTTCCACGTACCAAAAATCCTGGTGTAGCCATAGAGCCCGGGATAATTCCCATAACGTCTTTGGAAGCAGGTGTAGCTCCTTTACGATGTACGATCACTTCTTCACCATTGAATTGCTCTTTCCAAGCAAAATTATGGTGGTTTTCTACTTTGGCTAATAATTCAGCTCCTAAGGCTGATTTTATTTTAACATGAATCATTTCATGACAAGCAGAAGCGTAATCACCAGCCAAATTCATCGCCAACCAATATTCATGTCCTGCCTCAGAATCCAAATCTAAGTAGGCCAAATTTTGTGCTTTGAAAGGTAATTTACATAATTCCTTTGCCAATTTGGTATAATGATCTGCTATTGTAGCTCCCATTCCTCGAGAACCTGAATGTGTCAATAATGCCAAATAAGAACCTTTTTCGATATTCAAAACCTCATCCTTCTCTTTGAACTCCATTACCCCAAATTCCACAAAGTGATTACCTCCTCCAGAAGTGCCCAATTGCGTCCATGCCTTGTCCTTCAATTCTCGAATGAAAGCATTGGTTTCAAATAAGGAGTTATCCAATACAGCATGATCCGAGCGTTCGTGCTTCAAAAAACTATGACCTGCACCAAATTTGGTGTTGTCGATTAAGATTTTCTTCAATTTATGATGTTCTAAATCTAAATAAGTAGCAGGTAAATCAAAAACTGATAACGCCATTCGACAACCAATATCCACACCTACACCGTAAGGAATAATCGCATTTTTGGTAGCCAACACACCACCAATGGGCAATCCATATCCTTGATGCGCATCGGGCATCAAAGCCCCTGCAACAGTTACAGGAAGAGTCATAGCTACATTCATTTGATCTTTAGCACCTTCCTCAATATTCTCTGCACCATAGACGGTATATTCATTGGGTTTATCATTCAGTGTAATCAGCTCGTCATCAATCTTTTCTATATTCAACAAGACATTAGCTAAAGGCTCAAAAGTTGAATCTACCAAAAAGGATTCAGGAGTTTCTAATACATCTTTAAACTTTTGGAGCATCTCTTCTTTTGTGAGCCCCAAACGTTTTTTATTAATTTTCAATGCTACTCCCATAGCATGATTTTCTTTATATCCTAAAGCAATCAAATCGTTGCCATTTATTCTTTTATTTTTCATTAATAAAACTCATTAATTGTATAAAATTGTACGTATCTCAACCAATCTAGGTCGCAACAATTCCGTATTTACAGTTTTTTTTAAATCACTTGTGATCCTCAATTCGCTTATTTCATCTTGCAGAGCAAGAGCCTTATCTAGCAACTCTTCATAGGTATATAAACCAGATTTTATCTTAAGCAGTTCTTCTCGATTTGACCTTCTAACCCGTAAATCTTGATGAAGCAATATATCCTTAGCGACTTCCATTAGGCGTATTGTATGCATCATATTCTTGGCGTCATATCCTGTATTGTGCTCCAAATTGGCAAGAAATCGTTTTTCATTACGATTAGATTCCCATTCATAATATTCCCGATAACTCTTACAATGTTGGGCAAAGGAATCTTGATTAACGACAAGATAAGCTTCCAATTTTTCACCTTTAGGTATGGATGAACAGGACACGTCACAACTATCAGGTTTTGCTAAAACTCCTTTATACTTGCCTTTTGTTGGATTATGATACAAACCGTATGTCCCTTTGCAATGATTCAATTTAGCTAATCCACAATTGGTCTGATCCCAACCTTTATTTTCCAACCATTGAACAAAAGGTTTGGCATCATTCCCTTCCAGAACATAGCAAAAATCTAACAATGTTTTTCTGTCCCGTTCTATCGGATTATTGATTTTCTTATTTAGACCTTTTGCTTTTTGAATCTGAACCATTGCATAATTCGAAAATGTCTTGACAGCTTCTAAAGAAAGGCAATCTCGAATATTCAAATCCTCCATCAAAGGATGCTTATACGTCACACAATCTGCAGGGCTTGCTAATATTTCCAAAGCACTCGGATTACTCTTGGACAAAAGTTCGAAAAACCGTCCCAATTCGTAGTAAACCACATCATTTTTTTCATCCGCAACTTGTGCTATATATTCACCAGCATAAAAATTGTCTTTTGAAAGATAGAACACTCCTTTTACATCCATGTCCGAATCTTTGGTAGCCAATCCATAAGCATGGCTACCAGCCACTACTTCAAAAAGTATTAATCCATTAGCATGAAGCGCTTCTATAGTCATCTTCCAATATTTTTAAAAATCCAACATTTGCTAATTCTTTACTTATCATCATTGCATCCAAAGTATCTGCGTAAGTCCATATTTCGTCTTGTCGTTCTATGATGAATGTTCTCAATTCATCTGAAAGACTAAAAACAAAACTTTCTTCAAGCTCTAACTTCAGACTTCTCAACTCTTTACAAGATACTTTTATTTTCTCCGGAAGCAAAGTCATCAAAGGTTCAAACTCCATTGGTGCATAAGTCCCAAATTTCATACTCCAATAAGCTGAAAGCAAAGAGCGCATGATATAAAAAAAGGATTTCAGTTTCATTTCTTCAAAAGACACAGATTCCATTCGTCCTCGAACTATACCTAAATAATGATGTATATGTCTTTTAGCTACATAAAAATCAATAAAAACTGATTTCATGTACGTCTGAAAACCCTCCTTTTCGCAGTAAACTATAGGCGATTGTAACCATTCAAAAGGCGTTACATTGCTCTTATGAAGTAACAAAAACACTTTCTTTATGTCCCAACCTACAAAATCCAAGTCATCAACTATGGAGAATCCCAATTCAGTTGATTCCTCAAACACTGACATATAATGATTCTTCTTTCTTTTATATATAAATCGAACATCGTAGTCACTATCTGTTGATGGAAACCCCCAAGCTCTACTTCCAGATTCACAAGCAAACAATATTTCTATGTCGTACTTTTCCTCTATTTCCTTAAGTTTTGATATTATTATCTTTTCCATTAATTCCCTATTTTGGTTAGAGGTAGTAACCTCTTCAAAGCTACCCCTAACCGTCTAAAAATCTAATTATTTAACAAACAATTGTTTCAATTGATCGACTATTTGGCCATTTCCGGAGACAGATATAGAGTTAATCTTTTCGGCAATTTTCTCTACATATTCCATCTCTTTCAATTTGAACAACATCGTATTATCTTCCATCAATTTCGCTGTATTCAACAAGCTTCTTGTCGAAGCTGTCTCTTCACGACGTGTAATGATATTAGCCTGTGCACGTTTTTCAGCTACCAATACTTGGTTCATGATTTCTCGAATATCTCCTGGCAAAATCACATCTTTCATTCCCGAATTAAGAATTTTTACCCCCAATAATTCGACTTGAGACGCGACTTCTGCTAAGATATGCTCGTTAATCGCTGATTTGTTCTCCATCAATTCATCCAAAGTCAATCGACCGATATAAGAACGTAATGCTAACTGCATTAAAATGTACAATTGTTTTTCAAAATCCTTATTCTCCAATAAAGATTTGATGATATCAACCACTTGGTATTGCACCGAAAAATTGATACGGATTTGTGCTTTATCTTTAGTTAATATTTCTTGACCTACGATTTCCATAGTAGTCAAACGCATATCAGCTTTTGTTACTGCAATAGTGGTGGCATTTTTCCACCAGTAGTATGTACCAGCTTCCAACACTTTCTCAAAAGCACCATCGACAAACAATAATCCTTTCTCGGATGGCTCAATCTTGTGTTGACGGACATAGAATGCCAAAGATTGTTTTTCTAACAAATTCTTGCTTATCGCTTTCGAAATCTCGATAGTCGAAATATCTTCTTTTTGAAATGTTAACTCTTGCAATCCTTTCCAAAATATATGTCGCCCAGAGGTTAATGATTGTTTGAAATTACCATTCGCATAAACAATTCCAATTTCATTATCCAATACATCTACAACTTCTACCAATTCTGAAAAACCCGAAATCTGTAACAATACATCAACATCATATGGCGTATGAAATGGTTTCGCCATATCGTATTTTTGTATTTGCTCACCGAATCCTAACCAATATTTCCCAGCAGTCAATACACGTACTACAGCATTGTTCTTTACAACAAATCCTACTTCATTAGTGTTAATAGTTACTCTTTTCATATTATTGTTTTTTAATTTTTTATTTATTTGAACAGTTAAACTCCTAATTCTCACTATTCATACCTCAATTCTTCTAAAAAAGCCTTTCGTGTCTTGCTCATCAGTTCGCTACGGAGTACAGAAGGAGTTTACTAAGCTAAACGAGTATTCATCTATTATATTTCGATGATCTAAGACCAAAGATTTCCCTAGAGATTACATACGAATATGTTTAACAAACTTGTTCTATTCTGCTAAGAAGCAAGCCGATTTGTTATTTTCATACTTTAATTAGAGCAATTCAACAACCGAACAAGAGACGAAAAGCTTATGGTGACTTTTTGAAAGAAAGTCTAAACTTCAAAAATGGAACTTTCGTTCCTCCAACCGATGACACATGTGACAGATGTGTGCGGGACTCGAACCCGCCTTTTTTGGCTATACTCTACCCACTGAGTTATTTCGTCTATGACGAAAGTAGGATTCGAACCTACGACCCTAGCATTAACACCACCGTCCTCTTGCTATGTCAGTATATTGTATTCTATGGAACCAACACTACCCTGCTATACAGAAACAAGAGACTAGGACAAGCATTCGAGCTTTGTGGTTTCTTTGTGTACATTGGTACACATATCTTGATAAGCTTTTCGCTTCATTATAATCAAAGAACTCATTCAGCTTAGCTGACATTACAAAGATGCATAGGTCTATACGCAGCAGTTTTGCGCAGTAAAATAATTAATGAAATAAATTGCGTGAAAACAGGTAATTGCCTTAAAATAAGTTATATAATTTCTTATAAAACAATATTTATTACAAAAATGAGGTTCGTTAGCGAAGAGTTACGCAAGTCCTTTGCGTAGTAAAATAATTATCCTTACATTTAATACTGTATTTAAAGCACACAAATAGCCATGTCTGTAAATAAACTTGCACTTATACGTTACAAAACTATAGATCACTTCCTCAGACAGCGCCATAGAAAGTGGACATTGGAAGATCTGATGGTAAAAATTGCAGATGCCCTATATGAATACGAGGGTATTACATCTGGAGTCAGTAAACGAACGGTACAAGGTGATATACAGTTTATGCGATCCAACAAACTTGCTTACAATGCGCCGATTGTTGTGATAGATAGAAAATACTATACGTACGCAGATCCCAACTACAGCATTAATAATTCTCCAATGACTGATGCTGATTTAGGTAAAATGAAAGATGCTGTCGATTTTTTGAAATATATGAATGGTTTCACTCATTTTGAAGAAATGAGTGATTTGATTGTTCGTTTAGAGTCCAATTTGAGTAAATCCGAAGGAAATAAAAAAGTAGCTATACAATTAGAAAGCAATAAGCTACTCAAAGGTTTGGAGTGGATTACAGCAATACACAAAGCTATTCGTGACGAGATACCCTTATTAATATCCTACAAGTCTTTCAAGTCTAAAGCAGAAACGCAACAAGTTTATTTTCCTTACTTATTAAAGGAATACCGAAACCGTTGGTTTTTGATTTGTAAACCTAAAAAAGGAACTGTTTTAATAACTCTGGCTTTAGATCGAATACTTGAAATTGAAGAAATGGCAAAATCCGGATTTGTACCTTATGAAGGGATAGATTTTGAACGTTATTTCGAAGACACCATTGGTGTTACAAAAACTAGTCGTGATAGAGGGCAACGTGTGATCTTAGAAATTGATGCCTACAATGCACCTTATGTAGAAACAAAGCCTATACACCCATCTCAGCAAATACTTACAAAAGGGGAAGATGGAAGTATCATCTTACGCATAGATGTTGTATTGAATTTCGAATTAGAACGCGAAATATTAGGTTTCGGCGAAAATATAAAAGTTATCTCACCTCCAAGACTAAAAAATAGAATTGCAAATAGATTAAAATCTGCTTTTAATAGGTATGTAGACGTAAATATAGATAACTGAACCTAAAGAATAAATAACTTACCTTTGCCTAATCAAAACACCCATAATGTGTAATTATCTTATAAATCAACTGGTTGCATTTTTAAAGTAACAAGAGAGAAACATTGAATTTTCTGTGTTTTTCGACAATTGAATTATAAATTCTTTACTATTTCTATCCTAGTAATTAAGTCATTCATGATTTCATCTATAGATGACGATGAACCTGAAGAGTGAAATCGGATGTCTCCATATTTATCAATAATGATTTTTGTAGGCAAAGCTTTTACCTCATATAAGGTAGCGATTCTTTTATTCCAATCAGTCATTTCGTCGAACAAGACATTAAAAGAATAATTATTATTCTTAATAAACTCTGATACAATAGATTTAAAATCCGGCTCCTTCTGAGAGGTATTTATAAATAGAAATTGAACATCTTCATCGTTTTTATATTTATTAACTAAAGACTGCATTCCAGGAAATGAGCGAATGCATGGGCCACACCAAGTTGCCCAAAAATCTAAAATCACAACTTTTCCTCGAAAATCAGAAAGATTGACCATTTTATTCTCTAAGTTGTATAGAGAAAAGTCTTGAGCTGATCTCTTTATTAGTTGAGATTTTAGATTAGCAATTCGATTATCTTTAGCTTTATTACGTAAATCAGAAAGGTATGAATCATAACTTCTAGAATCACCTACTTTAGTATACAATTGCTGTAATTCATTATCAGATATTATTTCAACTATACTATAGTGATTTTGAACGATATTGTCCTCAATTATATGTAATGCTTCTTTATAAGACAGTTTATCTCTATATCTTTGTATAAGATATTTTATAATAAAAAGAGTTCTATCCCCCTCGTTATAAAGTTTGTTCGCTAAAGAAATGGCTTGATTAGTACTATCAGTGGCTATCAGCGATTTTAAGTAAATATGATTTACTTGCGTTACAGTTGCCTCATCAATGACTGGCTTATCATGTTTATTTAAAATGTAATAAGCTTTATCTGATAGCATCAAAGCTTTACTATTTTCTCTTAGGTCTAATAACTGTTGTCCAACAATAGAATAGCTTTCTAATTTCTTAGTTAATGAATCTGTTAGCAATACATAATGAAGAGCTAATTCATAATTCTTACTATTTATAAATTTTTTTGAAATTTCTAAATAACTCCAATCATAAAATGATAATGGATTAAACCCAAACTTTTCGGCACTTTTTAAAGATTGAAAATAACTCTTGGGAAACCTCCTGTAGAAATCGTTAATACATAACTCGTATTGATCTACAGTAATTATTGAGTCTTGAATTAATTTATCAAATTCTAATTGCCTTACTAAATATCCATTTGGGAACTTATTTATAATTAATCTTTTCAAACTATCCTTTCCCTCATTATCTTCTACTAGACTCATGGCAGAATAACCTAACATATTTATGTTCTCATTCTTAGAGAACATAAATTCACTAGATAAATCTCTTAATTTAGATTTATCTTTTCCATTATGATAGACTTCATTGAGCATTTTAACTGCAGAAGTTAAATCATAGCTATCAAACTCTTTCTTTTGAGCAAAAGACATAAATCCTAACAAATGCATTAATAAGTATAAGCAAAACCTTTTCATGGATTATAAATTGATTTATTCTAAAAATACTGATTATCTAATAAATCTTTATAAAATTTATTCGAGTAACAATTTAACTAATCGATTATCTTTGTTCCACAACAACTGAGCGGCACCCATGATATATTTTCATATTCCTTTCTGTAAGCAAGCATGTCATTACTGTGATTTTCATTTCAGTACTTCGTTGAAGTATAAGGAGGAGATGCTTTTAGCTATGCAAAAGGAAATTATACAGCGTGCACATTATTTAGAGGATAAGAAAGTACACAGTATATATTTTGGTGGCGGTACGCCTTCCATTTTGGATTCTGAAGATATATTGAAATTGATCGGAACTGTTGAAAAGAATTTTGAAATCAGTTCGGATGCCGAGATTACATTAGAAGCTAATCCTGACGATTTAACTGCAAATAAGGTCAAAGCACTGCGACAGACTCCTATCAATCGTTTTTCAATAGGCATACAGTCTTTCTATGAGGAAGATTTGATATGGATGAATCGTGCGCATAATGCTCAAGAAGCAGATTCCTCTGTCAAACGCGTGCAAGATGCGGGATTTGATAATATTACCTGTGATTTGATATATGGTTATCCATTGCTGACGGACGAAAAGTGGAAAGCAAATATGCAGAAGCTTATTACGATGAATATTCCACATATTTCCTCCTATTCTATGACTGTAGAGAAGAAAACGGCATTGGCGCATTTTGTAAAGGAAGGGAAAACTCCTGCTATGGATGATGCGCAGAGTGCGGGACAGATGTTGATGCTAATAGATACGCTCACAAATAATGGTTTTGAGCATTATGAGATATCTAATTTTGCGAAAAATGGTATGTATGCTAAGCATAATACAAACTATTGGAAAGGTAAACATTATTTAGGTATAGGGCCTTCGGCACATTCTTTCGATGGAAATAGCCGATCATGGAATATTGCCAACAATGCAAAATATATTGCTGCACTTACAGACCATAACGATTTTCAAGAGATTGAAAAACTAACAAAAAATGATCGTTTCAACGAATATGTGATGACTTCTATCCGCACGATGTGGGGATTGGATGTACAAAAAATAGAACAAGAGTTTGGTTACGATTATGCCCAACATATTTTGAAGTCGAGTCGTAGTTTTGTTGCGAATGAAGAGGTGGAAATCATAGACAATCGAATAATTCGCGCCACAACAAAAGGTAAGTTATTAGCCGATCTTATCGCTTCAGAATTATTTGTGCTGGATGAGAAATGATTCGAAACAAGTTGATTTCTTAAAAAACTGAAAATCAAAAGACTATTTCTTGGCATTATTGAGTTAATTATTGTCTTTTCTGGCACGTCGGTTTGTTATAGAAATTCAATTTTTGATACTTATACACCTGATTTTTTGTTAAAATAGCAAAATATCATACTGCGTGAGGTGAAAAATTATTAAAAATAAAATTAGTTTGGTGTAGAATACACAATATACCTAAGTTTGTGTCATAATAACCCTATTATTTTATGATACAACAAGCAACTTTTGAAGCAGAGATCAAAAGTTATAAACACAAGCAAAATGCAGCTGTAAAGCTTATCAAAATTGTAAGCGATCTGTGGTTCAATCATACGATAGAACTCATCTTTTTCCGCAACCAAATGGTGGATCGCCGTGTGAGCCAAATTCTCAATTTGCACGAAGAGTCTAAAGAACTTTCTGTTGAGCCTATAAGTATTTTTGCGACACTACAAGTGGCTGAAACAATTCAAAATCTCAAGTTATCACCTTCACGTATTGATATCGGAAAATTAGCCTTGAAAATTCGCGAACAGGACATCGACGATGATCAGCTATTATATTTTATCAAAAATGAACTAATTTCTGCAAAAGAGCATAAATCATTCGAGCCACGTGATGTAGTTTTGTATGGGTTTGGTCGTATCGGGCGTTTGTTAGCACGTGAGTTAATCACGAAGGCTGGGGCAGGACATCAATTGCGCCTACGTGCGATCGTAACTCGAGACCAAGTAAATCAGAAAACCTTGTTTAAGCGTGCGGCTTTATTACAGAATGATTCTATTCACGGAGAATTTGAAGGTACGGTAACAATTGATGAAGAAAAGGGTGCACTAGTTATCAATGGAGCGACAGTGTATATTATTTCTGCTAAAAGTCCAGAAGAAATTGATTATACACAGTTCAATATTCACAATGCGCTAATAATTGATAATACAGGAGCTTTTCGTGATGACGAAGAATTAGCAAGACATTTAGTGTCCAAAGGTGCAAGTCAAGTGTTATTGACAGCTCCAGGAAAAGGTATTCCTAATATTGTTTATGGCGTGAATACGGATATGATCGATACAGAAAACAATATGATTTTTTCTGCAGCATCTTGTACAACCAATGCTATTTCCCCTGTTTTAGATGTGATACACAGCCGTATTGGTATAAGTCAAGGACATATCGAAACTATACATTCTTATACTAATGACCAAAATTTGGTGGACAATATGCACAAAAAGTCTCGGAGAGGACGTGCTGCGGCATTAAATATGGTTATCACGGAGACAGGTGCAGGTTCGGCAGTATCAAAGGTTTTGCCAGAACTAGCAGGTAAACTTACATCTAATGCTATCCGTGTACCCGTTCCTAATGGTTCTTTAGCAATTCTTAATTTACAGCTGAAGAAGAAAATATCATTGGACGAGGTTAATGCTTTAATAAGAGAAGCATCATTAGATGGGCATTTAATCGAACAGATTAAATTTTCAAATAACGATGAACTTGTTTCTTCAGATATTGTAGGCACTACAGCGGCATCAGTATACGATGCACCAGCGACAATTGTCTCGCCAGACGGCAAGAATGCCGTATTGTACGTGTGGTATGATAATGAATATGGTTATACGCACCAAGTTATGCGATTAGCTCGCCACGTAGCCGGTGTACGCCGCTATACATATTATTAACAGTTGTCCAATTTTCAATTTTTTAATATAATGAAAGCCATCTCTAGGGATGGCTTTTTAATCTTTTAAGTTCTTGTTCGGCTATTTTTCGAGTTTCAGGAAGAATATCAGTACGCAGTATTTCTATCAGTTTACTCATCATTGCTTCTCGCAAAGGAATTTTATTACTATAATAGTCTAATATATAACACTCCTTATTTACGGAATCAACAAAAATCTCCCCGTTGTAAGTCTGACTTTGATTTTTATCAAAAACTGTCACCCTATGATATTTTCTATAGTTATTAGGTCTTTCAGTAATTTCTAACTGCACCGGTGAATAGATATATCGATATTGATTACTCTCGAATAAAAATGATATTCCTACAATGTCGACATTAAATCTTGATAACATTTGGGTTTCTTCCTCTGAGTAAGAAAAAGGATAAGGATAATAT
Source organism: Sphingobacterium bovistauri (assembly GCF_020295405.1). Taxonomy (GTDB): domain Bacteria; phylum Bacteroidota; class Bacteroidia; order Sphingobacteriales; family Sphingobacteriaceae; genus Sphingobacterium; species Sphingobacterium bovistauri. The sequence goes on from NZ_JADEYP010000004.1 coordinate 70,783, forward strand.
TTTCCTTCATAAAAATAATCTTTTGGGTGTCTCTTTGTATTACTTGGAAATACGCGTTTTCCTTTTTGATTAATAAGATACCTTAAAGTATCACCTGCTATACTCCAATGTTCGCCACCCTCATCATACTTTCGATATAGGTTACCTTCAAATACTGTGGCATACCCATAGTGGAAAGGTGTCGCAAAACCCCAACATGCAGGAATAACTTTTTCACCGGAGCGATTTACAAAGCCAATTTTATTATTTTCAACAAACCTTCTTAAGCCCTCCTCCCAATAATCCATACCATTATCAAATGATTGTGCGGAATACAAAAACTCTCCATTTCGATTATAGACTGCTCCTGTGGGAATCGCTGGTGAGTTTTTAACACCTGCAAATGGTGCTCGAATGCCTTCAAAGTCAATAGTTTCATCGGTTATCGATTTGGATTCATCGACATAAAGAAAGTATTGAACAGGAGTTATTAAAACTTGTCCTTTGTGATTTCTTACACCCACTTTAGTACTATCTTCATTTGCATAGAAAAAGTACAAAGTATCCTGAGCTAGCACATAATTAAAGGCTAATAGAAGTGAAATTAAAACAAGAATGTGACGCATATGTTTATCAATTTAACAATCTCTCTGTCTCCAGATATTTCATAATAATCTGTGTAGCGCCAGCGCGTTGTTGCACATATTTTTTGGCTGATTCACTGGCTTCTTTTAAGAATTGTTCCTCTTGCAGGGAGTCAAATACCTGTTTTAGTTCTTCGTAATTAGAAATTGAAAATCCAGCTATTAAAGTAACTAAATCAATGGCCTCTTGATACTTTTCATATTTCGGACCAAAAATGATAGGTTTACCATAAGTAGCGGCCTCCAATGTGTTGTGTATTCCGACACCAAATCCTCCTCCAATATAGGTGATGTCCGCATAATAATACAACGATGATAGCATGCCAATATTGTCAACGATCAAAATTTTGCTGCTTTGGATTTGTTCCTCTGTATAGGATTCGAATTGTGAAAACAACAATACATCACCAAATAGTTTAACTATATCGTCAATGTGTCCTTTATGTATCTCGTGTGGGGCTAGAATAAATTTCCATTGTGGATTATCATTCGCGAGTTGCTTCAATAGTTCTTCGTCAGGTTTCCAAGTACTACCAGTTACAATAATTTTATTTGCGCGACAAAATTTTTCTACTTGTGGAATAGTTTTGTGTTGGTTAGGCAACTCAACCACGCGATCAAAACGCGTATCGCCCGCTAGACCGGCCTTAGTGATATTAATCCATTTCAACATATGAACGGAATCCATGTTTTGTGCGAAAAAATAGGACACATGATGTAATATAGATCGAAAGAAGCCGCCGTAAGGTTTAAAGAAGATTTGATCCTCGCGAAATATAGCGGAAATCATAAGTAAGCGGATATCTCGTTTTTTGAGTTCTTTAAAGTAATGATACCAGTATTCATATTTGGTGAAAATCACAAATTTTGGTTGAATAATATCAATAAATGCTTTCGCATTTTTAGATGTATCTTCTGGTAAGTAAAAAACATAATCTGCGAGATTTGTATTCTTGCGGATCTCAAAACCAGAGGGTGAAAAAAATGTTAGTATTATTTTTTCGTCAGGAAATTTAGTTTTTATCTGCTCTAAAACGGATCTTCCTTGCTCAAATTCTCCTAAAGAGGCAAAGTGAAACCAGATGTGTTTTTGCCCATGCTCAACCGTTTGACTGATGCGTTTCAAGATGTCTTTTCGACCATTTGTCCACAGTTTTGCTTTTGGATGAAATGGCGATATTAGGTGTAATACTATACCGTAAAGCCATATTCCAAGGTCGTATAATAATCGCATATTGTTAAAATAATACTTATATTCGTCAAAGATAAAGATATTAAACCTTTTCTAAACGTAGACACAGTGCAAAATAGAGTTTGCAAACGCTTAAGCAAGGATGGAAAGGAAGATTGCGCCGAAGCTCAACTTAAGAACCTGTTTTTTACAACTATTTCAAGCTACATTCAACTGAAACATCACTACCAAGAATCTGTAAAAATTATTATGGGGATGGGTATGTTATGTACTTTGCGAACATTTTATAAGAAATCATATAATAAATAGATATATAAACATTATGAGTAAAATTTTAGTAACGGGAGGAACAGGATACATAGGTTCGCATACTGTTGTTGAATTACACAATGCGGGATATACACCTGTTATCATTGACAATTTATCTAATTCAAATATTCAAATTTTGGATCAAATTGAGAAAATCATTGGTGTGAAGCCGGAATTTCATCAATTCGATCTGTGTGATGTCACCAAAACTACAGCTTTTATCGAAGCGAATCCTGACATCAAAGGTATTATTCATTTTGCGGCTTCTAAAGCGGTAGGAGAGTCAGTATTAGATCCATTAAAATATTACCATAACAACTTCTTTTCGCTAATCAACTTATTGAATAGCTACCGCGATAAACCAATCAACTTTGTTTTTTCGTCAAGTTGTACAGTTTATGGCGAGCCCGATTACTTGCCTGTAGATGAGGCAGCACCTGTAAAGAAAGCTACTTCACCTTACGGTAATACGAAGCAAATTGCGGAGGAGATCTTGGAAGAAACAGCTAATGCGTACGATAATTATAATATCATTGCTTTACGTTATTTCAACCCTGTAGGGGCACATGATTCTGCGCTCATTGGTGAATTGCCGAATGGCGTTCCTCAAAATTTGCTACCTTTCATTACGCAAACAGCAATTGGAAAGCGTGAAAAGTTAACCGTATTTGGAAATGATTTCGATACACCTGATGGATTTTGTATTCGTGATTTTATACATGTTGTTGATTTGGCGAAAGCACATGTTGCTGCGATTAAATTGTTAGAAGCAGGAAATCCAGCTGGTAAATATGATACTTTTAACGTCGGCACAGGGAATGGATATTCGGTTTTGGAAGCTATCAAAGCCTTTGAGAAAGTGTCAGGTCAACCTTTGAATTATGAAGTGGGACCTCGTAGAGAGGGTGATATTGTGAAGGTATATGGAGATGTGGTGAAGTCTACAGAAAAATTAGGTTGGAAAGCGGAGCTAGGTATTGAAGAAATGATGAGTTCAGCTTGGGCATGGGAAAAATATATTAAGGACAATCCTTTAGATTAGATCGATAAACAAAATAGCCTTGACAATTGTCAAGGCTATTTTGTTATGCTTCTATTTTATTCCCTGTAGGGAAGTTTTTGTGTTTTCTTTTTGAAATTTTCTCGACATTAACTGGCTGAGGAACTTTCACATAATAACCAGTGCCATCGTATTCTCTCTTGTCAGGAACAGATTGACATGCTGTTGAACAACATCCATCTAATTTAGAGCCACATTCGTCGCATTGTGTGAAATGCTCGTTACATTTTGCATTAGCACAATTGATCATTTTGTTGGTCGTCGTACCACAGTTACGACAGGTAGAAATAATACTAGGGTTTACTGAATTGACAGGAACGGTAACACGATTATCAAAGACATAACAATCACCTTCAAAGTCTTTACCACCAGCTTCTTTACCGTATTTGATGATGCCGCCATGTAATTGATAAACATCTTCAAAACCCTCTTTTAATAATAGTGCAGATGCTTTTTCACATTTAATACCACCGGTACAATAAGTAAGGATTTTTTTGCCTTTCAGGTGTTCTAATTCTTTTACTTTCTCTGGGAATTCACGGAAATTTTCGATATCTAAAGTAACGGCATTTTTGAAACGACCTACCGAATGCTCGTAATTTGAACGCACGTCCAAAATAACTACATCATCTTGGTCTTTCATTGCCATGAAATCTTTCGGCTCCAGATGTTTTCCCGTTTGTTTATTGGGATCGATAACTTTGGGATCGCGTAAACCAGAATGAACGATTTCCTCTTTATAACGACAGTGCATTTTTATGAATGAAAGTTCTTCAACATCATCAATCTTAAACTCCGTGTGATTGAATCTGCCATCTGCATATATAGCGTCCATGTAAGCCTTACAGGCTTCTGGAGTACCCGATACAGTGCCATTCAATCCTTCGTCAGCTACGATGATACGTCCTACAAGGTTTAGCGATTTACAAAATTCTAAGTGATCTGCAGCAAACTGTTCTGCATTTTCGATAGGGCTGTAGCAATAGTACAGCAGAGTTTGATATTGTGCCATATATTCATTGATACCGCTGCAAACGGCGTTTAATGTTAAAAAATAAATTGATGCAAAGATAAGAAAAAGTATGCGACGAAAAATGAGCGCAATTACTTTTTAATAAGTGGAGTCAATAAGTACTCCAAACCGTTTAATTTGATTTCATATAAAGTCGCTAATTGTGTGCCTAATTTTCCTGGAGGAAATCCTTTTTTGTGAAACCATACTAAGTAAGGTTCTGGTAATCGACAAAGTAGCCAGCCTTGATATTTACCAAAAGGCATTTTTGTGTTTGCAAGTTCAATAAGTATTTCAGGATTAAAAAAATCGTTACTCTCTTGTTTTGCCATGTACGAGTCTGTGTTTGATAAGTCTTAAAGCGATAATACCATGATTGATCCAATTCTGAACTGTGCCATAATGTTTCTCGAAAATAGCATAACGTTCTTTTAAACTTTGTTTATGTCGTTTTTGAGACATACCACCCACTAAATAACGCGCAACATAACAGTTGACATTTTGTGTAGTTTTGGCATTTTTAGCGGCACGAATTACCCAATCTACATCAGCACTGAGCTTGTATTGAAGGTCATAAGGTTCTGCAATGTCGCGTTTGACATAAATGGCTTGATGACACACATTCATGCCATATTGAAAGGATTTCCAGTCAAAATGATTGGGTGCTTTATGACGGCGATCACCAACAATGTTTCGTCCTTCATCTACCAATTTTGTTTCACCATAGATGATATCTGCACCATTTCCTTTATCCACGATCGTTTGGATGGTATTATTATCGTACAATTCGTCTCCGGAGTTCAGAAATAACACATAATCGCCAGTAGCTCTAGTTAAGCCCTTGTTCATGGCGTCGTAGATGCCACTATCTTTCTCTGAAACTAGTACATCTATACTTCCTCGGTATTTGTGAATAATATCTAAGGTACCATCAGTAGATGCACCATCGATAATAATATATTCAATGTTGGTATATGTCTGATTGATAACAGAAAGAATCGTATGTTCGATATCACGTACATTGTTGTACACAATGGTGATTATGGATATTTTTGGCGACGTCACTTTAATTATTTTTTATTCCAATGCTTCTTTGCAAATCGTACGGCTCTAGCCCATAATGAACCTTTGCGATGTTTGTAAAAATACTTAATTGCTTCGTAAGCTTCTTTATTTTCTACGATTTCTTTTGGAAAGAAGGTCACTGCGTGGGTCGCAAGTTCCACGTGATAGGCATTATCTGCATCTGAATGAGTGCCCGAACCATCTGTCCCCATGTTTTGAATTATCGATTGTCGTGGGTACAAAGTCAATCCATCGTTGTTAAACAATGTCAGATACCAACGAATAGCCCAAGAGTTGATCTTCCCAGCCTTAAAGTCTTGTACTTGTTTCCAAAAGTTTTCAGTGTGGTCAATACTAAATCTTTTAATTTTGTCTTTATCAAAATCAGCAATTAATTCGTCTATGTTTGCATTGTATTTGTTCCAAGCGCGAGCCCAAGTTGCCCACCCCCAACTATTCGCTACGCGAAAGAAAAAAGTCTCAGCTAATTTGTCCGCATCTTTCACTGGATACATAAAGCCACTTATCTCCATGACTTTTTCTTCGTTTTCATAAGTATCCAATGCATCATTAAAGAAGCGTAATCCTACTTTAGAAATTTGTAAATCATCCTCTAATACAATGACTTTGCCGTATCTTTCAATCACTTCTGAGACACCGTTGATTACATTTTCAGCTAACCCAATATTACGTTCTCGTTCGATAATGGTAATATTTTTAAAGTTCCAAGGTTCTGCAATGATAGCGCGAACTTTATTTACATCATCGACGGCATCTGCATTTTTCGCCCCATCTGAAAAAATGAATACATTAGATTCTTGAGCCAGATCAGCCTTTTCCAACGCTCCCAACATACGACGTGTATGTTGTGGCCTATTGTAGGTAAATATGATGATGGGTGCTAGCATTGACATGTGTTTCTAATCAGTGATCATTAAGTTATGCATCATTTCTGTAAATATTTTATCATTAAAGACTTTTTTATAACAGTCTTTGTTGTGCTGAATCTGATCATCGAATAATCCATCTAGATTGGATAGTTCATCGTATTCGTTTTCTAAAGAAAATACAATAAAGTCTCTTTTTCTTAACCACTGTAAAAGTGTATTTTCTTCTCGTAAAAAAACTTTTGTACCCATATTGATGAGTTGGAAAATATTGCCAGCAGCCTCCTGTCTTCGCATGCCGAATATTGCTATTTTCACGGTCGATAGTAGATTTTGATATTCATTTAGAGGCATAAAAGAACGCAAACTGGTTATGTCAGTTATAATGTTGTTTTTTGCATAAATCTCTATTTCATTTGCATAGTTTTCATTTCCATAACTAAGCGGTAGCAATAGGTTGTAATTGTTTTCTTTAAGTGGTAAGCTCTTTATTGAGTCCAATACAAAAGAATGATTACCTGTAATTGATGCAGAATGGTTAATCATTATCGTATTTGACTTTTGTGTCGTTGGGAAATTAGAGTCTCCTAAAGCATTTATATATACAAAGTTTTTATAGTTTGCGTTACTTTTTGTTTTTGATTTAAAGAGCTCATAATCAAACTCGTTCCAAAAGCAAAAAAAATCTAATCTCTTGAAGAAACGATCCATCCCTGCCTTGGGTGTCCAGCCAAACCAAAGCAAATACTTTATTGTTTTGACAATACTTTCTTTGACCGTTGTTTTCTGTATTGACTTATCATCAATGATATCATATTGATGGTACTTACTTAAATAGTCGTATAAATCGCCTCCATAGAATATCCAGTATACTTTTAAAGTAGAATTTTGCGATAGGATCTTTGATGTGATTGAAGCCTTGAAGGTATCCAAATAATGGATGAAGAGATTTTTAACATTTTTCTCACCTACAACTTCACGAATTTTGAGCACTAAATTCTTATCTCTGATATGAAAAATCAATATATCAGGATGTGATATGGTATATTTTGGTGTCTTATCGTTATAAAGTAATAGTATATAGATGTTTTGCTTAGGGAAGTAATTCTCAAATTGTTCTATACCACCATTGGTAAATTTGTCATCGTGAAAAATATGTAAATTCATTGCGTTGAATCAACTGTTGTACTTGAGGAATTTTGCGGGATTACCAACTACGATCTGATTGTCTGGTACATCTTTAGTTACAATAGCTCCAGCACCGATTATACAATTATCCCCAATACAAACACCTGGTAATATAGTCGCATTTGCACCTACTTGAGTGAAGTTGCCTACTTTGACCCGACCAAGTAGCGTTGAACCTGGAGACAATTCTACATAATCGCCTATATGACAATCATGTGTGACAATACAGTTGTAATATATAAGTGCTGCCTCGCCAATTTGTGCACTATTACTTATGCAGGCTTGGCTTAATATGGTAGCGCCATTTCCAATGGAACAGTATTCGCCTATGGTAGCGTTAGGGTCGATAGCGTTAGATAGTATTCCTCCTAGATTTTTTGCTAAATCTGCCATCATAGCTCGTAATTTGGGGTTTCCAAGACCTAGGACAAAATTTGGACCTTTTGTCTCAAAGTAATTTTTTAATTCTTCTTTTGATCTTAGAATAGGGTATTTGTTAAAGATGTCATTGGGTGATAACAGAGATACATCATCAAAGAAGACTATTTCTTCGATAGAAAGATTCTTTTCTAAAGTTTGAAGTATTTCTTTGGCAAAACCACCAGCCCCTAATATTACCATTCTGTATTATTTTGTGTTCGTAATATTATTCTTGAGATGAAGTTAATTTCTTCTATAGTAAGATCAAAATACAACGGCAAACACAGTACTCTCTTGGCAATACTGTCTGCTTGGGCTAAATCTTGAGGAGCCAAGTAGGGTAGGGCTTTGGCTAGTGATGGATAGAAATATCTTCTTGTAAAGATTTGATTTTTTTCCAACTCAGCCATCACATTTAATAAGAGTTGTTCTGTTTCGAATACAACAGGGTAATAGGCAAAGTTGGGATTAGAGAATTCATTCCATTTTGGAGTATATCCTTTTACTGTCTTTAAAGAAGTATTATACTGGAGCGTAAGCTCTCTTCTTTTTTCAATGATTTGGTTGATATATTTGAGATTTGCTAATCCCATTGCTGCATGAAATTCCGAATTTTTACCATTGATACCTAAATCACCAAATTTGTTAAAATCAGATATGCCGAAATTACGCATCAGTGCTACTTTTTTCAGTAGCGTAGGGTCTTTGGTGATTACTAATCCGCCTTCAGTGGAATGGTATAACTTTGTTGCGTGCAAAGAACAGATACTAATATCACCATACTCGAAAATGGATTTTCCTTTGTAATTAACGGAGAAAGCATGCGCTCCATCATATATTACCTTTAATTTATATTTATCAGCAATCTTTTGTATTGCATCGATGTCACAAGGATTACCATAGACGTGAGTTGCTAGTATAGCAGAGGTGTTTTCAGTGATTGCGGCTTCAATTTTTGAAGGATCAATATTTAGTGATCGCTCATCGATGTCAACAAAAATAGGATTACAGCCTTCCCAAACAATGCTACTTGTCGTCGCTACAAAGGAAAAAGGAGTAGTTATGATATCACCTTTTAATTCTAAAGCTTTTATTGCTAACTGTAGAGCGATAGTTCCGTTTGTAACAAATAATAAATGATCGAGTTTTAAAAACTCTTTCAATCGCATTTCAAGATCACTAGAAAGTGGTCCCATGTTTGTTAACCATTGCCTATTCCAGATTTTATCAATATATTCTTTATAGTCTTCTATCGGAGGCAAGAAAGGCTTAGTAACTTGAATCATGAGCGATAATTTTTTATTGTTTTAAGCAGAAATTTAAAAGACGTCAATTGAAAAATATAGCTTATTGCTATATATCCTATTAATCCAGCAATAAAGTTAATGAAAATCTGTAACAACGTCGGAAATGTTATCGTATGTTGTGAGACAAAGAGAATGATTACATACATTGCTGCTGTAGCTAATAAGGTAGGCACCATTTCTAATAACTGCTGTTTTGTTGAATATTTGATTAACTGTTCGCTATAGTATGTGTTTACAAATAATGATAAGGCAGAAGATGCTACGGCACTCCAAAGGAGCCCGTATATACCATAACTCCACCCTAGGGCTATACAAATAATGGTTATAATTTTCTTTATTACTTCCAGTTTCAAGAATAAATCAGAACGGCCATAGACTTTTAGCACATTAAGATTAATAGAGTGAATAGGGTACAATAGACTTGCTAAACACAGAATTTGGAAATATGGTATAGCTTGAGTGAACTGATCGCCCATTAGAAAATGAATTAGACTAGGAGCAGTTGCCGCCAATCCAACCATGAGTGGGGCACTGATGTATAGACAGACACGTAAGATTTGACGGTAGGCATTAGAAATCTCTTCTTTATTATTTTTGATATCTGACAATAGTGGATATGTAACTTTGGATACTATTGTGATCAAGATATTTGTAGGATAACCATTCAACGTCATAGCCCTTTCGTAGTTACCTAAAGAGCTTAAAGTATAACGTTTGCCAATAATGAAAGAATAGATATTTTTAAAAATAGTGTCTAATAGTGACGAAAGCAGCAATTTGTAGCCAAATGAAAAATGGTATTTGGCTACATCCTTGTCAAAAATAAATGAAGGCCTCCATTTGGACGCGATCCACAATGCGATACTTTGAAATAGTGGGGTAGCAATTACCATGGCTACTAGGGCCCAGACGCCATAGCCATAATATGCTAGGCCGACACCTATAATAGGACTAAGGACGGCTGATGGGATATTAGTAATCATAAGTTTTCTAAACTCCATCTTTTTCGTTAGTTGTGCTAACTGAACAGTAGTAAAGCTAGATATTATGATACTAAGACAACTAATACGTAGAATATCTATAGGTATGGGTTTATTAATATAATCAACTATATAAGGAATCGAAATATATAGAATGATGTATAACAGTAAGGAAGTAAGAATATTCATCCAGAATACTGTTGAATAATCTTTCTTCGTTGGATTGTCGGATCTGATTAATGAATTACTCAGACCGCCTTCTACGATAGTCGCTCCTATACTAATAAAAATGATTAAGATACCATTCAATCCATAGTCTTCTGGCGTAAGAAGTCTATTTAATATGTAGAAAGAAACAAGTGACAGGCCTTTTAATAATATGGCGTCTGTAAAGGTCCAAAAAATGCCTGAAACAGCTTTCTTCCGAGTTGACATTGACTTTTTAAATAACTTTTATTTGATTTACAAAGTTCTTCAATCGATGATCGTTGATGTCTAGGTCAGTGACCAAATACGACACCTCTTTCAATGGTGCTACACGCATCTTTTGATTGGAGTTTAATTTTTCGGCAATACTCAGTATAGCCAATGATTTCGAACATTTGATCATAGCACGTTTGATCTGTACAACTTCCCAATCCGAATCTGTAATACCCTCTTCAAGTGAGAGGCTATTGGTACCTAACAAACAAAGATCCACACGTAAGTCAGATAATTCGTTAATTACCTGAGATCCTGTTACAATGTTCGTATTGCGAGATAGTTTTCCACCTAATAAGAAAACTTCAATATTATCTTTTTCAGCTAATTCTAAAGCTACTAAAGGGCTTATTGTAAAAAAAGTACATTGTAAATCATTTGGTATTAAACGTGCCAACTCAATCATGGTTGTGCCGCCACCAATTAATACGGTCATACCTGAAGTAATTAATGAAAGCGCCTTTAAAGCAATTTCCTTTTTCCCCTCTTTGGCATAAACATTACCTTCTTGAAAAGGATATTGGAAAGATTTAGATAAGGCCCCGCCGTAAACTTTGATTACTTGACCATTCTCTGCTAATTCATTCAAATCGCGACGAATTGTATCTTCAGATACATTCAGTTGAATACTCAAATCTGAGGATAATACTTTGTTATGCAGATTTATTTGATGAATAATATACGCTTGTCTTTCTTCTTTAAGCATGATTTAAATATTAATATATTTGGTTACAATTTTAGGAATTGCCTTCGTTTGTAGGCTTTGTTTTTGTTATGCCAGCCTTAAAACGCGGTTTGAATCCGGCGGGCTTATTTGCTGGTTCGGGAATACTTTCTTCTGATTTATTTATTAGATCAGTTTGCTCTGCATTATTCTCTTCTGTAACAGCTTTAGTTATTCCCGCTTTAAAACGCGGTTTGAATCCGTTAGGCTTATTTTCTGGTTCGGGAATATTTTCTTCTGATTTACTTGTTATATCAGTTTGCTCTGATTTATTCTCTTCTGTAACAGCTTTAGTTATTCCCGCCTTAAAACGCGGTTTGAATCCAGCAGGCTTATTTTCTGGTTCGGGAATATTTTCTTCTGATTTACTTGTTAGATCAGTTTGCTCTGCATTATTCTCTTCTGTAGCAGCTTTAGTTATTCCCGCTTTAAAACGCGGTTTGAATCCGGCAGGCTTATTTGCTGGTTCGGGAATGTTTTCTTCTGATTTACTTGTTAGATCAGTTTGCTCTGAGCTATTCTCCTCTGTAGCAGGTTTAGTGATTCCTGTTTTGAAACGAGGCTTGAAACCAGCAGGCTTACTAGTCTGTTCATTAGAAGTTTCTACAGCTTTATTTTCATCAAGAGTTCTATTTGGACTTGTATCTTTATCACTAGCTTCTATAGCTGGAGCCTTAAATCTAGGTTTAAAACCAGCTGGTTTTACTATCTTTTTTTCTTCATTAGATGTAGAGACTACACTTTCATTCTGATGTGTATCTATCGTTTCTTTCTTAGGAGATAATACCTCTACGTCCAATAGCGGGTGAGTTTTGCGTAATCGATTAAACCAAAATTTTTTGCTGTGATCGAAACTTTTTTCTCCCATTTGCTGGTAATGCTCTTCAAATTCTATAAATAGAGAGTTATCTGCATTTCTTAAAGCAGATAGATCAATTTTTTTCTTTGTGAAGAATTCTTCGAATGTGAGCATTCCCAAAGTTAACGAATAGAATAGATAATAAAAAAGAGGGTCTTGCCCTCTTTTTTATTTTTTGCTATTAAGAATGATTAATCCATGTTGTGATAGACTGCTTGAACGTCATCGTCCTCTTCAATCTTATCAATAAGTTTTAACACATCTGCAGCCTGTTCTTCTGTTAATGAAGTGTGGGATAGCGCTATGCGTTCTGTTTTTGCAGACTTTAATTCAACCCCTTTTCCTTCTAAAAGACGTTGCATATTGCCAAAATCTTCAAAAGAAGTTTGTACAACGACGATGTCGTTTCCTTCTTCATCAGATTCTATATATAACTCTTCTAAACCACCATCGATTAATTCTAACTCTAGTTCCTCTTCATCTAAATCTTCTGCTGCAGCAAAACGAAAAATAGATTTACGGTTGAAAATAAAATCTAAAGAACCTGTTTTCCCTAGTGAGCCACCAGATTTTGTGAAATAAGATCTTACATTAGCTACTGTGCGGTTCGTATTATCAGTCGCAGTCTCAATTAATACAGGCACGCCGTGAGGACCATATCCTTCGTAAACAAACTCTTCGTAACCTTTTGAGTCTTTTTCTGACGCTCTTTTGATAGCTGCCTCTACACGATCTTTAGGCATGTTGACTGCTTTCGCATTTTGAATAGCAGTACGCAAACGTGAGTTATTTTCTGGGTGTGGACCACCTTCTTTAACAGAGATTGCAATTTCTTTTCCTAAACGTGTGAATTGGACCGCCATTTTGGCCCAGCGTTTAAATTTTCTTTCCTTTCTAAATTCGAAAGCTCTGCCCATTGTTTATTTATTTTTAAGATTTTCGATCATTTCTCGTGTCAAATCTTGTAGGTTGTATTCAAGCTTCCAATTCCAGTCCTTTTGAGCGTATTCGTCATCGATACTCTTAGGCCAAGAATCAGCAATAGCTTGACGTGGGTCACCTTCCGCATAAGACATCTCAAAATTAGGAAGAATTTTTTTAATTTCTTGGGCAATGTGTGTAGGAGTGAATGAAATACCTGCTAAATTGTAACTCGAGCGAATAGTCAAGTTCTCTGCGGGAGCATCCATTAATTCTATGGTTGCACGCACAGCGTCGTCCATATACATCATTGGTAATGCAGTGTCAGCGGATAAGAAACTCTCGTATTTTCCTTTTGCTAAGGCCTCAAAGAAAATGTGAACAGCATAATCTGTTGTGCCACCACCTGGAGCTGTTTTCCATGATATAATACCTGGATAACGAATACTACGAATGTCCAATCCGTATTTAGCATGGTAATATTCTACTAATCTTTCCCCAGATAATTTACTTATCCCATAAATGCTATTAGGATCCATGACACAGTATTGTGGGGTGTCAACTTTTGGTGAATGTGGACCAAAAACAGCAATTGAGCTAGGCCAAAATATTTTCTTAATTCCCAATTCTACAGCTAGATCCAATACATTCAGTAAACCATTCATGTTTAGATCCCATGCTTTCTGTGGATATTGTTCTCCTGTCGCCGAAAGCATCGCTGCCAAAAGATATATTTGTGTCGGTTTGTATTTGATAAATAAATCTTTTAAAAGCCCTTTATCTAATACATTTGCCGTCTCAAAAATGTCGCCATCCTCTAGATCATGAGGAGGTCTTATATCTGTTGTAATGACGTTTTGTCTACCGAATTTGTGGCGAAGAGCTAATGCTAATTCAGACCCAATCTGACCATTTGCTCCAAGTATAATTATAGTTTCTTTCATATGATCCAGCAAAGTTATTTCTTTTTTAATGTCTTGCCAATGAGTTGATTAAGACAAACGGTTGTTTAAATTTTTGTGTCTTCCCTTCGTGGTTAAAAATTTGTGTAAAGCAAATGTAATGACCTCTTGGACAGGGACTACCATTATCATGAACTCCATCCCATGTAACACTGCCATTAGTACCTGATAGGTTTTGATGAGCTAGTTTTTTGACAAGCTGTCCTTTGTCATTATAGATCTCTACAGCGATAATATAGTTTGGGTTGATTAGCTCGTAGTTGATTGTTAATTCATCTTCATACCCATCGTTATTAGGAGAAAATGTTTTTGAATTTAGGTATGTTTTATTTTGAGAGATGGATAATTGTTGAGTAGAATTCTGATAACCAGGAGTAGCGCCGCCGATTAATGTCGAGGCTGAGTGCCAATTCAAATTATCAAAACTTGTGCGTTCTAAAGAAATACCCTTTGAGTCGATTAAATGCTTTGAATGCATTTCAGCCGTATAATAAACAGAATCCAAAAGTAAATTTTGGTCAGAATACAATGTCACATTGCCCCGTTGATTCGTATAGGGAGGAAGGGAGGCAATTTCCAAAATCCGATCAGCATAAGCATTTGGATAGTGTTTGATAATTGAACTCTTGTTTGTCGTGATTGCTAAATATTGTCCAGGTTCGAAAAGGAAAAATTGACTGGAAATGCTGCGGTTCCCTAGTTTGAAATGTTGTAGGTTGATAGGGAAACCAGTATGATTGTAGAGTTCTACAAAGTCAACACCCCCTTCTTTTGGATTGAAAAGTATCTCGTTAACCAAAATATCACCAGATTTAATCTCTTTTTGATCAAATAGGTTGAGGTCAAATGGTGGTATAGTAAGATTGCATACTCTTAAGTTTTCAATCTTTAGTGTATACAATTTTTGTGCATCCAATTGTGTAGGAAACGTCAATACAATCTTATTTTCCCAAAATTCTACTTTGGTTGCTTTTCCTACGTTTTCAATGATAGTAAAGGAAGAAGTATTAATATCTGGAAAATAAGAATTATTCAAATCTATCGTTAAGTATACCTGATCCCTTTGGATTTGATAAGCAGTTATACCAATATTTGGTGTGAAATTCTCATTTAAAATTGTATTTGGCTTACCGGGCGATCCTCCTGTTAAAGAATTTGTCGCAGACCAATTCAGGTTAATATTACACGTCCAGTTCGGATTAATACGTTCTAGACTCCATCCGCCATTTCGTTTGGAGGTATTATTGTACCAAGAGTCAGTATACGCTACTTCGTCTATCAATACATCTTTTTGAGTCAATTTGATTGTTGCAGAGGTGTTATTCAACGGACTCCATCGGATTAGCGATACTGCATTTCCATAACGAGAAAATTGCCCTAAAGATTCTTGACTGCAAAGTAGAATGTATTGATTTGGTGCAATTTTGTAATTAGGCAAAATTTGACTGTTATTATTGATGTGAAGTATTATTTCACTCAAGTCAATTGTCGCTGTGGAATTATTAAATATTTCTATGTACTCAAATGGGGGTAAAGAAGCTGTGTTGTTTGGGTTGATCATCAACTCGTTAATGATCAGTGAAGGGGCACTCTGTGCTAATGCTTTAATCTGTATATTAAATGCGAGAATAAGCGAAAGTAAATAAAGCTTAACCAATAGTTTCATAACCCAATTATAGCTCAGCGCAAATAAGTTTTTTACTGGGGGCAATTTACAGAATAATTTTCGCTACAATTTATTTTTACATTGCATTTGTTCCGTGTAAAACGGTTAAAAATTATCATTTTAATAATTTTTAACGTCAAAATCGCTGTTGTTTTTAACATAATTGTATTATCTGGTGCGAAAATTTAAAATTTATATCGTTTTACTGATTTTAATTTATTATGTTTGAGACCATTTTAAATTCCAGTATTAACAAATATTTAAAGCAATAATTGTAAAGAAATGAAAGTAGCAGTAGTTGGCGCAACTGGCTTAGTTGGGTCCGAAATGTTGACAGTATTGGCGGAGCGAAACTTCCCAGTAACAGAATTGATTCCAGTAGCATCAGAAAGAAGTAAGGGCAAGGAAATTGATTTCAAGGGTAAGAAGTATAAGGTAGTCACTGCAACGGAAGCTATTGCACTTAAACCCGATGTAGCGTTGTTCTCTGCAGGTGGTAGTACTTCTACTGAATTTGCTCCATTATTTGCTGAAGCAGGTATCACTGTTATTGATAATTCATCGGCTTGGCGTATGGATCCTACTAAAAAATTAGTAGTACCAGAAGTGAATGGTGATGTATTAACTGCAGATGATAAAATCATTGCGAATCCAAATTGTTCGACTATACAAATGGTAGTGGTATTAAAGCCATTACATGAAAAATATAAAATCAAACGTGTTGTTGTATCTACCTACCAATCGGTAACAGGTACAGGTGTGAAAGCTGTACAACAGTTGAATGACGAACGCGCAGGTATAGATGGAGAAAAGGCTTATCCTTACCAAATTGACTTGAATGTAATTCCTCAAATAGATGTATTCCAAGATAATGGATATACGAAGGAGGAGATGAAGATGATCAAGGAGACAAACAAAATAATGCAAGATGATTCAATTAAAGTTACAGCAACTACTGTACGCATTCCAGTGATGGGTGGTCACTCAGAGTCTGTAAACATTGAGTTTGAAAATGATTTTGATTTGGATGAATTGAGAGATGCTTTACGTGCGCAAGAGGGTGTTGTCGTAGTAGATAACCCTGCAAACTTAGAGTATCCAATGCCTAAGGATGCACATGGCAAAGATGAAGTTTTTGTAGGTCGTATTCGTCGTGACGAGTCACAAGACAAAACTGTAAATCTTTGGGTTGTCGCTGATAACTTGAGAAAAGGTGCCGCAACTAATGCTGTTCAAGTAGCAGAATTGTTGGCTAAAAAAGGATTAATTTAACACATTATAACCTTTTTAAAAAGGGGATTAGTATAATGCTGCAAGTATTTCTTGCAGCATTTTTTATTTTATCGAAGTAATTCTTTCAAATCTTCCTGAGATAGCGACTTCACAAAAGTGTCTTCTGTCGTTATTAAGGAAGAGGCAATTGACATTTTGCGGTTTTGTAATGCGACAATCTTTTCTTCTACGGTGTCTTTACTGATGAATTTATAAATAAAAACATTCCTTTTTTGTCCAATACGGTGCGAGCGGTCTATTGCTTGCTGCTCTACGGCAGGGTTCCACCATGGATCCAAAATAAAGACATAATCAGCTTCAGTAAGGTTCAGCCCCACGCCGCCTGCTTTTATGGATATTAAGAAAATTTTAACATCTTCATTTTCTTTAAACTCTTGAACGGCTTGAGCACGGTCTTTGGTGGCGCCATCCAAATAGGCAAAAGGGATTTTATGTGTATTGAAATATTCTTTGAACAATTCCAAATGCTTTACAAACTGGGAAAATATCAAGACTTTATTACCTTCTGTAGAAATCGATTCTAACATATTAATTACAGCGTCGAATTTGCCGGATTTTTTTGAATAGGAAGCATCGACCATTCTTGGGTGATTCGCGAGCTGGCGTAATTTTGTCAAACCTTGTAGTAAGGCAATTTGGTTTCCTTTTGCGTTGTCATTTACAGCCCCTTCTAAAAGCGCGTTGCGGTATTCTGATTTTGTAGATTCATAGATCTCAGCTTGGGCTTCATTCATTTCGCAGTAAACGATTTGTTCTGTCTTCGGAGGTAACTCAGTGGCCACTTGGCTCTTTGTACGTCGTAATACAAAAGGTTTGATTATAGCTTGCAAACGTCTAGCTGTATTTTCATCCTTCTTTTTTTCGATCGGGATCACAAATTCCTTTTGAAAGAATGAATAGCTGCCAAGCAATCCAGGGTTCGTAAAATGCATTTGAGACCAAATATCCGAAACAGAATTTTCTATAGGCGTACCACTCAAGGCTAATTTATTACGTCCCTTTAGTGATTTAATAGATTTAAAGGACTTTGAAGTCGGATTTTTAATATTTTGACTTTCGTCAAGGATAATGTAGTTGAAGAAAAACTTACTAAATAATTCTTCATCACTTCTTACAATACCGTAAGTAGTGATCACCAAGTCAAAATGTGTGAACGCATAGGCGTCTTTGAAACGATTGGAGCCTACATGCATTAATATGCGTAGATCGGGCGCGAATTTATCTGCTTCTTTTTGCCAATTGTACACTAAAGACGTTGGTAACACCAGTAAGGATGTTTTGGCGTGATCGGTGCTTTTTAATTCTTCTTTTTGTTTTTGCAATAATGCTAAAGTTTGCACGGTTTTACCCAATCCCATGTCATCAGCCAGTACGCCTCCAAATTTGAATTCTTGAAGAAAATGAAACCAGTTGTAACCAGCTTCTTGGTAAGGACGTAGGCTACCACTGAAATTAACAGGAGGAGTAGCTTTATGAATTTCTTCAAAATTGGTTAGATTTTGAAGTTTACGACTCATTGTCAAAGCTGTATGCTCTGAAATCTCATGGAGTATACCAATATGAGCTTTGTTGAGCTGTAAACCATTTTTCTTGATAGCAAAATGAAACAAATGCTCGTATTGAGCAAACCATTCCTCTGGGATAATAGCGATCTCCCCATTGGGTAAGGTAAACTCTTGAATCCTATTAAGGATATGATCTCGAAGTTGAATAAAAGGAATTTTATAGGGTCCAAAATTGGCAAATGCGCGAACATCAAACCAATCATTGTCTTCTACGACTTCAATATCCAATGTCGTTTTTCCTATGAAAAAATGCTTATCTCCAGTCTCTTGTTTTATAAGGTATCCTTTTGATAGTAAATTTTCTTGATTTTGGTTTAGCCATTCAAAGACATTTGAAGCCTGTTTGTAATCAGTTATGTAACTTCCGAATAAAGCATCCTCTCTTCTTAGCCCTAATTCTTCAAGTAAGCTTTGTTGATTAGACTCCCATAAGATGGAACGCTTGATTCTTGTAAATGTATAAACGTCATTTTCATCATCATACAATAGGCGCACAGAAACCTTCTGCTCTGATGTGGGAGAAAAATTGTAGGAACCATATTGAAAAGATAGTTGAAGATGTGATTCTCCTTCTGGGATATAATTTAATGTCAAAACAGGAACAGCTTCTTCTTTTATAGTCTTGATTTCAAAACCTTCGGCATAGACAGAATATTTTTCAATCAGTGGAGAAATAAATGATTCATAGTATTTGCGCTCTGTAGCATGTGGAACACTGATGTATCGTTTGTTGAGAAACGGAGTGAGTTTTTTTCCTTCTAGTGGCTGATCAAAGTGATAAAGAACTTTATCTAACAGTAACCAAGCTTGTGCATTGATGATGACTTCCGCATTTTTGAACATGAATTCCATACGATTTCCATCGTATTTCAACGTCGGAAAATACCGCGTTTCATCATTATTTCTTCTGAAGTGAAAAAGTATTGAAGTGGGGTGCTTCGCTATCTCTAGTTTTTGTTCTGCGGGGTAGCCATCTTTCTTACTCATAAGGTAGATGGGTTTGTCACCAATCATCTCTAGAGCCTTCAATAGTTTTCTTTCTAGTTTTGGACGAATATAATCTTTAACCTTGTCATCGAAAATTTTGCTAAAATAATCTGCTGGCCGAACGGGTTTTTTGTGATACTTCTTGATGACATTACTTTGTTCGACTTCATCCAACAATTTGATGATTTTATAATCTGTTTCGTCCAGTACATCTGCAAATTCATCTACGGTATTCGTAAAAACTCTTTTGTACGAGAGTGAGAGGCTACGGTTTGGATTTAGCTGTACAATGTGAGGTTCAATAAGGAAGCCTAAATAGGGGTGTTCACCGATTGAAAATATTAATTTGTAAGGAAGTGAAGAATCTATCTGTTGCATCAATCTATAGTATGTCTCTCGAAAAAGACATCTAATATAACTCGAATATATAGTAAGATAAAATAATCCGTAAAGATTACTTAAAAATAATTAACCGATTTCTATTTCTCCTTTGAAAACAAAGTTTGCAGGACCTTTCAAGTACACGTTTGTGAATGTGTTACCCGATTTGTGAAATGAAATATACAACTGACCGCCTAATACACGAATTGGAATTCTTAAATCGCCTTCTAAGCTTTGATCGATTGCCATAGCCATAGCAGCAGCAGTGGCGCCAGTGCCACAAGCAAAGGTTTCGTCTTCAACACCTCGCTCGAAAGTGCGGACGAAATAACCATTTTCTTCAGGTTCGATAAAGTTGACATTGATTCCTTTCTCCCCGTAGATCTCGTTATTACGAATAGCATATCCTTCTTTGAATACATCGAGATTAGCTAGGTCATTTACTTTCAGTATATAATGAGGTGAGCCAGTATTCATGACATATGCTTCACGATCACGATGAATCTGGTTGACATCTATCATACCTAGATTGACTTGGTAAGCTGCAATTTCTGCATCGTGAGGTCCGTCAACTGCCAGAAAGTCAGTTTTTTCTGAAATAATATTTAAGTCACGGGCAAATGCTACTATACATCTTCCTCCATTGCCACACATTGTACCTTCTGCACCGTCAGCATTGTAATATACCATCTCAAAATCAAAATTTTTTGTATTTTGAAGGAGCATCAACCCATCGCCACCTATTCCAAATCGTCTATCGCAAAGTTTTTTAATTAATTCTTCATTGTTTCTATCAAAATGCCCATTTCTATTGTCGATTAAGATAAAATCATTTCCAGCTCCTTGATATTTAGAAAATTGAATTTTTATGCTCATTTACTTGTGAATTATTAACAAATTTAATATTCTTGTTACAAAACTGTAGCCAATTTGTTAAATCTTGTTAAAACACTTGTAAACATGCGATGTGTTAACAAAATTTAACTGACAAAACTTGTGTCAGCTATTAATATGGTATTACATTTGAATACTTACTACAAGGTAAGAATTGAAAAACAAAATTAGAATTTTAAAACAGCAATATAAAATATGAGAAAGATAGGAGTAACTTTATTAACAGCTGTCTTAGGAGGCGCGGTGGCTGTTGGAGGGTATAAATTGTTTGAAGACAAGCAATTTGGAAACATGACACTTGAAGAGCAGCAAAAAGTATATTATGCAAATAATCCCGGCGCAGAGCTTATGTCATCTACAGGCAATCCGGATTTTACACAAGCGGCAGCGGCTGTCTCGCCAGGAGTTGTACATATTAAAGTAACAATGACAAGTCGTGGGTCTCAGCGTGGAGGAGGAGGCGAATCTCCATTTGACATGTTTGAAGAGTTTTTTGGAGCTCCACAGCGCCGTCAAGCACAACCTCGTCAAGCGCAAGCGTCTGGTTCTGGAGTTATTTTGACTCCTGATGGATATATCGTTACGAATAATCACGTAGTCGAGAATGCAGATAAAATTGAAGTTCAATTAACGGATAAGCGTACTTTCGAAGCTAAAGTAATCGGTCGTGATCCGAATACAGATTTAGCATTATTGAAAGTTAATGCAATGAATCTACCTATGGTAAGAATGGGTGACTCGGATAATGTACAAATTGGAGAGTGGGTTTTGGCTGTAGGGTATCCATTGAGCTTGCAATCGACAGTAACGGCAGGTATCGTAAGTGCTAAGGGACGTCAGATAGGGATTTTAGGAGATTCTCAACAACAACAACAGCCGCGCGGATATGGTTATGGTCAAGAGGATCAACAAATTATTAATACCGCAATTGAATCATTTATCCAGACAGATGCGGTTATTAATAAGGGAAATAGCGGTGGAGCATTGGTAAATGCACGTGGTGAATTGATAGGTATTAATTCAGCAATTGCATCACCTACGGGGGTGTATGCTGGATATGGATTTGCGATTCCAATCAATTTAGCTAAAAAGATTTTGGATGACTTCAAAGAATTTGGTAGTGTTAAACGTGGTTTTATCGGTGTGACATTTACGGAAATTAATGAGGCATTGCGCAAGGAAAAAGGTATTACAGATATTAATGGATTATATGTTCAGAATGTAGTAAAAGGTGGTGCCGCTGAGAGTGCAGGTGTCAAAGGTGGTGATATTATCACTAAGATTGAAGGTAAAACAATTTATTCATCATCTGATTTGCAAGAGCGTGTGGCTAGACTGCGTCCTGGTGATAAGGTAAAGATTACCTACAAGCGTGAAGGTAAAGAGAAGGAAGTTGCACTAACGTTGAAAGCAGAAGAAGCAGCAAAGGCGAAAGCTGGTGATGAGGGGAGCAGTGCAAGTGCGACCGAAATATTTAACAAATTAGGCGCAAGTTTTATCCCTGCTAATGATGCTCGCAAGAAAGAATTGGGAGTGAGCTCTGGCGTTGTAGTGACGGAAGTTCGCAGAGGTGGTGTGTTCGAGTATTTCGGTGTAGAGAAAGGTTTGGTTATTACAGAGGTCAATGGCAAAGCAGTTAACAATGTAGATGATGTTGAAACAGCATTGGAAGGCACCAAACGTAATATAGTACGTATAAAAGGTGTTCCAGAACGAGGTAGTACTGTAGAGCTGAATGTTCCTATTGAATATTAATTTGAAACAAATTATAAAATTAAAATGGCTTTCTGCGGAAGGCCATTTTTGTTTTAGAGAATAAAACAACATTTTTGTGGTATGAAAATTTTAATGGTTTGTTTAGGTAATATTTGCCGTTCGCCATTGGCGCACGGGATTTTACAGCATGTAGCAGATACTAAGAATTTGGATTGGGAGATTGATTCTGCAGGTACAGGAGATTGGCATGTAGGACATAGTCCAGACCGAAGAAGTGTAGCCGTAGCTAAGAAGTATGGTGTCGATATTTCGGGGCAAAGGGCACAACATTTTACAGCTGAATTGTTTGATAACTATGACCAAATATTTGTAATGGATAGACAAAATTATAAGGATGTAATTCGCTTGGCTCATCGTGAAGAACAGAAAGCTAAGGTGGCACTATTTTTAGATGATGATATTGTGCCTGATCCGTATTATGATGATGCAATGTTTGAACCAGTATATGCAATGGTTGAAAAGCGTTGCTATGATCTGATAGATAAATTGTCCAAATAACGTAACGATTAATCGAGTCTGTGCTGAAAACAAATTTTAATCTGTAATTTGGCACAATAGCTATAATATGAAAGCAACAGAAGTAAATCAGAAGTGGAATGTCCTTAGGGAAGAAATATCAAAGAGCTTTGATATGGATTTGCCCGATTTGAAGGTGATGTTGTTTTTGATAGGGGTACAAGAATTAGGAAAGGGGCCTAAGCAATTTTCAAAGCGCGAGAAAGAAGAGCTGATGCATATTGCTACATGTCGTCTTTTTTCGTCTATGGGCTTTTACGAGTTGCTAGGAGCTGATGAAGAAGGATGGCCACACTGGAAGTTAGTGAAACCTGTTCCCAACTATACACTTCTTGAGCAGGAACTAATTATCAAATCACTTATTATCGATTATTTTCAAGATTTAGATTTTATATAAAATTGGTTAAATGAAAAAATTATTTTTTAGTCTTATTTTAATGATGTTCGCCTTGCAAATTTTTGCGCAAAAGCCAACACACTATTACGTAGAGATCAAAACGAATAAAGGTACGATTACAGCTAAATTGTTGAATGAGACTCCTAAACATCGGGATAACTTTAAAAAATTGGTTGAGGAAAATTATTACGATGGAGTTTTATTTCATCGTGTGATTAAAAATTTTATGATTCAGGGAGGTGATCCAGATTCTAAATTACCTACTACAACTAGTTTGACTGTGTTGGGCAATGGTGGACCTGATTATAAAGTGAAATCTGAAATCCAAGAAGGAATATTTCATAAAAAGGGAGTTTTAGGTGCAGCAAGAGATAATAATCCAGCGAAAGAATCCTCTGGTTCTCAGTTTTATATTGTCCAAGGACGTAAGTTTACAGATGCAGGATTAGATTCTTTGGTGAAATTTCGAATGCAAGGCAAAGAATTTTCAGCTAAGCAGCGTGAAGTCTATAAAACTATTGGTGGTACACCCCATCTGGATGGAAATTATACTGTTTTTGGAGAAACAATTAAAGGGATGGAAGCAGTCGATAACATAGCAGGGGTAAATACAGATAAAAGTGATCGTCCTATTACGAATGAACCTATGCACATTCGTCTATTGACTCGTCGTGAGGCAATAAACCTTGAGCGTGAGTTGGTGGGGCTGAAACCGAAAGGTGGTTTTTTTACAAAATTATTTGATTCTCTAAAATCTAAGAACTACAAACTTTAATTAATGAAGATAGTTACTTATAATGTAAATGGTCTAAGGGCTGCTTTGAAGAAGGATTGGTTAGGATGGTTGACGTCTGTCAATCCAGATGTGGTGTGTCTTCAAGAGATAAAAGCTACACCAGATCAAGTTCCTGAAATATTATTTTTAGAGCAAATGGGGTACGAGCATTATTGGTATCCTGCTCAGAAAAAGGGGTATAGTGGTACTGCGATTTTAACTAAGATTACGCCTAGACATGTTGAATATGGATGTGGTCACGAAGATTATGATTTCGAAGGGCGTGTGATTCGTGCTGATTTTGAAGATATATCCGTGATGAGTACATATTTTCCTTCGGGTACGACAGGTGATGTACGTCAGGATTTTAAATATAGGTTTTTGGATGATTTTCATCAATATGCGCATAAATTATTAGTAGATCATCCGAATTTAGTCATTAGTGGAGATTACAATATTTGTCATCGTGCTATCGATATTCATAACCCTAAATCCAACGCTAATTCTTCTGGCTTCCTGCCGGAAGAGCGTGAATGGATGGAAAATTTTATCAATTCGGGATTTATTGATACTTTTCGTTTACTTAATCCAGATCCTCATCATTATACGTGGTGGAGTTATAGAGCGGGAGCGAGGGCTAAAAATTTGGGTTGGCGTATAGATTATAATATGGCCTCAAAAGCTTTGGAAAATCGCATCATAGCAGCTAAAATATTGCCCGATGCTGTGCATTCGGATCACTGTCCCGTGTTACTGGAGTTGGTATAAAAAATAAGGAGAAACATTTGTTTCTCCTTATTTTTTATACGTTGCGGAACATTTCTGCGTTTCTTCGACTTTACATCGAATAAGCTCACAGCCCGTGCCTTCTAATTGTAGCGGGGCAATTACTTCCACAAGATGTTGCGCTATATTTTCAGCAGTAGGATTGAATGGTACTATCACCAAGCTTTCCGCTGTTAACATTTTTAAATCTTCTAGCAAAGGATCATTTTCCCAAATCAAAAACTTGTGATCGTAATGGTCTTCTAACCACATGCAAAGTTTCTCTTTGATTACGGAAAAATCCAAAACCCGACCAATATTATCCAGTTTTTGTGCCTCGACTTCAAAATGTATTCTATAGTTATGTCCATGAAGGAATCTACATTTCCCCTCGTGACCTACGACTCTATGTCCACATGAAATATCATGATATCGCTCTGCTGTAATCATGTGACAAATATAAGTTTTATTTTATCAATCGATCTTGAAGCTGGTAGATATTGTCCACAGTCAATTGTTGCATGACTTGATAAAGATGTGCCTTAAACATATTGATACTGTGTTCACCACCGTCTTCACCCAGGGCGCCTACACCATACATAAATGGACGTCCCATGAAATTAAATTCTGATCCCACCGCATAAGCTCTAGCCAAATCAACACCCGAACGAATTCCTCCATCCATCATGATTTTAACTTTGCTTTTATAACTTGGATTAGCTGCTAATTTCGTTAGGGACACTATTGAAGATTCGCCCGCATCGACTTGTCTTCCTCCGTGATTAGAGATAATTACACCATCCACGCCTAATTGTATAGAAGCTTCCATATCCTCTTCTGTGGCGATACCTTTTAAAACTAATGGGCCTTGCCAAATATCTCGGATGGCTTTAACTTTCTCCATGTTTACCTTGCCTGTGAATGTACGGTTCATGAATTGTCCTAATTGAGACAAGTCTAGTCCTTTTTCCATATAGGGCTTTAGGGTTGCAAATGAAGGTATGCCGTATTTTAATGTTTGAATTCCCCAAGTAGGACATACCATAGCCTGCAATATGTTTTCAATATTCATTTTAGGAGGCATAGATAAACCACTTTTGATTTCTCTATATCTTAATCCAAATGAAGGAACATCAACAAGTACCACTAAAACCGGGCACTCGACAGCCTTAAGACGTCTTAAAATATCATCACGCAATCTATCTTCTGTAGGGTGATACAATTGAAACCACGCTTTACCATCAGATACATCAGCTATTCTTTCGATACTACTTGTAGACACAGTGCTAAGTGTGTATGGAATATCGTGTTTTGCGGCAGCTTTGGCTAAGATTTCAGGTGCGTTAGGCCACATTAATCCTTGTAGTCCAATCGGAGAAATTCCGAATGGAGCACTATATTTTCGTCCGAATAATTCTACGGACATATCAATTTCTTGACCTACTCGTAAGTATTGTGGCTTTAATAGGATATTGTCAAAATCATTTTCATTTCTGAACAGATTCAGTTCTTCATTACATCCTCCTTGTAGGTAGTCAAATGCAAACTTTGGTATTCTTTTTTTGGCTTTCTTTTTAAGGTCTTCGACAGACGGATATCTACTATTATATTTGAAAATCGGTTTTTTAGACATTGGTTAAAAAATTTTTTAAAAATACGATAAAAATTCTAACTAGCTATCCTGAACTATTCTGTGTTTTAAAGTTTCATTTTCGCTTGAATTGCGTCTCCTTTTTTGTCTATTCCATAGAATAAAATGTAGTCAGCTTTAGTTGTTAGCCCAGAAGTACCATCTTGTAGCTGTATGAAAAGATGTTTGACAATCATATGTCTGCCAGAAATAGTGGTTTCTATATAGGGATTCATGTCTTTGTCAAGTTTTAAATATAGTTTTTGCTGGGGATAAGACACGAGATTTATCTCGAAATAATTATCACTTAATTTTACGGCTTTTATGCCATAAGCATATCTACGTTGTATGCTAGTGAGGGGTTTTATCTCACTATTTCTATCAAATAATTGTCTACTGATTTTTATTGGGTGTTTGTCATCGAGACGAGTTTTTGAACTGTAGTTTGGTTGATAAATAAATGTGTTTTTCCCTCTATTATGCTGGATGTAAAAAAGGATATCTTTAGTGGTAGGTTTTGGGTAGTTCTCTTGTGCGAAATTTGAGGTACTAATAATGAAAAAAGTAAAAAGTGTAACAAGCTTAATCATATTGTATTGTTTAAAGCCAAATTACATTTTTTACTTTCAGAAACTGTAGGTTTTCAAGTATTAATTTCTATTGCCACCCATAAATTTGGATATTAACCAAATAATCAATGCTACGACAATGACTACTATAATAATGCCAGACCAAACGCCAGCTTTGAATATTCCGCCAATCACTTCACAACTTGATAATAAAGTAATGGTGGATAATATTGTTGCTAATAAACCTATTCTTTTCATAAATGATATATGTTTTATTGTAGAACAAGTTAAATGCTAGGTTGTTTTGTAGTTTGTTAAACTGACGGGTTTTTGTTTAGTTTAAAGACATTGTATAACGTATAGCTAATAGTGATTCCGTAATAAAATATTAGAGCTATTAGAATAGTATTTCCATCTAAAGGCATTTTATAATGTAGGATTTTGAATATTATGAATATTGGGAAGTATAGGCTAACAACTATTGAAAGAATGTGAAATTGTAATATTCTGCTAAAATGTTTTTTATATATTTCAGATTTATTTTGTTTGGAAAATCCAATTATTGTGGGGGCTATGAAACCTAAAATTGGCATTAAAAGAAAGAATAGAGAAGATGTATATAGGGCTTTTATACTCCCAATCTGATTGGTGTCAATACTAATTTTGTCTACATTTTGCATAACAAGGTTTTCCAATGGGATATCTAATACTTTACTAATTTGTTTAAGACTAAAGCCGCTGATTTCTTCCGTTCCTTTTTCGATACGTTGCACTGTTCTTAAGGATATTCCAGCTTCATCCCCAAGATCTTGTTGAGTTAGTCCTTTAGTTTTTCTAGCTGTTTTAATGATTTCGTTGATACTTGATTTTGTCATGCTGCAAAATTGATTAATTATTTTTTTTGGGGGTCAGTTTATTTACTTGGACTACAATTATGACTATGTTTGCTATGTAATAAGCAGCAATCAAAAAGATTAGAATTATTTTAAGCCAATTTATTTCTGATGACGTTTCGTTTCGGTTACGGTCTAATACTTGCGGATCAGTTACTTTTAATGTTTCGAGACTTGTTTTCACTCCGATGATAGAGGCTATTGTATCATATTCAGAATCATAAAATTTAATAGAGTCTGCAGACATACTTATTAGATTTTGTTGTAATATTTTGGTTCGTTTTAGGGAGTCAATACTATTAAAATTTCTAATGATGTATATAGAGTCCTGTCGTTCTATTTGCACACTCTCTTCATTAATCAAGATCATACTCTCAGTATTGGGCATAGTAATATTTATTTGTTGAGGAGAGCTTGTGGATGTGAATAATATAAAAGGAAGATAGAAGCAGACTAAACAAAGTATTATAATAGATTGTATTCCCTGTAATAAAAGTATAAATCTGAAGTGTTTTTTATAGAGCGTGTTTTTGTTTTCTTTGGTGAATCCAATTAGGGATGGGATTATAAATCCTAAAAATGGTAATAAGATGAATAATAATGAAGATAAATACAACGTTTTAATACTTCCAATCTGATTGGAGTCAATGCTAATTTCGTTTACGTTTTGCATAATAAGGTTTTCCAATGGTATATCTAATACTTTACTAATTTGTTTAAGACTAAAGCCGCTGATTTCTTCGGTTCCTTTTTCTATGCGTTGTATAGTGCGCAAAGAAATTCCTGCTTCGTCTGCTAGTTCTTGTTGTGTTAGTCCTTTTAGCTTGCGCGCTGCTTTTATCTGATCGTTAATATTGATTTTATTCATAGTTCAAAAATGGAAATTACTAGCCCTAGTATGCAAATAAATGATATGCCAATAATACGACAATTCTATGAAAGTGACTTTATGGAAGAATTTATAAAGATTAACTGGAAAACTAGGAATTATTTTATGATTGCTGTAGCTCAAAATATTTAGTTAAAGGAGATCTTTCTGTTTTATTATCAATGAACATTGAGTTTGAAGGAGTATGTGTGATCGACTGAGGCATAACATCAATTTTGTACGAACCATTAAACAAATAAGCCTTGGGGTTAATCATTTATATCAGGCCTTCGCTCAATCAAACCAGTGCTTGGCTCATTGTGGCTATTTATATTTTTTTTCAAATGCTAGATTCAAATAAAAATGTTATGAAAAAATGTATATTAATGGCTGTGATACTGTTTGTAATAGGGGTATGGTCGTGTAAGAAAGATGAGGCAACTCCAACGCCTGATCAGTTAATTCAAGGATTTTGGAAAGGTAAATATGGGAATGGTACGGATGTTGGTAATACGGATATCGCTTTTAAATTGATGAAAGGGGGGCAGTTGATGGTTTATGCGAATAAGGCGGATACAGCAAAGGCAGATAAAGCTATTGGAACCTATTTTTACGCCAATGGAAAAATTTCTGGTAGATATACCTATCCAGGGCCTTTGACCTATAGCTTTTCTGCTACATTGTATAATGACAATACAGCAATAAAAGGGACTTGGGGATCGGGAAGTTCTGAAACCAATAGAGGTAACTTTGAATTAATTAAGGAATAAGTGGGTGTTAAAAAGAAACTCCCGATATCAATAGATTCGGGAGTCCTTTATTTAATAATACTATATTCTGAATTATGCTTCAGCTCTTAATACTTTAGCAGCTTCTACCATTGCTTCTAAAGCAGCTTTAGTTTCTGGCCAAGCACGAGTTTTCAATCCACAGTCAGGGTTTACCCATAATTGAGATGCAGGAACTACATCTTTTGCTTTGCGCAACAAGTCAATCATTTCTTCTTTACTTGGTACACGTGGCGAGTGGATGTCATATACACCAGGACCGATATCGTTAGGGTATTTGAATTCACCAGCGAAAGCATTCAACAATTTCATTTGTGAACGTGAAGTTTCGATAGTGATTACGTCAGCATCCATCGCAGCGATATCTTTGATCACATTGTTGAATTCTGAGTAACACATGTGCGTGTGGATCTGTGTATCGTCATCTACATTGGATGAAGAAACACGGAATGAACGTACTGCCCAATCTAAATATTTTTGTTGATCAGCTTGACGCAGTGGTAAACCTTCGCGGATAGCTGGCTCATCGATTTGAATGATTTTGATACCTGCTTTTTCTAAAGCTTGAACTTCGTCCAAGATAGCCAAAGCGATTTGGTAAGTAGTCGTTTCACGAGGTTGATCGTTACGTACGAATGACCATTGTAAGATCGTAACAGGACCTGTCAACATACCTTTTACTGGGCGATCAGTCAATGATTGTGCGTATGCAGACCAACGAACAGTCATGTCTTCAGGACGGTAAACATCACCATAAATAACTGGAGGTTTCACACAACGAGAACCGTAAGATTGTACCCATCCGTATTGTGTAAATGCGTACCCTGCTAATTGCTCACCGAAATATTCAACCATGTCGTTACGTTCGAACTCACCATGTACTAATACATCGATATCTAGAGCCTCTTGCAAACGGATTACGCTTTCAGTTTCTTCAGCGATAGCTTTATCGTATTCTTCTTGTGTGATCACACCTTTTTTCAAATCAGCTCTCCATTTACGCACATCTTTTGTTTGTGGGAATGAGCCGATTGTAGTTGTAGCAAATGATGGAAGGTTGAACTTCACTTGTTGAGCTGCTTTACGCTCAGCGAAAGTAGAAGTACGTTTAGCATCTTCATCCGTGATGTTGCTTACACGTGTTTTAACTTCTGGCTTGTGGATTAAAGGAGAAGTACGACGGCTTTCAGCAGCAGCTTTGTTTGCCTCAAAACGTTCTGCAGTTTTAGCATCTACATCACCTTCAGCTAATACAGCTAAATCTTTAACCTCAGCTAATTTTTGTTTAGCGAATGCTAACCAATTTTTTACTTCAGCAGGAAGCGTATCTTCTTTTGTTTCACTATCTAGATCGTTAGGAACGTGCAATAATGAAGAAGAAGTACCTACCCATACTCTGTCTTTGCCTAATGCAGCAACAGCTTGTTGGATTTTAGCTAAAGATTTTTCGTAATCATTTTTCCAAATGTTACGTCCTTCAACTACACCTAATGAAAGTGTTAATGAAGCAGGTACTTTTGCTAAAACAGTATCCAATTGGTTTTCACCACGTACTAAGTCTAAGTGTAAAGCGTGAACAGGTAAACTTAAAGCTAAATCTTCGTTATCTTTTAAGGCTTCGAAATATGTAGTTGCGATTAATTTAGAATCACCAGCAGCAGCATTTAATTTTTCGAATACTGTAGTGTATAAAGCTTTTACTTTTGCGTCAATGTCTAAAGCTAAGTAAGGCTCATCAATTTGGATATATTTAGCGCCAGCAGCAGCTAATTTAGAGATGATCTGCTCATAAACAGGTAATAAACGATCAATTAAATCGATACGATCAAATCCTGCTTCTTTTTCTTTACCAATTAACAAATAAGTAATTGGGCCGATAACAACTGGTTTTGTTTCGATACCAGCAGCTTTAGCCTCGTTATATTCATTTAAGAATTTTTCAGATGTTAATTTGAAAGTTTGATCTTTAGTGAACTCAGGCACCATATAGTGGTAGTTCGTATCAAACCATTTTGTCATTTCCGATGCTGTAACGTCGATTCCGTCTGCTTGGAAACCACGAGCCATAGCAAAATATAAATCTAAGCTATAGTTATTGTCAACTTTGTTTACTAATGATTGGTAACGAGTTGGGATAGCGCCAACAGTTAAAGATAAATCTAAAACTTGGTCGTAAAAAGAAAAATCATTTGAAGGGATTAAATCAATACCAGCTGCTTTTTGAGTTTTCCAGTTGTTTTCACGAATTTCTTTCGCTGCATTTAATAATTCTTCCGCTGAAATTTTCTTAGCCCAGTATGCTTCGTTAGCTTTTTTCAATTCACGGAAAGGTCCCACACGTGGGTAGCCTAAGTTGTTCGTTAGTAACATATAATGTTCCTTAATTTAATTAAAAATATTTTTACTAGTTGCTAAGAGAAGGTCACTTGGCTTAGTGATCTCGGCTTATCATTCCCAATAAAATGGGTAGAATGTAGCACCTTGTCAAGGGACAGGTTGCTAAGGCTTCATCGGGTCTATTCCCTCTACCTTTCTCTATAAGCGTTGGCTAAGTTATGTGTTTTAGTTTTAGTATCAAAATTTTTTTTTCATTTACTGAAGGACATTAGGATTTTGGTGTAAATGTATAAAGTATATACTGTCAATCAGTTATTATTGTAATTGAAGTTTGTTGTTTAGGATACTAATATTTTATTTTGGTTTTATTTATTTATGACTTTTCTTTATTTGAAAATTCTTTTATTGTAACATTAGTGTAATAATGAGCTGTTTTTGTGGTGTTTATCTATAATTATTTACACTTTCGTGTTTGAGCTGTTGCGTTTAGGTAAAGATAATTTCCGGTATATTTTCTTTTTTTTTTGATTGTTGTCTAAGCAATTAATTAATTGTTTTTTACCCACACCTGTTCTCAATAAGATCTACATCAACGTATTATTTAATAAAGCTATGAATAAACAAAATTACAAATGCCCACAAGTTCATCTGATTTCGGTTGAAATTGAAGAATCAATTTCAACCGGATCAACGAATACTTATTATATTACTCCTACTGAAAATCGCGTTGATATAGTTGATTATGAAGTTTTTGATGAACAAAATAAGGACTTTAATATAAATTTCTAATTATGAGAAAGAACATATTATTATGCGGTATTACCTTCGTGGTTTTAACCTTTATAGGTTGTAAAGAGGATGCAGTTTTGTCTGTTGATAATCAAGGTGAAATAAAATATTTGGACTTAGTTTTTAACGCCGATTATATTGATTCAGAAGAAGTCAACATCAGGAAGACGGCTTCTAAACAGTTTTCTTCTTATTCGGGTGTTAAAGATGCTCATGTTACTCGTTTGAGTAATGCATTCTTTTCTGAGGTTTCAGTGGTAGAAAAGACTCGAAGCTACACACCTAAGTCTCAAGCATTGCTGTCTAAAGCTAACAAAGTAGCGACAGCATCGAAAGAAGGTGTTAATTATCCAGTGTCAACAGATAATCTAAAGATTCGTAGCTTGGCAGATAGTGTTAAGTTCATGGTGTTGATTTTTGATGATAAGGATAATCATGTGGGTACGACAATCGCATCGAGAGGAGCACAGACACGAATTCCTTTGTTAGTTCCTGTGGATTATGTTCCTACAGTGGCTAATAAATATCGAATTGTTGCGTTTACTTTCAATACGACAGAAGCTAGTGATTTTGATTATTTGAATTTAGATCCTTCTGAGACAAACAACAATCCACAAATTGTGCTTCCCTCAGATAGGGAATTTTACTATCACAATAATGATTTGCCAATCGTAGAGACTGGGGCTAGTAATCCGGCAAAAGTTAATATTATTTTTCTGCCACAAACTGTAAAAGTAGGAGTCACAGTAGACGCACGTGGTGTTGATGCGAAAATAAAGGAGGTAAGTGGTACTTTTGGATCTTTTCCTAATGCGCAATCTGCTAACTTTGATTTGAAGCTAAACAGGGTTATTAATAAAGTTGTAATTCCTGAACAGAATTTCCCTACAGCATTTAGTTTTACGGGAACAGCAGATACCGTTTCATTTGCTCGCTATATTTATATGGATGAAAGTGATGAGACAATCTTTCTCGAAAGATTGAATCTTACCTTGGAGACGTTGGTCTTACAGAAAAATGGTGAAACAACAAATGTTTCAATTTTGGGAGAATCAAAGTCTTATTCATTCAGTGGGGTAAGTCTTAAAAAGGGGACGTATTTTAACGGAAGAATTAATTTGTTTTCTGGATTTGATATTGATGGTGTGATTTGGAGTTATGCTAATCTATATTATGATAAGAATGCTCCTGTAGGTTATCAGCATAAGTTTCGTCAATCTCCGAGTGATGGATATAAGGAATTAACGGATTATTGGAATTTCAATAAAGAGTTTCCGAAATCAGAAGATGAGTCTGGTCGCGATATTGATCCTTGTACATTAGTGTATCCTGGAGGATGGAGAATGCCTACTATAGCAGAAGCGTCTCTAGCGAATCCGTCAAATATTAATTTGAAATCATTCTCTTATTTTGACGCTAGTGGTTCATCTGTAGAGAGAGATTATGATTATATGGAGCTGATTAATAACGAGGATCAAAAGATTCATTTTTATGCATTCGGAATGCGTGATGGGTTAGTGTATAGTGGAGAAGGTGCAAATGCTCTTTATTGGTTGGCAGGAAGTTCTTTAAGTACACAGGCGGATGTATTTAGAATTGGGATCCTTGAGACGGGTAATGACTCAGGAAGTGGTTTGATAGATTATCCAGATTATGTTACATCTGGAGCTAGAGGACTAAATATTCGATGTGTACGTACCCTTAGAAACTAAGATAAATATATTGTAAGTAAAAGCAGAGGTCTGAAATGTTAATTTCAGACCTCTGCTTTTAACTCACTAAAAGTTTATATCCTCGACCATGTACATTAACAATTTCTACACTTGTGTCCTCTTTGAGGTATTTGCGCAGCTTGCTTAAGAATACATCCATGCTTCTTCCTGTAAAGTAATTGTCGTCGTGCCAAATTTTCTTTAAAGCTTCTTCACGAGTCAACACATCATTCTTTTTCAAACAGAGTAAACGTAACAATTCAGCTTCCTTAGTTGATAACTTCTGCTGTTGTCCCTTGTACGTAATGATTTGACTGGTGTAATCGAAGAAATAACTACCGATCTCAAATTTGTCAGCCAATTCTTCTTCCTTGTCTTTTGAAGCTCTTTTAAGTAAGGCATTAATTCTTAAAAGTAATTCTTCTACGCGAAAAGGTTTCGTGATGTAGTCGTCACCACCAAGTTCAAAAGCCTGTGTTTTATCTTCCATCATACCCTTGGCTGTCGCAAAAATAATAGGCATTGTGCTATTTAATTTGCGAACTTCTTTTCCCAGGGTGAAACCATCTTTTTTGGGCATCATCACATCAAAGATGCATAAGTCAAACTCACTTTTGCGAAATTCTTCAAGAGCTTTTTCCCCATCTGTTGCTAATGTGATGTCAAATTTCCCTTTTAGCTCAAGGTAATCTTTTAATAGATCCCCTAAATTAGGGTCATCCTCTGCTAGTAATATTTTTTGCATAAAATATACATTTATCTAATTTCTGATAGCTTTCTTAAGAGGTAATATAACCTCAAAAGTTGTGCCTTTATCTTTTTCGCTTTTAACAGTGATGTTACCATCAAAACGTTTTACAATGTCATGCACATAACTCAATCCCAATCCAAAGCCTTTTACGTTATGAACATTCCCCGTGGGTATACGGTAAAATTGTTCAAAAATCTTTTCGGATTGTTCTTTAGTCATTCCCATTCCTTTGTCGGAGACAGAGATAATTATTTTGTTGCTTGAATTGTATGTTTTTACAGTAATATCAGGAGCATTTAAGCTGTATTTTATGGCATTATCAACTAAATTAAACATTACATTCGATAGATGCAATTCATCGCCGATCACCACATCCTCTCTTGCAAACAATTCTTTAGTCAATTTGCCATTTGCTTTATTTATTTGTAATTGCATACTGTCTAGGACATCTTCTACAATTGTATTTAGTTGTATATCAGTTTTTTCAATTTTTAGGTCTTCTTTTTCTAGTTTAGCAATATTCAATACACGTTCGATATGATTGCCTAATCGTACATTTTCATCGTAGATAATATTAGCCAATTTATTTACACGTTTATCATCCGCAGCTATTTCGGGGTCG
This sequence comes from Sphingobacterium bovistauri, assembly GCF_020295405.1. GTDB lineage: Bacteria > Bacteroidota > Bacteroidia > Sphingobacteriales > Sphingobacteriaceae > Sphingobacterium > Sphingobacterium bovistauri. Next base: position 106,746 of record NZ_JADEYP010000004.1, read on the forward strand.
CGTAATGATTCACTTGCGATCATAATGGTTGCCACGGGAGTTTTAAATTCATGTGTCATATTATTGATGAAATCGGTCTTCATCTCCGAAATCTTTTTTTGCCTGAAGATTATGCTTAATGTGTAGGCAAAACAGCCAACCAAAAGTGCAAAAAGTGCAATGGTAGGAAGTAATAGGTAGCTGATGTTTTTAACTATGATATTCTTTTTGTTTGGAAAATAAATAGATAATCTACCGCGCGATTCACCTATATCTCCTTTGAAAAGGTCTGTTGTATAGCGAGTTAATTTTTGTGGTTCTAACAGCGTTTTTGGATCAGTAGTCTCATATATTAATTTGAAATGATCTCTAATTTCCATGTTGAAAGGAGAGTGTATGTCTCGACTTGCCAATTCCTGTTGAATTAATTGCTGTATCCGACGTGTGTTAATTCTTTTGTGTAATGGCTTGTTTGCTAATTGGACACTTAATGCAACATCTTCTACCACGTTAGCTTTCTTACCTGATAGAATTGCAACAGTGTCAAAAAGTGTAACGGGATTGGATTCTTGTAAGACTGTTTCGCGTATACGGTCTAATTTGGTGATTAGATCAGCAATCTGATTATTGATTTTAGTGTCTTCACGTGGAGGAAGAGTAGCAATTTGGTACCAATTTACAATTCCAGACAGCAAGTCGAATTCTGATATTACATAGCGTACAGAGTCATCTTTTGCATTTACACGAGAAACCTCTTTATCTGCGGATACAATGACGTATGTATTGGCCAATGATGTACCAATAATAGGCTCTTGCTCTAATCGGATTTTAATAAATTTTCTGTTTTGTTTATTTTGATAATACGTCTCGAAAAACCAGTTATCAATAGGTGTTACGTTAGGATATCTTGATTTTAATGCTTCGTCCGCCTCCTTAAATTTTAGATAATCATTCTGTTGTTTTAGACGTAGACGGTCAATTTCCTCTTGTATATCTAGTTGTTGTGCAAGTCTTTCTTGTTTTTTTTGTTCTGCGATATATTTATCTCTGTTGACACGGGATTGGACTTTGGCAAAGTCCAAAACCTCCACTTTTTCAATCTCAGAAGCTACTTTTGATAAGGAAGTATTTACTTTTTCATCAAACAATTGGGACTCTTGATAGAATGTTTCGCGTATAAAATAGTACTGCATTGCCATTACACCAATTAATGCAATTGACATTAGCCATATTATTAATGAGATACTTTTTTTCTTCATTTTGTACAAAAATAGCAATGATTGCTACTTAATTTCCTCATTTAACAGAATTTAACTTGAATACAATATTTAAAACGAATAACTTTAAGTTGTTAAATATCAATATAATTATGAAATCATTACTATTATCATTTATTGCTACAGTGACTTCTATAGGTTTTGTTTTAGCGCAAGATAATAACAAGAATAGAAACAGTACACATTTTTCGATACCAAAGTTAAATTTTACATTGCCAGATTCTAGTATGCGCATGTCTCCTTCTAATTCTTTATTTGATAGAATAGACGTCTCTATTCCAATCCCCAATGCTTATTCAGGTAATAATAAAGTTGTTTATAATATGCCTATCCAAAAATTATCTGGAGCAGGATTAGCTCCTATGCCTGGGACAGAAAATTTGGATAAATTGGAAAGGAAACTCAAGGTTGACTCCTTGCTGATCAAGGAAAAAAATAGAAAATAAAAATGGCGAGATGTATCTCGCCATTTTTTATATTATTGAACCACAGAAACGCGGATTGTATTTGTTTTGCCTTTATGGTGTAAAGGTGTAGACGCTGTATTGATAACTATTTGTCCTGGATCTACTAATTGATTTTCTTTCAATAGCTCATTTACATCTTGAATTGTACCATCAGTACTTTCGTATTTTTTGTAAATAAATGTACTAACACCCCAAACCAAACTTAATTGATTTAATAACTTCGTATTACCTGTAAATACAAAAATATTAGCGTCAGGACGGTAGCTTGAAATTTCAAGGGCAGTATAGCCAGAAGCAGTCATTGCTACGATTGCAGATGCATTAGTTTTTTCAGCTAAAAATATTGACGATCCACAGATAGAGTCTTGGATCATTGTAGAATCTTCAGACCTATTTGTTTTAGCAATATAATAAGGGTAAGATGTTGATTCTACGTGTGTGATAATTTTAGCCATTGTTTCGATAACGATTTCGGGAAATTCTCCAACAGAAGTTTCGCCACTTAACATTACCGCGTCTGCACCATCTAGTACTGAGTTTGCAACATCATTAACCTCAGCACGAGTAGGGCGAGGTGTAGTAATCATACTTTCCAACATTTGAGTAGCAATGATTACAGGTTTTGACAAGTTGCGACACTTTTGTACAATAATTTTTTGAAGTCCAGGAACTTCTTCCATTGGTAGCTCAACACCTAAATCTCCACGCGCCACCATTACGGCGTCTGTAGCTTCGATGATAGCATCAATATTTTCTATAGCTTCAGGTTTCTCAATCTTAGCAATTATTTTTGCGTGACTACCTTTTGCAGCGATGATTTCTTTACATTGTGCAATATCTTCTGCTGAACGAACGAAAGACATCGCGATCCAATCTGCTCCATGATCTAAAGCAAAATTTAGATTGTCTAAATCTTCTTCCGTCAATGAAGGGATAGATACTTTTGTATTTGGAAGGTTTACACCCTTGCGTGATGTCAAAATTCCACCATGTACTACTTCACAGATTACTGAATCTTTATGATTAGTCGAAAGTACACGCAATTGCAACTTACCGTCGTCTAATAATATAATTTCATTTTCTTTTACGTCATTTGGGAAATTGTCATATGTGATGTAGATTCTATTTTCATCACCTATTAATTCTTGGGTAGTCATTTCGATTTTTGACCCATTAACTAGGAATGCGCCACCTTCTTTCATTTTACCTATGCGGATTTTAGGCCCTTGTAGATCGGCTAAAATTGCAACGTGAAATGGATGTTCTTCGTTAATTTCTTTGATTGTGTTGATTACCTTCAAGTGGTCCTCTTGGCTACCGTGCGAAAAGTTAAGTCTACATACATCTACACCTTTTGCAATAAGTTTGGTCAATACCTCTTTTTGTGCTGATGCAGGTCCTAGCGTAGCGACTATTTTCGTTCTTTTTTGAATTTTCTTCATCTGAGTTTTATTCTTTATTACATATGACATCCTATTCATAAATATCTAACAGGATGGTGTGTTTAGGCATAATTATTAATCTTTTTTACTAAAGTGTAAAATGTACACTTTGAAAAGAGTTTGCTAAAATATTAGATTTTCTTTAGATTTCAATGAAGTTGGTTCAATTTCTTTTACCAGCATGATGTCATTGATTGATTTCAAGTTGTCAATTAACCTATTTAAGTCTTCAAAATCTATGTAATGCTTAATCAACATAAAGTAGTCAAAATTGGCAATTTCTGGTATGAGAACGCCATTTTCTAAGCTTTTATTGTTGATGATGTAATATTCGTAATCAAAATTTTCGCAACAATATCGATACATTGGAAAATGATGAGTAACGATCTTACTCTTATTTTTTTCTGTAATAATATGATAGTCTAAATCCTCTTGAGGTTTAGATTTTATATTTCCATTATGATCAATTGGAGATTCTTTTCCAAATTGGAATTTAAGTCCCGCATGTTTATTTATGAAGTGGCAAAGTCTATAATCTCGCAACGAAGAACTAATACCTATTAAAGTAAAATCAAGCTCTAAGTCGAAATCAAGATCGAGTTTAAATGTTACTTTGTTCAAAATCTTAGTCTAAAATGTTTGTTGTACGAAATTACAATAATTAAAATGCATATTGGAATTTTGATCTTCAAAAAGTAAACTTTTTTTGTAATTACTTGTTGGAATTATTATATTGGATATAATATTATTTCAGCATAACAACTAGTTATTTCATGTGCAATAATGGGGTTGTCGTTCTTTTATTTTGTACCTAAATATCAAAAAGGTTTGATATTTGAGTAAATTTATTTTTCTTTGCACAGATTTATTAAATAATTAAACTATACAATCATGTCAGATATCGCATCAAGAGTAAAAGCAATTATCGTTGAAAAGTTAGGTGTAGATGAAAACGAAGTAACACCAGAAGCTTCTTTCACGAATGATTTAGGTGCAGACTCACTTGATACAGTTGAGTTGATCATGGAATTCGAAAAAGAATTTAATGTAGCAATTCCTGATGACCAAGCTGAAAACATCAGCACAGTTGGTGAAGCAGTTGCTTACTTAGAAAAAAACGTTAACTAACTAATTTTATTAGGCCAAACATAATAAATGGAGCTTAAGAGAGTAGTTGTAACAGGATTAGGCGCACTTACACCCATAGGTAATACAGTTCCTGAATTTTGGGAATCATTAGTTAATGGTGTAAGTGGTGCCGCTCCTATTACGCATTTTGATGCGTCTAAATTTAAAACACAATTTGCTTGCGAAGTAAAAGGTTTTGATCCTCTTCAATATATGGATCGAAAAGAAGCTCGCAAGGTTGATCCTTTTGTGCAATATGCTATTGCTTCTACAGATGAAGCAGTCAAAGACGCAGGATTGGATTTTGATAAATTAGACCGAAACCGTATTGGAGTAATTTGGGGAGCAGGTATTGGAGGATTAACTACTTTTACAGAGGAGATTTTTTCATACGCCAAAGGAGATGGGACGCCTCGTTTCAACCCATTCTTTATTCCTAAAATGCTTATTGATATTGCGCCAGGACATATTTCGATGCGTCATGGTTTGCGTGGGCCGAATTTTTCAGCCGTTTCAGCTTGTGCTTCGGCAACTAATGCGATGATTGATGCGTTTACTTATATTCGTATGGGTAGAGCTGATATTATCATCACTGGTGGTTCAGAAGCAACGGTTAATGAAGCTGGTATTGGAGGTTTTAACGCTATGCATGCTTTGTCGACTCGTAACGATGACCCAAAGACAGCATCACGCCCTTTTGATAAAGATCGTGATGGGTTTGTGTCGGGTGAAGGTTCGGGAGCAATAATATTGGAAAGCTTAGAGCATGCTTTGGCACGTGGTGCGAAAATATATGCTGAAATCGTAGGAGGTGGTATGAGTGCTGATGCACATCATATTACGGCATCACACCCTGAGGGATTAGGCGCTAAGTTAGCAATGACGATGGCGGTTAATGATGCTGAAATGAGTTTCTCGGATATTGATTATATCAATGTACATGGTACTTCTACTCCGGTAGGGGATATCAGTGAAACAAAGGCAATTGTTGATTTATTTGGTGATCACGCTTATAAATTAAACATTAGTTCTACTAAATCTATGACAGGTCACTTGTTGGGAGCGGCTGGTGCAGTAGAAGCTATAGCTTCAATTATGGCTGTTAAAAATGATGTTGTCCCTCCGACAATCAATCATTTCACTGATGATCCTGAAATAGATAATAATTTGAATTTTACATTCAATACTGCTCAAAAACGTGTAGTAAACGCAGCTTTGAGTAATACTTTTGGTTTTGGTGGTCATAATGCTACCGTAATCTTCAAAAAGTATAAAGTTTAGTGTTGAATAAGAATAAAAAGTTGATAGGTAGTTTAAGATTTTATTAAACTACCTATTTCTACTTTTAGCACTTGGGAAATGTCATTGCAGATATATAAGTTATATTTATCACGTAATAGGGCTTATTACAAAAAGCTAAAAAATATTCTTGGTTTTGTACCGGGCAATGTGAAATTGTACCAGATGGCTTTTAGGCATAAGTCTGTTGCGGTTCCAATAAAAGACGGTGTCAAAAACAGCAATGAACGTCTTGAGTTTTTGGGTGACGCTGTCCTGGGTTCGGTTATAGCAGAATTGCTATTTAAGTTATATCCGTACAAGGGAGAGGGTTTTTTGACTGAAATGCGTTCAAAAATTGTTTCTCGTGCGAATCTTAATCAACTTTCCCGGAAGTTGGGTTTTGATCAGTTGATTCAATATGATTCCCGTATGATTTCTTATCCTACCAAACAAGGTTCTTTGTTAGGAGATGCTTTTGAGGCTGTGATCGGAGCAATTTATTTAGATAAAGGTTATCTTTTTACAAAGGAATTTTTGTTATCTCGTATTATTGATCCCCATGTTGATATAGAGACTTTAGAAATCACGGAGTCTAATTTCAAAAGTAGATTGATAGAATGGTGTCAACAAGAAGGAAAAGAGGTGACGTTTAATCTTGTTGAAAATCCGGAAGGTGAATCTTCTAAAATGTTTAGTATTGAGGTTATCGTTAGCGGTGAGGTATGTGGGATTGGTCGTGATTTCAATAAAAAGAGCGCCGAGAAACTGGCGGCTGAAAAGGCCTGTGAGTTTTTAAGGATTATTTAATCTGTTTCTTTAGCGATATTCTTTTCGCTGTATTTTCTCATATTCGCTTTGTTATCTTACCTTTGCAGTATGGCAGCAATTAAACCATCATTAGCTAAAGGTACGCGTGATTTTTCTCCTGCTGAGATGGAGAAAAGAAATTACATCTTTAATACATTAAAATCAATCTTCAAGAAGTTTGGATACAATGAAATCCAAACCCCTTCGTTCGAAAACCTATCCACACTTACTGGAAAATATGGCGATGAGGGAGATAAATTAATTTTTAAAATTCTTAATTCGGGGGATTATCTATCTAAAGTTTCAGATGATCAGTTGTCTGAGCGCAACTCGAATAAATTAATACCGCATATTACAGAAAAAGCATTGCGTTATGATTTGACAGTTCCTTTTGCGAGGTATGTAGTCATGCATCAGAACGATATCGCTTTGCCATTCAAGCGTTTTCAAATTCAACCCGTATGGCGTGCAGATCGTCCACAACGTGGTCGTTATCGTGAGTTTTATCAATGCGATGTCGATGTTGTGGGTTCTGAATCGCTATTAAATGAAGCAGAATTTATCTTGATTTATCAAGAAGCTTTGCAAGCTTTGGGTTTGAAAGATTTCACGATCAAAATCAATAACCGTAAAATTCTAACAGGCATAGCGGAGATTATCGGTAAACCTGAACTTATCGTTGATATGACAGTTGCTATCGATAAGTTGGATAAAATTGGTTTAGATGGAGTCAATAAAGAATTGCTTGAAAGAGGATTTACGAATGAAGATTTGAATACTTTAAAGCCAATTATTGAACTTCAGGGGGGTAATATACAAAAGCTTGATCAACTGAAAAACGTTTTAGTTACTTCGGAGAATGGGCTAAAGGGGATTCAAGAAATCGAGGAGGTGTTTGCTTATGTAAAGACTTTTGTTGGTCAGGATGTGTTAGATCAGTTTGTTGAAGTTGATATTACGCTAGCACGTGGCTTGAATTACTATACAGGTTGTATCTTCGAAGTGAAAACCAATGAAGTCTCAATGGGCAGTATTGGTGGTGGCGGTCGTTATGATGACTTGACTGGTATGTTTGGGTTGAAAGGGTTGACCGGAGTAGGGGTTTCTTTTGGTGCAGATCGTATTTATGATGTTTTGGAAGAATTAAATTTATATCCTGTCTCGAATTCTACCAATACCAAAGTGTTGATTGCCAATTTTGATAAATCATTGGAATCCTTCACACTTCCTTTATTAGCAACATTGCGTCAGTCTGGTGTCGCTTCGGAATTATATCCAACAGCGACGAAATTGAAGAAGCAAATGAGCTATGCTGATGCCAAAAAAATTCCTTATGTGCTTTTAGTAGGTGATGAAGAGAAGGAATCTGGCTTATTAAGTTTGAAAAATATGGAATCAGGTGAGCAGATAAAATTGGATATAGATCAGCTCGTTCAGTATTTAAGTCAACTGTAAAACCAGCGAGCACATTAAATAATGTAATTTTATTGTGTCATAATAATGTAACTTCACTTTTTTATCCATTTGTGACAAAAATTACTTAAATCCAGTATTAAAAGTGCCCTAATTATCGATATAAATTATTAGATTTGTAATCGGTTAAGTAAGAAACAATACTTTAAAATGAGTTCAACACCTATAACAAAAGAGACATATTTAGAGTGGTATAAATCTATGCTACTCATGCGTAAATTCGAAGAGAAAGCAGGACAACTTTATGGACAACAAAAAATCCGTGGATTTTGTCACTTGTATATTGGTCAGGAAGCGGTTGTAGCTGGTACTGTATCTGCAACAAGACCTGCTGACACATTTATCACATCATACAGAGATCACGCTCAGGCTTTGGCTAAAGGTGTTTCTGCAAATGCTTGTATGGCTGAGCTTTATGGTAAAGCGACAGGTTGTTCTAAGGGTAAAGGTGGATCGATGCACTTTTTTGACAAATCAAAAGGTATGATGGGTGGTCACGGTATCGTGGGTGGTCAGATTCCATTAGGTGCTGGTTTAGCTTTTGCAGAGAAGTATTTAGGTACTGACAACGTGAACGTATGTTTCATGGGTGATGGTGCTGTACGTCAAGGTGCATTGAATGAAACTTTCAACATGGCTATGTTGTGGAAATTGCCTGTGATTTTTGTTTGTGAGAACAACGGTTACGCAATGGGTACTTCTGTACAACGTACAACAAACATGATGGATATTTATAAAATCGGTTTAGGTTTTGATATGCCATGTGCTCCAGTTGATGGTATGGATCCAGTAGCTGTTCACAATGCAATGGATGAAGCTGTTCAACGTGCACGTGCAGGTGAAGGACCTACATTTTTAGAGATTCGTACTTACCGTTACAAAGGACACTCAATGTCTGATCCGGCTAAATACCGTACAAAAGAAGAATTAGAAGAGTACAAAGGTAGAGACCCATTATTGGCTACTAAAGCTGCTATTGTAGAAAATAAATATGCTGACGAGGCTTGGTTTGCAGAAGTAGAAGCTGAGGTTAAAAAAGTGGTTGATGATTCAGTGAAATTTGCGGAAGAATCTCCATATCCTTCAGTTGATGAATTGTACAAAGATATCTATGTACAAGAGGACTATCCATTTGTAATGGACTAATTCAAAATAATTCAAGGTTTTTATAAAAGATTTAATCTACTATAATACATGGCTGAAGTAGTTAGAATGCCAAAAATGAGCGACACCATGACAGAAGGTGTAATCGCTAAATGGCACAAAAAAGTTGGTGATAAAGTGAATTCTGGCGACCTTTTAGCAGAGGTTGAAACAGATAAAGCAACAATGGATCTAGAGTCTTACGAGGAAGGAACATTGTTATATATAGGTCCAAAAGATGGTGAGGCAGTAGTTATTGATGCTATTATCGCAATCTTGGGCGAGGAGGGCGAGGATTTCCAAGCCTTGTTAAGCGGAGACTCAACTCCAGTTAAAGAAGAAGTTACAGAGACTAAAACTGAAGAAGCTGTTGCTCCTGCAAGTTCGGGTTCAACTGTTACTGCTGAAGATTTAGGCGTTACTGTAGTGACTATGCCATTGTTGAGTGATACAATGAAAGAAGGTGTGATTGCACAGTGGAATTTCAAAGTGGGTGACTCAATCAAATCTGACGATGCTATTGCAGATGTAGAGACAGATAAAGCTACAATGGAAGTAACGGCGTATGCTGATGGTACTTTATTGTATGTCGGGCTTGAAGCTGGACAAGCAGCGAAGGTAAATGATATTATTGCTATCGTTGGCCCAGCTGGGACTGATATTACTCCATTATTGAATCAACCTGCGGCAGCAGCTCCTAAAGCTGAAGCTAAGGAAGAAGTAAAAGCACCTGAAGCAACGACTACTACTGCTCCAGCGGCTACGACATCTTCATCTTCGGATGATTCAAGAGTGAAAGCTTCTCCTTTGGCACGTAAAATTGCTAAAGATAAAGGTATTAACCTGAATGATGTAAAAGGTTCAGCAGACGGTGGTCGTATCGTTAAGAAAGACGTTGAAAGCTTTGTTCCTGCAGCTAAATCAGCTCCTATTCCAGCACAAGATGCTGCTAAATCTGAAACAAAAACTATTAGCTTACCAACTTTCGTTGGCGAAGAAAAATATACAGAGGTTGGTGTCTCGCAAATGCGTAAAACAATCGCTCGTCGCTTAGGTGAGTCTTTGTTTACAGCGCCACATTTTTACTTGACTGTAAGTATCGATATGGATAATGCTATTGCTGCGCGTGCTCAAATAAATGAGGTTGCTCCAGTAAAAGTATCTTTCAACGATTTAGTTATCAAAGCAGTTGCAGTTTCATTGAAACAACATCCTGCTGTTAACTCTTCGTGGCAAGGCGATAAAATCAGATTCAACCAACATACTAACATCGGTGTTGCTATGGCGGTAGAAGATGGTTTATTAGTTCCAGTTGTTCGTTTTGCAGATGGAAAATCATTATCACACATCTCTGCAGAGGTGAAAGATTTCGCTGGTAAGGCAAAAACTAAAAAATTGACTCCAGCAGACTGGGAAGGATCTACATTTACAGTTTCTAACTTGGGTATGTTTGGTATTGATGAGTTTACTTCTATTATCAACTCCCCTGATGGAGCAATTTTATCTGTAGGTGCTATTCAACAAATTCCCGTGGTGAAAAACGGTGCAGTAGTACCAGGTAATGTAATGAAATTGACATTAGGTTGTGACCACCGCGTAGTAGATGGTGCGACAGGTGCTCAATTCTTACAAACATTAAAAGGATTATTAGAAGCTCCAATCCGTTTATTAGCATAAGGGATTATAGTTTGATCTTACAAAAGCCACTTTATGAAAATAAAGTGGCTTCTTTTTTGGGTTTTCAGGTAGATTCCTTTTATATTTAATAAAATCAAAATCGTATTAGAAATAGTGAATAGGTTAGTTAGGTTAGTAGCGTTTTTTGTCTTTACAATTTTTATTATCTCGTGTAAATCTGCCGTCAAAAAGAAAGAAGAAATTCTGCAAAAGCAATCTGAGTTGGATAGCATCGCTTTGATTTACGATCCCAAGAATGTTGATCTTCGAGTAGATGAGTATATGCAAAAATTGCATAAGCGCTCAGGTTTTAATGGCAATGTGTTGATTGCCAAAAAGGGTAAAATTATATATCAGAATTCTTTTGGCTGGGCAGATTACCTACATAAGGATAGTTTAGATATTGATTCTAAATTCGAACTAGCTTCTGTTTCAAAACCAATAACAGCTTTAGGTGTTTTACAATTGATCGATAACGGAAAGGTTGGGATTGATCAATTAGTTTCTGACTTTTTTCCTGGGTTTCCATATGAAGGTGTGACAGTGAGACAATTGTTGACCCACCGATCTGGGATGCCGAACTATGTCTATTTTGTTGATAAAATTTGGCCAGATCGCAAGAAGGGAATGTCCAATACAGATGCGATTAATTTAATGATTCAACATAAGCCTGCGCGATATGGTAAGCCAGATGGACGTTTTCATTACAATAACTCAAATTACATGATGTTGGGAGCCATAATCGAGAAGGTGTCAGGTCAAGATTTTGATACTTATATGCAAGAGAATGTTTTTAAACCAGCAGGAATGAAAAATACTGCGGCATTATCTCGGGTGAAGTATGATAAGATTCCCACCGATGTCATCGGGCACGATCGCGTGTGGAGAAGATCTGTTGTACAGGATTATTTGGATGGTCCATTGGGAGACAAAGGGATTTACAGTACAGTAAAAGATATGTATTTGTTGGATAAAGCTTTGAAAGAAGGCAGACTTTTGAAACCTGAATTGTTAGATTCAGCATATGTACCACGATCAGATGCTAAACGTGGTGTATTCAGTTATGGTTATGGATGGAGAATGTTTAGTTCGGGTAAAGAAAAAATTGTATATCACACAGGGTGGTGGCATGGTTTTAAAAACCTGTATGTAAGGGATTTAACTAATGATGTGACTATTGTTCTTTTGTCGAATATGGTCAATGGTAGTTTAAATCAACTCGATGAGTTGTATAAAATTTTAGAAATGCCTATATTAAGACAAAATGCATATGACTCTAATGGAGGATTTGTAGAACATTAATATTATAAAGTTTAAAGTATATGAAAAAGACATTGATTTTAGGTGCTAGCACAAATTCAGCTCGATATTCTTATTTAGTGGCTAATAAATTGGTAAGAAAGGGTTATCCGATAATCAATGTTGGGCGAAAAGTAGGAGAGGTAGCAGGTGTGGCGATTGAACCAGCTGAAGAAATTCATACAGATATTGATACAATAACATTGTACGTGGGGCCACGTAATCAAGAACCTTATTATGAATATATTTTAAAAACGAAGCCCAAACGTGTTATTTTTAATCCTGGCGCTGAAAACCCTGTACTTTCTGCAAAATTAGTAGAGGCGGGTATCGAACCGGTTGAAGCATGTACGTTAGTGATGCTAAATACTGGACAGTACTAGGTAATTGTAATACTGCAAAATATAGCACTTTCTCATAAGTGTTGCTGAGAGGTATATTTGATTTATTCATTTATACCTCTTTTTTGTACAATATAATTTTAGCTTGTAATTGGGGAGTCTTTAACCTCTTATATTTTGTAAAATGCTAAAATTTATGATTATGGACTTTTGAGTCATATTCCAAGAGCAATAATAATCAACGCGAAGGTTTATTTTGTGTTTTTTAATATATTACTTGTGTATATAGTTTATTTAATTGGTAGGATAGTTTATTTTTTAATAGAGCCATCTCCTTAACTTGGATTAATGTCTTTCAAGATGTTTTATGGATAACCATGCATAATAAACTAAATGAAGAAATTACAAACAATAATAAAGCACAAAATTCACTTTACCAATAAACTATAACATTATGAAGGTTTTGTTTTTGAATATATTAATAATTACACTTTTCGGTTTCTTGGATGCTAATGCGCAGTCTTCTCGAGCGATCTATGTGAGTGTGCATGGTCATGACAAAAATATTGGAGATGAAAAAAAACCGCTTAGTACAATTCAAGAAGGGATCAATCGTGTTAAAGAGATTAAAAAAACAAAATTCAAAGGAAAGGTAGAATTAGTAATAGGAGTTGGTACATATTATTTGGATAAAAGTATAAAGCTCGATCAATCTTTTTCAGGTAAGCAAAATACACCTTTTGTATTGCGAGCTGAAGATGGCGAAAAGGTAATTTTAAGTGCGGGTATTCTCTTGCAAAACTTAAAATGGAAATCTGAAACAAATGGTGTCTGGAGCACAGTTGTTCCTTCAGCGACAGTTATTGAGGATTTATACAGTAATGGCAAGAGATTAATCAAAGCACGATATCCAAATTACAATGCTAATATATTGCCTTTCAATGGATATGCAGCAGATGCAATTTCTAAAGAAAGGGTAGCGCGTTGGAAGAATCCAAAAGGTGGATATGTGCATGCTTTGCATGAAGGAAAATGGGGTGGTTTTCATTTTGAGATAAAAGGAAAGGATAGTCAAGGTAATTTGATGTTGGAAGGAGGTCAACAGAATAATAGGCCAAGTCCTATTCATGAGACTTTTCGATTTGTAGAGAACATTTTTGAGGAACTGGATGATACAAACGAATGGTACTTTGATATAAATAAATCTATTCTTTATTATAAACCTGAACAAGGTACAAATCCGAATGTTTTAAAATTTGAAACTGCACGTTTGGAAAATATCATATCGTTAGTTGGAACTAAACAACAGCCTGTTCGAAATATCAAGATTAAAGGATTAGATTTTGTGTGTACAGCTCCTACTTTTATGAAAACTAGTGAGCCACTGTTGCGTAGTGACTGGACAATCTATCGTCAAGGTGCTGTGAAATTTGAAAACGCAGAAAACTGTGAAGTTTCACAATCTAATTTTTATAATTTGGGTGGTAATGCTGTTTTTGTGAGCAATTACAATAGGGAGGTAAAAATTTCAGGTAACCTTATCGAACAAATCGGAGCAAGTGCAGTTTCTTTTGTTGGTGATCCTAGCGCTGTGAGATCTCCATCGTTTCGTTACGAAAACTTTGTGCCTGAAGCTGATTTGGATACTGTTCGCGGTCCTAAATCTGATAACTATCCTAAAGATTGTGAGGTAAGTGATAATTTGATTCGTAACATTGGTTTGGTAGAAAAGCAAGTGGCGGGAGTGCAAATTTCAATTGCTGAGTCAATTCGTGTGTTGCATAATACAATTTACGATATTCCAAGAGCTGGGATTAATGTGGGAGATGGTACTTGGGGTGGACATGACATTGCTTATAATGATGTGTTTAATACGGTGCTCGAGACAAGTGATCATGGAGCTTTTAATTCATGGGGTAGGGATCGATTTTGGCATCCTGATCGCGAAAAAATGGATGATTTAGTAGCAAGAAGGCCAGAGCTAATTTTACTAGACGCTTATAAAACAACATATATTAGAAATAATAGATTTCGTTGTGATCACGGTTGGGATATAGACTTGGATGATGGTTCTTCAAATTATGTTATTTTTAATAATCTATGTCTCAATGGTGGAATAAAGCTTCGTGAAGGATTTCATAGAACGGTTTATAACAATATTACCGTAAATAATGGTTTTCATCCACATGTATGGTTCAAAAATAGTCATGACGTATTTAGAAATAATATAGTGATGTTGCCCCATCAAGATATTCGTGTGGATTTTTGGGGAGATACCGTAGATTACAATTATTATGTTAAAGCTGAGGATTTGGTTAAAGATCAAGAAAAGAGATTGGAAAGGAATGGGAAAGTTATCACACCAAAATTCAAAGACGTAAAGAATGGTGATTTTACCTTATTGGCTGAGGTGCCTGATGGTTTTGTAAATTTTGATATGCAGAATTTTGGTGTGACTAGTGGTAGATTAAAAAAGCTGGCTGATTCGCCTATAATTCCTGAATTGAATTATAATAAACCAAAGACAAATACGGCTTCATCGGTCATTACTTATAAAGGAGCAACTTTAAAATCAATCGAGTCTCTAGGTGAACAATCTGCAGCAGGGTTGCCAACTATGGAGGGAATAATGATTGTAAAATTTGCAGACGATTCTTATTTGAAATACAATGGATTTCTGATTAATGATGTCATAGTGGCCTGTGAAGGTGAAAAAGTAATTAATACGACGGGTTTAGATAGTTTGTTGAAGCAATTCCATTATTACCATAAGCTGAATTTTACTATTTATAGAAATCAGGTAAAACAAGAAGTAGTCTTGAATTTATAGAGAAGAGTATTTTTGTTATTGTAAAATAAGAAAGGAGACCCATTTGGTCTCCTTTCAATTTATAAGTTGGTTAGTCTAGCCTAGAATTTGTAAGTAATACCAGCCCCTACGACTTGTTTTACTTGTAGTTTTGGACCTTCACCTGTCTTCACTCCATTTTCAAATGTTGGAATCTTGGTGTTGTCATCATAGATTAGTTGTACACCTGCATTTACAGTGATAAATTTATTTACTTTCATAAATAAATTTGCCGTGTAATCTATATCTATATTTTGAGGATTTTCTAAATAATTAGAATATAATCTTAGAATGTTTTCAAAGGCCACATTTTCCATAATATCCTTTTTGTAATAAGCATCCAAAGAAGCACCAAATTCAAAGCGCGATTTTTTACCTTCATCTAAGCCATATAATGTCTCGTCTATATTTTCATTTGTAACGAAGACGAATCTAGCAGAGGCGGGGGATATGTTGACTTTGAAATTATCAGATTCTTTATACGCTATACCAGGCCCAAAGCTTACATATGCGGGAGCAAAACCTGCTGATGTTAATTCACCATTTCCGTCAGCATCATATTTATAACCCTTTGCAAATTGGGTATTAAAATTCATAAAAAAAGTATATAACCATTTTTCTGTCAATTGTCGGCCCAAAAGAGAATTGAAAGCGAATCTATCATCATTTTTTCTCCAATCAGTTTCCTTTTGAAATGTTTGACCGTAGGCTGCTAATACTTTATTGTCCCAGCTCCATTTGTCTTTTTTGTAATTAAAGTCGTAATTGAAAATTACATTACCAGCAAATGAGTTAACACCACCTGCGGCCCAATTTGTGAATGAGCTTTGGTTAATTAGAAATGTATTTTCACCTTTTATAGTCCAAAACTTTGCCGTGTCAGCTATTTCTTGAGCTTGTGTGTCTAAGTTGTACAATCCAAATAGAGATAATGCTAAAAGAATTCTTCTCATACTCTTTAATTTTTGTGCAAAAGTATAATTAAACTATTAATGTTGTTCAATTAATAGTTTATGTTTTTCCATTTGTAGATAATGGTTTACATTTAAAGTTTAGGGAGGTATTATTTTCAACTATATGATAGCCCAAATCTTTAAATGTGTTATAATAGGATTACTAGCAAACGAAAAATACAAATAGTAGGCTATACATTACTCAATAATAATTTGGCAACAATTTTTAAGAATATTGCTAAACCTTACTAAGGTAAAATACTTCATTGTTGATTTTTGGGCAGAATACTGTGGGGCATGCAGATTAGCAATAGAACAAAGTTTTTCAGATAGAAAGAGGTTTGGTGATATTACTCAATTATTTCCGTTTGGGTATTTTAATACGAAGTAAATGTTTGTGTATAATTATCATTGACTCAAATATTTTATAAAAAATAATTCACTTATTATTTGATAGTTATAAAAATCTTTGTACTTTTGCAGTCCCTTATTGGGGAAAGTATGTCTTGAGCGAAGCCCTACTGCTTCGATGGACTTTAATTAATTTAATTTATAACATGTCAGGAATTATTGGTAAAAAAGTAGGAATGACCAGCCTGTTCAACGCTGATGGGAAGAACATCCCATGTACAGTAATCGAGGCTGGGCCGTGCGTGGTAACGCAGATACGTACGGTAGAGAGTGATGGCTATTCGGCTATTCAACTTGGCTATGACGAGGCTAAGGAGAAGAATACATCAGCTCCTCTAAAAGGACACTTTGCGAAAGCAGGAGTGACTCCTAAGCGTAAACTAGTTGAATTCAAAACTTTCGAAGATGAAAAACAACTAGGTGACATCGTGGATGTAACATTATTTGCTGAAGGCGAATTCGTAGATGTAGTCGGTACTTCAAAAGGTAAAGGTTTCCAAGGTGTAATGAAGCGTCACGGATTTGGTGGTGTAGGTGGTGCGACTCACGGTCAGCACAACAGACTACGTGCTCCAGGTTCAATTGGTGCTGCTTCATGGCCTTCACGTGTATTCAAAGGAATGCGCATGGCAGGTCGTATGGGTGGTGATCGTGTAAAAGTTCAAAACTTACAAGTTTTGAAAGTTTATGCTGAGCAAAACCTAATCGTAGTGAGTGGCTCTATACCAGGAGCTAAAGGTTCTTATGTAATCTTAGACAAATAGTAGAGATGGAAGTTAAAGTATTAAATTTATCAGGTAAAGAAACAGGTGCCAAGGTGCAACTTCCTGAAACAGTTTTCGGTGTAACGCCAAACGACCATGCGATCTATTTAGATGTGAAACTATACTTAGCGAACCAACGCCAAGGTACTCACAAATCTAAGCAACGTAATGAAATCGCGGGTTCTACTCGTAAATTACACAAACAAAAAGGTACTGGTGGTGCTCGTGCGGGTTCTATCAAATCTCCATTGTTTAATGGTGGTGGTCGTGTATTCGGTCCTCAACCACGTGATTACTCGTTCAAATTGAACAAAAAATTGAAACAAGTAGCACGTAAATCAGCGTTGTCTTACAAAGCGCAAGAAAACAATGTTTTAGTTTTAGATGCTGTTAATTTTGACTCTATCAAAACTAAAAACTATGTTGCTTTAGTAAACGCATTAAATGTAGCTGACGAAAAAACTTTATTAGTTTTGCCAGACTACAATAACAATGTTTATTTATCAAGCAGAAACTTGAAAAAAGCAAAAGTTGTAGTAGCTTCAGATTTAAACACATACGATGTGTTAAATGCTACTAAATTATTGTTAACTACAGATTCTGTTAAAACTTTGGAGGAAGCATTAGCTAAGTAATATGGAGATTATTAAAAAACCTATCTTAACTGAGAAAGCTTCATTATTGACGGAAAAATTAAACCGTTATGCTTTCAAAGTAGATCATAGAGCAAACAAAATTCAGATTAAATCTGCTATCGAAGAAATGTTTGGTGTGACTGTTGTTGCGGTAAATACTTCAGTAGTAGCTGGTAAAGCAAAAAGCCGTTACACTAAAGCAGGATTCGTTTCTGGAAGAGCTCCTAAGTATAAAAAAGCCATCATCACAATTAAAGATGGTGAAACTATTGACTTTTACAGTGTTATATAAATAAAAAATGGCAGTTAAAAGATTCAGACCGGTTACCCCTGGTACTCGTTTCAGAGTAGGCGCAGACTATTCTGATGTTACTACAAACGTTCCTGAAAAGTCGTTGGTAGTAGGCGCGAACAAAAGATCAGGTGGTCGTAACAAGACTGGTAAAATGACTATGCGTTATATCGGTGGCGGACACAAGAAAGTTTACCGTATTATAGATTTCAAACGCGATAAAAAAGAAATCCCAGCAACAGTAGCTACTATTGAGTACGATCCAAATCGTACTGCGCGTATCGCATTATTGCACTACGCGGATGGTGAAAAACGTTACATCATCGCTCCTACAGGATTACAAGTTGGTATGACTGTAATAGCAGGTGAAAAAGTTGCTCCAGAAATTGGTAATGCATTACCATTAGCAAACATTCCATTGGGTTCTATCATCCACAACATCGAATTGAATCCTGGTCAAGGTGGTTCAATCGCTCGTTCGGCTGGTACGTACGCTCAATTGTCTGCACGTGATGGTAAATATGCTATTATCAAGTTGCCATCAAGCGAAGTTCGCATGATCTTATTGACATGTGTTGCGACTATTGGTTCAGTATCAAATGCTGAAAAAGCTAACCAAGTATTAGGTAAAGCTGGTCGTAAACGTCACTTAGGTCGTCGTCCTCGCGTTCGTGGTGTTGCGATGAACCCTGTTGATCACCCTATGGGTGGTGGTGAAGGCCGTACTTCAGGAGGTCACCCACGTTCTCGTACAGGTGTGTTAGCTAAAGGTTTCAAAACACGCTACAAAAAGAAAACATCGAATCGTTACATCATTGAAAGAAGGAAAAAATAATGGCTCGTTCAATTAAAAAAGGTCCTTACATCGATCACAACTTAGAAAGAAAAGTTCTTTCTCAGAATGAAACAAACAAAAAATCAGTAATCAAAACTTGGTCTCGTAGATCAATGATTTCACCTGATTTTGTTGGCCATACCTTCGCAGTGCACAACGGGAATAAATTTATTCCAGTTTATGTAACAGAAAATATGGTTGGTCACAAGCTTGGTGAATTTGCGCCTACGCGTACATTCAAAGGCCACGCAGAAAAGAAAAAATAATAGGTAATGGAAGCAACAAAAAAAGTTAAGAAGTCTGTACTTGTCAGACAACGCAAAGAGCAGACAAAAGCTCAAACAGGAGGAGCTTCTACTGCCAAATTATTGAATTGCCCTACTTCACCACGCAAAATGCGTTTAGTAGTGGATCTGATCCGTGGCGAGAAAGTAGAGAACGCTCTTTACATTCTTAAACATTCAAGCAAAGAGGCAGCAGCTCGCGTAGAGAAATTGTTATTATCTGCAATCAAAAACTGGGAATCTAGTAATGAAGGTGCATCTGTCGCAGACAGCGCTCTTTTCGTGAAAGAAGTATCAGTAGGTGGTGGTCGTCAATTGAAAAGATTGCGTCCAGCTCCACAAGGTCGTGGATACAGAGTTCGTAAACGCTCAAACCACGTTACGTTGGTAGTAGATAGTTTAAATAACGTTAACAACTAATTTATTATAGAATGGGACAAAAAGCAAATCCAATAGGTAGCAGATTAGGTATCATCAAAGGATGGGATTCTAATTGGTTCGGAGGAAAGAACTATTCCGATAAATTAGTTGAAGACCAAAAAATCAGAAAATATCTTTCTGTACGTATCGCTAAAGGTGGCGTAGCTAAAGTTGTTATTGAAAGAACTTTAAAACGCATCACTGTAACGATTCACACGGCTCGTCCAGGAATCGTTATTGGTAAAGGTGGTCAAGAAGTTGACAAGATCAAAGAAGAGTTGAAAAAACTGACTAAAAAGGATGTTCAAATCAACATTTTCGAGATCAAACGTCCAGAACTAGATGCTAAATTAGTAGCTGAAGGTGTAGCTAAGCAATTAGAGGCTCGTATTTCATTCCGTCGTGCAATGAAAACTTCTATCGCTTCTACAATGCGCATGGGCGCAGAAGGTATCAAAATCATGTGTTCAGGTCGTCTTGGCGGTGCAGAGATGGCTCGTACAGAGCAATATAAAGAAGGAAGAACTCCTTTGCATACATTGCGTGCTGATATCGACTACGCTTTAGCAGAAGCTTTAACTACTTACGGTAAAATTGGTATCAAAGTATGGATCTGTAAGGGTGAAGTTTACGGTAAACGTGACTTATCTCCTAACATTGGTCAGACTTCTAACACTAAAACTCGTGGTGGAAACGAAGGTGGTGGTGAGCGCCGTGACAACCGTGGTGGTAATAACCGTGGTGGTCGTCGCGACAACAACAACCGTGGTGGAAACCGTGGTGGCCAAAACCGTGGTGCAAAAAAAGATTAATTAATAATAAGATTTAAAATTGTCCCGTCATAGGGCGGGATTAAAAAAATACGAACATGTTACAGCCAAAAAGAACGAAGTTCAGAAAGATGCAAAAAGGCCGTATGAAAGGTAATGCTTCTCGTGGAGCAGAATTATCTTTCGGTTCTTTCGGTATCAAATCAATGGAAGAAGCATGGATCACAAGCCGTCAAATCGAGGCAGCTCGTATCGCGGTAACACGTTTTATGAAACGTGAAGGTCAAGTTTGGATCCGTATCTTCCCTGACAAACCGGTTACTAAAAAGCCTGCAGAGGTACGTATGGGTAAAGGTAAAGGTGCTCCTGAGTATTGGGTAGCAGTTGTACGCCCGGGCCGTATGTTATTCGAAGCAGAAGGTGTGCCTTTAGAAGTTGCTAAAGAAGCTTTACGCCTTGCAGCTCAAAAGTTACCAGTACAAACTAAGTTTGTAATACGTAGAGACTACGTAGAAGCATAAAAATCGTTGGTAATGTCAATAGTTTAGCCTCTCGACCGTTACTCGGGAGGCAATATATAAACAGAATTGATAACCCAACATTAACACTGAAAGCAATGAAAAATTCAGAAATCGTAGAATTAACAACAGACGCTTTAACAGCTAAATTAGCTGAAGAAAAAGCGGCGTTAAACAAATTAAAATTTGCACACGCTGTTTCTGCTTTAGAAAACCCTAATGTTTTAAAAGCAGCTCGCAAAAATATCGCTAAAATCTCTACTGAGGTGTCTAAGCGTAAAAATGCAGCAAAATCTGAAACAGCCTCTGAGGCATAAAAATTAAGTCGAAATGGAAAGAAATTTAAGAAAAACAAGAATCGGCTTAGTAGTTAGCAATAAGATGGACAAGTCTATCGTAGTTACTGTTGAACGTAAAGTAAAACATCCTATCTACGGTAAATTCGTTAAGAAAACTACTAAATTCAAGGCTCATGACGAAACTAATACCTGCGGTATCGGCGATACGGTATTAATCATGGAAACTCGTCCGCTGAGTAAGACAAAGAACTGGAGATTAGTTGAAATAATAGAAAGAGCTAAATAACATGGTACAACAAGAATCAAGACTAAATGTAGCTGACAATAGCGGTGCTAAAGAAGTTTTAGTAATCCGTGTATTGGGCGGTACGCGTAAGCGTTATGCATCAATCGGAGATAAGATTGTTGTATCTGTAAAGAGCGCAACCCCTTCAGGAAACGTTAAAAAAGGATCAGTTTCAAAAGCAGTAGTAGTACGTACGAAAAAAGAAATCCGTCGTAAAGATGGTTCTTACATTCGTTTCGATGACAACGCTGCAGTATTATTAAATAATAATGATGAACCACGTGGAACTCGTATTTTCGGCCCTGTAGCTCGTGAATTACGTGAGAAGCAGTTCATGAAGATTGTATCACTAGCACCGGAGGTTTTATAATTATGGCTTACAAAAAAACAACAACAACTCACAAAATCAAGATTAAAAAAGGTGATTTAGTGAAAGTTATCGCTGGTAACTCTAAAGGTGTTCAAGGAAAAGTATTACAAGTTTTGGTGGATGCAGGTAGAGCTATCGTAGAAGGCGCTAACATCGTAAAAAAACACACTAAACCAAGTGCAGCTAATCCTCAAGGTGGTATTATCGAGAAAGAAGCTGCTATCAACATCTCAAACATAGCTTTGATTGATCCTAAAACAGGAGTTCCGACTCGTGTTGGTCGTAAAGTTAATGCAGATGGCAAAATTGTTCGTTACGCTAAAAAATCAGGGGAGGAAATTAAATAATGACTTACGTACCAAGATTAAAAGCGAAATATGCGGAAGAAATCCGTACAGCGCTTAAAGAAAAATTCCAGTATAAAAGCGTTATGCAAGTTCCGAAACTTGAGAAAATAGTTGTTTCACAAGGTGTAGGTGCTGCTACAGCAGATAAAAAATTAATCGATAACGCTATCGCTGAGTTAACTTTGATTACTGGTCAGCAAGCAGTTGCTACTAAATCAAAAAAGGATATCTCAAACTTCAAACTTCGTAAAGGAATGCCAGTTGGTGCGCGTGTAACATTGCGTGACAACAACATGTACGAATTCTTAGATCGTTTGATCGCAGTATCTTTGCCTCGTATCCGCGATTTCCGTGGTATCAATGACAAAGGTTTTGACGGAAGAGGTAACTATAATTTAGGTATCACTGAGCAAATCATCTTTCCTGAGATTAACATTGACAAAATCAATAAAATCGCTGGTATGGATATCACTTTCGTGACTTCTGCTGGTAATGATATCGAAGCATTAGAGTTATTAAAACAATTCGGTTTACCGTTCAAAAATCAAAATTCGGAAAACAATGGCTAAAGAAGGATTAAAAGCACGCGAAGTAAAACGTCAAAAATTGGTTGCTAAATTTGCAGCTAAACGTGCAGCTCTTAAAGAAGCTGGAGACTACGCAGCGTTAGATAAATTACCTAAAAATGCTTCACCAGTTCGTTTACACAACCGTTGTAAATTAACAGGTCGTCCAAAAGGATATATGCGTCAATTTGGTATCTCTCGTGTAACTTTTCGTGAGATGGCACTTGATGGTAAGATCCCGGGGATTACAAAAGCTTCTTGGTAATCAAGAAAAAATAATTATTTTTGCCCGGATAAGTCTTTTTTTAGACTTATCAGGGCTTTTGCATTGCAATTTTTTATTAACAGACAGTAGGTCTTGCGCTTTTGTTAACGTAAGAAACCATTGTCACAATATTTTTACATAATGAATACAGATCCAATAGCGGATTACCTTACACGAGTAAGGAATGCCATTAAGGCCAACCACAGGGTTGTTGAAATTCCTGCATCGAACCTGAAGAAAGAAATTACTAAAGTTCTTTTTGACAAAGGTTACATTGCTAATTACAAATTCGTAGAAGAAGGACCTCAAGGTTCTATCAAAATTGCGTTGAAGTATAACCCAATTAGCAAAGTACCGGCTATTCGCACTTTGACACGTGTGAGTAAACCTGGTTTAAGAAAGTATGCAAATGTCGACAACATGCCTCGCGTTTTAAACGGCTTGGGTATCGCTATCTTGTCAACATCTAAAGGTGTAATGACAGATAAAGAAGCTCGCTTACAAAACGTAGGTGGTGAAGTTTTATGTTACGTTTATTAATCTAGGAAAAAAAACACGAAGAAATGTCAAGAATTGGAAAAGCACCTGTCGTTATTCCTGCTGGAGTAACGGTGACTGTATCAGACAAGAATCTGGTTACAGTAAAAGGTCCTAAAGGTGAATTATCACAACAAGTAGATAGCGACATTACAGTTAAAGAAGAAGATGGTAACATCGTAGTAACTCGCGCTACTGAACAAAAGAAACACAAAGCATTACACGGTTTATACCGTTCACTATTGAATAATATGGTGATTGGTGTGACTGAAGGTTACAAAACTACGCAAGAGTTAGTTGGTGTAGGTTACCGTGCTACAAACACTGGTAATACATTAGAGTTAACTTTAGGTTTCTCTCACCAGATCGTTTTTGTTTTGCCAAAGGAAATTATAGTTACAACTACTGCTGAAAAGGGTAAGAATCCAACTATTACTTTAGAGTCTGTTGATAAGCAATTGATCGGACAAGTAGCGGCGAAAATCCGTGGATTCCGTAAACCAGAGCCTTACAAAGGAAAAGGTATCAAGTTTGCGGGTGAAGTATTAAGAAGAAAAGCAGGTAAATCAGCTAAAAAATAATAACCATGGCAGGAAGTAAAACATCTCGCAGAGAGCGAATCAAACAAGGAATTAGAAAAAACCTTGCTGGCACAACTGAGCGTCCACGTTTATCAGTTTTTAGATCTAATAAAGGTATCTACGCACAAGTAATTGACGATACTACAGGTAAAACTTTAGCTGCAGCTTCGAGCTTATCTAAAGACTTAGTAGCATCAGGTAACAAAGTAGATCAATCTAAAGCTGTAGGTAAATTAGTAGCTGAGAAAGCTGTTGCAGCAGGTATTAGTAAAGTAGTTTTTGACCGTAATGGGTACTTATACCACGGCCGTGTTAAATCATTGGCAGAAGGTGCTCGCGAAGGCGGTTTAGACTTTTAATCAAGAAAGATAATGGCATTAAGCAATATTAAAAGAGTAAAATCAAGCGAAATTGAATTAAAAGATCGCTTAGTAAGCATCCAACGCGTAGCGAAAGTAACAAAAGGTGGTCGTACCTTCAGTTTCTCAGCTATCGTAGTTGTTGGTGATGAAAACGGTATCGTAGGTTACGGTTTAGGTAAAGCTAAAGAGGTTACTGAAGCTATCACTAAGGGTATCGATGATGCTAAGAAAAATTTGGTAAAAGTTCCTATTATTAATGGAACGGTACCTCACGAGCAATATGGTAAATTTTCAGGTGGTTCTGTGTTAATCAAACCAGCTGTAGGTGGTACTGGAGTATTAGCAGGTGGTGCAATGCGCGCTGTATTAGAGTCTGCTGGTATCAAAGACGTATTAGCTAAATCATTAGGATCATCAAACCCACACAACGTAGTGAAAGCAACTATCACTGCATTAGCAAGCATGCGTGATGCATATACAGTAGCTCAACACCGCGGTGTCGATTTAAATAAAGTATTTAACGGTTAATTATCATGGCAAAAATCAAAATTACCCAGATAAAGAGCGTTATCGACAGAAGCGAGCGCCAAAAGAAAACTATTGAAGCATTAGGTTTGAAAAAAATCAATCACTCAGTAGAAGTAGAAGCTACTGCAGCTATCATCGGAATGGTACGTAAAGTAAACCATCTGGTTGCTGTAGAGGCTATTTAAATAAGCAAAAAATACTATATGGAAAGAATTTCGGTTCTTTCCATTAGTTGTTTATTAATATTTATTTGTTAATCGTTGTATCCTGTTTAGTGAAAGCGAAGGTGCAACACAATCTTAGTTTAAAAAATGAACTTAAGTAATTTAAAACCAGCAGTTGGTTCAACAAAAAGCAGAAAACGTATTGGTCGTGGTCAAGGTTCTGGTCGTGGTGGTACTTCTACACGTGGTCACAAAGGTGCTGGCTCACGTTCAGGTCACTCTACTAAAATCGGTTTCGAAGGTGGTCAAATGCCTTTACAACGTCGTGTACCTAAATTCGGTTTCAAAAATGCTAACCGCGTAGAATACACCGGTGTGAACTTAGACGTATTACAAGCTTTAGTTGAAAAGCACAACTTAACAGTTGTTGATTTCGATACGTTGAAAGCTCATGGTTTGGCTTCTAAGAATGACTTAGTAAAGGTATTGGGTCGTGGCGAGTTAAAAGCTAAAGTTGAAGTTAAAGCGCATGCATTCTCAGCGTCTGCTCAAAAAGCAATCGAAGCTGCAGGTGGTTCTATCGTAAAACTTTAATACATGAAAAAACTAATCACAACCTTAACCAATATATGGAAGATTGAAGATTTACGTAATCGTATTCTGAATACATTACTATTTCTTTTAATTTATCGTGTTGGGTGTCACGTGGTATTACCAGGTGTCAATCCTGATGCGTTAGTAAACGCTGGTGAAAAAGAGGGGCTTTTGGGCATGATCAACATGTTCTCAGGAGGTTCTTTTTCTCGTTCGGCTATATTTGCTCTTGGTGTAATGCCTTACATCTCGGCATCTATCGTTGTACAATTATTGGGGATTGCAGTTCCTGCGTTTCAAAAAATGCAAAAAGAGGGTGAATCTGGTCGTAAAAAAATGACACAGATTACACGTTACCTAACGGTGGCAATTACATTGGTTCAAGCTGTAGCTTATGTGAAGACTCAAATTGATGCTTCAGCTAAGACTATTGAAGATCCATTGTTTACGATTCTAGCTGCTATTGTTTTGTCTGCAGGTACTTTGTTTGTGATGTGGTTGGGTGAGAAAATCACCGATAAGGGTATTGGTAATGGTATCTCATTGATCATCATGGCTGGTATCATAGCACAATTACCAGGTGGTATTATCGCTGAGTGGGGATCTCGTATGAGCCCAAGCGGTGGTGGTATTATACCGTTTATTGTAGAATTTATTGCTTTATTCTTTGTGGTGATCTTTACTATATTGATCGTTCAAGGGGTGCGTAAGATTCCAGTACAATATGCTAAGAAAATTGTTGGTAATAAACAAGTTGGTGGTGTACGTCAGTACATTCCATTGAAAGTAAATGCAGCAGGTGTAATGCCTATTATATTTGCGCAAGCGATCATGTTTTTACCAATGTCTTTGGCGCAATTTTTCCCAAGTCTTCAATCAGATTTCTTGACTTCGTTGACTGACTTTACTTCCGTAGCTTATAATGTGACTTTCGCGGTATTGATTATTGCATTCACATTCTTTTATACAGCTATTATGGTAAATCCACAACAGATGTCAGAAGACATGAAAAAGAATGGGGGCTTTGTCCCGGGCATTAAGCCAGGATATGATACGAATTTATTCATTGATAATGTAATTTCTCGTATTACTTTCCCCGGTGCAATTTTTATAGCTATAATAGCAATTTTACCAGCTATAGCTAGTGCTGCAGGTGTTAATAATAACTTTGCACATTTCTATGGTGGTACTTCGCTATTAATTTTGGTAGGTGTAGTGTTAGATACACTTCAACAAATCGAATCTCATTTATTAATGCGTCATTATGATGGGTTGATGAAAACAGGTCGTGTAAAGGGCCGTTCGGCTGTTGGAGTAGAGGGGTATGATCAATCAGCTATTTAATTTCTTTAGATGTCTAAAGTAATTTATAAAACAGAAGAACAAATCGAGCAAATTCGAGAGTCAGCAAATGTACTCTCGAATTTACTTGCTGAAATTGCCAAAGTAATTAAACCTGGTGTCACGACGTTATCATTGGACAAGTTAGCATTTGACTATATCCAAGATCACGGTGGTACGCCCGCGTTTTTAAATTACCACGGTTTTCCTTATTCCTTGTGTATTTCTGTAAATGATCAAATCGTACATGGTTTCCCTAGTGACTATGTCATCAAAGATGGTGATTTAGTTTCTGTTGATGGGGGGGTAAATTTAAACGGTTTTATTTCAGATTCAGCATATACATTTGGTGTAGGAGAGATTTCAAAAGAAGCTCAATTGCTATTGGACGTTACAAAGGCTTCTTTGTTAAAAGGGGTTGAACAAGCTGTAGCTGGCAAACGAGTGGGTGATATCTCATCAGCAATTCAAGAATATGTTCAGCCATATAATTTTGGTATAGTAAGAGAACTTGTAGGTCATGGTGTAGGTGTTAATTTACATGAGAAACCAGAAGTTCCAAATTATGGCAAACGTGGTGCCGGACCTAAATTGGAATCAGGACTTGTAATCTGTATTGAACCAATGATCAATGCAGGCAAGGCTGGAGTGAAATTTTGGGATGACGGATGGACGGTGAGTACAGTAGATGGTAAATTGTCAGCACACTTTGAGCAGATGGTCGCTATTCGAAAAGGTACTCCTGATGTGTTGTTGAATTTTGATGAAATCGAAAAAGTTTTAAATAAAAAGTAGTTGGTTTCCAGTATTTTTTATTTATCTTTGCACTCCTGTTAAGTGCAGGTTGTTGAAACGTAAATAAGAATTGATATATGGCTAAACAAGCCTCAATAGAATTAGACGGAGTTATCAGAGAAGCATTATCTAATGCTATGTTTCGTGTGGAGTTAGAAAATGGGCATGAAATCATTGCTCATATTTCGGGTAAAATGCGTATGCACTATATCAAAATCCTTCCAGGAGATAAAGTTAAATTAGAGATGTCACCTTATGATCTAACAAAAGGTAGAATAACGTATCGTTATAAATAAGATAGCGCTCTGTGAAGAGCTTTAACAATTTATTACAATGAAAGTAAGAGCATCAGTAAAAAAACGTAGCGCGGACTGCAAAATCATCCGTCGCAAAGGAAAGATTTTTGTGATCAACAAAAAGAACCCTAAATTCAAACAACGTCAGGGATAATTAATTAACAAAATCGCTTAAAAAATTATATGGCAAGGATATCAGGTATAGATTTACCTAAAAACAAAAGAGGTGTTATCGGCCTAACATACATTTTCGGTATCGGTAGTGCAACAGCAGCTTATATCTTAGAGAAGGCTGGCATTAGTGAAGATGTGAAAGTGTCTGAATGGAACGATGATCAATTAGCAGCTATTCGTACTATCATTAATGATGAGATCAAAGTAGAAGGTGCTTTACGTTCAGAGGTTCAATTGAACATCAAACGTTTGATGGATATTGGTTGTTACCGTGGTTTACGTCACCGTAAGCATTTACCAGTTCGTGGTCAACGCACTAAAAACAACTCTCGTACTCGTAAGGGTAAGCGTAAGACAGTTGCAAACAAGAAAAAAGCTACTAAATAATAAGTAAAAAATGGCTAAAAGTAAAAAAGTTACTAAAAAACGTATCGTTGTTATCGAGCCTGTAGGTCAAGCTCATATCAATGCTACTTTTAACAACATTATTATTACTTTGACAAACAATTCAGGTCAAACTATTTCATGGTCATCAGCAGGTAAAATGGGCTTTAGAGGTTCTAAAAAGAATACTCCATATGCTGCAGGTCAAGCTGCTAACGACTGTGGTAAAGTTGCTTATGACTTAGGATTGCGTAAAGTTGAAGTTTTCGTTAAAGGACCAGGTGCAGGTCGTGAATCAGCGATCCGTACATTACAAACTGTAGGTATTGATGTAACAACTATCAAAGATATTACACCACTTCCTCACAACGGTTGTCGTCCTCCAAAACGTAGAAGAGTTTAATTAATAGTGTTTAAGATAAGATTCGTCAGTTAAAGGCTGATAGATACTTCAAACAGAGAAAGAAATGGCAAGATATACAGGACCTAAGTCCAAAATTGCACGTAAATTCAGAGAGCCTATTTTTGGCCCTGATAAGGCATTAGAGAAAAAAAATTATCCTCCTGGACAACACGGTCCATCAAAAAGAAGAGGTAAACAATCTGAATACGCTATTCAGTTGTTAGAAAAGCAAAAAGCAAAATACACTTATGGTGTATTAGAGCGTCAATTCGCTAACTTATTTGCTAAAGCGGCTGCTAAACAAGGTATCACTGGTGAGAACTTCTTAAGATTATTAGAAGCTCGTTTAGATAACGTTGTTTATCGTTTAGGAATTGCTCCTACTCGTTCTGCTGCTCGTCAATTAGTTTCACACAAGCACATTACTGTTAACGGATCAGTTGTTAACATTCCATCATATAGCATTCGCCCAGGTGATGTAATCGCTGTACGCGAGCGTTCTCAAACTTTAGAAGCTATCACTACTTCAGTAGCAGGTAGAGCAATCAATAAATATGGTTGGTTAGAGTGGGATGCTAAAAATCTTACTGGTAAATTCTTGAACTTCCCAGAAAGATCAGATATCCCTGAGAATATCAAAGAAAACTTAATCGTAGAGTTGTACTCTAAATAATAATTAATAGAAATATGCATAATCTTCTGAAGATTATGCATATGCTATTAAGATATACATTGTTAAAAAATATTAAAATATTATAAATGGCAATTTTAGCATTTCAAAGACCGGATAAAGTTATCATGCAAAAATCTACGGATTTTGATGGTACTTTCGAATTTCGTCCATTAGAGCCAGGTTTTGGTGTAACAATTGGTAATGCTTTGCGCCGTATTTTATTGTCCTCTTTAGAAGGATATGCAATTACGTCGATTAGATTTTCAGGTGTCTCTCACGAATTCTCTACTATTAAAGGTGTAGCAGAAGACGTAACCGAAATCATCTTAAACTTGAAACAAGTACGTTTCAAGAAAACAGGTGAGCAAGGTGACAACGAAAAAATCTTTGTAGTTATCAATGGTCAAGAACAATTCAAAGCTGGTGATATCACTAAGTTTTCTAACAACTTTACTGTTTTGAATCCTGACTTAGTAATTTGTAACATGGAAAGCTCAGTAACTATTGAGGTTGAATTGTCAGTTGCTAAAGGTCGTGGTTACGTAAATGCGGAAGAGAATAAAGTAACTGATGGTCCTGTAGGTGTTATCGCTATCGACTCTATCTACACTCCGATTAAGAATGTGAAATATACCATTGAAAACTACCGTGTAGAGCAAAAAACTGACTACGAGAAATTGTTGTTGGATATCTCTACTGATGGTTCTATTCATCCAGAAGATGCTTTGAAAGAAGCAGCTCGTATCTTAATTCAACACTTCATGTTGTTCTCTGACGAAAATATGTTGTTAGAGTCACAAACTAAAGAAGAAACTAAAGTTGTAGACGAGGAAATCTTACACATGCGTAAGATCTTGAAAACAGAATTGGTGGATTTAGATCTTTCTGTTCGTGCATTGAACTGTTTGAAAGCTGCAGATATTCGCAGTCTAGCTGAGTTGGTAACTTACGACGTAGCTGACATGTTGAAATTCCGTAACTTCGGTAAAAAATCATTAAGCGAAATTCAAGAGTTGGTTAAATCGAAAGGTTTATCATTCGGAATGAACTTGTCTAAATTTAAATTAGACGAAGAATAATAATTAATTAAATAATTAAGCGACCTGTTGCATAATTCCTCCGAAAGCGAAAGCAATTAAGAACGGTATGCACAAAAACAAAAACTAAAATGAGACACGGAAAAAAAGTAAATCACTTAGGCCGCACTGACAGTCACCGTAAGGCGATGTTAGCTAACATGGCGACGTCATTGATCAAACACAAACGTATTACTACTACTTTGGCTAAAGCTAAAGCATTACGTAAATATGTTGAGCCATTGATTACTAAATCAAAAACTGACACGACTCACTCTCGTCGTACAGTATTCGCTTACTTAAAAGATAAAGATGCTGTTACTATCTTGTTCCGTGAAGTATCTGAAAAAGTTGCTACACGTCCAGGTGGTTACACTCGTATCATTAAATTAGAAAACCGTTTAGGTGATAATGCTGAGATGGCATTTATCGAGTTAGTAGATTACAACGAGGTTTACGGCAAAACTGCTCAAACTGAGAAAAAAGCTACTCGTCGTCGTGGTGTTTCTAAGAAAAAAGCTACTGAAGAGGTTGCAGAAGAAGTAAAAGCTGAAGGAACAGTTGCTACTGAAGAAGCTCCTGCTACAGAAGAGAAAAAAGACTAATTTTAGTTTTATTTCTTATAAAAAATAAGGTCTATCAAGTAATTGATAGACCTTATTTTTTGCCTGATTAGCAGGTTATTTCTTGACAAAGTCTTTAACCCAATTATTAATCTTTGTGTACTGCTCTGGATAAGTCCAGTGTCCTGTTTCTTGTACTAAATAAAGCTCTTTAGATGATTTTATTTGATTGTAAGCTGCATAGTATGAGGTAGGGGGACATGTTTCATCATTATATCCCCACGTGTAAAATCCAGGTACAGTTATTTGACGAGCAAAATTAACAACATCATAATATCCTGAAGTTTCAATTTTCTGTTGTGTTGCCATCGTAGTAACATTGGATTCATTAAACATGTGAGGCCAGCCACCAGCACGCTTATGTAAATATCCTGTCAAGTCACACATAGCAGGATAAAGAGCTACCAAGCCTTTTACTTTTTTATTTAGTGCAGTCGTTGTTATAGCTAAAGTTCCTCCTTGGCTTCCGCCCCATACGACGATATTTGAGGGGTCAACTTCTTTTAGGGATGCCAATACATCTACTCCTCGACTGCAGCCTATATATACTCTTTTATAGTAGTAAGTATCTTTATTATCCAAATTATTGTATTGATATCCGCGTAAGGCCCCTGTCGATAGATTATTATATAAGCTTATATCATTTATTACGGATATACCATGAATTCCTACTTGCAGTGTTACAAAACCCTGTTCGGCGAGATCAATAATTCCGGCATATGGTCTTATTCCAGCGCCAGGGACATGTAAGATAGCAGGATATTTACCATCTTTTTTTGGCTTAGCTAATATTCCATACATTAGACTGTTGTCGATATTCTTATAGCTGATATGAAAGACATCCACGTTTGAAGTGCTACGTTCAGGTAATAATGTATAGTTAATGTCTAAAGGTAGTATTTTTGATTTTTCTAATTCATTATTCCAAAATTCTTGAAAATCTTTTGGTAATGTTTGTGTAGGCTGAATTTTTTCAGGGGATATAGCTGCTGTAGCGAAACCTCTGTATTCTTCACCATCAATTTTAACCGTTACATTACAACGTATAAATCCAGGTGTATCTAAAGAAAGTTGTTTTCCAATTTGAATTGTTTCTTTGTCGATTTTTACTTTCCCCTTTTGGTCAGCTGACATTTTTTCTAAACCAATTGTATAGGATGCCTCTATATTTTTGATCGGGATATGATTTTTTAGAACAGTAGCAGTGAATTTAATCTTTTCTCCAGGAGCGTAAGTCCAATCTGCTTTATCTGGTGCTACGATAACCTGAATAGCCTGATTACTTCTGGATTGGGCAAGCATGGGTACCTGCGCACTAAAGCACAATGCTATGACCAAAATTAATTTTGTAATGATTTTGTTTTTCATAGATTTTATAAGTGTATTGGTTAAACTAAAAGGCTCTAATATCAATATTTTGTGATTCAATATGAAAAAGTATTTCATGTTTTATCTCCTTAAGTCGTCTTGTAAGGGTGAAATCTCGGAATTAATTAGTAATCATACTGTAAGGTTACAACTTGCTTCCTTCGGAGTATGCACCATATGTAAAATATTAGAGGTAATTTATTGAAGATGTAATGTAAAAATAAAAGATAAAGTAGGTCTTTTTATAGACACTTGAGTATATTTGCTAAGGATGTTATTTAATATTGTTATTGCCATAAAATATATAAAAAATGAATTTATTTAATGTTTACCCAATTAATCCCATCAATATTGTTAAGGCAGATGGCTTAGCAGTTTGGGATTCGGAAGGTAATGAATACTTAGACCTTTATGGAGGTCATGCTGTTATTTCTATAGGACACACACATCCACATTATGTACAGCGTATTACAGAACAATTAAATAATATTGGATTCTATTCAAATTCAATAGAAATCCCAATTCAAAAGCAGTTAGCTCAACAGTTAGGTGAAGTTTCTGGAAAGGAAGACTATACGTTATTCTTGTGTAATTCTGGAGCTGAGGCAAATGAAAATGCACTGAAATTGGCTTCTTTTCATACAGGGCGTAAGAAAGTTATAGCTTTTAGTAAGTCATTTCATGGTCGTACATCATTAGCTGTAGCTGCTACGGACAATCCTTCAATCGTTGCTCCAATAAATGAAACTGAAAATGTAGTTTTTCTTCCTTTCAATGATGAGGAGGCTTTAGCTATAGCTTTCGCTGAATATGGGAATGAAATTGCTGCTGTTATTATTGAGGGTATCCAAGGTGTTGGTGGTATTCGCGAAGCATCCGTTTCATTTTTACGATTAATTCGCTCTTTGTGTGATCAATATGGATCAGTCTATATTGCTGACTCAGTACAATGTGGCTATGGTCGTACAGGTGATTTCTACTCACATGATTATGCTGGTGTAGATGCGGACATTTATTCGATGGCAAAGGGTATGGGTAATGGATTTCCGATAGGTGGGATCTCAATTTCTCCTAAGTTTAAAGCATCCTACGGTTTGTTAGGTACTACATTTGGTGGTAATCATTTGGCTTGTGCAGCAGCGGTAGCGGTATTGGATATAATAAAGAAAGATAATCTATTAGCAAATGCAGCTTCTGTAGGTTCTTATTTGATCGAAGAATTGAAAAAGTTTGATAAAGTGCAAGAGGTGAGAGGTCGTGGGTTGATGATCGGAATTGATTTACCGGCTGAATTTGCACATGTTAAGAAAGATTTACTGTTGAAGAATAGAATCTTCACAGGCGAGGCTAAACCAAATGTGATTCGTATTCTACCAGCATTGAATATTACAAAGGAAATTGCAGATAGATTTTTAACAGCTTTGGACGAACGTCTAAAAGCTTAACAATACACATATTCATAGGTAATTTATCAATGAAAAGATTTTTTTCAGTAGCTGATGTTGACAGCTTAGATGCTATCGTCAAAGAAGCTTTAGAACTAAAAGCATATCCTAATGCAAATGAGTCATTAGGTAAACACAAAATGTTAGGCTTGGTCTTTCTGAACCCAAGTCTTCGTACGCGTTTGAGTACACAAAAGGCTGCTCTAAACCTTGGTATGAATGTCATGGTCATGAATATGGACAAAGATGGCTGGGCACTAGAGACACAAGATGGAGTCGTAATGAATGGCACAACTGTAGAGCATATTCGTGAAGCGGCAGCGGTAATGGGTGAGTATTGTGATATCTTGGGCTTACGTTCTTTTCCTTCATTAAAAGATAAGGAAGCTGATTATAACGAAGATTTATTTAATAAATTCATGAAATTTTGTGGAGTACCAGTAGTATCTCTAGAAAGTGCGACGCGTCACCCATTACAAAGTTTGACTGATTTAATTACGATCACAGAACATAAGAAAGTAGCTAAACCTAAAGTAGTATTGGCATGGGCTCCCCATGTTAAAGCACTTCCGCAAGCGGTACCAAATTCGTTTGCTGAATGGATGTCAAAAGCACAAGAACAAGGCTTGGTAGATTTTACTGTTGCACACCCTGAAGGATATGATTTGGCCGAAGAATTTACAACAGGTGCTACAATTACGAATAACTTACAAGAGGCATTAAATAGTGCAGATTTCGTTTATGTGAAAAACTGGTCTTCATACAAAGAATATGGACAGGTATACCCTGTTTCTGAAAATTGGATGATGGATAATGAAAAATTAAAATTTACTAATGATGCTAAAGTAATGCACTGTTTGCCAGTGCGTCGTGATCTAGAGCTTTCATCTGAAATATTGGATGGGCCAAATTCATTAGTAATTAAAGAAGCGAGTAATCGTGTTTGGGCAGCACAGGTTGTATTAAAGAGAATGTTAGAAAGTCTAAATAAATAAGTAAAATATATGTCGAATAGTACATTGAATATTATTAAAATCGGTGGAAATGTAATTGATGATGATATTCAATTAGAAACTTTCTTAGAAAAATTTGCCGCGATTCCTGGAAAAAAAATACTTGTCCATGGTGGTGGTAAAATTGCTACGCGATTGGCGTCTAAATTGGGGTTAGAGGCTAAGATGGTTGAAGGTCGTCGTATTACAGACAAGGATATGCTGGATGTAGTAACGATGGTATATGCAGGTCTTACTAATAAAAATATAGTAGCTTTATTACAGAAATATACATGTGATGCTATTGGTTTGAGTGGTGCTGATGGTAATGTGATTAAAGCGGTTAAGCGTCCTGTAAGAGAAATAGATTACGGCTATGCCGGAGATATATTAGCAGATTCAGTAAATTCTTTAGCTATTAAAAAATTTTTGGATGCTGGTTTTACCCCTGTGTTTTCAGCAATTACACATAATGGATCAGGACAATTGTTAAATACGAATGCAGACACGATTGCTTCTGCATTAGCTACAGCAATGGCAGATCATTACGAAACTTCATTAATTTACTGTTTTGAGAAAAATGGTGTGTTATTGGATGTTAATGATGAAAATTCGGTAATAGAAAATATCACTTCAAGCGACTTTGATAAATATAAAGAACGTGGAATAATAAGTGATGGTATGATACCAAAGTTACAAAACGCGTTTGACGCGATTAATAAGGGCGTTAAATCAGTTTACGTAGGTAATGCTTCTAATTTGCATTTATTTCAACAACAAAAATTTGGTACCTGCTTGATAAACAAATAACCATCAACAAACCTAAATCATGAGCAAAATAACAATAATTGGATCAGGAAATATTGGATTTTCTCTCGCCAAAGGGCTAGTAAAATCGGATATGTATGAGGCTGAAGATATTATACTTACGCGCAGAAATTTGGCTTCTTTGTCAGAAGAGGTAGCTTTTGGCTTTGGTGTGAGTGCGGATAATTCAGAGGCTATCAAAGGAGCTGAAATCGTAGTTTTAGCTGTTCTTCCACAACAAATAAAAAGGGTAATGGAGGATATTGCTCCAACGGTATTACCTCATCAAGTTATTGTTTCTGTAGCATCGGGTGTTTCTTGTCATGATGTAAAGGAAATTTTGGGGCATGATAAAATTGTGGTACGTGCAATGCCTAATACCGCTATAGCAATTGGACAATCTATGACGTGTATTGCTACTGAAAATGCAAGTGATGAAGCAGTCAATAAAGTAGAAAAATTGTTCGAGGCAGTAGGTTCTGTTATTGTTATTAATGAAGATCTAATGACTGCTGCCACAGCATTGTGTGCATGTGGTATAGCTTTCTTCTTACGAGCTATTCGTGCAGCGTCCCAAGGTGGAGTAGAAATTGGATTTCACGCTCACGACGCTCTGAAAATGGCTATACAAACAGCGAAAGGAGCAGCCGATTTACTGTTGCAAACACATAGCCACCCAGAAAGTGAGATAGACAAAGTAACTTCTCCAAAAGGATGTACTATTGCTGGATTGAACGAAATGGAGCATAATGGCTTGAGTTCTGCTTTTATTAAAGGAATCAAATTGTCGGCTAAAAAGGCTGGCGGACTATATAATGAATAAAAATATAGATCAACTTATTCAAGATAGTAAATCTCTATTGGCACAGCTGATAGAGATTCCTTCTTTTAGTAGGGAGGAGGATCAAACGGCGGATTGCATCAGTACTTTTCTTATCGAGCGTGGTATTTCGAATAATCAGATAGGGAATAATGTGATCGCGTACAACAAGTATTTTGATGAATCAAAGCCTACAATTCTTTTAAATTCCCACCATGATACTGTAAAACCGAATTCTGGCTACACAAAAGATCCATTCAAGGCTATTGTGGAAGATGAAAAATTATTTGGCTTAGGGGCTAATGATGCTGGTGGTTGTTTGGTTTCGTTGATAGCGACATTTTTATATTATTATGAAGATGAAAATTTAGCTTATAATTTGTGTTTGATTGTATCCGCAGAAGAGGAGATTTCAGGTAAAGAAGGAATTGAGGAAGCTTATAAACATGTTGTAGCATGTGACTTTGCTATTGTGGGCGAACCAACTCTTTTAGATTTGGCGGTAGCAGAAAAGGGTCTAATGGTCTTGGATTGCACAGCTCTCGGCGAATCTGGACACGCTGCACGTGAAGAAGGCGTTAATGCGATTTATAAAGCGATTGAGGATATCAATTGGTTTAATTCCTATAAATTTCCAAATGAATCAACTTTTTTAGGACCAGTGAAGATGTCGGTGACGGTTATCAATGCGGGATCACAACATAATGTCGTTCCAGCAGAATGTAAATATGTCGTGGATGTGCGTACTACGGAGGTATATACCAATGTAGAAGTGCTTGGGATCATTCAGTCTCATGTTAAATCTGATGTCGTAGCACGTTCTACACGCTTGAATCCATCAACAATTGCTGTTGATCATCCAATCGTACAGGCAGGTATAGCGTTAGGTAAAAAGATGTATGGCAGCCCAACAATGAGTGATCAAGCGTTATTGCCAATTCCATCTATTAAAGTCGGTCCTGGTGATTCTGCACGCTCACATACTGCGGATGAATTTATTTATCTCAAAGAGATTGAGGATGGTATCAGCTTTTACGTACAACTTTTAGGTAAAGTATTATAAAGAATAAGGAGATCAATCTGATCTCCTTATTCTTTATCTTAACTTTTTGACTTCTCTTTCAGCTTTATCAAAATCTCTTTCTAATTCTTTTAGTTTTATTTGTTGTTTACTGATTTTGATAATTTCCTTTTCTCTGTCAATGTCAGAAATTCTATTTCTGCGTATTTTTTTATCTAAATCATCTTCCATCTTTTCAATTTTGGAAGATTGCTTTTTGATGTTATTTTCGATTTTTTCAATTTTTGCTACCGCTTTGTCGTATTTTTTTGCCGCCTTTGCTCTTTCTTTTTCTGCTTTTTCTAGCTTCTTAGCTTGTTTTTCAATTTCTTTTTGACGTTTTATAGCTTCCTTTTCAGCTTTTATTTTTTCTTTTTCCGCTTTTTGAGTCGCTTTTAAAGCATCTCTTTCTGCCTTCTCAATTTTTTTTCGTTCAGCTTCAGATTGTGTTCGTTGGTTATCAATAGCCTTTTGTTTATCTGCAGCGATTCTAGTCACATTGACGGTGTCAATTTTATTATTTAAAGTATCTATTTTTCGATTGACAATTTGTGCATTACTTGCGAAGACCGTTCCAGTAACTATGCTGGAAATAAAAAGAATTTTAGCAATAATATTTTTCATACCTCTTGGACTCTTAATGATGTAGAATGTTTAATTTGAACAAAACTAAGTAACAAATAAGGGGTAGCCAAGATACTGCTGCATTTTAATGTTTTTTGTAGCTATGGAGCTATTTGCAATCTAATTAGTAGTTATATGGAGCTGAGAATTCACCTTCAGTAACATCTAAAATTTCAGATCCCCCTGATAGTTTTAATTTGCCGCTAAATTTTCCCTTCACTCCCGATTTTGTAAGGCTAGTGATTTGAAATGTAAATGGGGTTTCATTTGTGTTATAAGTTGTTGTTCCTGTTATTTGTCCATTACTGACATTTTGGATGGCATAGGTCGCGTGTAATTGGTCTCCATTAGCGTTGTTATTGAGGTATGTTCCTATTTGTGCCCCTTTATCCGAGACCAATTGAAAGCCTAATGAAGTCGACGTTGCAATGTTATTGCTCTCGAAAGCTGCTATCGTTACGAAATGAATAACTTTTTCACTAGGAGGATCGTTTGCATTGATATGATATTTATATTCTTTTTGCACCCCATTTAGTTTAAATTTAAAATAAGCTTCTTTAGAAGTTTCGGGTGTATTGTTGTCTTTGGAACAGCCTAAAAATAGTAGTGTTGCACAAAAGATAAAAACTAATGAATTGATTTTTGTTCGTGTGATAGTTCTCATGGTGTTAAAGTTTGTAGTTTAAATTTAGTTAATTTCTTTTATGTTTAAAATTTAAACCAAAAAAAGGTCTCCTGTTAATAGGAGACCTTTTTTATAACCAATAAAAGCTTTCTTAAATCAATTGTGTTAGTAAGTTAGTCCAACTCACGCGCTCTCCGATTATTGATGATAATTGATCGATAGCTACGCGCTCTTGTTCCATAGAGTCACGGTGACGAATAGTTACCATATTATCTTCTAATGATTGATGATCTACAGTGATGCAATAAGGAGTTCCGATTGCATCTTGACGACGGTAACGCTTACCGATTGCATCTTTCTCATCATATTGAATATTGTAATCCAATTTTAGTTTTGCCATGATCTCACGAGCTTTCTCTGGAAGACCATCTTTTTTAGTCAACGGTAATACAGCAGCTTTTACAGGAGCAATCGCAGGGTGGAATTTCAAAACTACACGTGAATCTTGTTTTTCTTCTGTCGACAGATCTTCGTGTACTAATGAATTAGCAAATACTGTTAAGAATAAACGATCCAAGCCGATTGACGTCTCCACTACATAAGGAATGTAATTTTGGTTGATCTCAGGATCGAAGTATTGCATTTTTTTCTTTGAATACTCTTGGTGTTGTTTCAAATCAAAGTCTGTACGGGAGTGGATACCTTCAACTTCTTTGAAACCAAAAGGAAAATCATATTCAATATCAACAGCAGCATTAGCATAATGCGCTAATTTTGCATGATCGTGGTAACGGTATTTTTCTGGATTAGATCCCAAAGCTAAGTGCCATTTCAAGCGCGTTTCTTTCCATTTGTTGTACCATTCCATCTCGGTGCCAGGACGAACAAAAAATTGCAATTCCATTTGTTCGAATTCACGCATACGCATAATGAATTGGCGTGCGATTACTTCATTACGGAAAGCTTTACCGATTTGAGCGATACCGAAAGGGATTTTCATTCTTCCTGTTTTCTGAACGTTCAAGAAGTTTACAAATATACCTTGTGCAGTCTCCGGACGAAGGTAAACTTTCTCCGCACCATCAGCCATAGCCCCCATTTGTGTATCGAACATCAAGTTAAATTGACGTACATCAGTCCAGTTTTTTGTTCCCGAAATAGGACATACAATATTGTGATCTTCGATAATAGTTTTTAAACGTGCTAAATCGTCAGCGTTTAATGCATTATCAAGATCTTGTTGTAATTGTGCTGCTTTATCAGATTTACCGTCTTTTTCATAACGATCGATTTTATCTTCGATCAATTGATCTGCACGGTAACGTTTTTTAGAATCTTTATTGTCGATCATTGGGTCATTGAATCCGTCTACGTGCCCTGAAGCTTTCCAAGTAGTAGGATGCATGAAAATTGCGGCATCGATACCTACAATATTTTCATTCAATTGCACCATGGATTTCCACCAATATGTTTTAAGGTTGTTTTTTAATTCAGAACCCAATTGACCGTAGTCATATACGGCACTAAGACCGTCGTAAATTTCACTCGATTGGAACACAAAACCGTATTCTTTTGCGTGTGAAACTATGTTTTTGAAAAAGTCGTCTGTTTGCTTGCTCATAAAGGGTAAAAGTATAAAATTCTACATCAAAAGTCAACAGCTATTTGTCTGTATACAAATCCAAAATCTGCTGTGATGCATTCTTATTATCAACTTTCTTGATGATGTGTTCGATCAGACCTTCTTCATTGATAACAAATGTAGTGCGTGCTGTTCCCATATATTTTTTACCGTACATGTTTTTCTCCACCCAAACGCTATAATCGTTTACAATTTTTTGGTCTTCATCAGCCAAAAGATTAAAAGGTAATTCAAATTTGGATATAAACTTTTGATGTGACTGTTCACTGTCTATACTTACACCTAAAACTTCAAAACCTTTTCCAAGAAGAAATTGATAGTTATCTCTGAAATTACATGCTTCTGTAGTACATCCAGGTGTATTATCCTTTGGATAAAAATATAGGATGACTTTTTTGCCTTGGAAGTCCGATAACTTTATCGTTTCACCATTTTGATTTTTAGCAATTATTTCTGGTGCTTTTGTTCCTATTTCTAATGACATAATAATTAATTTTTATTGCTATCTAATAAACTTAGCCTCATAGACTTTTTCATTGTCTTTCCAATCTTTGACAATCAATCTGAATGTATGCTCTCCCTTACTTAAAGAAGAATCAAAACGATGCCACAAGTGTCTATTTTTAGAATCATATTCCATCAAAACCCATTGGTCATCGATATAGCCATTAAAAGATTGAATTCCAGAAAAATTGTCCGAAATGGTAAAATCAATCTTGTTTTGGCGAGCTACATTTTTTCCGTTTGAAAAATTGCGAGCTACGATAGATGGGACGATAGTATCTACTGTGACATAGAAATTTCCAAAGTTTCGTGTATTTGCGGTGACCCAACCGTTTTCGAATTTACCCCCTTCAGCTCCACCTTCTTCTGAAGCTAATAATGCTTTACTTTCCAAATGTAGCGGTAGATTTGTCGGTTTGATAGAAATCGAGTAGGTAGAAAATAAAGGCGTCAATGTATTGTGCACTTTATGTAATGAAGAATACGTATTGGGTAATTGCGTATCTTCCGTGTAAATAAAGTCTAAATCGTTGTAAAGAACACCTTTTGGCATTTGAAGTTTGATATTCTCTTTTGAGAAATTATTTTCTGCGTTATAGGTGAACAGTTGACCTTTAACCGCAGGTGGCAAAGAATCAATTTGAATTTTGTAATCAATTTTGAAATCTAATTCGCTACAATTTCCAGCAACATCTTTGACTACATATTTTACGGCGTAAATTTTGTTTTCTGATAACTCAATTACTCCGTTATTATCTAATGTTTTAAAAATTTCGATTGGATTGCCGGGGTCTTTAAATGATTTTTGAATTTTTGCTTTTGAACGTTTCCAATGCGGATAGTCGATATATGCATGTATTGCACGCGATGTGTTAAAATCTAATTCTTCAAATACCGCTGATGAAATTAAATCACCATCCACAAAAAGTTCTATTGAATAAACTCCGTTTTGGAATCCTCCAGCACGATGTCTATCTATTGTATTGATTCCTAATCCGAATTTTCCAGTTACGGAAATCGGTGATGTCTGTGTTAAGGAATATCTGCCAGCACCAATACTTTTTAGGCCATAACCTTTACGTGGCGTGAATTCATCAAACATTTTATTTTCCAAATCATAAAGCATAATGCTATTAATCGTGGGGTTGAAACGATCCGAAAATTTTAGTCCGAATAATTGTGGATTTAATGGTTGCTGTGTCTTGGTATCTCTAATTTCAAAATGTAAATGCGGTCCACCAGATCCCCCAGTATTTCCTGCACTACCTATATATTGGCCTTTCGTAAGATTTACTTGATCCGGATCAAGCGTGATATCTACATCAAATTTTTGCTGTTTGTATTGTTCAGTTCTGACAAGTTTTGTCAATACTTCATTGAAAGAATCCATATGAAGATA
Source organism: Sphingobacterium bovistauri (assembly GCF_020295405.1). Classification (GTDB taxonomy): domain Bacteria; phylum Bacteroidota; class Bacteroidia; order Sphingobacteriales; family Sphingobacteriaceae; genus Sphingobacterium; species Sphingobacterium bovistauri. The sequence goes on from NZ_JADEYP010000004.1 coordinate 149,740, forward strand.
TACTGTCGAATATCCATTAGGATGATCAATATAAACGGCATTGCCACCGCCACCAATTTGCACACGAACGCGGGATACAAATCCTTCAGCTGCTGCATGCAGAGGTAGACCTATTTTTTGCTGGGTACGGTAGTCATCACCAGCATGAAAATGTGTGCTACGCAATTCACCAAAAGTCCCCGAAGCATCCATTGCAATATTCAAAGGATTACGAAAGTAACCTTGTGGATAGGTGCGAGAAGTGATTATATTTTTATTTTGCGCTTGGGTAAATGAATTAATTCCTAGAATACCTAGCATCAAAATTGCCAATTTCTTCATTTTATTTAATTTGAGTCGAAAACATCAATTTGTCTTCGATATACCCATCAAATTTGTCGCCAATTTGTATAGATCCTACTCCAACGGGTGTTCCTGTATAGATTAAATCTCCCTTTCGTAGCGTGATGAATTTCGAAATGTATACGATTAATGAGTCAATATCAAAAATCATATCTTTGGAGTTGCCTGACTGTACAACAATATCATTTCTTTTCATTGAGAAGTTGATATTGTTGATGTTTTCAAACTCTTCTTTTGGCATTAGATTACTTATCACAGCAGAATGATCAAATGCTTTAGCTAATTCCCAAGGAAGCCCTTTTTCTTTATGTTTAGCCTGTATATCACGTGCAGTGAAGTCTATACCTAATCCAATAGCATCGTAATATTTGTGGGCAAACTTTAGGGACACATGCTTTCCTTCATTGCAAATGCGAAACACCAATTCACATTCATAATGTACGTCTGAAGAAAACTCCGGATAATAGAAATCCTTGTTGTCTTTTAATATCGCCGTATCTGGCTTCATAAAGATAACAGGGGATTCAGGAACTGGATTATTTAATTCTTTAGCATGATCTATATAATTTCTACCAATAGCAATAATTTTCATAAAGAATATATGTTTTACACAAAGATAAGGAAAATGAAAGAAGTGATTTGTGGATATAATTGATAAGTTTTTGAATTTCTGTTTATTTTTTATATATTGATTGACAATGAGTTTGTTGCGATTAAAATGTTCAATTGCAGTTGATTGAGTGATCTGTAACCTATTAGCCAAATTATAATTTTCCTAAAAACATATCATTGATGAGCAGTTATTTTCTTTTTATCATTACTTTTTTGTCTGCTCAAATTTCCTATGGCCAACGGCTTATCTATGACGATAAAATACCCGTAGAAAAACTACGTGTTGTGCTCGAGCAAACGCAGGGCGGAAAAGTTTCAGACATGTTAACTGACTTAGAATATATTCCACTTCAGGGCGGAAAAAATAATTTAGTTAATTATATAGCAGATATTGTCATACATGATAATAAAATAGGTCTTGTAACAAGTAATGAAGGTTATTTTTATCTGTATAATGCTGATGGTTCATTTTTAAAAAAAATCACTAAGATTGACGGATTTAAATCTCCTTATGGAGAGAAGGCATTATTTTATGAAGTAAAAAAGGATAGTGCTGGTTTTATTCTTGAGCATGGTGCTTTTCGGGCACGAGTGGATCTAATGGGTAATTTGGTAGATACATTAACACGTTCAGATCAGAATGTAAAAGATGATGGATTTGGTCAATATGTTCAAGATGAAATAAGGATTGGTGATGCGAAGTATAAGTGTTATGGCATTTATCAATCCGAAAAGCGTAAAAAACAAGATGTTCTTTTGTATAATGATTCTGTGATTTTAAAGTACAATGTTTTGGATACGATTAAGCAATTTTTGACAGTTAATCATATATCCAAGGTGCATAATGATAAAGCCTATTTAACAGCTGGCTACAATACAAAAATTTTTGAATTAGATTCAGCAGGCATTGCCAAAATTTATGATCTCGTGTTGCCACTACGTAATACTTTTGATTTAGAAAAGGCAAAAGCAGCTGGTTTGGGTTCAGATGATTTTATGAAAACCTATAATTATTTAGACCAAAGCAATAACGTTGTCTATGGGTTGAATAATGTGTTCCCTTACAAAGATTACCTCATCTTTAAAGCGCAACGATTTCATAAACCGATGTGGCTGGTTTATAATTTGAAAACAAAACAAACGTATGGATTGGATAATATTCTTCCTGATGCGTCAAATGATTACCTCAATTTTTTTGATGTAAATGAATTATTTGTCGACGGTGATTATCTGTATTCATTTATCTTTCCTCATCATGTTCTCGCTGCTAAGGACAAGTCCAAATTGGAGGGGCATACAATGCATAAGGAGTACGCTGATCTTGGGAGATATAATAACCCAATTCTTGTTCGTTTCAAATTAAAATAACCATCCATGAATCTACGTATTTTATATCTTTTAGTAGTCAGTCTTTTTATAACTTTTCAGTCTCATGCACAATCCAAAATCAAAGGTTTTATAATTGATTCCACGCACAATAATATGCTTCGTTCGGTGTCTGTGTCGGTATTTGAAAAAGGGAAGGAAACAGTAGACAAAGTGGGTTTGACGGATCGATTTGGGAAATTTGAGATTTCAGATTTAACCTTTAACAAACAGTATGTAGCTGAGTTTACTTATTTAGGCTATCAAAAAGCTGTTCGGGAATTTGTGATGAAGCAAAATCAAGAGTTGGATCTAGGTCATATCAATATGCCTTTTATCGAAAATGAAATTGAAGCTGTAGATGTGATTCCTCCAGTGCGCATGAATGGGGATACATTGGAATTTAATGCAGATGCTTTTCAATTGGATTCAAATGCTGTTGTGGAGGATTTATTACGTCGGTTGCCTGGTTTGGTGGTGTGGGGGGATGGTGCAATTACCTATAATGGGCGTGAAATTCCTTCTGTTTTGGTAAATGGTAAACCATTTTTTGGTGGCGATATGGCTACCGCAATTCAAAATATTGATAAGAAAGCTGTAAAAACTGTTCAAGTATATGATTCTCGTGATAGAGAAAAGCAACGTGAAGATCCGGATGATAAAAAATACCAGATGAACTTGATATTGAAAGAAGGAAAGGATAATATACTGATGGGAAGTGTGGGAGCTGGTGGAGGAACTGAAAAAAGGTATGATGGGAACCTCAATCTCAATCGATCGACCAAAAGAGCGCAAACGACATTGGCTTATTCTGTCAATAATGTCAATAAAAGTCTAAATAGTATTGATCAGCTACTTAAAAATACAACTTTTAAAGGAATAGGTATTAATGCAGACTTTGACTCTGATTTTATGCGAACAGGAATTTTGCAACAGAATGTTTTGGGTGGACGATACCAGTATGATTTTTTGGGGACTAATGAAGTAGGAAAAGATAACCTATTAAAAGCGAGTGTTCTAAACCGATGGGATAACAGTCTTCAAATGAATGAATCGACTTCTCGATTATTGGACGTGGTACAAGGTCAAGAAAATTTCCGAACAAATAGATCCACCAATGATAATACTGCACGTCGGCATGATGCTAACATCAGTTATAACAATTCCGTAAGTAGTTTGGGGAAAAGACCTATTACAGTTCGAAGCATATTGGATTTGAGCCAAAATAACAATGAAAGTCTTTCCACAACCTTTAATGAATATGCCCTAGTAAATAATCAATCAAAAAATGAAACTGAAAATTCTTCTCAGCTTCGGGGAAATAGTGCATCATTTAATACTACTATAGATCTACACGGTAAAGCAGGACGACATACATTTTATAGAGGTGGGGATAAATATTCTTTTACAGATCAGCTCGTGATGACACTCAATGTTCGGGCTGGTATTTCTGATAATAATAATGCTAAATATACCATAGGTGATTATAAGAATTATTTGAATGCAGATCTTAACCGCTTATATCATCGTGATTATAATGAAGATTTTGATTCGCGAAACCTACAACTTGATTTGAAGATAATGGATCAAACTTCTGGTGTCACATTGGGAACCAAGGCGAGATGGAATGCTACAGATATGATAAACGTAGTAACAGACTTTAATAATGCAATAACTGCTAGTAATCAAGATCTATCCCATGTCTCGAATTTTAACAATGTAGAATATGAACCTTATGTTGAATTCGGTAGAACTCTTAAATCAAAGAATCTCTATGGTAGAATGAATTCACATTTCTATTTTTCTAGTACGATAGCTGGACGTTTTTATAAGGACAAAAATGAATCTACATTGGATTATAGAAATTTGGGATTAGCCTATCAAAGTTTTCTGCCCTCCTTAAGGTTAAATTATAGTTATTCTCGTCAAAATTCTTTTCATTCTAGTCTGTCTTTAAATTATAATTATAATGAAGAATATCCCTTGTTAGATCGGATGAGGCCAATTTATGATGATATCAATCCAGCCTATCGCTATTTTGGTACAGATAAGCTCTTGGAGAAAACAGGCTTGCATCAATTAACATTGAATGGCTCCTATAATCAGCAACGTCAATACGGATTTACTTTTAATTTGAACTCATCTATACGTCGATACACAAATGGATTGACCGACAGTATTGTATATGCTGCTAATCAGCAAGAGGCCTACGTCGCACAGATTTTAAAACCAATGGATATGTATTCCATTAGTTTCTCTGGTAAGAAGCCTTTTATGATTTCAAAGACACAAACCTTCTCCGTGCAATTTAATACTGGTACGAATTGGGGAAACAAATTTCAATATGTTGGTACTACAATGCAGGAAATGCTAAACAATAGTCAAAATATTGGATTGGAATTTTATTATACAGTCTTAGATAAATATCAGGTTGGGTGGAAGAACAACCTAAGTCGTTATGAACGCTATGACAAATTGAATGAAGTGTCTTCTAACAATTATACTTCTTACAGTTGGAATTCTGGATTAAGTATGTCGTATGCATTCACCAAGCGTTGGTCAGTTAATACAAATGCAACAGGGCGATATAATACATCGGGTAATTATTCGGATCACGCTGTCATTTGGAATGCCAGTACAACTTATCGTATGTTTAAAGGGAATAATCTGGAGTTAAAATTGTCTGCCTACGATCTGTTAAGACAAAATATGGGTTTATATTTTAACAATGGATTGACTGAGTTTACGACGGGGTATCGCAATATTTTGACACAATACTACATGTTATCATTAACATACTTTCCAAGAAAATTCGGTTTCAAGTAGTTGGCTTCAAGAGATGTGTTTTGAAAAAAATGTTATAGGTACTAAGTAAGCTAATTGAGAAGTGTTTGGTTTATATTAGATCAGTATATTCACAATGTTGTAATATAAGAAATTCTCTATTGTATTATTCCATACGATTAATTCAAGATTCTGATAATAAGAAAATACGAGCTTTAATTCTTTGTATTCAGATCTGTATTGAAATTAATTATCATTTACAATTAATTCGATTTATATCCGATATTTAAGTATTTTGGTTAATAATATTTATATTTACTTATCAATGCAAAGCATTTGCAATCCTAAATAATGAATAAACAAAAATTGGATATCACTATTTTTAATGCCTTTATTAATGGCAATGAAAAGGCATTTTCTGTTATATTCAATCTTTATTCTGAACGAATTCTAAAACGAATCTACTACATACTTAAGGATGAGGATATTTCAATAGAAGTAATGCAACAGCTTTTTGTGAAATTATGGCTCAAAAGGGCAGATTTATCCATTACTTATGAGACTTTTGAAAGTTATCTGTATAAGATGGTTTCATCTCTGTCTATTGATCATTTAAGGAAAAATGTGAGAAATCAAAATCTCATAAATACTTTAGCAAATAGTAGATGTGATCTTGAAAAATCTACAGAAGAGTATTATATACAGAAAGAATCATTATCGATTATTGAAGATGCAATAAATATGTTACCTCCGCAACGAAAGCAAATTTTTACACTTTGCAAATTGGAAGGGAAAAGTTATTTTGAAGTAAGTGAAATCTTAGGTATTTCTGTTTCTACGGTCAGTAATCAGTTGGTCTCAGCTACTAAATCAATTAGAAATTATGCATCTAAATACCACTTAGAGGCAAAAATTATTACAATTATATTTTTTTTATAAAAAATACACATTTCCAATAGTGTGTTTTTCTATTCTATACGTATTACTATTATAAGCTGATAATTATAAATCTAATAGTATATGTATAATAGTGAATTGTATAATTTGTTGAAGAACCATTTTGATGGAGTCATCACCAAGCAACAAAGTCAATTCTTAGAAGAGCTAATTACTAAAGCTGATTTAAAGACTTTGGAAGATACCATTTGCCAGGTTTTAAAAGATTCAGAAGAGAAAATAGATGCTATTGATGTAAATTTTAATAGAATAAAGTTTGAAGATGTTAAAAGACAAATAGAATCAAAAAAGGATATTGAAAATCAGAGGTTTTTCTCTAAGAAAAACTATAGTATAATGCGCTATGCAGCTTCAATAGTAGCAATATTTATAGCATCATTTTTTATTATTCAATTTTTCCAAAAAAAAGAAGGTATTACCTCAGTTCATACTATTTCTGACATTAATCCAGCTCAATCGTTAGCAAATATTTCTCTAGGAAATGGAGATGTATTGATTGTAGATTCTACGACTACAGGCTTAATTTATCAAGAAAACGGAATTAGTGTTTACAGGTCTGAAGAAGGTGTATTGGAGTATAAAATCGATAGTGCCAATAGTAATATGTTGGAGAATATCACGATTACCACTCCGAAGGGAGGCTTTACAAAATTGACATTGTCTGATGGGACTATAGCATCATTAAATTCTGCTTCTACGATAACATATCCCGTTTCTTTCGGAAAGAATAATAGGGATATTAGTGCTGAGGGTGAGATTTACTTTGATATTGCTAAGGATAAATCAAAGCCTTTCAGGATATTTTCAGAAAAGCAGACTATTGAGGTTTTAGGCACTTCTTTCAACTTAATGTCAAATAAAGACGAAGCAAAAACGACTTTGATTGAAGGAGCTGTTCGTATTATCGTTGACAATAAAAGTTATTTCTTAAAGCCTGGACAGCAATCAATAGTAAATAATGCTGTTGAGATTAAAAACACTAAGGTAGATGAGGAATTAGCTTGGACTAATGATCAATTTTTATTTGATAATGGTTCTTTCTTTGAGGTGCTGAGGGAGATTGAAAATTGGTATAATGTAAAGTTTGTCTTCGTTCGAAAGGATGTAGAGAATATGCATTTATCTGGGAGTTTGTCAAGAAAAGTTAAATTATCAGAACTATTAAAAGTTCTCTCCTTAAATACTGGATATAAGTATGAAATACAAGAAAGGAGGGTATTGGTTAAATAAATACATTTTAATAAAAATACTGGAGATGTTGGCGCATCCCCAGTGTAGGGGTTTCAAAATCAGTCGTTCTAATTACTAAATTTCTAACCAGTACAAATATAACAATTAGTTATGGATGTACTTAACTTTCAATTATGGACAAAATAAAAGTGAATTATTCTTTCTATAGATATCGAAAGAATATTGCGCTATCTACTAGTTATTATACACTACTAAAAATGAAAATAACTATTGCTTTAATTTTTTTATTAGGCATTCAAGTTTCTGCAAATACTTACGGTCAAAAAGTTCATTTGAACGTTAAGAATGAGCAATTGAATCGAGTACTTGCGGAGATAAAAAAACAAACAGGGTATAGCTTTTTAATTAATTCAAATTATTTAAAAAACTCGAAGCCAGTAACACTCTCAGCAAATGACGAGAATCTTATTGGAGTATTAGATGATATATTTTCCAATCAACCATTTAACTATATTATCTCTGATAAGATTATTACTATTAATCCTGAGACGATTAAGCCTAAAGAAGTCATTCAGCAGAAAATATCGGGTACAGTTACGGATAATACGGGTAAACCATTAGCAGGTGTAACTGTAACAGAAATTGGCAGCTCTAATGCGACAAACACCAATAATGAGGGGAAATTCACATTGAGTGTATCAAAGCAAAATGCAGCTCTTCGGTTTAACTTTATAGGCTATGTAGCCGTTCAAAGACCAGCTTCAGATAATATGAATATTACTCTTTCGACTGAGGATAGGGATATTGATGAAGTAGTTGTAACAGGTTTTCAAAAAATAAATAAACAAAAATTTACAGGTTCAGTAAGTTCTGTTGATAAAAAATTGATCGAGCGATCAGGTTATGTCGATGTTTCTAAGATGCTTCAAGGAGCAGCAGCAGGTGTATCTGTACAGAATGTATCTGGTACAATGGGTACTTCAGCAAAGATTCGTATTAGGGGTAATGCATCTATATCAGCAAATCAAGAACCATTGTATGTAGTGAATGGTGTGGCAATTACTTCGCCAGCAAATGTTGCAGTAAGCCAATTGTACTCGGGAGATGTTGCGGCGGTATTGGGGTCTGCAATTGCAGGTTTAAACGCTCAAGATATTGAGGATATTCAAATATTAAAGGATGGCGCAGCGACTTCATTGTATGGAACGCGAGCTGCGAATGGCGTAATTTCGATTACAACAAAGTCTGGAAAATCAAATGAAAGTTCTATTAACTATTCATCTTCGTTAGCTTATGGTTTAAAGCCAAATGTCAATGATTTTAATTTGATGACTTCAGAAGAAGAGATGAATTTAAACCGCCGCTTATGGAATGCAGGCTATTATTCAAATGAAGTTTGGCCCTCAAGAACAGGAGCATATACGGAAGCATATCGTCTTTATGGGCTTCGCGAAATAGATGAAGAAAAGGCTTATGCTGATCTTAGATATGCTACTCGGGCGAATACTGATTGGTTTGATGTTTTGTTTAAAAATAATTTAACACAAGAGCATAATTTATCATTCTCAGGGGGTACTGATAAAAATACATATTATGTGTCGGGCAATTATTCTAAAGACAATGGACAAGCTATAGGCTATGATTTTGATCGATATACAGTTGATTTTCGTGATGTCATTAAACCTGCAAAATGGCTTTCGTTAGATATAAATGCAAATTATTCACAACGTAATCAAAAAACTCCTGGTGTATTAAATTCAGGCACTTCATTTGGCGCAGTTAATAGGTCTTTCGAGTTAAATCCTTTGTTATATGCAGCGGGAACAAGTAGAGCAATGGTCCCATATAATGAAGATGGCACTCTAAAATACTATATGAATAATTTGGCTCCATTTAATATTATTGAAGAGTTGGGTGAAAACTTTGCTGATATTAATGCGCAAGAATTTCGGGTTATGGTGCGTCCAACCTTCAAAATCAATGAAAACTGGACTTATGAGTTTACAGGAGCTTTGCGTAGAACGTATAATATTTATAATCATACAGCTACTGAGAGATCAAACTATGCAGAAGCGCATCGGGTAGATTATAATGAGCAACTGAGAGAGAAAAATGATTTATTATGGAGAAATCCAAACGATCCAAATGCTGTAAAGGAGTCTATTCTTCCTTTTGGAGGTATAATGATTGCACGTAGTAACTCAAGTAAAACATATAATATCCGTAACCAAGTTACCTTTGATAAATCTTGGACTGACCATCATTTAAATTCTTTGGTGGGGTCTGAAATTCGTGAAGAATATATAGATCGGAGTTATAATAAGAACTTCGGCTATATGTATTATTCTGGTAAGACAACTAATCCTTCTTCATTGGCATATTTAAAATCAGTATCAGAGGATGATAAGTTATTTATAACATCTTTTCAAAATGTCAGAGAAGTAGGCTTTTATACCTCGCATCAATATTCATACTTGAATAGGTATAATGTAGAGGGAGGTTTACGTTTTGATGCTAGTAATGTATTCGGTAAAGCAGTACGCTCTAAATTTTTACCAAATTATTCATTAGGGTTCTCGTGGAATATGGAGAAAGAGGCATTCTTTCAGAACTCAGGTTTAGCTAACACAATAGATTTCGTGAAGTTGAGAGCAAGTTATGCTTTAAGAGGAAATACATTTCAAACTTCGCCCCAGTTGAATGCTCAACCTGTGAATTTAAATCGTATAGATGAAGCTAATTCTTTGAGTGGGATAAGAATACTTTCGCCGGAATTATACTCCTTAAATTGGGAACGAGATTTAGTGAAAAATATTGGTATTGATATTGGATTATTCAATAAGATTAATGCAACTGTTGAATACTACCATCGTAAAAATTCAGATTTGATCTCATCATTTAATACAAGTTTAGAGGAAGGTTTTGCTAATAAATTAGTGAACTGGGCAAATATGACAAATAATGGTATTGATGTAACTATTGCTGCAAATAATGTCTTAAATGGATCAGATTTTAAATGGGATTTAAGCTTTATCTATGGATATGTCAAAAATAAAATTATTGATGGAACATTGCAGACGATTAATTTAACAACGATAACTCGTCCTAATGGATATGGTCTAGAAGGAAATCCTTTGGAAGGACTATATGCATATAATTTTTCACATTTGAATACTATGGGACGACCTATGTTTTCTAACGGGGTAGATATTGTTAATGGTTTAGCGTCATCATCAACAGATCGTAATCTTATATCATACATGGGGCCTAGGTCCCCGACATCCACTGGCTCGGCTGCGTCTACATTCAATTACAAAGATTTTAGTTTAAGAGTCTTTTTCACTTTTGCCGCAGGACACAAAGTGTTTAATAATGCCGTAGTAGAAAGAGCATATTTTGATGTGAACTCAAAAAGTAACGATCTAAATTATATGTGGCAAACAAGCGGTAATGAAGTGTATACTTATATTCCAGGTTTAATAAGTACTACACAGCAGTCATTTTTATCTACGTTGTCGAATATTGATGAAGTGGCTTTCAATCGGTCTACAGCACGAGTGGTAGATGCTAGTCATGTTAGATTAAGTGAATTGATGGTGACTTACAATGCTACGGCATTGCTTAAAAGAGATAATTATATTAAGAATGCGAGAATTACATTGTCAGCGAATAATCTAAAATATTGGGCTAGTGAGAGGTTACGTGGAGTCGATCCAGATGTATATATCACAGGTGTTAACTTACCTAATCCAAGAACATTTTCATTACGTTTAGCTTTAGGCTTTTAAAAATCGAAAATTATGAAAAGAAAACAAAAAATATTCATAACAACTATGTTGTTAGCAATGCTGATATTTCAAAGTTGTGAAAAATATCTTGATGTACCTTATGATAATAGGTTGGAAATAAAGAATGATCAGGATTTGGGAGCTTTGGTAAAGGATTCATATCCTACTAAAATGGATATGTTCACCGATATGCTTACAGATTCGTATTTTATTTATCCATCTCTAATGCAATCAGCTTGGAGACCCCTTTATACGCCAATGTATTTGTTTGATGATGAGTATGAAGCAAACCTGGGTTACCCTTCACCTGCTACAGCATATACGCATTTTTATAATAGTATATATGATGCAAACTATGCTATTGAAAATGCAAGTAGTGTTGAAGGAAATGGTATAGCAAAAGATGTTGTAGTAGCAGAGGCTTTACTAGTCAGAGCCTATAGTTATTTTGTTCTGACCAATTTATTTGGTAAGCATTATAATACTTCTACATATGATAAAGATTTGTCTGTGCCCTTAGTGACGGAGGTTAATAAAGAAAATCGTCCAGTATTTTCAAGAGGAACTGTCAAAGAGGCTTATGATTTAATAGAAGCAGATTTACTTAAGGCGATCAGTACTTATGAGAAACATCCATCATATGCTCCAACCAATCCTTATCAATTTACTATTCAGGCAGCCTATGCATTTGCATGTAGATTCAATCTTTATAAAGGAGATTATCAGAAGACAATAGACTATGCTAATAAAACTTTTACAGCTACAGGTCTTGTACTACGTAATATTCCGAAGGATATTGAGCTATTAACTAAGTTTGGCTGGGCATATTTTTTAAATCAAATGAATGATCCATCAACTCATCCTAATTTGATTATGACGGCTCAAAGTAATTACATACATTATCCAACAGGTAATAACTGGGGTGGTTTTTTTGTTAGCAGAGATTTAGTGACAAAGATTACTTCTTCAGATCGACGTAGAACTTATCTTAATAATGCAGGAACAGTAATTGATAATGCTAATTATGTCGCAAAAAATCATACTTCTTGGGGCACTAGTAGGTATATTATGTTTGGAACTGAAGAGGTCTTGTTAAGTAGAGCTGAGGCCTATTTGCGATTAAGTACTCCAAACAAAGCGGCTGCTATTACTGATATAAATTTGTTCAAAAGTACACGTTATTCTACAAATGCAGCCGTTCCGACTTCTGCTACAGATGCACAGGTTTTAGAAGAGGTATTACTACAGCGTCAAATAGAATTTTTAGCCGAAGGACTTAGATGGTATGATGTGAAACGTTTGGGGCTTCCTGTTGAACATAAGTTGGATATCAACTCTTCGAAAGTAGATGCACGGTTAGAACCAAATGATCCTCGTACAGCTTTACAGATTCCTCTTAATGCTAGAATAGGTAATCCGATTTTAGAAACACAATTAAATCCGAGATAGATGAAAATGTACATAAAATTATTTTTGAGCATGACTATGCTTGCTTTTCTGAGTCAGTCGTGTGAAAAAAGTGAAGAAATTACTACAATAGATGAAAGTATTGATTATTTCGATATTGTAGACAAGCCAAAGGATAAATGGAATGAATTGGATTATTTATGTGATTCTATTTATAAGGCTTATGGAACTAAAGTTATTTATGAGTTTACACCTAAAATAATTCGAAATGGGAATGCTTTTTATTATCCCGCAACTTATGATAAGTCTTTGGCTTATACAAGGCTAATGGTGGATAAGTTTTGGCTAAAGCCATTAAAGGATAATTTTCCAGAATACCATAGTAAGGAAACACCGCGTGAATATATCATAATGGGTGGCTATTATCATAATACACCAGTAGCTACTAATCAAGGGAGTGGAGCGGGATTTAATGGTCAGTTTTATAGGTTGGGTATGGGAGGTATTAATAACTTCGATAAGCAAAATAAGGCTAATTTACATGATCATTTGGTAATTCTTTGGCATGAACATGCACACAATCAAGATGTAAAGTATGGTAGAGGTCCTTTATTTGATAATATATCTGTAGGGACTTATTACAAGGAACAGTGGAGTACGAAAACATTGGCTCAAGCAAATTCAGATGGCTTCTTTAGGAATTATGGAGGCTTTGCACCTGAAGAAGATTTCGCTACTACGGTGGAACATATTACTCGTTTTCCAGAAAATACAGTTACAACATTAATTAATACTAATGATAAATTAAAGACTAAGTACAATTTTGTGATGAAGTTTTATCAAGATAAGGGTCTAAATTTACATAGATTACAAGTGTTGTGTGATTCAGTAGTGTATAAAACAAATTATTAATATGAAAAAGTATAATATCATATATATGCTTGCAGTGTTACTGTTTGCACTAGTAAGTTGTGAAAAGGATGAAATGCAAATTAAGAAGGAAGATATATTCGCTTCTGTCGATAAAAAGGAACTTGATTTAAAAGAAGCTTTGGGGGCAACACCCGAAGGATGGGTGATGATGGTGAAGGGTACAGCTTCTAGAAATGCATATTTTCCTATTATTATGAAGTTTGATACTGCCAAAAATTTGGTATCTATGGTGTCTCCTTTTGGTATTCAGGCGAATAATAAATCTACTTATCTGATTAATAGAGGTGCTTCAGGTGTTGTCTTAAATTTTTCTGGAGGATCTGCAATTTCAGCATTAATGCGAAGAGGAGCCTATTTATCAGATATTACTGATTATCAGTTTAATGTTTTGGATGTTAAATCAGATACTCTTACTATTCAAGGTATTCGTAGTGGACCTTCTTATGCAAAGGAAGGGGGAGTGATATACAAATTATTTAAAAAACCCGTTACTTGGAATTGGGATGGGCCTTTGGAATTGGATTTTCGTCAAACTACGAATCATGTGTATATTAATAAATGGTCGAGGGTAAATTTAAAGAATCATTTGTCCGGCGACAGCTTGTTTGTATTACTTAATATTAATCCTAATTCTTATAATCAAGCATCTTGGAGTGTTACGGATGCCTTTTTGTCTGATGCATCTTCTAGAGTTTTTGATCCACATTTTCTTATGAATGGTACCTGGATGGAAGCTGCTACATCGAGTGCTACTGCTGGCTTAAATACAACGGTATATGGATTTACCCAAGGATATAATAGTTTGACAGTTTTTCAAACTTGGGGTAGTAATACCTTAAATGTTAATAATCCATTATTCAATACGAAGTATGGTTTCTCCTATTTGGTATACAATAAGGTGACCAAATCTGGTAATAATGCTTTAATCGAATTGGAAGCATACGACAAGCAAGGTAAGCCCATTGTATCAGGAGTTTATACAGTTTATCCCTAATTTTTGAAATATTAAAAAACATCCTCCAATAGGAGGATGTTTTTCTCAATTATGATGAAATACATTTATATTTTCATTTGTTTTTTTATTATTTCTTGCCATTCAATTGATGACAAACTTATTGTGGATATTGAAATTCCTCTTGAACAAGCATACGTTGAAATTTACCACACAGTATCTGGAGATAAAATTTATAGTTCTTTTTATGAGGATTTAAATGGTAAACAATTAAGTATTGAATCTCTGCCCGAGGATATGTATACCATTTGTTTGGTATGGGAGAGAACATTTGTCCCGCATAAATTATTCAAAAGGAAAGAAGGTAAAATTGTATTTGATATTGATAATAAGTTCTATTTAATTAAAGATATTTACTTAAATAGGAATCAAGATAACAGGATCAAATTAAGATTGAATGAAGTGTTATCAAAAGAAGATATGGAGACGGCAAATTATTATCAAGATGTCCTTGATGTGATTTCAACATCGGAAGATTTAGCTCTTTCTTTAGTATATGAACATGTATATGAAGAAGCAGACTCGTTGAACGAGACTCAACACAAAATTTGGTCTAGAAATTTGATTGATTATATTGCTAAGAATAACTGGGATGAGGCGCGTAAGGTGAATATTTTATTGAAGAGTGATAGCTTAGATCGATTCAAAAGTGAATTTGTCAATATGAAATTTAATTCTTTGGCTGTCTCTAATACCGAGAGTCCAGTAAGTACGTATTATATCTTCAAAGATTTATTGGCAAATAGGAATTTTAATGACTTTAGAAAAGCTTTTTTCCTATTAGAGGGAAGAGCGAAATTAAGTCCATACTATCGAATGGTTAAGAATCAATATGATAATATAGATTAAGAATTAATACAAAAATTGATAATTATTATCAATTTTAGAAAAGAGTTGAAGGAGTTATTATATAAAGTAACTCTTTTTTTATTATATCTGTCTACAATGAATTTATTCTTTGCTAAATCGTTTTCATAAAATAATTCTTATATTCGGTTACCAATTAAATGATAATGAAAAGAAGAACCGCGATTAAGCAACTTTTTATTCTAGCCGGTGGTATAGCCATAGCCACAGCATGTGATTCTGGACGAAACAAAGCAAGTATAGCGTTATCAAATGTAGATTTTACGAAAGACGATGAGGAATTATTAGCGCAATTAGTCGAATCAATTATCCCAGAGACAGATTCCCCAGGTGCAAGATCATTGAAATTGCATCTTTTTGTTATGAAAATGGTTGATGATTGCCATAGCTCAGAGGATCAACAAGCATTTATTGAGGGATTGAAAAAATCTAAAACAATAAAAGGGAAACCATTAGCAGAAGTACAAAATTATTTGACATCCTTAGAAAAGGAGGATAAATTCCTTGATATTTTGAAAAGAAGAACCTTAATGGGGTATCAGAATTCTGAGTACGTCATGAAAAACAAAGTAATTTATGAATTGGTGCCAGGAAGATATGACGGTGCAGTAAAAATTAGTAGCTAGTATGGCAAATCTAAATATAGATTCTAAAAAGGAAAGAACATACGATGCGATTGTGATTGGCTCTGGTATTAGCGGAGGTTGGTCAGCAAAAGAATTGTGTGAGCGCGGATTGAAGACTCTTGTGTTGGAGCGTGGACGTGATGTGCAGCATATCAAGGATTATCCAACGACCAATATGAATCCTTGGGAATTCGAACATCGCAATGAAATGCCCTATCAAGTGAAAAAGGATAACCCAATAGTAAGTAAGTGTTATGCTTTTCATGAAGACGCAGCGCATTTCTTTGTAAAAGATGCTGAACATCCTTATATACAAGAGAAGCCTTTTGATTGGATTCGGGGTTATCAAGTCGGTGGAAAGTCATTGCTATGGGCAAGACAAACCCAGCGTTGGTCTGATTTTGATTTTGAAGGGCCACAGCGAGATGGATTTGCGGTAGATTGGCCTATTCGATATGCTGATTTGAAGCCATGGTATGATCATGTTGAACGATTTGCAGGTATCGCTGGAGATAAGGATGGTTTGCCCGAACTTCCTGATGGTGAGTTTTTGCCTGGTTATCCATTAAATGTTGTTGAGAAATATTTCAAACAGGGTGTTGAAAAAAAATATCCTAATCGAAAAGTAATCTCCGCTCGATGTGCCCATATCTCAAAACCTGAGCCTATCCATATTCAACAGGGGAGAACGCAGTGTCAAAATCGTACTCTTTGCCAACGAGGATGTCCTTTTGGCGGATATTTTAGCTCTAATGCATCGACATTACCTTGGGCCGCTAAGACTGGAAATTTAACACTTAGGCCTGATTCTGTAGTTCATTCTATACTATATGATGAACAAAAGGGAAGGGCTTTAGGTGTAAAAGTAATTGACAGAAATAGCAAGGAAGAAATAGATTTCTTTGCTGAAATCATATTTGTAAATGCAGGTGCTATTAATACAAATCTGATTTTACTGAACTCTATTTCCAATCGTTTTGAAAATGGATTAGGTAACGATAGCAATACACTGGGCAAATATGTAGCTTTTCATAATTACAGTGCACGTATCTATGCAGAATACGAGGGTTTATTAGACTATACAACAGCAGGGCGCAATCCAGCAGGTGGGGCATATATACCACGATTCAGAAATTTGCATAAGCAAGAAACAGATTATTTGCGAGGATATGCAGCAGGATTTGGTGCTGGAAGATATAGTTATTCGGATACTGAAGGTTTAGGTGAAGAATTGAAAAATTCATTATTAAATCCAAAACTGGGCAAATGGTCAGTTGGCTCACATATGATGGGAGAAACAATTCCTAAGGAATCTAATTATGTAGCATTGGATGCTGCGCAAAAGGACGATTGGGGAATTCCATTGCTTAAAATTGCGATAGACTATGATGATAATGATGCAAAGATGAAAAAGGATTATCTTGACACGATGGAAGATATGTTTAAAGAGGCTGGATTTACAAATATTCGTCGTGACGATAAATGGCAAGCTCCAGGTTTGGATATACACGAAATGGGGGGAGTACGTATGGGGTTAGATCCTAAAAGTTCTATGCTTAGTAAGTGGAATCAGCTTCATGCTGTGCCGAATGTTTTTGTGACAGATGGTGCCTCTATGACTTCTACCTCAACGCAGAATCCATCTTTAACATATATGGCATTTTCAGCCCGATCTGTAGATTATGCAGTTAATGAATTAAAAAAGAGAAATATATAATATCCAAAATTTTATCCAAGGGAAAGTCCATATCATTTATTTGAATGGACTTTTCTGCGTTTTTTATAACGTAAAACAGTCGTTTAAATGAATAATTTGCCGACCTTTGAAATATGAAAATTCCTAATGTTAAAGCTGTATTATTTGATTTGGATGGTACTTTAATTGATTCAGAGTATTTTTATTTTAGTAATTGGGCGCCAATTCTTGCTAAAGAATTTGGTTTAGATATTACATTTGATGATTGGATTCAAGACTTTGCAGGTCATACTTTGGTTCGTAATGTTGACTTTCTGAAAGATAAATTTGGAATTGAAACAACACAAGAGTTTATGTGGACGACTACAAGAGCTAATTATGCCAAGTCGGATATGACTACCATTCGTTTGATGCCCTTCGCTAAAGAGACGTTGGATAAGTTGAAAGCTAAAGGAATAAGAATTGCATTGGTCACTTCGAGTTATTCGACTACAGTAAATACTGTCTTAGGACATCATAATCTACTTGACTATTTTGAGTTTTTTGTGACGCGAGAACTGGTCGAAAATCCTAAACCAAATCCGGAACCCTATTTGCTTGCAACTCAAAAGCTGGGCCTAGATAAGGATGAAGTTTTGGCGGTAGAAGATACGATAACCGGTTATACATCGGCTTCGTCAGCAGGATTGCAATGTGTTGCTGTAACACGACATCAGTCAGAAATTAATCGCTTGTCCACAGCCAAATATTTGATCCAAGATTTATCAATTCTCATAGATAGTATTGATTAGAATAATTTATTTAGTATCTTGTTGAAAATAAGCTACCTAACAATATACTAAAGTTAAATTATGAAAAGAAGAATTTTTCTAGGTGCTGGAATTGCAGGATTGTCAACGAGTTTGTTGTCATCTTGTACAGCGTCCACTGATTCAAAAGAAGAAAAGGCAGAAGTCAAACAAAATACTTTGATTGCTGGAAATATAATCCATCAAGTTTATTTTTGGCTGAAAGAGGGTATTACTCCAGAAGAAGAAAAGGATTTTTTGGAATTTTTCCGAATATTAAAAACCGTTCCAGGTATTAAATCAATTGATATTGGAAAACCAGCTCCTACAAATCCTCGTCCTGTAGTGGATAATTCATTTTCTTATAGTATTACGGTAAGTTATGAGGGTATAGATGAGATTAATGTTTATGAGGTTCACCCCATACATTTGGATGCAGTAGAGAAATACAAAAAATATTGGACTAAAGTGGAAGTTCGAGACACAGTTGTCATTGATGTATAAAAAAGAACGGGACTTAAATTTTTAAGTCCCGTTCTTTTTTACAGTTATTTTAACTTGATAACGTTATCGCTAAATTTAAACATCCCGATGTCGCTAGCACGCGAATTCACTGATTTTATGTTATATGTATTATTTACACGTCGTAGATCTTTTGCTGCTATCGCAGATCTAGTCGCTGTAGAATAGGACCCATTTTTAATATGGAATATTGCTTCCGCAATGAAACCTTCATTCACATCACCGAATTCTTTAAAGAAATCTTCTTTGGTTAATTTATTTGGTGTTAAGCCATTAAAATAATCCCCAAAATTGTTAGCATTGAACGTTTGGAATGAAGTAACAAAAATATCTGCTGTGGAAGGTTTTTTGCCAATAGGAATACCCCAAAACCCTACAGGTTTACCATATGTATTCTCTGAACCAATTACCTGCACATCCATGTAGGGTTTCAGTGAATTAATTAGTAATTCACTTGCAGAAGCTGTCGAACTAGTAACAAGAAAGTATACTTTGGTTAATTCTAGGCTACCGCTTTTATTGAAATCTTCTGGAGGAAATTCATCGCCCAATTCTGCCTCAACAAAGGGGTTAAGTTTGTAGTAATACATTCTTTTTCCATTGGCTGTAGCTGGCACAATCTTGTTCGCTAAATATTCCGCTGTGAAAGTGGAACCCCCACCGTTGTAACGAAGGTCAACTATTAAGTGCTTGATTCCTTCTGTTTCGAATTGTGTAAATAGGGTTTGAAAACTCTGTTGTAGGTTTGTCGGTTGATTTTGATTATTAATGATGCTTAAGAAAGAGCTAAAAGCAAAGTACCCTACCTTTTTATTATCAATATCCTTGATCCATGATGTCAAAATGGGATTAATCGAATATTGACCACTTATAACGGTTTTTTCCAATTCTTCTCCACTTGGTTTCTTCCATTTGATCACCATCTTTTCACTACCAAGTGCATCACTAATGCCCCTGAAATTTTGTGAATTTTGCGTGTTATAATCAAATTTTGTATTTCCATTTATACTGATGATGCGGTCTCCTCGACGTATTCCTGCTTGATAGCTTGGTGAATTTAAATCTACCATCCGTACATACAGATGGGCATTGTTATTATCTTGCTTCGATTCGGTGGTTTTCAGATAGAAAACATACATACCATAACTTATAGCTCTAGCATTTTGAATTTCTTCATTCACGACACCCTGTCTATCCAGAAAACTAAACCTATCATAAGGATTGCCACTTGCATCTTTGGGAGTCAAACCAATAAGGTAATTAAGGGTGCTATCAGCTGTGGGTTGATTTTTTGTAATATTTCTAACTTTTACAGAATCTGCTATATCATTGATATTGGCAGGGATTATATAATCCTGCCATAATGAAACCAGTTTAGTAATATATAATGTAGAATCTTTCAGATATGCTTCTGCAGATGTGTCCCATTCATTGTTGTTATCAGGGTTGGGTGAGTCCTTTTTGTCACAACTGTAGATTAAAAAAGCTGTAATAATAGACAGTGTGTATAAAAATCTTTTCATATAATTTTTGTTAGTGTATGTACTCCATACTATTATAGACTAAGGTAAGAAAATTCGTAAACTATATTTAAATAAAAATCCCCAGCAGAATTTCTGAAGGGGAGGTGAAAATCGCTTTATTCAATGTTAAAATTTATAGCTGAGATTGAAATATACTGCGTTTGGAATAACTTTAGAGGTTTGTTTAAAAATGGATTGCAATGAATTACGTTGAAGCCATCCGAATCGTAACTTATTAAACTTTAATCCTACACCATAATTATATCCCCATTCATTTGAACGATATTGATTGTTGAAATCAAGTTCGATATCCCCATCTTTTCCGCTAAAGTGATGTTTATAATACGCACCTGCATTGATATAGAGTAAATTACCAAATTCTACATTTGCCGGAATTAGTAAGGAGTGTCTAAAAAATTTTCCTTCTACTGACTGACTAGTGTTTTCATCAAATAATGCTTCCACATTAATTGCCCAACGCTTAGAAAATTTATAATTAGCATAGAATCCTATACTATATGCAACCTCTTCCTTTGCATCATAAAATTCGTCATTGTAAAGATGTCTTGAAAATCCAAAATAACCCGTAGCTCCTAAAGAAAATGGTTTATTTATTTTTTTAGGATCCGATTTTACAGCTTCCATAGAGCGAGCAGCTTGGACAAACTCTTCATTTGCTAAGTCTGCAATGACTTTTGCGGTGTAGTCAGCTACCTTTTTCATTCCTGGATAATCCAACAGATTTGCTTTGTCTTCTGGTTTATGGTAAGGAGATTTTAAGCCTGTGAAGACATGGATGGCAGGAATGCCAGTTAATCCAAAGGGCTCAGTATCTGTTCTTTCTTCGATATCGGAAGACAGGTCCAACAAATTGATATCTTGTGCATGTTTTTGTGCTACCTCTTTTCCATTTACTAGACTAGCTATTCCTTTTAAATTTAATCCATTATTTTTGTTCAGCATACCTACCATATCATAACTAAACATTGCTTTTATTTGATTCTTCTCATTAATGTCAAGTTGTTTCACAAAATGTTTAGAGCCCAATAGACCAGATTCTTCAGCATCAAAAGCAATAAATACTATACTGCGCTTGGGTTTATGTTGTTGGAAATAGCGTGCAAGTTCAATGATTGTTGCCACGCCAGATGCATTGTCATCAGCTCCTGGGTAGAATGTGCTTTTATCTTTTTTAGGTCCGAGATGATCATAGTGTGCACCTAGGACAATAAATTCATTTTTTAGCTCAGGGTCGATTCCTTCTACAAATCCAATAATATTTTTTGCCTTTACCCAAGCTAGTTTAAAATTTAAATCAAAATGTTGTAGATAATTATTTTTATATGGGATTAATCCAATACGTTCAAACTGATTTACAATATATGTTGTTGCTTTATCTTTTCCTTCAGTACCTAATGCTCTACCTTGAAGTTCTTCTGAAGCGAGAAAATGAACGTGTTTGGATAAGGAATCTATGTTTATATTTTGTGCCGAAAGATTATATGTGATGAATAGAAAAAGTATAGAATATAAATGTTTCATAATTTATTTTTTTTACTCTAAATTAATAAATTAAAAGGTTTAAATGCCTAAAATACTGTTAAAATAAAAACCTCCCTTCCAGAATCTCTGAAAGGGAGGTGAAAATTGCTTTATTATAAGTAATTTCTTAAATATCTACGGTAGCATCCATTTCGAAATCATCGTGCATTAAATGGACAATCTCGGTTGCTTTTTCGTAGTTTGTAGATTTCTTAGAGAAGAAATCGTGTTGTGTTGTTTCTGTATTCAAACCGTTTAATACGATTGGGTTTACTTGTTTTACTTCGAAGATAGGTTCGAAACCTAAGTTCATCAAAGCTTTGTTACCATTATA
Source organism: Sphingobacterium bovistauri (assembly GCF_020295405.1). Taxonomy (GTDB): domain Bacteria; phylum Bacteroidota; class Bacteroidia; order Sphingobacteriales; family Sphingobacteriaceae; genus Sphingobacterium; species Sphingobacterium bovistauri. The sequence goes on from NZ_JADEYP010000004.1 coordinate 172,029, forward strand.
ACGTACATACTCTTTTACCTCAGCGGTCAAACCTACTACTGTATACAATTCTTCTGTATATTTTACTTCGTTTTCGTAAAGGTCGTTCAACAATTTCAAGAACTTTGCTTTTACTTCTTCTTTGTTCGGTAATTTAGCAAATACTTCTTGTGCAATTAGACCTACGAATACACCATGAATAGATTCGTCTGCTACGATTTTTTTGATGATATCTGCAGAAGCAACCATTTGTCCTTGACCACACAACCATAATGGTAAAAAGAAGCCCGAGTAGAATAAGAAAGACTCTAACAATACCGAAGCACCTAAAGCCATGAATAACTCTTCGTCAGTTGGATTTTCTTTGTCAATGGCACGGTAGTAAGTATCGATAGTAGATGCTTTGAATTGCAAGAATTTATTTTGCGACACCCAGCCAAATACGTCATTTATCTCGTTCGTAGTTGATACTGTCGAAAAAATTGTGGAATACGACTTAGCGTGGATAGCTTCCATCATACACATGTAAGACAATACGGCTTTATTTTGTAACGAGGAAATATGATCAATGATTTTTGGCATACCAGTATGACTTTGTAGGGTATCCAATAAAGTCAAACCTCCTAATGCTTTTTTGTAACATTCTTTCATATCCCAGCTCAAACCTTTCCAGCTATCGATATCTTTCGAAGGAATGTATTCTGTATCAATCCAGAATTGTTTAATGTTTTGCTCCCAGAACATTAATGCGTAATCGTTGTCTGGTGTATTCCAGTTTACTGCCGTAAATTGCTTACTCATTTTGATTTAACTGTCTTTTGATAAAGACGCTGAATAAAATGTTTTTTATTCAGCGTCTCTTATATGGTTAATATTTTACCTTTTAATACTGATCATCTATGCCGAGCATGAGATACACTCATCAATTGAAGACTTACGTGTACGTGTGTAGTACAACGATTTTAAGCCTAATTTGTGCGCATAGATATAATATTTCGCTAAGTCGCGTGTATTGTCTTTTGAGTTGGTATGAAGAATCGTAGAGACGCCTTGATCAATGTGACGTTGAATTACAGAAATTAATTTTAAGACCTTCATTTGATCCATATCATATGCTGACTTGAAGTAGAAATAATTATCATTTGTCAAGTAAGGCATAGGGTAGTAGGTCGTACTATCTCCGTATTCACGTACTTCGATGATATCTACAATCGGCATTACCGATGCAGTAGCATTCATGATATACGAAGTAGATTGATTTGGAGCGATAGCCAAGCGGTAAGCGTGGTAAATACCGTGCTCTATAACTTGCGCTTTTAAATTATTCCAATCTTCAATAGTTGGGATATGCACGCCTTCAAATAGTTCTTTAACCTTATCTGTTTGTGGTATATAATCTCTTTCCGTGTATTTATCGAAATATTTGCCTGAAGCGTAATCTGATTTTTCGAATCCTACGAATGTACGTGCGCGTTCTTTTGCAATCTCCATGGAAGCTTCTAATGAATAATAGTTCATCATCATGAAGAATGTATTCGCAAAATCTAAGGCTTCACGTGATTCGTACATGACGAAACTTTTCGCTAAATAACCATGTAAGTTCATCGCCCCCAAACCTACAGAGTGCAACTCACGGTTTGCTTTAGCAATTGATGGAACCATCGCGATATCTGTTACGTCTGATACAACAGTCAATGCACGCATTGCAGTCTTTACAGATTCTTTGATACGCTTATTATCCATTACTGTTGCGATATTCAATGAACCTAAGTTACATGAAATACCATAACGGATAGTATCTTCTTTGCCATAAATTGCTATATCTGAAACTTCAGATACTTGCATAATCTCTGTACAAAGGTTAGAGAATTTCACACGACCGATGCCATTTAAAGCATGTGCACGGTTTGTATTCTCTTTGAAGAAAATATATGGATATCCAGATTCTTTTTGTGTCTGTGCAATTTTCACTAATAAGTGACGTGCGTTGACTTTCTTTTTCTTCACATTTGCATTCGTAATCAATTCATCATACCATTGATCCATATCCATTTCGTCCAAATATTGGCCATATTCTTGGAAAACAGTATGTGGATAGATTAAATAGCAAGGCTCATCTTTCTCCGCCAATTCCATGAATTTATCCGGAACGATGATACCAATTGATAAAGATTTGATACGTACTTTTTCGTCCACGTTGATCTTCTTACAGTCTAAGAATTCTTCGATGTCCGAGTGAAAAACATTTAAATACACCGCGCCAGCACCAGGACGTTGCCCCAATTGGTTGGCATAAGAGAATGTATCTTCCATGATTTTCATAATTGGAAGTACGCCACCTGCACGGCCGTCTACGCCCTTGATAGCTTCACCGCGTGCACGGATTTTTGATATATTGAATGAAACACCACCACCGATGGATGATAATTTCATCGCAGAATCTACAGCATAACCAATACCATTCAAGTTGTCGCCGATTTCATCTAAGAAACAAGAAACTAATTCACCTGAACGTTTTTTACCAGCATTCAAGAATGTCGGGGTAGCAGGCTGATATTCTTGATTGATCATGATTTCGGCATACTCGATAGCTTTTTTTATGCCTTCTTCACGTGCTAAAAATAAAGAAACGGCTACGACACGGTCTTCATAGCGCTCTAAGAATTTCTCTCCAGAATCATCACGAAGTGCATAGCTTTGAAAAAACTTGAATGCCGCCATGAAGGATGCAAAACGGAATTTTTTACTACCTACAAAATTGTAGACCTCTTGCATTTCTTCAAAAGTAAACCACTCGTAAAAATTGATGTAATAATTGTGCTCGATCAAATAATCAATTTTTTCTTTAAGTGTATAGAAGAATACAGTATTCTTATTTACATACTCTAAGAAATAGGCGCGCACAGCTTCTTTGTCTTTATGCAAGCTGTACTCGTCATCATGTTTGATCATGATTTCATTATTAAGCAATATCCAGTTTTTTGCTACCTCGTTTGCTATCATAGTATTGATTCTTAATTATATCTATAAATTGATTAATATCTTCCATTGTACCCGAAAGCTCAAATTTAAAAGCTAACGGTATCTCGAAAAGTGAAGCTACTTTATCACCAGCTACACCAAAATTTCTTCCCCAATTGCGATTACCACTTGAGGTTACCGAATATAATTTTGCATTATTTTTTGTTGCAAAATCTTCTGTAAGAGCTGGAATCTGTCCAAAGTTGGTCGTGAAAGTCACTAAGTGACCTTCTTCTTCGATTTGCATATCCTTTTGAATACGTATCGCAGTCCATCCAGTGATCTGTACTACTTTGTCAATAAAGCGCTGTACATTTCCTGTTTTTGTGTCGTAATATAGTATCATAAATCGATAGTTTTATGAACAATATTTTATTGGGCGATAGCAGCTTCTAATTCTTCAGGTTTGAAACCGATGATACGGTGTTTTACTTCTTCACCGTCCAATACAATCACCGTCGGTACAGTACGTACCTTAAACTTAACAGCCAATTCTGGTTCATCAAATGGATTGATCGTTTCATACGAAATACCTTTGTTATCTAAGTATGTCGACACTTGTGCGCATGGAGCACAATCGTTTTTTTCGAATTTAATGATTCTTGCCATGTTGTATATTAAGTTTGATAGTAATTTTGTCCCAAAACCGTAGAGTCCCGGACAAAAAAAATACTGAAGTTTGTAAATAACGCTGCGATCACCGAAGAATTACTGTGATCCTCTAACAAATATCATATATTTTATATCGGAGCGGTAGTTATACTTTTCCACATTATTAACAGTTTACTTTTTAAAACTGCGTCTGTTGATTGGTTTTGTTTGTAAAATGCTGTAAATCAACTTTTGTGAGGTGTTGATAACTTTAAAATTTGGTGTTGTGAACTAAATTTCACAACAATATCCGATTGGGATTTTATTGTAAAAAATGAAAATTTATTGTGCATAATTGGCTGTTATTTGCTATATTTTTACACTGTAATTCTACCATAATTTTGATAATGATAATTGAATTAGGGTTAATGGGAAAATATCATTTCAAAGCTTACTTTTTAATATGATTATGAAAAAAATATCCGTTTATTTTCTTTTGTTGTTGGGTACAAATGTATTTGCACAAGAAAATATTACCTTCCAAAAGCCTTCTACTGAAATCTTAGCCCTCGCAGATTATCAACGTCCACCTGCTATTAGTTTGAGTCCTGATAAGGCATGGGTTTTATTGAGTTATCGACCTACATACAAGACGTTGGAAGAACTAGGACAAGAAGAAATTAAATTGGCCGGATTACGCATCAATGCGAAGACAAGGATTTCAAGTACAGAAAATTACTTTAATAATCTTCGTTTGCGATCTGCACAAGATGGTAAAGAATATGATATAGCAGGGTTGCCAGCTAATGCGTTGATTTCAAATGTTTCTTTTTCAATAGATAGTAAATACATTGCATTCACGCATACCAACGATTCTGGAGTATCGCTATGGCTCCTAGATGTGAGCAATAAGCGGGCAAAACAGTTAACAGATTATGATTTGAATGCAGTATTGAATGACCCTTACCAATGGTTAAGAAGTTCACAGGGATTGTTAATTAGCAAATCACCAGTGGATCGTCCTGCGTTGATTGATCACAGTAAGGATTTGCCAACGGGTCCAGTGGTTTCTACTAGTGAAGGTAAAGTCTCTCAATTAAGAACATACCAAGATTTATTAAAAAATCCACAAGATGAACAAGATTTTGTATCGTTGGCGACAGCAGAATTGTATTGGATAAATTTGAATGGTGAAGAAACGAAGTTTCTTGCTGGAGATTTATACACACAAGCTAGTGTGTCTCCCGATGGAAAATCTGTGCTAGTCTCAAAACTTAAAAAGCCATTTTCTTATGTTGTATCATATAATTCATTTCCACAAGAGACAAATGTATATGCGACTGATGGAACTTTGATACAGAAGGTGAATGAAACTCCATTAATGGAAATAATGCCAAAAGGTTTTTCATCGACAAGACCTGGGAAACGTATGTTGACATGGAGAGCCGACAAGCCAAATACATTATTCTTCGTTCAAGCACTGGACGGTGGTGATGCTAATAAAGCTGTTGAATATCGTGATGAGTTATTTACTTGGGAATATCCGTTTAATGGCGAACCGAGTTCATTAACTAAGGTTAAAGACCGTTTTGCAGGAATAATTTGGGGGAATGACACGTATGCATTGGTTTCTTCAAGTTGGTACGACACTAGAAATACCAAGACTTTTGTGTTGAATCCATTATCTGGAGATGCTAGACTTTTAGTAGATCGCAATAGTCAGGATGTGTATTCACATCCAGGTAATGTGCATCGCGAGCGCAACCAATTTGGCACATATAGTATGTTTATCAATAAGGATAAAACCTATTGGGTGGGTGCAGGTAATACAAAAGAAGGGGAGTTTCCTTTTATTGATGAATTGGATTTAAAGACATTGAAGAAGAAAAGAATTTATACCGCACCTTCTTCTGATTTGCAAGAAAGAATTGCTGATGTGGTTGATATCGCAAAAGGTGACATTCTGATTTCATTACAATCGGCAAAGCAATATCCAAATTACTATACTAAAAATATTAAATCAGGAAAAACTAAAGCTGTTACAGCTATTGAAAATCCTTTTAAAAGCTTAGAGGCTGTTCATAAAGAAGTTTTGAATTACAAGCGTAATGATGGTGTAGAATTAACAGGTACATTGTATTTACCGGCAGGCTATGATTTCACGAAGAAAGAAAAATTACCATTATTGATTTGGGCATATCCACGTGAGTATAAAGACAAGTCTACAGCAGGTCAAAGTACAGCCAACCCGAAGGAATTTACTTTCCCAAGTTATGGCTCATTTATTTATTGGGTAACAAAAGGCTATGCAGTACTAGACAATGCAGCTTTTCCAATAGTCGGCGAGGGCAAAGCAGAGCCGAATGATACATTTATTCCACAACTAGTAGATAATGCTGAGGCGGCTATTAATGCTGTAGATGCTTTGGGGTATATTGATCGTAAAAAAGTTGCAGTAGGAGGACATTCTTATGGAGCGTTTATGACGGCTCATTTATTGTCAAATTCAAACTTATTTGCAGCAGGTATTGCACGTTCAGGAGCTTACAATCGTACTTTGACACCTTTTGGTTTCCAATCGGAGCAACGTAACTTTTGGGATGATCCGCAATTGTATATGACAATGTCGCCATTTATGAGTGCGAATAAAATGAAAACACCGATGCTATTGACACATGGTGCTGCCGATAATAATCCGGGTACTTTTACGATGCAGACAGAACGTTATTTTCAAGCTTTAAAAAATCTAGGTGCGCCTGTTCGTATGGTGATTTTGCCACGTGAATCGCATGGCTATGCTGCAAAAGAAAATATCTTCCATTTGCTTTGGGAGCAGGATCAGTTTTTAGAGAAACATTTGAAAGGTAAATAGATGTAATTGTGAATTTACTTTTAATAAAAAAACGAGCTAGATAGTGTATGTAGCTCGTTTTTTTGACTAAATGAAAAATAGAATTACGATCCAATAGTAGTCTTTTAATTTTATTCTTAGATGTTTTAAAGCCTGTGTAATGTAATTTTCAACAGTTCGTTTAGAAATTCCCATGATATCCGCTATTTCATCTAAGCTTTTATGGTCAAATCTACTTCGCATAAATGCTTCTTTGCATTTATTGGGTAGCATTTCTAGTTCTTCATGTATGATTGTTTTTAAATCCTGAAGGTTGATAAAATCTTGGACAGAAGGCGTGATGTCGTATTGAGCTAAAAACAAATTGAAGTGATCGACGTATTTTTTACGGACTTTTTCAGATCTGAAATAATTCAGAATCTTATGTTTTGCTATCCCAAAAATGTAATGCTGAAAACTTCCATCAATATTTAAATCTTCTCTTTTTTTCCAGATAGATTCAAAGATATCTTGTACAATTTCTTCGGATGAGATTTTATTTTTAGTAAAAGAATAACTGAATTCAAGGAGCTTTTTGGCGTAAGTGTGGTATAACAAATTGAAAGATTTTTCATCACCACTTTTTAAAGAAGTTAATAGATGTTTTTCATTTGATATGGTTGTTGAATCCTTCACTGCTGGTAAATATATAACAAAAGCTTTTTTTCATTGAAAAATTTTTAAAAAAAAATTAAAAATAACTATGTGTTTGCAATAACACAGGTTACTTCATAGTATAAAACCTAAAAAATCGATTTGTGGAGAACAAAGAATTTGATCATTTATTAGATAAGTATTTAAAAGGCGAGCTTGATTCAAGCCAAAATCAGCTTGTAGAAGCATGGCTTGATACGGTGAGGAGTGAAGAAAGTACTTATGATTGGTCTAGTGAGGAAATAAATGATTTATATCATCAGATTAAACTAGAAAAATCTCCTGTTCTAAGGATCAAATGGGGTTACTGGGTGGCTGCGGCATCCATTGTACTAGTTGGATTATTTTCTGTTTATTTTTTGAAAAATAGGGAACCAAAAGAGGAGCTGATTTTGGCATCACAAATTTTACCAGCTCAGGACTCGGTTGTATTAATTACAGGAGGAGGGCAGCAAATCTATTTGGATCATAATACTTCGGGGGTTCAATTAGCTAATAATACCATAAGTGATTCTGAAGGGAGGCAACTCAATAAAACCGCTGATAAAATCGAAATGTATCAGTTACATATACCTAAGGGTAGACAATTTAAGATTGAATTGGAAGACGGCACAAAGGTATGGTTGAATGCTGGAGCTAAGCTAAGCTATCCTTCAAGATTTAATGAAAATTACCGAGAAGTGGAATTAGAAGGTGAAGCGTATTTCGAAGTAGCAAAACAGACGTTAACTGGAGGTGACCAACAAATACGAAGAAAACCATTTTTTGTGCGTTCATCAAAACAAGTTATTTCTGTATTAGGAACGCATTTTAATGTTGAAGCTAATAAAGGGGAAGAGTATAGTCGTACAAGTTTGGCTGAAGGAGTAGTAGAGGTGATTAAGGCAAACAGGGAGTCTAAGACTTTAAAGCCAGGACAGCAAAGTGTGGTGAATGAAAAATCAGCTATAAAAATAGTACCTGTAGATTTGGAGATGGTTCTTGGCTGGAAGAATAATTTATTTGTATTTCATAACAGCAGCCTTCGCGAAATCTTACAGGAAGTGGAACGCTGGTACGATATTAAAATCGAAATTGATACATGGCCAACAGAAAAATTTTATGGTGAGATACAACGTAATTCACCACTTTCAGAAGTGTTAAAATTGATTGAAATGAGTAGTGATTTTCGATTCAAAGTTGTATACGATGGCGTAGAAAGGAGGCTGTTGATGCAATAATTATACTTTAAGATATTGCGCAAATAAAAGAACCGTAGATGATGGCGTCACCTACGGTCTGATTGATAGGCGCTTTGCGATTAATATGCTAATAATCATTAACCTAACAACACAAATGTATGAATAAAAATGTTCATATGGATACCGCTTTTGAGGAAAGGAAAGAAGTGTGGTCCATAGAAAAATCTATCAAAAAAACTTTAAAATTATTAATTGTGATGAAGTGTATACTTCTACTGGTTTTTGGCTTTTTCGTTCAGGCTCAGGCGAATGTGTTTTCGCAGGAGATTTCACTGAATGTAAAAAGAGCCTCTTTAGAAGAGGTCCTCAAAGAAATTAGAAAACAAAGTGGTTATAACTTTTTCTTGAATGCGAACTTATTGAAGTCAGCAAAAACTGTAACTGTAAGTAGTCAAAAGAAATCTATGCGTTCGGTATTAGATGAAATCTTTCTTTCGCAACCATTAGATTATAAGATTGATGGCAAGTCAATTATAGTTCAACCGAAAAAGAATAATCTTCAGCTTCAACAGTCTAAAACAGAGGAGCAACAAACTGTAATTGGAGGTCGAGTTACGGATGACGCTACAGGCAAATATATCGTAGGTGCTACGGTGCAGATTTTGCCAAGTGGAACAACTGTAATGACAGATGATAAAGGGGTGTTTAAATTGGATATCAAAGAAGGAGATGTTAAATTATTAGTTTCCTATATCGGTATGGAATCAAGAACGGTGACTATTCCAAAGCATAATTTTGTTGAGATCAAGCTAAAAACTCTTGAAACTGATATTGAGGATGTTGTCGTAACAGGTTTGTTTAAAAAATCAAAAGAATCTTTTACAGGTGCTTCTCAATCTTTTACAGGCGAGCAGTTGAAAGCTGTATCACCTACTAGTGTTTTAGAGGCGATTAGTATGTTGACACCAGGATTAACTACTGTAGTGCAAAATCGAGAAGGGTCAAATCCAAACAAACTTCCAGATCTGTTATTACGTGGTGTGACCTCTTTTACTAATACAGATCAATCTGTGAATCAACCATTGATCGTCCGTGATGGTACAATCGTTACGCTTCAGGATTTGTATGATATGGATATCAATGAAATCGAATCTGTAACTGTTTTGAAAGATGCTTCTGCGGCAGCTTTATACGGTGCGAGAGCTGCAAATGGTGTAATTGTAATCGAAAGAAAGCGTATTGCAGAAGGGAAAATGAGAATAGCATATAATTTAATTAGCTCAGTTCAAATGCCAGATTTCTCAGATTACAATTTATTGAATCCTATGCAGAAATTGGAATATGAGCAGTTGGCTGGATTATATTCTTCTACAGATCCTGTACTTCAGTACGGTTTGGATTCAGTATATAATAATCGTTTTAAACAGATACGTAGAGGCGTACAAACAGATTGGATGGCACAGCCTTCGCGTGTTGGTTTTACACATGATCATTCGGTAAGGCTTTCTGGAGGATCACAAGGTACACGCTACGAACTTAATGGTCGTTTTGCTCAAGTAGATGGTGTGATGAAAGGGGATGGACGTGATCGATATGGATTCGGTTTCATGTTAGAGCATTACACAGCTAAAGGTTTTTCTTTTACAAATCGCACTACATTTAATCGTGTAAATTCTGTTGCTTCTCCTTATGGACCTTTCTCCAATTTTATCCAATTAAATCCATATGATCAGATTTATGATGAATTTGGACAATTGAATAAGATATTATCTTGGGAAAAAGAAAACCCATTATATGAAGCTAGTTTAGGTTCTTTTAGTAGAAATTGGACACAGTTAATCAGTAATGATTTTGATGCACGCTGGAATATCAATTCCAATTTCCGATTAACTACACATTGGAATATTTCCTTAAACCAAGGAGGTGTTGAAGGGTTTTTATCTCCATTATCAGCAGCTTATAGAACAGAGACAGATCCATCCAAAAAGGGAATGCTGAATGAGACAAATTCAAAGGGATTGAATTATTCAGGAAATTTAGTCTTGTCATATAACAAAATCTTCAAAGAAGATAATTTGCTGTCCATCAATACTGGTGCGACTATCAATCGCTTTGATACAAGAAGTTCTTCTTTCATGGGGATAGGGTTTTATGCTGATAATTTAGCATTCATGAAGTTTGCAGCTAGCTACCCTGATGGTCAACAACCTTCAGGTGTACAGGACTTAAGTACGGATCTAAGTAGTTTCTTCAATGTGAATTACTCCCTCAAAAATCGATACTACGTAGATGGTGTTTATCAAATGTCTGGATCATCTAAGTTTGGTGTCAATAATAGATACGGACATTTTTGGTCTACTGGTTTAGGATGGAATTTACATAATGAAGAATTTATGAATGCTGATGTAATAAATCTCCTGAAATTACGCGGTAGCATGGGTTATACAGGTAAAGTAAATTTTGCTTCTTACCAATCATTGACTACGTATCAGTATAGAAATGAATTAGCCTACTTAAATGGTATTGGAGCAGTTCCTATGGCAATTGGAAATCCAGATTTGAAATGGGAAAGAACCATGAACTATAATGGAGGGGTTGATATGTCATTGTGGAACAGACGTGTAAATCTTACAGCTGATGTTTATCTACGCAGGACCACAGATTTATTGATAGATAAGACGCTTGCTCCTTCTACGGGTGTGGTAACTGGAAAAGACAATTTAGGAGAGATGGAAAATAAAGGGGTAGAGTTGCGTGCAGACGTTTATGCTGTTCGTAATGATAGATGGTCTTGGCAGTTGGGGACAAATTTACAACACAATAGAAATAAAATTTTAAAAATTTCGGATGCTTTACAAAACCAAAATGATCGCAATAATAGCGTAGAATCAGGAAGTCCATTACCACAGTTTATCGAAGGTGAATCCACGACTTCATTGAAGGTTGTACCTTCAGGAGGTATCGATGCTGCTACAGGTCAAGAGATTTTTATAAAACGTAATGGTGAACGTACGTTTATCTATGATCCATATGATAAAATCGTAATGGGCGACCAAACTCCAGTGGTATCGGGTAATGTATTTACAACAGTACGTTACAAGCGATTGTCAGCAGTAGCTTATTTTGGATTTACTAATGGTGGATATATCTATAATTCTACAAGAGCTACAAAAGTTGAAGGATCTAACCCCATGTTTAATGCGGATGTAAGAGTGCTTACAGATCGTTGGCAACAACCAGGTGATATTGCTCAATATCGAAATATTGCGGATGCAACATCACCGAAATCAACTACACGTTTCGTCGAAAAGGAAAATACATTGTCTTTAGATCGTTTTAATATAGCCTACGATTTCTCTAATACTGTTGCAAAGAGAATAGGCGCTAACAAACTCTCTTTTGGGTTGAGTATGAATGATTTATTTAGATTGTCTACGGTACGTATGGAACGTGGAACAAACTACCTATATAGCCGTGGTGTAGATTTTAATATCAATATTTTATTTTAATCCGAAGTCATATGAAATTTAATATAAAAAATAATTTGCCCAAACTTTTTACAGCTTTGCTAGGTGTATGTTTGACTTTAAATACATCATGCGATAAATTTTTGGATATAAGACCTGTCGGAGAAATAACAGGTGAGCAATTATTAAGCAATTCAGAAGGATTTGAGTCCGCATTATACGGTGTATATGCTAGTATGAACTCAAATAGCTTGTACGGAAGAGAATTGTCTTATGATATGATTGATGTTTTGGCACAATACTATGTTTGTCCTGGAAACCTGATCGTAGAGAATGCCAAGAAATATAACTACCAATATGTGGATGTTGAGTCGAAATTGAATACTATTTGGGGCGATATGTACAAAAACATTGCTAATGTGAATAATATTATCATTAGCTTGAATAAAATAAATGCGAACTCTATGCGATATTATAACCTTTATAAAGGCGAAGCATTGGGTATTAGAGCTTTCATGCATTTTGATTTGCTACGTTTATATACAGCGAATATCCAAAATAATTCAAATGCTGACGGAATCCCATATTCTGTAAAATTCGAATTGAGTCCTTCTACTTTTTCGAGTGCAGCAAAAGTGTACGAATTTATAATTACAGATTTATTAGCTGCTGAAGAATTGTTGGCAAAAGATGCGGAATATTTTACTTTTCCTAAAGTGAATCCTTCAGAACCATTCATACGCGATAGAGAAACTCACTTTAATTTGTATGCTGTACAAGCAACTTTAGCACGTGTTTATTTGACACTAGGTGATAAGGTCAAAGCTGCCGAATATGCAAAAAAGGTAATTGACGCTAATAAATTTAAATTAATGACAGCAAATGCTTTTGCGACAGATTTGCAAAACGGAATGTTGTATCCTACTGAAACCATCTTTGGGTTGTATAATAAAAGTAACTATACGGTATTAAAGGATAGATTTTGGAATTACACGTCATTATATTCTTATGGTCTGCGTCCAGATCTTATGGATATTTATGCAGCAGAAGAGGAGCCAGTTGATTACCGTTTAGCTACTTGTTTCAAAGACAATATGTTGGGGTCTGGAGCTGTAAAGCGTTTTGTTAAATTAATTGATAAGTATCAATTTAATGAAGAATTACAATATGCAAGACCAGCGAATTTAGTAGACGGCACAAATTTAATTCGATTACCTGAGATGTATTATATCATGGCTGAATCATTAATGGATTCTAATCCTATATCAGCAATGAGTTATTTCAATGTTGTTTTAAACTCTAGAGGCTTATTAGGGTTGTCCGATCGTGCTACTCCATTGGCATTGACGTTAGAAAGAATTACAAATGAAAGATATAAAGAGTTTATAGGTGAGGGACAAACTTTCTTCAATATGAAACGACTTAATTTACCAATCAAAAACACGGATGATGTAGTTATTCCAGCTAGCAATCATGTTTATGTTTGGCCAATTCCTATTGATGAAAAAGAGTTTAATAATTAAAAGATAGATTATGAAAAGATATATAAATCACATCAAAAGAGTATGCTGTATCCTGATTGCATTGGCTTCATTGTCTTCTTGTAAGGAAAATGTATTTCAAGCAGATGATTTTAAAACTGGAATTTATTTTATAACCGACAGTATAGATTATTCTTTTGGTATCACTCCGTTGGAGACAAAAAATCACAGATTGGATATTCCTGTAAGAATAATGGGAAATCCTTCTTCTCAGGATCGTGAATTTAATGTCGAATTGCTAGTAGCAAAAACTGATGCAGAAGAGAATATTCATTATAAAATTCCTACTAGTTTTTTAGTTAAAGCAGATTCTGTAAACGGTATAATACCTTTAGAAATTTTAAGAGAATCTTTAGGAAATGCCAATTATAAAATTGCATTTAATCTTTTAGAAAATGGAAATTTTGTACCGACGAGTAAAGAAACATCAAGTACGGTAATCACCTTCAATAATAGAATCGAGCAACCGCATTGGGTGAACCCTTGGGCTAATGATAATGTGCGATTATGGCCTTCGAGTCAGTTAGGTCCATGGAATCCAATGGTCTATGTTAAGTTTGTTGAGTTAGTTAATGAAGTTGAAGGATTAGCTCCTGGCACATATATGAATATGATGAAAGATTTTGGTGGACCTTTATTACCAAAATTTCCTGGAACATGGGCATATGATTATAATAATACATTGACAAAATATGTATTAATACCATTGTACCGTTATTTTATTATTGATCATAAAGAATTAGGGGTAAAAGGAATTCCTAAGCCCGCAGGTTTTATTAATTAATTAGATATAATTATGAATAATCGAATAATATATTTTTTACTTGCCTTGTGTATTTTAATGCAAAGCTGCTATAAAGATGATACTAGTACTGCAAATCGCGAAATATCCACTATTCAAGTTAATTTGGGCTTTCCAGAAAAAGCTACCATTGATTTAGGTCTGAATGAGGAATACACTTTGAAACCTGACGTAGAACAAAAGGATGATTTGCCGTTAACATATGAATGGGAAGTAGATTATAAGGTAGTATCTATTGAAAAGAACTTTTCTTTTAAAAGCCCCCGTTTAGGTTCATATCCTGTGCGTCTAAAAGTAAGTAATACGGATGGAAGTGTATTCAAGGAGTTCAAAATACGAGTTAATTCACAATATGAAGAGGGCTTACTTATTCTAGCTGAAGATGCTAACAAAGAAGGTACATTGAGTTTTATTCCTAAAAAAGAGGGGCAGTTCCTTTCGCTAACAGATAAAGCAAATGTCGATATCAATAGCTTTGAGAAGAGCAATCCTGGAGATAAAATTGGTAAATCACCTACAGATATCGCTGTGCGTGAAAATCAGATTTTTGTTTCTTCCGAAGAAGGTAAAATTTCAGCAATGAATTATAAGACTTTGGAATTAGAAGCAGTAATTGAATCCCCAGATTTTCCTGATTTCAAGCCTGTATTTATGAATATTCCAGATAATGCATCTAAAAGCTCTTTGATCTTAAATAAAAGTGGTAAAATCTATAATTTGGCTACACTCGAGCATGTAGTCTCTAATAATTCTACTGCAGGTACTAAAGTATTTGAACTAAAAACTCAAATGTTACCAACGCAAAATTATACGAGTGGATTTTTTTGGGAACCAGCAACTTCTATTTTCCATAATTTATGGACTAGAAATGCAAATACCGGAACTCGATTTAATAATCAAAATATGATTCAATTCTTTGCCTATGGAGATTATTGCTATACGTTGACTTCATCTAAGAGCGATCCGTCTATTATAAAAAGAAGTGTATTTTCAGAATCACGACTTACATTCATAGAAGAAAGCACATTTACAAATACGAATATGACATTGAAACCTGATTCAAAAACATTGCTTATTGGAGAATTAAGTTATTTAGCTTACACCAATGGCAGAAGTATTTATAAGTGGTACTATACAACGAATAATATCCCTAGTACACCATATATTACATTGGACATAGCAGGTGTAATTACGAGTATGGCAAGAACTCCAGCTAAAGAAGTTGGTAAGGATGATCTTGACCCAATTAAAGAATTATATGTGGCAGTGTACGATGAAAATGCTACTGGATTAAAAGGTTCTGTAGTTGTTTATGATTTAGAAACAGGCGCTAAGAAAGCAACATTTGCAAATATTGCAGATAAGCCTGTTAAGATATTCTTCAAAAAGAGAAAATAATTAGGCTATGAAAGTAATTTTTAATACGTTTTTGTGTTTTATTCTATTATTTACATCCGCATTAAACACATTTGCTAACGTAAATGAAGCTCGAGCTAAAACAACTTCTATCAATGGTCGCATTAACTTGAGTAATGAATATGTAATATCAATTACTGATTTATTGAACAAACAAC
Organism: Sphingobacterium bovistauri; assembly: GCF_020295405.1. Classification (GTDB taxonomy): domain Bacteria; phylum Bacteroidota; class Bacteroidia; order Sphingobacteriales; family Sphingobacteriaceae; genus Sphingobacterium; species Sphingobacterium bovistauri. Next base: position 187,729 of record NZ_JADEYP010000004.1, read on the forward strand.
AAGGGGAAGAATATCCCCTTGCTGCTGATGGTTCTTTTGCTGTAAAGGTTGAAATCTCTAAACCTACTTGGTACGAAATTTCTTTTGTTCCTATTAAGAAGGATAGACAATTGGGGGCGACATTCCCCTTATTGGTAGCGCCTGGAGATGATTTGGATTTTCAATTGAATTACGACAAGGCAACTTACTTGACAGTCTTAAATAAGTCTAAAAAGTCAGAAAATAGTGCATTAATCGAGTACGCAAGTTTTTCGAATTGTACAATGCGTGATCTATTCTACAAGCGCGATAAACCAGAAGAATACGCAAAAGTGATAAATTCATATCTTTCTGAAGCGAAATCATTGTCTGCTAAACACAAAGTTAAAAACAAGCAAATTGCAGATTATTTGAATTTATGGTCATATAACAACTATTTGAGTGTTGCAACTAGTAGCAAACAATTTGTTATTCCGGAGGAATTAGCTAAACAGATTCCTTCAATAATAGATTCAGAAATGATGTTAACGTTCTGGAATGGTGTTTTTAATATTAATAATTTCATAAACTCTTTTCTAAACAATGAAAGAGATCCTTTGAATCGTATAGCTCAAAAAAGTGATAAATTAAACGAACTTTTTAAAACTAAAGCGCTAATAAATGCGGTTATTCAAAAGGATTTTGAAGGGTTTGTAACATCATATAAGATTGTCAATACAGATATGTTTAATAGCGATATACAACGTTTGGAAGTATTATTGTCAAAGGCAGGTGATGAGCAAATGAAATCCTCAATTATGAGGGATTTTAAAAATCTCATTTATACAAGTGCTGGAAGTAATATACCAGAAGTTAAATTCAAAAATATTGCTGGAAATGACGTGTCGTTAGCAGATTTTAAAGGCAAATATGTTTATATAGATTTGTGGGCTTCGTGGTGTGTGCCTTGTATTAAAGAGATTCCTTTTTTACACGAACTCGAAAAAGAATATAAGGATAAGGACATTGTTTTTGTAAGTATATCATTAGATAATAATAAAGATGATTGGCGTAAAAAGGTTGCTGAACTGAAATTGGAAGGTAACCAATGGGAGTTAGGTGATTCCAATTATGATAAGCTTATGAATGTTACAGGTATTCCTCATTTCATTTTATATAGTCCTGAGGGAAAGCTTTTGCAATATAAAGCGCCACGACCTAGTTCGAATGAAATCAAGAAATTATTTAATTCTTTTAAGCTGTAAAACAACAAAGAAGCTGTCCAAAAAGGGCAGCTTCTTTGTTTTATTTCGATTTTTAAGAAAACTTCTAATTGTTAAGCTGCATACTTGGATACAGAGGATATTTTGGATATTTTGTAATTATTGACAGTTTTGGATTCTGTTTTATTGCTAATAGAAGAGTTTATA
>NZ_JADEYP010000050.1 GCF_020295405.1 Sphingobacterium bovistauri
AACTCTTTGTCGTTTAATAATGATTCTCTGTCAATCATAATAATAAAGTTATGTAAATAAAAATGTGGAATCCAATTATTTATGAACTCCACATTTTATTATTTACACACTTTATAAGACAGTGTCTTTTTAAGATAACTTATTTGTTTCCTTTTTTTAATTTTTATAAGGTTAGCGTCTGTTTTACGCTTTAAAGACCATAACATCGTTAGGCTAAAAATAAAAATTAGTTTATACGTTAATAAGCGCACACTTCAAGTCGTTATGAGATAATATATAGCTTATAAATAGGTTAGTTTAATTCAAAATGAACTTTCTTATCACCTACCAGTAGATTAAAGTCACCACTTTCTAAGATCTTTTTTCCTTTCTCATTTGGATAGGCTAAACTTACTGTTGGATCTATTTCAAATGTAAATGTAACAGTTTCACCAGCTTTAATTAATTGTTTGTCAAAATGTTTTAATTCTTTCACTGGTCTTGAAATAGTCGCTACAACATCTTGGATGAACCAGTGCACCGTTTCCAAACCATCTTTACTACCTGTATTTCTTACCGTGATAGTTGCAGTTAATTTTTCAGATTTATTAATAGTTTGTTTTGATAATTTTATATCTCCGTATTCATACGTAGTATAGCTTAGACCGTGTGTAAATTTATACAAAGGTTCTGCCGGAATATCTTGGTAGTGACCTTGATAGGGACGAGCAGATTGTCTGTAATTGTAATAAATAGGAATTTGGCCAGTAGAGTGTGGAAATGTGATAGGCAGTTTTCCAGATGGATTGATTCTACCTGAAAGAATACCAGACAAAGGCATACTGCCTGCTGTACCTGGTTGCCAAATAGCTACGATAGCATCTACTAGTGGTTCAATTCTATGTAATTCCACTGGTCTACCACTGGTCAGAACCAAAACAATCTTCTTGCCCGCTTTGGCTAAATTTTTAACTAATTCTTCTTGTATAGATGGTAGGGATAGGGTAGAGCGAGAGGCATTTTCACCACTCCACCATGCTTTTTCGCCTAAATAGAGAACTACTACATCTGATTTTAAAGCAATAGTATATGCTGCATCAAATTCTGATCTGTCATCCCCCTCAAAATCACAACCTCTGATGTATTCAAAATTTGCTTTGCCTTCAAACTCTTTCAGCATTCCATCATATAGTGGTAGTACATCTTTTGTTTTTCCGAATGCGCGCCAGGATCCCATCACGTGATCATTGTCTTTAGCAAATGGACCTATCAAGGCGATGTTTTTAACATGGGTCAATGGTAATACATTGTCTTTGTTTTTCAACAAAACCATTGATTCCTCGGCGTATTTTTCAGCAACTTTAATATCTTCTGGAAGTAAGAAACGCTTTTCATTTGGGAGTACATTTACAAATGGTTTATCGAATAAGCCTAACTCGAATTTTAATTTTAAAATCCGACGTACAGCTTTATCAATAGATGCTGTGCTGATTTTCTTTTCCTTTACAAGTTCTTCTAAATTTTTTCCATACAAATTATCAACCATATCCACATCTGTTCCTGCTATAAAAGCCTTATAAGCAGCTTCTTTGTCGTCTTTAGCTACACCTTGGTTTTTTAATTGATCAATACCATACCAATCCGAAACAATCAGTCCGTTAAAGCCTAATTGTTCACGCAAAACATCATTTAACCAATGGACATTAGCTGTAGAGGGAATACCATTAATATTATTGAATGAACTCATTATCGTTGCAGCACCAGCGTTGATACTTGCTATATATGGAGGCATATAGGTTTCCCAGATAGCCTGATCCGAAATATCTGTATATACGTAGTCACGTCCTCCTTCACTACGGCTATAGCCAATATAATGTTTCAAACATGCGGCCACATGAAGACTATCGTAAGGATTTGTGCCTTGATAACCCAGTACTGTCGCTGCTCCAAATAAGGCATTGGTATACACATCTTCCCCATAACCTTCCGAAACTCTTCCCCAGCGCGGATCATAAGCCACATCAATCATAGGAGAAAACGTCCATTCTATACCACCCAACCTAGATTCCTTAGCCGCTATTTCTGAGGCTTTGCGTGCTAATTCTAAATTCCAAGAAGCCGCCTGACCCAATGGAATAGGGTAGATGGTCTTGTAACCATGGATGACATCAAAAGCAAATAAAATAGGAATACCTAGTCTAGATTCTTCTATAGCTTTCTTTTGAATTTTGTTTCTGAAAACAGGGTCCGAACTTGAAAAGATTAAAGATCCAACTTCTGGAGATAATTGATTAACAGATTTCTCAATATTATTTGGGTTATCATTTTCACCCTCCGTGTATTGATTTAGTTGCATGATTTTTTCTTTGAGTGTCATACGTTTCAATAAATCTTCAACACGCTTTTGTACTGTCATTTTTGGATTTTTATATATTTCCTGTGCATCCATTGACTGGATACCTGAGAAAAATATAAATAAAAGAGTTAGGGTTTTTAGTTGATTTTGTTTCATTAAGTTCGGTTGTTAATTATTACTTATTTTTTATCTACGATAATGGCGCTAAAGTATGTTTTATTAATTCTAATTAAATGTTTGAACTGATTTAAAATGAAAACTGTAGCTGATTGGGTAGTTAGTTTTGTGAGAATATAACTGTATGTAGGGATAATTATACTAATAATAAAATAACCGAAGATGGGTAGAGGGGTGTAACTCGGTATTTCATTGTACGCATTAAAGAAATAAAGGGTGATATTTGGCACTATCTACATAAATGGTTTTTACTGCTGCAAAATAATTGATAAAGGGTTGTCAATGAGGTTTTTCTATAACACATAAAGCCATTAATTTTATACTGCTGCTATACAGTGACTTTGGTTAGTAGTAGGAAGCTTCTGTATAGATTGGTATAAAGTCATAGTTCTATATGGCTTTGATTTACTCATTTTCGACGTTTTGGAGTTCTGCATTCGAACGGGGTTCCGTGTAAAATATAATTTATTACTAACGTTTATTTAAAGCACAAACTCTCAATTTAGCATTTTAACCCCACTTTTGCCAATACCTTTTGGCTGTTAGGTATTTTTCATTGTTTGTTGTATTCTGTCAATTTGTTTTAAATGTCTAATAATATGATTGATGAAAAACTGAAAAGTGTCACCCAGTTTCAGTTTGATGATACTTGAAATTGATGTTTCAATTTTTACTTTATTTAAACTCACATTTCGAGATTGATCTAACAAATCCAAAAGTCTGATTTGTTGATCAATAAATTTATCAATAACAGTTTTATCAAGGTCTACATTTAATGGATTTTTGTCTTTAAATGTTTTCATTTTATTCAATTTTTCTTTCGGCAACATACTTTTTGAAAAGTAACTCCCTAAAATTCCACTATTGAATTCTAGGTCAGGTTTGCTTGTTGAATTTTTGATTTTATTTTCCAGTTGCGGTAGATAATAGTCGCCATATAAGTTCAAATGTTCCAAACATTCCAAAATATTCCAAGAGGTCACGTTTTCTTTCCATGTTAACGTAGTCAAATCATAAGATTTTAGTTTTTCTGTTTGGTTTATGATTTGTTTTGTCTGCTCCGATAGCATTAATATTAATTTCTCCGATTGCATAATCTTTAATTTTACACAAAGTTTCAGAAAATCTTAGCTATAAAAATTGATTGAAGTCAAGACTTTTTTAATCTTGATAAAGTTTCGGCGCTCATTCGCAAATAATTGGCAATATGCTTGTTCGAGATTTCTTGAAAAAGTTGTGGACTTCGTTTTAAAACTCTTTCATACCTTTCTTTTGGTGAATTTGTTAAAATATCAATTTCACGTTCCATTTGTTGAATAACCAAGTTTTCTAAAATCTGTATCCATATATTTCGATTATATTCGTTTTCTAAATATTTATCAATTTGCTTCTTGGTAATGACTTTTGCAACTGTCTTTTTAATTGCTTGAATATATAAATCAGAAGGTTTTCCCGTTAAAAAAGAATCTAACGAAACGATCAAATTTTCTTTGTAGCCAAAACGAATTGTTTGTTCTTCGTAATCGTCCAACACAAAAACTCTTAAACTTCCGCTTTTGATGTAATACAAATTGGTATCAATACTTCCTTTTACTTTCAGAAACTCATTTCTGTTAATTGTTATTTCTTTGTTCGAAAGTTCAATAATTTCTTTCATTTCTGTATAGTCGTAAGTTTAGATATGGCTTGCAGCCAACGTTTTGGGTATTTGCCAATGGGGGAGTGCACAACTATCAATACACCATAAAAGTCGATGCAATGTACAATACTCAACTACACATGTAAATCACCATTCTGCTAAACCCTTGTTAGCATAAGTTTTATTTTAGTTCTATATCAAGTTGTTTTCCATTTTCAAGTGCTTTTTTATCCATTAAGGATCCAACAAGTAATCCTATAGCCATTCCAATAGGCAATCCAATTCCCAATAAGCCTATATTTCCAAGACTTAATCCAAAAACAACTCCCAAAGGTAATCCAAATGCAGTCATTCCTAAAACTAACCATAAATTTCTATAGTGATTCTTTGGTACAAGTTTTAGTTCCTTTTCTATTAGCTTGGTAATTGCATTTTGTCTCTTTTTTAATAAATGTAAAAATAAATTACCATCGACTTCAGAGGAATTTAATACTGATATTTCAGAGTTAATTTTTTCAACAATATTTTCGGGAAGATTTTTAGTGTTTAGAATTTCTATTAATTTTTTGAATTGCGCAATTGAATTTTCTACTTTGGGGTTGCTGTTGCCGATTTTAATTAATTGAATTATTTCCATAATGTTGGTTTAAGATTTCTGTTAGAGGGTTGCGTATTGGCGATAGTGGTGTAAATTGAAGCAAAAGGTTTCAATTTGGTGACACGGTCAGCAAAAGCCGGAACTTTAAATTTTAGACTTAAGCCACTATTTCGCAAAAAAGATGTTATACGACGTTTTATAGCTTTATGTCATTAATAATTTCAGAAAAATATGAATTAATATTATTTCTCCAAAGATAATTAGGGTGATATGTTCTATAAATATTTTTAAAGTTATGATAGTTCAACTTTGCTATTTGTCTTTCAGAAAAATTTTGACTAAAATGTTCAAATTGAATATTTTTTAATGAATTTCTAATTTCATTATCATAATTTGGTCCTGACATAAACAATATAATATCTGGATTTAAAATATTGATTTCATCATTTATTATATTGAAATATTCTTTTTCTATATTGTAGATATATTCGGGAGGATAATTTTTATCTCTACCAGAATTGCCTACTTTAATAACATTATTCCAAATTGCTTCAATTTTTTTATTTGGAAATTTTTTATTCAATAGAGTTAAAAATCTGTTGAATCCATTCCAAAATTGCTTGCCATAGCTATAACAAGCATTTGAATTGTAAAATTCATCATAGGTATTAATTGAAATATTAATGTCATTTTGAAAATTACCTGCCCAATCATTTGTTTCTTGTCCAAATATCATAATTTTTATATCTGCATTTTGATATTTTTCTTCATTAATAAATAATAAAAGAGGATTTGTAGGTTTGTTTTCTTTTAAATCATCTTGTAAAATTTCATTTAATTTTATAGAAAAGGTATTCCATTTTTCATTATAAATATTTTGGAGTTGTGTATTCATAATATTTTGACAATTGTTAGGTAAAATGTCGTATCACGTTTTGGGTATTGCCGAAGTGGCGTATTGTTAGCACTAAAGTTCAATAGAATTACTGCCGTTGAATTTAGCACAAAAGTTTCATAGTAGCACTTCTGACGCAATTTTGGCAATACCGTATTAGCGGTTGTTTTTACTTTTCGATTGAGTTGCAAGCGTGTATAAATGTTTTTCCAAAGTCGGTGATTTGATAGTAACTTTTTTTCTTTTCAACACGACTAAACTGGTCTGTTTTTATGTAGTTTTCATTGACTTTGTCGTATCCATAATTCTCGTAAATTGAGTTATAAATATTGTCGTCCATCTTATGAAGCCCGTGAGAAATGTCCAACACCCCCATTGAAGTAAGATTGTCTAAGTAGGTAGAAATATTTTGTGGGAATAATAATTCAATGTCAAATTGAAGCATTGTTCCGTTTTTTAAGATTTCATAGAAGCCTTTGCTTTGTTCTTTCATATGTGCTCTGAAAGTAATACAAGGTATAATGTCTTTCCCTTTTAAACTTTTAATAATTCTTGCTTCGTCAACTGATAATCTTTCGACTAGTTGAACAAAACTTGGATGAGCAAGGTTTACAGTTTTGGTCGAACTTGCTTTTATCAGAAGATTTGTAAATAAATCAGCTATTTCGTCATTTGTTGTATAACTCAATTTTTCAATTAATGGTGTTCCTATTTGTGGATTAACCTCACAAATGTCATCCTCTGGTACCTTTTCCAACTTTTCTTTATACTCGTTAAGTCTTTTTTCGAAGTTCAATTTAAACTTTTCATTTAGGAGCTTAATAGGCAAAAGAATTGATGTGCTAAATTCAAACACAGTTTCTAATGCTGTTCCTACCTTTTTAACAGCCGGTTGAGCAAGGTCTCCATAGATTGTCGTAAGAATTTGAGGCGTTTGTTTTACCAAACCCACTATTTCATTGTTTGCCATAGTTGCTTTAAATTGTCGTTATATTCTGTTGAGTTGTTTGTTCTAAAATAACCGCTAACGTACCGGCGGCTTGACGCAGTTTCGATCGAGCTTGCTCGAGCTTGAAATTGCGCCAAACCGTCTGATGTGCGAAGGTACGCGAAGCGACCGAGTGCATCAGGCGGTGCAAGCCGCCGGTACGATGATACGAAAGGAGCGAAGCGTATTTCGTATCATCATAATTATATACGCAATATAATAAATTTTGATAAATCAATAAATACTAAATAACGTATTGTTAAACAAGGTGTTAGTGTTGCTGTTTTTCCGCGTATTTTTTATAAAGGAGATAATTTTAGATTCCATATTTATAAATAATACGCAACAAGTATACATAAAGCAAAATAGTTGTTAATTGGAGTTTAGATCAAAATATTGAGAAGTGGAAGTGCTGAATAAAGATATATAGGGGTAGCTTTATGTAGAAGGGTAGCTGTATTTGATTAAATGTATGTGTCTATATCAAAATAGCGTTGTTAAAGTCGAGTATTTATTGAAAATCTTATAAGAAGTAAAGATAGAAAAGTGCCTTTAAAAGCGAAAGAGCAACCTTTTACAGTTGCTCTTTCTTTTGCGGAGAGCGAGGGATTCGAACCCCCGAACCTGTGACAGTTAACAGTTTTCAAGACTGCCGCATTCGACCACTCTGCCAGCTCTCCGCCACAAAAGTAGAAATTTCAGGCTGATTTGCAAAATTTATTTTAAAATAATCTGCATTTAAAGCCTGTGAAGTCAATATTTGTTTGATAATTAAGATTTTATAAATTGTAGATCAGCAGAAAATTTTACTTCCTCTGAAACCATTACACCACCAGTTTCTAATGCTGCGTTCCAGTTCAAGCCAAAATCACTTCTGTTTATCTTTCCAGTTACTGTATAGCCAACTTTATCATTCCCCCAAGGGTCTTTAGCGATGCCGCCAAATTCAACATCTACTGCCACGGATTTCGTGATGCCTTTGATCGTCAAATCTCCTACTATTTTATAGTTTTCGTCATCTTCTTTGTTGATTGAAGTAGATTTGAATGTAATGAATTGATTAGAGTTTGAATCAAAGAAATCAGCGCTTTTTAAATGTTGGTCTCTTTGTTCATTTTTGGTGTCAATAGAATCAACATCTATTTTTACCTGTACTTGGGCTAGTTCGAGTTTTTCTTCTGCATTGTCTACATTTATTTCAAAAGATTTGAACTGTCCTTTTACAGTTGAAATCATCATGTGACGCACTTTAAATTCTAATTCACTGTGTGCGTTGTCGAGTTGCCAATTTGCCATAATTAAGTTTTTTTATGATGGATATTATATATTTCTGTCTTTTACAAAGGTAAAATGTTTTCGATATACTAATTCTTAATCTAGATTAAGAAAAATAGAAAAAATATTCGGTTGTATAGCAATTAGTTATTGTGTTTTGAATAAAAATTAGCTTTTATATTTTGCAAATAATGAACAAAACACTACTTTTGTCTTACCGAAAGGGAGGCGCCAATAGCTCAGCTGGATAGAGCAACGGTTTTCTAAACCGTCGGTCAGGGGTTCGAATCCCTTTTGGCGTACGACTTTCAAAGCCTTCTAGAAATAGAAGGCTTTTTTTATTGTATTTCTTTTTCGTAACACAGAAAATATAGCGGATCAAGCTGAATCCTTGGGGGGATAATCATTTTTAAGCATACAATTTCATCACTCTGTATAGGAAAAAGGTAGTATCTCTTACACCTCGAAACATACTCCTGAATGCCTTAAGTTTTGCATTGAAGGATTCTGCGGACGCGTTTGTACTTCTATTGTCGAAGTAATGTAGAATTTGAGGATGGTGAGCAGCAATTGATTTTGCTACACTCTCAAATGAAGCAATTCCCGCATTTTCTACTTGATTGTGCCACAGTCCTAACTTTGTAAAAGCAACTTTTTTATCCTTACATTTATTGAAGATGTCACCTAAG
>NZ_JADEYP010000051.1 GCF_020295405.1 Sphingobacterium bovistauri
TCAATAAACTTTCGGAAACCTTATATTCCTTGCTAATACCTAATATTGATTCTGACGATTTAGTGTACAAATCAATACAAGTCTTCTTAAATGATAATGTGTGTTTTACTTTTCTATCCATAAAAAATGCCTCCAGAAAGTGTCTAACTTTTTGGAGGCAGTGCAAATGATCGCCTTTTTTCAATATTACCAAATTACAATTCGACTTTCTTTAGGGACATATAATTTATCACCTTTTTTTGTTCCGAAAGCTTCATGGAAGGCATCCAAATTAATTATAGGAGCAAATGCTCTATACTGTGCCGGTGAGTGAGGGTCAGTTTTTACCTGATTAATCACAAATGCATCCGTTGTTTTTGTACGCCAAATTGTAGCCCAAGACATAAAAAAACGCTGCTCTGGTGTAAAACCATCAATTAAGCTTGGATTTCCTTTATCTTGTAAGTACATTTTTAAAGCATCAAAAGCCACAGATGAACCACCAAGGTCACCTATATTTTCACCTAACGTAAAACGACCATTAACAAACACTCCTGGTACTGGTTCATATTTTTCAAATTGTGCTACTAAAGCATCTGCAGCAGATTCAAATTTGGTTCTATCCTCTTCAGTCCACCAATTATTTAAGTTACCATCACCATCGTATTGAGAACCTGAATCGTCAAAACCATGTGATAATTCATGACCAATTACCGCCCCAATACCACCAAAATTTACTGCAGCATCTGCTCTATAATCGTAGAAAGGTGCTTGAAGGATAGCTGCAGGGAAAACAATTTCATTATTTAATGGACTGTAGTAAGCATTTACCGTTTGTGGAGTCATTCCCCACTCTAGCTTATCTACAGGTTGACCTTGTTTAGCCAAGTTTTGTTCGAAGCGCCAAGCGTTGATTTGCTTTTCATTTTCGTAAAGTGAAGTAGTTACGCTAAGTTTAGAATAATCCTTCCATTTGTCAGGAAATCCTATTTTAACAGTGAACTTTGAAAGTTTATTAAGTGCTTTCTCTTTAGTAACAGGTGACATCCAATCTAAATGCTTGATATGAACTTCAAAAGATTTAATCAAATATTTTACTAATTCTTCGCATGTAGCTTTCGCCTCTTCAGGAAAATGTTTCTCAACATATAATTTTCCTAATAATTCACCTACATTACTATTAACGTACTCCAAACCACGTTTATCAAGACTTCTTTGTTCAGCTTGACCTTTTAATTTTTTACCGTAAAAATCAAAAGCCAATTTATCAAGGTCTTCTGTTAGGTATGAAGTAGCATTGTTAATTAGATGAAATTTTAAATAATCTTTGATAACTGGAATATTCTTCTCATTCAAGATTTGATCTAAATTTTGAAGATATTTTAATTCACCAACAATTACTGTATCTGCCTTAAAACCGACCTCTTTTAAAAATCCAGCTACATCGACATTTTTAACAATTTTATTTAAATCTTTTACCGCTATAGGATTATAACGTTTCTGAGCATCACGCGATTCTTCTACAGTTTTTAGATTTGAAGCGATAGCTTTTTCAAATGAAATTATTCTAGGACCTTTTAAATCTTTCGTTTTTAGATCTACTTTTGCGTATAGCGTATTTATGAATGCAGAATAATCATTTAATGTTTTTCTATTGGCTTCATCATCTTTTTGATAATAAGAACGACCTAACCCTAAAGCACCACCACCTAAATATACAGCGTTCATTTTAGAATTTTTCAAATGAGCCATCACAAATCCTCCATAAAAAGGATTTCCTCCCTCGCGCCCATACTTTGAAAAATATGTTGAAAGATTTTTTAGATTTTTGATCTTGTTAATATCAGCTAGTTGAGCTTTAATAGGTTCTAAACCTACTTTGTTACGTGTTTCAAAATCAACAAATGATCTGTACAAATCAGCAATTTTTTGCCCATCAGAACCTTTCGTATGGGGTTCATTTAATGCTTTTTTTAAAATTTCTAAAACTGCAACATCTGTATTCTCCCGTAATTCATCAAATGATCCCCAGCGCGCTTTATCCGAAGGAATTTGAACTGTTTTCATCCAATTTCCATTTACATAATTGTAGAAGTCATCTTGAGGACGAACGGATTGGTCCATGAAATCTTTATTAATTGCTTTGTAATCTTGCGCAAATGTAAAATTTGATGCAAGCAAGGCAGCTGTCAAAACAAAAATTTTATTCATATTTATATGCTGAATGTTTATATTATTACAATAAATAATTAATTATGCAACTAATAAAAAGTAACTATTTTATATATGTATTTAGAAATTGACGGAAAAAGCTATGTCATTCACTTAAAAAGTAATATCAAACATATTATGATTAGAAATGTCAGTGAAATAGAAATACATTTAAATGTGCCGGTCGACTTTCCTCATGAGTCTTTAATTACATATATCAAAACTGAACTTATTAATGATATCACACAATTTAATGAAATAGAGAAGGTAAATCTCGAAGAATCAATACACCTCTTTGATAAGAATTACAAAATAAGACATATATATACCGGAAATCCTTATTTAAAGGATGATATACTTTATACAAATGTTAAGGAATTAAAATCTACGATAAAAAGGGAATCGTTAAAAAGTACACTTTTGCAAAATAAAATAAATTCAATTATTTCTAGACTGGAGGATGATTTAAATGTAATAATTCCAGCTATAAATCTTAAGAAATTCAAAACAAAATACTATACTATTTGTCCTAAATCTAATCTAATTACATTCAATAGAACATTAGTAGACAAGTCACATGAATTTATTACTTATGTGGTGATTCTATCGGTTGGCGACTTCTTGAAATATTCAAAAGAAGAAATAGACAACTTAACAAAGGTACATATCACAAATTGGAGGCATTGTGAACGAATTTGGAAATATGAGCAACAATAATTTGAAATTTGTAATTCAAGTAAATGATATAAATTCATTTATATTGAACCCTAATAAAATAATAGGGTATTTTGGAGAAAATACTTTTGCAATACTGCAGGAATACGTGTTGGATAATCTACATAGTCTAGATGGTGGACCATCTATAAGTAATCTTGAAATTATAAAATTTAAATACAATTCAGACTTGGACAATGGTTCTTTACGATTAAAATTTCAAATTAATAAGCGTTACTGTTGTTCGGATACAGAGTCATGTGCAAATGACTATTTAGATTTTAATTTCGATCTAATTGGTTCTAGGATGACATTGGAGGCTGAATATTTTGATTGGACATTGAATAATTAATGCATGCTAAATCATCCTTACAGGTATAAAATTAATAAATCATCCTTTGCATATTATTGGAATGAAGGAGTCGGAATTGAATTACTTCAAAAGTTAGGCTATACACCAGATTTAAAACTTGCCGAAAAATTGATTCCTCTTTTATATGAATGGGATCATAATGGTGACCAAGTAGTACTTGATATTCATGAAAAAATAGGGTTTTCTAAAGGAAATATTTCATTAACCACGTATCTAAAAAAGCTTACATTACCTAAAGATGAACAATTAATTTGGGATGACTTTTTCAAAAAAAGCGATATCACCCCTATTTGGTTAGACACACAAAAATTGAGGTATGGATCAGAGCTTAGTCGCAGGGCTGGATTGTCGGCTTTAATTGTTCTTCGTGATTATTGCCTAATGGGTGGATACGAATCTGCAGCAATAAATAAACCTCTAATATACACTGGTGCCCTAAAAAGGGGGGCGGTGAAACGCTTAACAGATACGGTAAATTTTTGGGTTAACATTACAAAAGAAAATGGTTTAGAAATCGGCTCAGAAGGTTTCAGACAAATTTTTCTAACGCGATTTATTCATTCTTATTCTCGTATTAATATTTTAAAACATACAGATTGGGATTCAAAAAGCTGGGGTATCCCGATTAATATCTGGGATATGTTAGCCACAAATTTAGGGTTCTCATTAGTGTTTCTAGTTGGTCTACGCAGGATTGGCATCCAACCAACATCACAAGAAATCGATGGATTATTTCATTTTTGGAAATATATTGGTTATTTATTAGGTATACCATTACAGTTATTGCCTGAGAATGAAAATGAAGCTATAGAAGCACTATACTTATGGACAATGACCCAACGTGAGGGTGACGAAGATAGTAGATTATTAGCAATGGCATTAGAACAAGAGCCATTGATTGCTAATTATCCAAAAAATAAATTAATGCGCATGATGATGCGAGAGGTCCATTTATTTTATAATCATTTTCTTTTAGGTAATTATTCCTGTAAAACCTTAGGATTACCAGAGACAAAAGTAGGCCGCCTAGGTGTGGTAAACATTTGGCGAACACGTAAAAATGAACGATGTATAATCGATCTGGAAAGTCGAACAAATGCAATAAAAAAGGGTGAAGAAGAGCAAGAAAATGTCCGTTTAGTTTGTCAAGAGTTAAAATAACTAATTACAACAATCCCTCATCTCTAAAGCTATAATAGCTATTATCTGTAAATATGATATGGTCATTGACTTTTATATCCATTAATTTGGCCGCATCAGTAATTCTATTCGTCAAAATTTTGTCAGCCTGACTAGGTTGTAGTGTTCCTGAAGGATGATTATGTATTAAGATCATTGAATTTGCTTTTGATTGTAATGCATATCGTAGAATAATACGTATATCTACTGGTGTAAAATCATTACCTCCACGCCCAATAAGTTGACTATCTAGAATTTTACACCCTGTATTTAGGTACAGTACCCAAAATTCTTCATGTGGAATGTCTTGAAGATTTGATTTAAAATATTCGTATACACGCTTACTACTATTGAGAATTGGAGTGTTTATAGGTTGCTCATCTCTCCTTCTTCGGCCTAACTCTAATGCAGCAATAATAGTAATTGCTTTAGCCTCACCTATGCCTCTATAATTACATAGATCGGTTACTTCCATTTTTGACAACAAACTGAGGTTGTTATTTACGTCTTTTAGTATTCTTCTACAAAGTTCTACGGCAGTTTCTGTTGTAGAACCAGAACCAATCAAAATAGCCAACAATTCAGCATCAGTTAAGGCGCGTCTCCCCTGTTCTATTAATTTTTCTCTAGGACGATCAGACTCTGCCCACTCTCGGATGACTAGTTTGTTCATATATAGTTAGCGGTTGTTTAATAATCAAATACTTATTCTGAATTTACTAAAAAGCATGAATCTTAACAAATATTAACGACATTCAGCGTTGTTTCCAAACGAATTCTTCACATAAAAAGTCGTATATTTGTCCTCATAAAAATTTATTTAGAAATGAGTAAAGCAATTATCAAGACAGAAAAAGGCGATATGACTGTACAATTTTATACAGCAGACGCTCCTAATACGGTAGCAAATTTTATTAAGTTAGCAAAAGAAGGGTATTTTGACGGTTTGACTTTTCATCGTGTTATTCCTGATTTCGTTATTCAAGGTGGATGCCCTAACTCACGTGAAGGTGCATCAGGTATGCCTGGTACAGGTGGTCCTGGATACAAGATTGACTGTGAATTAACAGGAGAAAATCAGTACCATGATCGTGGTGTATTGTCTATGGCACATGCTGGAAGAAATACTGGCGGTTCTCAATTTTTCATTTGCCACAGCCGTAACAATACAGCTCATTTGGATCGTAACCATACTTGTTTTGGTAAAGTGATCGAAAATGTAGATATAGTTGACGATATCCGTCAAGGTGATCGTATTTTATCAATTGAGGTTGTTGAAGATTAATTAATTGATTAAATAATGAATTTAAGAGCATTAGTATCCGTAACAGGTAAACCAGGATTATTTAAATTAATCGGACAAAATAAAGGCGGTTTTATTTTAGAAACTTTAGATCAAGCTAAAATAAAATCTGTAGTCAATCTGAACACAACAAAGATGGCCACCCTAGAAGATATTACTATCTATGGTGAAGAAGAAGAAATTCGTTTGCTAGATATTTTAGATAAAATAAAAGCGAATGGAGTAAATACACCTGACACAAAAGCTTCTGGTGAAGAATTACGTAATTTCTTCCGTGAAGTAGCTCCTGGTCATGATGAGTCAAGAGTGTATACATCTGATATCAAAAAAATTATTTCTTGGTATAATATTATTAAGGAATTCCCTTTATTCGAAGAAGAAGCACCTGCTCCTCTTCAATAAAAGAAAAAAAAGATTTTTAAAAACGGGATTTATGAAAATAATTCCCGTTTTTGTTTTGAAAATTTTTAAATTACAGAAATAAAAAACACACATTTAAATGAAAAATATTTTTGTATTATTTGCATTTTTCAATTTATTGATAGCAAGCTCTTTTGCTCAAGAAAATTCTTTACTTTGGAAAATTTCTGGAAACAATCTAAAAAATGACGCTTATCTGCTTGGTACAATTCATATCATGTGCCCAGAAGATTTTGTTATGTTGGAAAAAGTAAAAAAGGCTATTAATGATGTAGATCAAGTTGTCTATGAGGTTGATTTGTTCAATCCAGAAAACACAAAGAAAATGCAGGATATGATGATGGTTCCTGTACCTAATTTCTTTGAGTCTTTATCTGATGATAAAGTAAAGTTTATTGATAGTGTACTCACTGCTAATCAAATGTCTATTCGTATGTTTGACATGCTAAATCCAGCGATGGTGATGAGCCTTTTGACTTTAAAATCATTCAACTGCCCTAATCCAATGGAAGTTAAGTCTGTTGAAGCTGAGGTAAATACTTTAGCTGAAGGCAAGCAAAAAGCTAATTTGGAAACGATAGATTTTCAGTTGAATATGTTGAATCAGATCGCAACACCAGAATATTTCTATGAATATTTGAAACTATATAAAGAAGCTGAGGTCTTAACGAACAAAATGGTTCAAGCTTATAAAAGTGAAAATTTAAAGTCTTTAAATAGCATAATATCTGACCCAAAGTGGATGAGTCCTAAGGTGTATGATTTAATGTTAACACAGCGCAATAAAACTTGGGTAGATAGTATTCCAACAATAATATCAAAGTCCAAAACTTTAATCGCTGTCGGAGCAGCCCATCTTGTTGGTGAGCAAGGATTGATTGAACTTCTTAGAGATAAGGGGTACACAGTAGCCCCAATAATGAATTAAACAAATGAAGCTGTCCAAAAAGGGCAGCTTCTTTGTTTTATTTCGATTTTTAAGAAAACTTCTAATTGTTAAGCTGCATACTTGGATACAGAGGATATTTTGGATATTTTGTAATTATTGACAGTTTTGGATTCTGTTTTATTGCTAATAGAAGAGTTTATA
>NZ_JADEYP010000052.1 GCF_020295405.1 Sphingobacterium bovistauri
ATTGTACTTTCATATCGTTTTTTGGGTGCACCTCAATTTACAAAAAATTGAGGACAAAAAACATAAGCCCCGCCATTATTTTTTAATGACGGGGCTCTTTAATTAACAGACCTTTTTAGACAGCCTCTTTTAATTAAAAAACACCATCCAAAATCTAACTTAACAAAGGGTAATCATCACCCTTTTAAACCCTAAACCAACAATAGAATCTATTTATTGAATTAAACGTCTTGAAACCGTTAGGCCCCGAAGAACAGAAATTTCTAAAAGAAAATTTATAAACCAACACTACAAAAACTTTATGGATTATACTATGTTATTTGTGTATTTTAGTATAGATAATTTCTACGCCCTCATTTGAACATTAGTCATATTCGTTATATGTCAGAACACAAAATACATACAGACTCGGAAGAACAATGTTGCTCCTTATCTGAAAAGGCAAATACTATTAACATTACTAACAAAGCTCATAATCATTCACATAATGAAGAAGACGGGCACGACCACAGTCTGGATCCTAATAGCAGCACCTTCAAATTATTCCTACCTTCCCTTTTATCACTAATTTTATTACTTACTGCTATTACATTTGATAATTGGTTAACACAAGAATGGTTTACAGGCATTATTCGATTTATATGGTATTTAGTAGCTTACGCTTTTGTAGGTTTTCCAGTGATCAAAGAAGCTTTAGTAAGCATTACAAAAGGTGATATTTTTTCAGAGTTTTTATTGATGACTATTGCAACAGTTGGTGCATTTTTCATCAAAGAATATCCAGAAGCAGTTGCTGTTATGCTGTTTTATGCTGTAGGTGAAGTTTTCCAAACAATGGCGGTATCTAGAGCTAAAAGAAATATACAATCCTTATTAGACCAACGTCCTGATGAAGTGACCATCCTCCAAGAAGGACTCCCCAAAGTAATACCTGCCTCTAAAGCCAACATTGGAGATATTATTCAACTCAAACCCGGTGAAAAGCTTGGGCTAGATGGTGAGTTAATTTCGGCATCAGCTACATTTAACACTGCTGCCCTAACCGGAGAAAGCAAGCCTGATACCAAGCGCACAAGCGAATCAGTACTTGCAGGAATGATAAACCTAAATACTGTAGCACAAGTGCGCGTAACAACGGCTTACGAGGATAGTAAATTGAGTAAAATTTTAGAATTGGTACAAAATGCAACTTCTCAAAAAGCACCAACAGAACTATTTATTCGAAAATTCGCTAAGATTTACACCCCTATCGTAGTTATACTAGCTGTTTGTATATGCTTAGTTCCTGCAATATTTATAGACAATTATGTATTTAACGACTGGTTGTACAGAGCATTAGTTTTTCTTGTAATTTCTTGTCCATGCGCTTTAGTCATTTCTATACCTTTGGGATATTTCGGAGGCATAGGAGCTGCTAGTAAAAATGGCATTTTATTTAAGGGCTCTAATTTCTTGGATGCACTTGCTAATATACAACACATCGTCATGGATAAAACAGGAACGATGACAGAAGGCGTCTTTAAAGTACAAGAAGTCAACTTTAAAAACGATATCGATACCAACATTCTGCAATTAGTCAATGCTGTAGAAAGTCAAAGTACACACCCTATTGCCACAGCAATACATGACTACGTTGGAAATGTTGATTCAACTATTATTTTAGAAAGCACTGAAGAAATACCTGGTCATGGACTTCGCTCAATTATTCAGGACAAAGAAATTTTAGTAGGAAATTTCAAGTTATTAGATAAATTTGGAATTAATTACGACACCAACCCTAAAGATATTGTATATACCACCTTAGCCATAGCCTATGATAAAAAATATATTGGCTACATCACTATTGCGGATCAAATCAAAGAAGATGCTCAAAAAACCATAAATGAACTAAACAACCTCCAAGTCAACACGACAATGTTAAGTGGAGATAAAGACACTGTGGTAGCTCATGTGGCAAATCAATTAGGAATAAAAAATTATCATGGCAATCTATTACCAGAGGACAAAGTAAATCAGGTAAAGCAAATCAAACAAAATAATGAATCTGTGGCTTTTGTCGGTGATGGCGTAAATGATGCTCCAGTAGTAGCATTAAGTGATGTAGGTATTGCAATGGGTGGATTGGGTTCAGATGCCACGATTGAAACTGCAGATGTCGTTATTCAAGATGACAAACCATCCAAAATACCTATTGCAATCCGCATTGGAAAAAAAACAAAAAGTATCGTTTGGCAAAACATAACGTTAGCTTTCGTCGTAAAAGCCATCGTTCTTATTTTGGGAGCGGGCGGATTAGCGACTATGTGGGAAGCTGTTTTTGCCGATGTGGGAGTATCATTAATAGCAATCTTAAATGCTGTACGTATTCAAAAAACAGACTTCACTAAATAAAGTTGATTCTTTGACCAAAATTTTATTCCAATCCCCCAATTTTGACCTAAGTTCTGATACAGCAGGTCGTTGCTCTTGATTTTATTGAAAACCAATATACCACATTAGGTCAACACAGTACATAGCATAATAGAATTAATCATATGCCCGAATAAAAATCCTGCAATAAATGCTGTCAAAATATGATGAAACAAAATATTAATAGTATCAATTTCAAACTTTTTAGCTAAATAAAAACAAATAGCCATAAATTTTTATATCATTTTAGTGTATCCCCCTTTTGATAGAAATTTGTATTTTTACCCAATTCAAAAACTTGAATCCGTAATACAATCAAATAAAAAATAGATGATTGACGAAACGAATAATCCAGAAGACAACAATCAAGAAAATAATCTATCGCCTGAAAACGACCATGCTAGTAATACAATTCCCTTATCAGGACTGTATGAAAACTGGTTTTTGGACTATGCTTCCTATGTAATATTAGACCGTGCAGTACCACATATCAATGATGGTTTTAAACCCGTTCAACGTAGAATCTTGCACTCTTTTAAAGAAAAAGATGATGGTCGGTTCAATAAAATTGCGAACGTAGTAGGACATACTATGCAATATCACCCACATGGTGATGCTTCGATTGGTGACGCTATTGTACAGTTAGGTCAAAAAGATTTGTTAATTGATTGTCAAGGTAACTGGGGAGATCCAGTCACAGGCGATTCAGCAGCAGCTTCTCGATATATTGAAGGGCGATTATCCAAATTTGCAAATGATGTTGTCTTTAATCCGGATACTACGACTTGGCAGCAGAGTTATGATGGTCGTAACAAAGAACCGATTACATTACCCGTAAAATTCCCATTGTTACTAGCACAGGGTGCTGAAGGTATTGCTGTTGGATTGGCGACCAAGATCATGCCACACAATTTTATCGAACTGATAGATGGTTCTATTCAAGTTTTGAATGGCGAAAGACCAAATATTTTTCCAGATTTTCCTACAGGTGGTTTCGCTGATGTTTCAAACTACAACGAAGGTCAACGTGGAGGAAAAATACGTGTGCGTGCCAAAATTGAAGAACGTGATAAAAAAACATTAGCCATCACCGAAATTCCTTTTGGAACTACTACTGGTAGTTTGATCGAAAGTATTGTTTCTGCTAATGATAAGGGAAAAATAAAAATTAAAAAAATTGAAGATAATACGGCAAAAGACGTAGAAATAATGATACATCTTGCGCCTGGCATTTCACCAGATATGACCATTGATGCATTATATGCATTCACTTCTTGTGAATCTTCTATTTCTCCCAATACTTGTGTAATCAAGGAAGAAAAGCCACACTTTATGAGTGTGAATGATATCCTAACAGAAAACACATTACAAACAAAAGAACTTTTAAAACGCGAATTAGAGATTCGTCTGAATGAGCTTCAAGAAAAGATATTTTTTAATTCTTTGTTGAAAATTTTCATTCAAGAAGGCATGTATAAGCATTCTGATTACGAAAATGCAGGAGATTTTGATACTGTAGTACAGGTATTAAATAAATTATTCGCGCCATTCTTCGATCAATTTTACAGAGAAATTCTTCCGGAAGATTACAAAAAGCTTATTGATAAGCCGATGAGTAGCATTACACGATTTGATGTGAAAAAATCGGATGATCAAATGAAAGCTCTAAATGACGAAATCAAAGAGGTAAAGAAAAATCTGAAGCACCTGACGGAATATGCTATTGAATGGTTTGAATACCTGCGCAACAAATACGCAAAAGGTCGTGAACGTAAAACAGAACTACGTGTATTTGACAAAGTAGAAGCTGCACAAGTTGCTCTAGCTAATGCTAAGCTCTACGTCAATCGCGCTGAAGGATTTATTGGTACAGGAATCAAAAAAGATGAATTCGTCACAGATTGTTCAGATATAGACGATATTATCGTATTCAGAGAAGATGGTAAATATAGTGTGGTAAAAGTTCAGGATAAAGTCTTTGTTGGAAAAGACATTATTCATGTGGCCGTATTCAAAAAAGGCGACGAACGCACAATATATAATGCCGTATATCGCGATGGAGTAAATGGGAACACTTATGTAAAACGTTTTGCCGTAACAGCTGTTACACGTGAAAAAGATTATGATGTTACTAAAGAAACAAAAGGTTCGAAAATTTTATACTTTACGGCTAACCCTAACGGCGAAGCGGAGATCGTAAACGTACAACTAAAACCTCACACAAAACTACGTAAACTAACTTTTGATTTAGATTTCGCAGAAATTGTGATCAAAGGTAAAGGATCCATGGGTAATTTGGTTTCCAAATATCCTGTCAAAAAAATAACATTCAAAAGTGCGGGAATTTCTACTTTAGCAGGCCGTAAAATATGGTATGACACTATATTAAAGAGACTAAATGCTGACGAAAGAGGTACATACTTAGGCGAATTCGATGGTGATGACAAAATCCTTATGATTTTTCAAGATGGAACTTACGAACTTTCAAATTTCGATTTAAGTAATCACTTCGATGAAAAAATGACACGTATCGAAAAACATTACCCAGAACATATTTATACCGCAATACACCAAGATGGTAAATCTGGGGCTTACTATGTCAAACGCTTTGTTTTCGATGACATTCAAGTAGGAAAACGCGTATCCATTATTAACGATGAGCCGGGGTCAAAATTAGTTTTATTGACTAATAACCCTAACCCTCTTGTCAAGATTAAACAACTTAAAGGCAAATCCCAACTTGAAGAAACTATTGATCAACCATTAAATGAATTGATCGAGGTCAAGAAAATAAAAGCGCAAGGAAATCGTTTATCTTTCCATAATGTGCAAACAGTGAAATCCATTACAGAAGAAATAGATTTTACAAATCCACCTAAGGAGGAAAAAGAGATAGAAAATCTTGAAGAAAACAAGGATAACTCAATAGGGCTAGAAATCACGAATCCTGATGACATTCAGATTAGCGATGATGGTCAAATCGGATTATTCTAATAGTAATAAAGGCTTGGAAATTGGACATGCCCCAAAAAGTTAGACACTTATTTGGGGCATTTTTATGAGAAAAAATCAGAAGTATAATTTCAATTTTAAGTTACGTTTAGTAACTATTCTTCAGCAGGGCAAAGATAGTATTGGAGGT
>NZ_JADEYP010000053.1 GCF_020295405.1 Sphingobacterium bovistauri
CATAAAGAAAAAAAACTTCAAATAAATTTTGGAAGTTTAAATAAAGTTTCTACCTTTGCAGTCCCGACGGAAACGAAGGGAAAACAAAACAAGATAAGTACAGCAGTAATGCTCGAAATATAAGCAGAAGCGCGATGCGGATGCGAAGAAAGTTCTTTAAGAAAATGATCATGTAGCGTAACGAGTAGTTTGAGAGAACGAAAGTTCACAAATCAAACCTTAGTCAATAACTAAATAGATATTAAAAAAGACAATTCTATTTTTTATAAATAGTTAGAGTCAAACTTCATTTTACAATGGAGAGTTTGATCCTGGCTCAGGATGAACGCTAGCGGCAGGCCTAATACATGCAAGTCGGACGGGATCCAGGGCGTAGCTTGCTACAAACTGGTGAGAGTGGCGCACGGGTGCGTAACGCGTGAGCAACCTACCCATATCAGGGGGATAGCCCGAAGAAATTCGGATTAACACCGCATAACACAGCGATCTGGCATCAGAATGCTGTTAAATATTTATAGGATATGGATGGGCTCGCGTGACATTAGCTAGTTGGTAGGGTAACGGCTTACCAAGGCAACGATGTCTAGGGGCTCTGAGAGGAGAATCCCCCACACTGGTACTGAGACACGGACCAGACTCCTACGGGAGGCAGCAGTAAGGAATATTGGTCAATGGAGGCAACTCTGAACCAGCCATGCCGCGTGCAGGATGACTGCCCTATGGGTTGTAAACTGCTTTTGTCCAGGAATAAACGTACTTACGTGTAAGTATTTGAATGTACTGGAAGAATAAGGATCGGCTAACTCCGTGCCAGCAGCCGCGGTAATACGGAGGATCCGAGCGTTATCCGGATTTATTGGGTTTAAAGGGTGCGTAGGCGGCTTTATAAGTCAGAGGTGAAAGACGGCAGCTTAACTGTCGCAGTGCCTTTGATACTGTATAGCTTGAATGTGATTGAAGATGGCGGAATGAGACAAGTAGCGGTGAAATGCATAGATATGTCTCAGAACTCCGATTGCGAAGGCAGCTGTCTAAGTCATTATTGACGCTGATGCACGAAAGCGTGGGGATCGAACAGGATTAGATACCCTGGTAGTCCACGCCCTAAACGATGATAACTCGATGTTAGCGATATACAGTTAGCGTCTTAGCGAAAGCGTTAAGTTATCCACCTGGGGAGTACGCCCGCAAGGGTGAAACTCAAAGGAATTGACGGGGGCCCGCACAAGCGGAGGAGCATGTGGTTTAATTCGATGATACGCGAGGAACCTTACCCGGGCTTGAAAGTTACTGAATTATCTAGAGATAGATAAGTCCTTCGGGACAGGAAACTAGGTGCTGCATGGCTGTCGTCAGCTCGTGCCGTGAGGTGTTGGGTTAAGTCCCGCAACGAGCGCAACCCCTATGTTTAGTTGCCAGCATGTCATGATGGGGACTCTAAACAGACTGCCAGCGTAAGCTGTGAGGAAGGTGGGGACGACGTCAAGTCATCATGGCCCTTACGTCCGGGGCTACACACGTGCTACAATGGATGGTACAGCGGGCAGCTACACAGTAATGTGATGCTAATCTCGAAAAGCCATTCACAGTTCGGATTGAGGTCTGCAACTCGACCTCATGAAGTTGGATTCGCTAGTAATCGCGTATCAGCAATGACGCGGTGAATACGTTCCCGGGCCTTGTACACACCGCCCGTCAAGCCATGAAAGTTGGGGGTGCCTAAAGCATGTAACCGCAAGGAGCGTGTTAGGGTAAAACCGATAATTGGGGCTAAGTCGTAACAAGGTAGCCGTACCGGAAGGTGCGGCTGGAATACCTCCTTTCTAGAGAACAGTTATTGATTCTCGTTACGTTATATACATGATTAAATAAAGAAAAAAGACATTAGAAGAAAGTGCCCATCCCGTATGGTATGGTTACCGAGAGAAAGATAAGATATAGCTAGTCCCGTAGCTCAGTTGGTTAGAGCACTACACTGATAATGTAGGGGTCAGCAGTTCAAATCTGCTCGGGACTACGAAATACTTAGGGGAATTAGCTCAGCTGGCTAGAGCACCTGCCTTGCACGCAGGGGGTCATCGGTTCGACTCCGATATTCTCCACGTTTTCTGGGTTGATAATTAACAATTACTAATTGACAATTATCCATTAGAAAGAAGAGTTCTTTGACATATTGAAAGAAAAAAAGACACAAGAGAAGACAACAGTAGAGACAATGTTGTGATATGCTTGAGTTAATAAACGGACCCTCGGTCTATGCCGAACTGTTTATTGATTAGTATTACGATGTATATATCAAAGCAACTCTATAGTAGCAAAAGGGCTATATGAGTGAAGAAAGTAAATAAGGGTACACGGGGGATGCCTAGGCTCTCAGAGGCGATGAAGGACGTGATAAGCTGCGATAAGCTACGGGTATTGGCAAATGCGAATTGATCCGTAGATTTCCGAATGGGGCAACCTAACTATCTGAAGGATAGTTGTATAATACGCGAACGCGCCGAACTGAAACATCTAAGTAAGCGTAGGAGGAGAAAATAATAATGATTTCGTAAGTAGTGGCGAGCGAACACGAAAGAGCCCAAACCATTGTTGTTACGGCAATAATGGGGTTGTAGGACCACGACATGTGATTTGTAACGTAAACTGGAAGCAGGTGGGAAACTGCGCGATATGGGTGATAGCCCCGTACAGGTAAGCAATACAGCGCTAGTGGTATCCTGAGTAGGGCGGGACCGGAGGAATCCTGCTTGAATCTGCCAGCACCATCTGGTAAGGCTAAATACTCCTGAGAGACCGATAGTGAACCAGTACCGTGAGGGAAAGGTGAAAAGAACCCCGAACAGGGGAGTGAAAAGAACCTGAAACCGTGTACTTACAAGCGGTTGGAGCGGACTTGTTCCGTGACAGCGTGCCTTTTGCATAATGAGCCTACGAGTTACTCTTTACTGGCAAGGTTAAGTGGTTCAGCCACGTAGCCGCAGCGAAAGCGAGTCTGAATAGGGCGTATAGTCAGTAGAGGTAGACGCGAAACCTTGTGATCTACCCTTGGGCAGGTTGAAGTTTGGGTAACACCAAATGGAGGACCGAACCGATAAACGTTGAAAAGTTTCCGGATGACCTGAGGGTAGGGGTGAAAGGCCAATCAAACTGGGAAATAGCTCGTACTCCCCGAAATGTTTTTAGGAACAGCGTCGACATAGAGTCTTATAGAGGTAGAGCTACCGATTGGGTGCGGGGGAGTCAAATCCTACCAAATCCAGACGAACTCCGAATGCTATAAGATATGGTCGGCAGTGAGGCTTTGGGTGCTAAGGTCCAAGGCCGAGAGGGAAAGAACCCAGACCATCAGCTAAGGTCCCTAAATGTAGTCTAAGTTGAACTAACGAGGTCCGGTTGCCCAGACAGCTAGGATGTTGGCTTGGAAGCAGCCATTCATTTAAAGAGTGCGTAACAGCTCACTAGTCGAGCGACCGGGCGTGGATAATAAACGGGCATCAAGATTACTACCGAAGCTATGGATTCATACATTAGCTTGTATGTCTGGTAGGGGAGCATTCTATCGTCGGCGAAGCAGCATGGTAATGTGTTGTGGAGATTATAGAAAAGCAAATGTAGGCATAAGTAACGATAAGGCGGGTGAGAAACCCGCCCACCGAAAGACTAAGGTTTCCTGATCAACGCTAATCGGATCAGGGTTAGTCGGGGCCTAAGGCGCATCCGAAGGGAGAAAGCCGATGGACAACTGGTTAATATTCCAGTACTTTTATATACTGCGATGTGGTGACGGAGTAGTGACACTGCCGCGAACTGACGGAATAGTTCGTTAAAAGGCGTAGGTATTAGAATGGTAGGCAAATCCGCCAATCTAGCTGAAACCCAATAGTACAGCAAACCTTCGGGGGCGTTGATAGAGCAGGTAATCAGACTTCCAAGAAAACCCGCTAAGCTTCAGGTATATAAAACCCGTACCGTAAACCGACACAGGTAGTCGAGGAGAGAATCCTAAGGTGCTCGAGTGAGTCATGGCTAAGGAACTCGGCAAAATGGCCCTGTAACTTCGGGAGAAGGGGCGCTGTCTCAGCGATGAGCAGCCGCAGTGAAAAGGCCCAGGCGACTGTTTAGCAAAAACATATGGCTTTGCAAAATCGAAAGATGAGGTATAAGGCCTGACACCTGCCCGGTGCTGGAAGGTTAAGAGGGGATGTTAGTCGCAAGGCGAAGCATTGAATCGAAGCCCCAGTAAACGGCGGCCGTAACTATAACGGTCCTAAGGTAGCGAAATTCCTTGTCGGGTAAGTTCCGACCTGCACGAATGGTGTAACGATCTGGGCGCTGTCTCAGCCATGAGCTCGGTGAAATTGTGGTATCGGTGAAGACGCCGATTACCCGCAACGGGACGGAAAGACCCCATGCACCTTCACTATAGCTTAACATTGAAATTGGGTACAGGATGTGTAGGATAGGCGGGAGATGTTGAAGTGGCTTCGCTAGGAGTCATGGAATCAACCTTGAAATACCGCCCTTTCTGTATTCGGTTTCTAACTCGATCAAGTCGAGGACATTGTTTGGTGGGTAGTTTGACTGGGGTGGTCGCCTCCAAAAAGGTAACGGAGGCTTTCAAAGGTAAGCTCAGTACGCTTGGTAACCGTACGAGGAGTGCAATGGCATAAGCTTGCTTGACTGTGAGGCCTACAAGCCGAGCAGGGTCGAAAGACGGACATAGTGATCCGGTGGTTCTGTATGGAAGGGCCATCGCTCAAAGGATAAAAGGTACGCTGGGGATAACAGGCTGATCTCCCCCAAGAGCTCATATCGACGGGGAGGTTTGGCACCTCGATGTCGGCTCGTCACATCCTGGGGCTGGAGAAGGTCCCAAGGGTTGGGCTGTTCGCCCATTAAAGTGGCACGCGAGCTGGGTTCAGAACGTCGCGAGACAGTTCGGTCCCTATCTGTTGTGGGCGTTGGAAGTTTGAGTGGATCTGTCCTTAGTACGAGAGGACCGGGATGGACTGACCGCTGGTGAACCAGTTATGCCGCCAGGTGTACGGCTGGGTAGCTACGTCGGGAATAGATAAGCGCTGAAAGCATCTAAGTGCGAAACTAGCCACGAGATGAGACTTCCTTATAGGGTCGTAGGAGATGACTACGTTGATAGGCTACAGGTGTAAAGGTTGAGAGACCAAAGCTGAGTAGTACTAATAGCCCGAAGCTTTCCAAGCGGATAGTAACTGTTGTCTTCTTCTTTTTTCTATTTTTTCTTTCAATAGTATGTCAATGTTTATTTATAATATGTTAAGATATAAATAACTCAAAAGATCTTTGGGTGCCTATATCGGTGGTGTTCACCTCTTCCCATTCCGAACAGAGCAGTTAAGCCCACCCGAGCCGATGGTATTGCCGTAACAGGTGGGAGAGTAGGTCGGTGCCTTCTTTTATTCAATAAT
>NZ_JADEYP010000054.1 GCF_020295405.1 Sphingobacterium bovistauri
AAAGGAGGGGTATTGCCTCAAAAACAATCGAATTGGGATGCTAGAAAACCAAATAGCAAGTCCAAGTAGGTTAAATCTTTAACAAGGCCATTAAAAAGCAAACTTCCAGAAATCCTTTAAACAAAAATGACTGAGTAAGGTAAATCATATACTCAGTCATTTCTTTAAGTCTCATTAAAAGTTGAGACTTTTTCAGTGCCCTCGAATATTCTAAAGGCATTTTTGTTTTATTTTAAAAGCTATTTTAAGCAGTCACTAGTTCAAAAATTGTTATTTCTGGAACGATCCCAACTCGACCTGGATATCCCAAAAAGCCAAAACCTGTATTAACATACAACTGTTGGTTACCCTCTTGATACAATCCGGCCCATTCTTTATAAATAAACTTTGCGGGACTCCATTGGAAATGCTCACCTCGAACACCAAACTGCATACCATGTGTATGACCAGCAAACATGGCGTCTACATTCGTGTCTAAGACTTGTGCACGCCAATGTGAAGGATCGTGAGAAAGCAAAAGCTTAACAGCTTTATCTTCTGTCCCTAATAAAGCTTTTTTCAAATCACCTTTCTTTGGAAAACGTCCAGTACCCCAATTTTGCACTCCAACAATACTCAGTTCTTCATTTCCTACTTTGATAGAACGATTTTCATCCATCAACAAGTCCCAGCCCATCACACGATGAACATCAAGCATGTCTTTAAAATTCTTTTGTTTGGCAGGACTATCTTCTTTTCCATAATAATAATCGCCATAATCGTGATTACCAAGTACTGAATACACCCCATATTCCGCCTGTAGTTTCGAAAAGATATCTTGGTAATTAGTCATCTCATTAGCTTGATTATTTACCAAATCACCAGTAAAGAAAACTGCATCAGGTTTTTCACCCAACAACATTTCTACTCCACCTAAAACAGCCTTCTTATTATAAAATGAACCAGAATGTACATCAGAAATTTGTGCTATCTTAAAACCATGAAACGCCTTAGGCAAGTTTGGCAGCACCAATCTCTGTCTTCTAATCTGGTAATCATACGCTCCAGATATTATCCCCCAGGACAATGGAAATAATGGCAAAGAAGCTACAACCATTCCTGATTTCATCAAAAAATCAGAACGAGAAATACCATGAGTTGGAACTTCTGGTAGTGGCTTTTCTAATTCATCAATATGTTCTTTAACAGTATTATTTTTACGCCCGAAAAGTCTAGTTACCCAAATCCCTCCTCTACGTACATCATCCATAAGAACGATAACGGCATATATAAATTTACTGATCGCCGTCAAAAAGAATGCTACAAGTATTATTGATCTATAAGCCAAAGGGATATTGTATTTATAAGATATAAATAAACCTATCAGTAAACTAATAGAATAACCCCACCACACAAAAGAAAACCATTTCTTTTTAACAAAATCAATCTTTGTCGACCGCAGCGCAAAGAATATGTAAAAATCTAAAACGAATAAAAGAATGGCATTGAATATAAGCATCTTATTATATTAATTTGATAGAACCAGTCGTTTTAAAGATTGGATCCATCTTGGATTATCATTTAAACTTTCAACCATCGCCACTTCTTCACCACCCATTTCTTTGAACTCATTAGCGTATTCCACTTGAATTTCATCTAATGTCTCTATACAATCAGACACAAATGCAGGACTGAAAACCAACAATCGTTTCACACCTCTATGCGCTAAATCATGTAAAGTATCTGAAGTATATGGTTGTATCCAAGGTGTCTTTCCTAATCTTGATTGAAAACAGACTGTATATTTATCCTTTGAAATGCCAGCTTTTTCGGCAATAGCCCTAGTTGTAGCATAACATTGAGAAACATAACAAAAAGTATTCGTTTCCTTTTTACATGTGTCGCAACCCGTATCAGGACAAACTAATTTACCCGAAGGGTCAACTTTACCTAATTGACGAACAGGCAATCCATGATAACTAAATAAAACATGGTCGAATGAATCTATATCATGACGCAGCCCATGCTCAGCATAGGTTTCAATCATCAAATCATCCTCGCAAAAACTACTTACGAAAGAAACTTTAGGAATATATTGCCATGTACGTATAATTTCCATTACCTTGTCTATTACTGACCCAGATGTAGCAGATGCGTATTGTGGAAACAAAGGAATAACCTTGATGCTCTCTAAATACATACCTTGCATTTTCTCCAACGCTGATTCAATAGATGGATTTTGGTAACGCATCGCCAATTCCACATGATATTCTTCTCCCAGTTGCTCTTGAAGCATCTTTTGCTGAAGAATAGAATAATACATTAAAGGAGAACCATTGACTTCGTCCCAAATAGTTGAGTAAGTTTCGGCAGATGCAGCAGCACGCTTTGGAACGATTACACCTTTTACCAACAGATTTCTTCCCAACACTGGGATATCCATTACACGTCCATCCATTAAAAACTCTGTCAAATATCTTCTAACCGCTGGAGCAGAAGGAGCATCAGGAGTGCCTAATTGCACCAATAAAACACCTTTTTTTCGTTGATTATTCATTGGCACAAAAATAAACAAAATTTATAGTAGACCTTAGTCCGTTATTGAAAATGATAATAACATGACTAGTATTAAAGTTGCTCTAAAGCTGCTTTAACATCACGCATTAACCACATTGGAGTTGAAGTAGCTCCACAAATACCTATAGTGTCCTCACTATTGAATATTGCAGCGTCTAACTCATCGACTCCAGATATAAAATATGTATTAGGATTTGCAGCCTTACACACATCGTGAAGCACTTTGCCATTAGAAGATTTTTTACCAGAAACGAAAACTATTTTGTCATAGTTACGTGCAAATTCATCTAAATCTTCATAGCGATTAGAGACTTGACGACAAATGGTGTCATTCGCTTTGACATCATATCCACGTTTGATAAGCTCATCTTTAATCGCGTAAAACTTATCGACACTTTTGGTTGTTTGGCTATATAAAGTAAATGAACTTGGGAGTTCAATTTGATTTAATTCGTCTATATCTTGAAATACAATAGCCTCATTATTCGTCTGTCCTTGCAAGCCAATAACCTCAGCGTGACCATGCTTTCCAAATATCAAAATTTTCTCATCGCCATCATACGATGTTTTAATACGATTCTGCAATTTAAGAACAACTGGACAAGAGGCATCTATTAAGGTAATATTATTTTCAAGCGCTATCTTATATGTCTCAGGCGCTTCCCCGTGCGCACGGATTAACACCTTCTCATTCTGCAATGTAGGTAAAGCTTCATGACTGATAATGCGAAGCCCCTTGTTTTTCAATCGAGCTACTTCTTCATCATTATGGACAATATCACCTAAGCAATACAAATAACCATCTTGCTCCAAGATTTCTTCAGCCATATCAATGGCATATACAACCCCAAAGCAAAAGCCTGAATCTTTATCTATCGTAACTTGCAGATTTTTTGACATATCACAAAGTTAGTAATAAGATTTGTTCCGTGAAATAGGTTCAAAAATTCCTTATAAAAGAATGACTTTAATATTTCTTTATATTTTTTTCATTTTCCTTACCTTTGCAAAAAATTTGATAAAAAAGGTTATGGCAACTAACAGAACTTTCACGATGATTAAACCAGATGCAGTAGCAAATGGACACATCGGAGCTATTTTAAACGACATTATTGCAGGCGGATTCAAAATCGTAGCAATGAAATATATTCAATTGACAGAAGAGTCGGCTGGAAATTTTTATGCTGTTCACAAAGAAAGACCTTTCTATGGCGAATTAGTTAGCTTTATGACTTCTGGTCCTATCGTAGCTGCTATTTTGGAAAAAGAAAACGCTGTTGAGGATTTCCGTACATTAATCGGTGCTACTAACCCTGCTGAAGCTGCAGAAGGTACTATCCGTAACAAATACGCTAAATCTATCGACGCAAACGCTGTTCACGGCTCTGACTCTGATGAGAACGCACAAATCGAAGGTAACTTCTTCTTCTCTCAATTTGAAAGATTTTAATCTTACTTGAAAGAGATAACAAACAACGGTCAATCTATAAGATTGACCGTTGTTTGTTATCTCCAATTCATCTTATGATGCACTGAAAGTAGCAAATGATTTGTTCCATTATTTGAACCAACATTTTGTCTCATATACCCAACTTGAGCTCCTAAGTTTTTCTTGAATTTATAACCAAGACCTGCATAAGCTCTATTTCTATCAAAAGCTTTTATTGATCTATCCGAAGAAAGGTTAACAAAAAGTTCATCATAAAACGCCAAATATGTTCCATGCTTATCAAATTGCTTATTACTCAGTGGCACATCGGCAAATAAACAATATCGCACACGACCTCTGAAATCTTGCCCTTCTATAAATCTTTCTTCTAAACGAAATCTATGACGAATTTTTGATGATTTCACCCCATGTGACACAACCGCTTCTTGGTAAACTCTGTGCTCCGAAAACGAATTATTAGGTGTGCCTTCTGCCTCTGAATGCACAAACGCATACCCCAAAGTACCTTGAACTAACGAGCTAAATTGATACTGCCCACCTACTCTTACCAAAGTTTGATTATGATCTCCCAACAACTTGTAATCTCGCAATTGTAATTCGTGATGAATACTAAATTTTGACTCCTTAATTTGCGTATTCCCAAAATAAATAGCCCAGCCCTGAACTGATTGGGCTATAGAAATATTGAATAGTATTGAATTAAAAAATAGGATTAAAATTAGCTTTCTCATCCTCCTAAAATAAAAGCTTCAAGCTAATATCACGAATATTGGATGTAACAATACTTATATAAAAAAGGGTGATTTAATGGACTGCGCCCCAAAAGTTAGACGAATTTATGCAATCTTTTTGAAATAATGAGCTCGGTATTCTATCGGGCTCATTCCTTTTAAATTTGATTTAATTCTAACCTTATTATAGTAATTGATATAACTTATTATTTCCTTT
>NZ_JADEYP010000055.1 GCF_020295405.1 Sphingobacterium bovistauri
TTACCAAAATGTAATTTTAATTAATCATATTTCGCATCCTTTCCCAAATTAAAAATTTTATTTAATTACTATTGAAAATTAGGCTTAATAATTTAACCTACACAAGACGTAATTAGTAAATGAAAAGAATTTAATTACACTTTTAAGCTAATAACCTATACGTGTAATAAACTTTTATTACTTTTTATATTAACAACTATTAACCATTTGAATTTTAATAATATAAAATACACATACCTTATCCTTAATAATCTGGTATGAAACCTTATTATTAACCTTTTGACTATTGACACTATTAGATTATTTCATTTATAAAAATTACTACAAACACATGTAACTTTCAAAGAAATCAACATAAGAAGCTTACGAAAATGACTACTTAAAAATTCATTTATTTCTAGAAACGGGTTATGTCTATTATACGTCATCACTTATAAAGGTGAAACAAATATTATAACTTTAAAAAAACTTTTACACATAAACTGTAGCTATGTATCTACAGGGGTAAAATTATAATTATTTATATATAATTAGTTTTTTAAAAGTTTAATAAGTTTGCGTTTTATTCCAAATAGAATAAAACGCAAACTTAACTATGAACAGAAAAGAAAAAAAAAAGTACTCAAAGCCAATTATAATTTTGGAAAATATTATACTTGAGGACTGTATAGCCAATGCATCTAAAGCACAATTAGACTTTCTTAGCCCAGCTGCAACGATGGAAGAATGGACAGACTTTAATCACAATCCATCTCAAGGCACTAACCCATGGGTTAGTGAAAAAGAAATATAAACTACAATTAATCAACTATGAAACACATGCGTAAAAATATTACTTTTTTATTTATACTTTATTTATTCACAGCTTGTTCAAAAGATAATACATTCACTACTGACCCAAGTAATGATGGTAACACATTATCATTCAAAATTGGAGGATATTTAGATTTACAAGCAAGTTCAGTTTCAAAGTCAAATGATGGGAATGTTAAATTGTTCTCAAAGACTACTCAAGTTGAAGGATATAATATTGAATCAAATTTTATTGAGTCCTCAATTGGTAATGACAATGGAATTAAAAATAAATTAAAAAACACAAGTAAATTGGCAAACACGCCGCTTCAGACTAATAGTAAGTATAGACTAATAATTTACGAATCAATTAGTAAAAAACAGATATACAACCAAATCGTTAATTCCAATATAATTACTAGTGTACCTGTGGCCAGAAATGTAGAATATGACTGGGTTGCATTTACTTATGATACTAGTCTGGATGCGGATTTAAATAATCCTGCTGTTGTATCCAATGATATAATTCAAAGTTTACAAGTTCAAACTGTACGAAATAAACCATTTATGACAGCCAGTGGTAAAAACGTCAAAATTATAAGTTCTGATCCTAATTTAGTACAATCCAACATTTCAATTAATTTTAAACAAAAAACGGCACGTGTTGCTGTGAAATTGGACTTAACGCAATTAGAATTTCTATCAAGAATTACAACATCGAGATTGGCCTTGCAAAGCAATAAATTATATACAGGTAATTATGATTTCTTTTCAGGGACTGAAGGTGATTATCTTGCGAATGGATATAGTGCTTTTAACACTTACACTAACCTTACAATCCCTACAAACCCTGCAGGAAATTTAATAATTTTTCCAACTCCGGAACAAAATGAAACTGTTAATACAGTAAAGAATATTATAAAAAGTAATTATTTATACACTTCAAAACTAGACGCATTTGATGATGTAAATGTTGAAATTAGATATTTAGGATGGAATTATATTACCGGTAGTAATAATCCAACAGAAAAATTATCGTACAATGTAAATGATCCTGCAGCTACAAATTTTAATTTTAAGATTTCAACGCATTTACAATACGCAAAGAGTTACACATTTGAATTAAAATTAAAAAATGGTAATTCTTCACAAGTAGGAAATGTTTGGTGGGCAAACTTTAATCTAGCATATGATCCATTAAAAAATGCTTACTACATTAAAGATAAACATACTCCACTTTCTAGCATTACTAGAAATTCCTCAGGAAACAACCAAGGCTTTGGAACAATTAAAACGATAGAACCTGTACAATATATTCCCTCTTCATGGAATACAACGAGTAACAAAATCGATTATTTCCAGCCTGGATATCTTCAAATGAATAGTCCAGGGGCATATGATTCAAATAGAGATATATGTAATTTAATTGCTCCTATAGGAACATGGAGATTACCAACTAACCTAGATTACTCCGCGTTAGCTTCAAGCAGTAACTATATATATAATAAATCGTATTTGGGATATTATATACCAAATACTGTTGCATCACCTAATGGAGGAGTCGTTACATTTCACATGCATGGTTATCTTACCAAACCATCCTCAGGCACGAGTTGGAATGTTATCAGAGCTGGGTTATCTCAAGACAGAGCGCTGACACCTGCTTTTAACGTGGATTTACCAAATGGAGTTACAACGAATTATGATGCTGGTGAAGGTCGTTACTTATATAAAAATATTTCTGGAGGATTTGGGTATATCACACTTTATACTAACGGATTATCACAGAACATCACAGGGAAAGTTAATGGTGAATTAACTCCTATAGATAATACGATAGCTGAAAACCAAGCTTATTCGGTAAGGTGTATTAGAGATACAAGACCATAAAAAATAATTTTATTAAAAA
This sequence comes from Sphingobacterium bovistauri, assembly GCF_020295405.1. GTDB lineage: Bacteria > Bacteroidota > Bacteroidia > Sphingobacteriales > Sphingobacteriaceae > Sphingobacterium > Sphingobacterium bovistauri. The sequence goes on from NZ_JADEYP010000055.1 coordinate 2,702, forward strand.
TCTATTTTTGTTTCAATTAATATAAATTTATTTCCAACAATTAATCCACCGAAAGTAGACTTACTATTTTGGTAGACTTAACAAGTCTATTAAAAACAAATAAAAATAAATTATTTTGTTAAACATTATTAACAAGAGCAAGTTTCCAGAAAATTAGATTGTCAATATTATTTAAGAATATGATTCAGGAAAGTTTACAATAGACATTAATATGAAATATGATATTTCAGCATCAACTTATTATTAACGGAAGCAAAGTATGGTAGTATGGGTCTTGCAGCATTTGAAAAATTTAAAGTCACTATAAGAAGAAAATAGTAGCTTGAAGCGTATGTATTCAGTTTTGAACTTAGATCATCGTATATTAAAAGATATTAACGAAAATAAAGATTAAGCTCTCAGTGAATGTTAAGAGCTATCAGAAGCAAATATTAAAGCAAAGAGGATCACTAATCATAGGTTCAGTAAAATTATCTGTATGAGTTGCAGTATGTATTAATATTATCACAGTTAAAACTATCAAATCGTCATTGATAAAATGATGGATCTCTCATCGAGGTGTCCTACACGATTATTTGATACTCATTTTTGTTAAATACTTTTTTACGCTTTGTTTGGAATAAAAAACAATTAATTTATGAAATATTCATTTAAAGCATAGAGTGAATCTTAAAAGTAGTTTTCTTTCTACAATAAAATAGCGACTCAATGTCCTTGGTTCAAATAATGACAAATGGTCTATAGTTTTCATGAGCGATTCCTTATATAATGGAAGATGGTTTCAACTGATTAATATTATTTAATAAGCGATAGCCCTTATTAGAAGTTATTTTTGAATTCCAGATACTAAATTAGTTCAAAAAATAATGAAATTTTATGTTATCAAACAAAACCAAAGCGTATACGAATATATAATACTCCTAAATTTATTTATATAGGTTTCAAAAACTTATTGAGTTCAAGAAATCAAAATTCAATATATAGTAAGGTAACCCTGCTTAAATTTCATATACAGTACGTTCCAATCGAACATTTAGAGAGGATGTTATGGACGCGCATTTATTTAAGTCTACAAATCACGATAACACATTTGCTTGGGAGTGGCAAATTTATGACATCGGTAATAATTTGAATAAAACTCTAAATGAATAAGTCCATGGTTATATGCTAATGAAGCTTTGGTAGTATAAAGCGTATTATAATATTTATTTACTGATTGCAAACGGGAAAGACTATACTATTAATTAAAAAATATTAAGAACTAAATTAAACGGTTTAAAGTAAAAGATAAATTTATATATTAATAATAATCAGTTGATTATATTAATAATCGTCTTTATATTTAAACTTAGTAGAATTAAGATTTAAATAATTACTATATAAAA
>NZ_JADEYP010000056.1 GCF_020295405.1 Sphingobacterium bovistauri
CTAATAATATATTTAATAAAACACTAATTTAGTTAACTAAACAACAGGATAATAATTGTGATTATATTAAATAAATTGATTGTAGTAAACTAAATTAAATTTTAATCAAACAATTTATTTTAATGAAAAATATTTGTAATATTATAAAATAAGATTTACTAATTGAGATAATTATATGAAAACATTAGAAAGCAGATTAGTAGAATACAATAAGCATTTTGGTTTCAAAGAAAATCCAGAAGAATTTAACTTTAATATTTGCCCTATACGAAGACTATATAAAAATGAGGCGCTTCGTACTGGTAATAGAGATCTGTATGCGAGATATCTAGCTGAGAATTATCCAATAGAAATGGGATTAGAATTATCGGATTTCGATAGAAAAGCTCAAAACATCGTGAAAATGAATAAAAACCAAGTTCAAGCGTATATGGCTGAAAAAGGATATAATCTTCTTAAAGGTGATTTACATTTTATTGAACAGGATGGTATCTTTCATGGGGTTATAGTAGATTATGAAAATTTGATTTGGGATACTGCAAGAAATTTTGAAGATCTTATAAATCCTGTTGTTCATGTGGGTGATACTTTTAATAATAAAGAATGGATATGGATTATAAAAAATTGATCAACTGATTATAAATTTGCAAAGTCGAGATGTAGCCTTACCCTTTTTTAAACAGTGAATAAATATAAAAATACGCTTTAAGAAACCAATTGAGCTCCTCCCATTTTCAAGACTATTCTAAAATAGAGAAATCCGGTATTTTTATTTGATTATCGATAAACGTTTTAGATGTTAAATCCCCTAAATAACTATGGGGTCTGAACGTGTTATATTCTATTCTCCAGTCTTGTATTTTTTTTTAGCATCTCCCAAAGATAAAAACCAATTGGTATTCAAGCACTCATCTCGAAAGCTACCATTAAATGATTCAATATACGCATTATCTGTTGGTTTGCCAGGTCTAGAGAAAATAAGTTCCACTTTTTGTTCGTAAGCCCATCTGTCTATTTCCTTTGATATAAATTCAGGTCCATTATCAACTTGAATTTTATTGGGCTTTGCGTTTTTGAAAAGCCTTAATTCTTCCAAGACCTCAACAACTTGGTGACCATTTATACCCTGACCAACATGAATTGCCATACATTTACGACTATATTTATAAACTATAGTTAAACAACGTATTTTCTTCCCATCAAACAATGAATCCGAGACAAGGTCCATGCTCCAGCAGTCATGTAAATTAGAAAATGTAGGTCTTTCATATCGATACGAAGCCGTTCTAGATCGTCTAGGACGCTTATTCCTAAGATTCAATCCCTCTTCTTTATAGATTCGAAATCCGTTTATGATTATCTGACCACCCCTCACGTCGTAAAAGTACGCAGACCCTCCAAAAACCATAATGAACTCGCGACTCAGCAATATCTCGAATTCGTAAACGTAGTGGCTTGTCTGCTCGCCTGCAACTGTTGTAGTACCACATGGATCTATTCAAGAGAGAAACTGAACATGCTCGACTTAGCGAAACTCGATAATTGGATATCAATTCACTAGCTATTTTTCTACGCTGTGAACTGCTCAATACTTTTTTTTCAATACATCCTGCAGCATTTGTTTGTCCAAACTAAGATCCGCAACCAACTTCTTCAGCTGAGCATTTTCTTCCTCTAACTGTCTTAGTTTACGAAGTTCAGCAACACCAAAACCTCCGTATTTCTTCTTCCAATTATAAAAGGTCGGCTCACTAATACCTATCTTTCGACAGATTTCTTCTACACGAGTTCCTGATTCGGATTGCTTGATCGCAAATGTAATCTGAGATTCTGTAAATTTCGATCTTTTCATCGTTTTCCTCCTAGTTTAAAGTTAGTTAATCAACAAGATTTCTCTAATTTTAAATCGTCCGATTTTTAGGGAGGAGGTCAATTTGATTTTTCGAAGATGATTGTCTTTTGGAACATTGATATAGTACAAACCTGAATAAGAACTGAACTGTATTTTTTGCTGGGGAGAAAGCATCCTGATGTATATTTAAGACTAGTTTAAGATACGAAAAAAGGAGCAGAAAACTGTTGTTTTCTACTCCTTTGTTTTGCCCAATCTAAAAAGGGACTTTTTCAGTGCCCTCCTATTAAGTTAGGCAATTTATTTATTCGTGTTTTGTCCAAACTAATCGGTCTAGATCATAACCATAATCACGAGCAATTTTAAGAAATTTTTCTTTCACTGATTCTGTCATTTTCTTTTCTCTTGACAATAACCAGATGTAGTCTTTATTTTCTCCAAATATTAATGCATTTTTATAATTAGGTTCCATTGCAACAATGTTATAACCTGCATAAAAAGGTCCAAAAAAGGATACTTTTAATGCACCTTGATTTGGTGAACCAACGAATTTAGCTTTACCTTCTGATTCTTTCCATTCGTTTTTCTTGGTATCAAAACCTTTATTTAACACCTTTATGCTGCCATCATCATTAATAGAGTATTCTGCTGTTACTTGATCCATATCTTTTTCATGCTTAAAATCGAATCTGGCTATTTCATACCATTTACCAGAATAAGACTTAACATCGAAATTTTCAAATACTGACAGTCCTGTCGGTACTTTTACTGATTTACATGAATTTATAAAAAATGGAAGAACTATAATTGAAGTTCCTATTACAACTTTTAAAATTTTGGAATTTTTCATATAATATTAATTTTAAGAAAATACAAATAATTTAATTAAATATTTTTTTAATGTTTTACAAATTAAACATTAATAATCATCTATATTGTTCAACATATTCTGAATTTTATATATATTAGTTTTTTTATAATCTAACAATTTATTTTTGATCTTCAAGATTTGACATTCACCAAATGCCATCTATACAATCTGATCACTGTTGTATAGAATTTTTCTAGAGACATTTCATTTACTAATAAATTTATGTAACATATAGTGTTTAAATTATTTTTTATACTAACAATTTTAAGATGATATTAATAAATTCATCAGTATTAAATTTTAAAAATTTTTCACACCCGCCTATTATAACAATATTATTGTAATAACCATATATAAATATTGGGACAATCTATTATCCAATAAACAATGCATCCATTCCGTAAATATCTCTATAACAATTAAATACTATAGAAACTCCAATAACCACTTAGGTTGATGAAAAAAAATGAAATAGTGTAATAATTGAAATTTCATTTACAAATACTTTTGAGACATGATCTTCATTAAATGTATCAAATGTTATTATAAAGTTTTTGAAAAATAATTAACCTTTGTGTGAATTTTTGCATAAATTTATATGATAAGTATAATTTGCGCATACGATAACATCATTACTATCAAAATGTTTTACAATCCCATTATCTTCAAGAGCTACTACCCAACATGAATTTTGGTGCATTCCGTAATCTATTATAAAGATGACATGACCTCTACCTAATGGAGTGTCAACTAGAATTGTTGGGTTTAATTGTAATATCATTAAAATACGATTTAGTATAAATAACCAATATTTTACAATAATGTTTTAATAATTGATTGTTTACTAGAGTAAAATTGAAAACACCTATAAAATTTCACCTTGATTACAAACAAAATACTTTAGATAAATCATAACTAACCAAAATATAGTAAAAAGTAAAAATTTTTCTTACCAAAATGTAATTTTAATTAATCATATTTCGCATCCTTTCCCAAATTAAAAATTTTATTTAATTACTATTGAAAATTAGGCTT
>NZ_JADEYP010000057.1 GCF_020295405.1 Sphingobacterium bovistauri
TCAATAAACTTTCGGAAACCTTATATTCCTTGCTAATACCTAATATTGATTCTGACGATTTAGTGTACAAATCAATACAAGTCTTCTTAAATGATAATGTGTGTTTTACTTTTCTATCCATAAAAAATGCCCCCAGAAAGTGTCTAACTTTTTGGGGGCAGTGCATAAAGCCTCCTTTTATTATTTAATATGGTATCGGATACCAGAATAAAACATTCTACCGGTCAACGGTCCCCAAAGTAGATTTGTATCAAAGTGTTCGCCAAATGGCTGGTCAAACGCTAGGATTGGATCTTTTTGAAATTTGTTTGATAGATTTTCTCCACCTAAATAAATAGTGAAATTTTTGTCTTTACCAAATGATTTGCTCACTTGAGCATTCATTGTGATATAGGCATCTGAATAATTGTTTAACTGATATTGAGGAGGGTTAGTAGCAGTAGAAGGAAGGCGTTTTGAACCAACAGTATTGAATGTATAATCAAAGCTCCATCCACTGTGCAAGTTATAAGCTAGGTTAATAAAACCTCTATGTTTGGCAGTAAGTGGCTTTTGTAATCTACCTTCTTTATAATCGGTTTGGACATCCAAATATCTATATGCCATTCTTGCCTCAAAGTGTGGGGCTGGCATAAATCTGAACTCGGCTTGTACGCTATTAGAATATGATTTTCCATCTAAATTGTATATAGAAACATTACGTGGGTTTTCCCAATCTAGTATGACTTGGTTCTGAAAATTGTTGTGAAACAACTCTACAGATACGCCAGATTCACGTTCAAATAATAGGAAATTTTGATCTATGGTTATCCCGGTGTTCCATGATACTTCTGGATTTAAGCCATAGGCATTCCCTTGATTTTTTAATAGTGAATAATCAATAGCTCTCGAGGAGGCTAATATACTCATGTTTTCTGCGAAAATATTCGCAGTACGTTGACCACGACCTGTACTGAATCGAATAGTATTTCCTGTGAACGGATTGTACCTTGCTACTAATCTTGGCGTGGTAAACCACCCATATAATGAATTATAGTCTTGTCTCAAACCCAATACTACATCAAATTTTTCAGAGGGGCTATACGTATACTCTGCAAATAGACCAGATACTGTTTCTGTGTGCGCAAAATCGTTTGATTCAATCGATTCGTTGTATTTATCGTATGTTACTGATCCACCAACTTTATACTTGTGTTCTACAGTTCCAATGACATCTTGAAAAATTAAGTTAGCATAACCATTTGTTTGCTCACTATTATAATTTCTTATTCCAAAATAGCTGTCTTGTGTGTAATTAGAAGCTGATAATTGGAGACCAATACTTCTTAAGCGATTTTGTGGAAAAACATACCCAATTTTCGCAAAACCTTCTATTCGCTCATTATCAAACCCTAACCCATAAATGTCTGTTTTTCCTTTGTCTTTGCTTTTGTCAAACTCAATCTGTCCCCCAGTGCGATTGTCGTTAAGATATTTTATACCGAATTGAGCAATCGTACCTTTGCCATTTTCGTAATGCCATCTGTTGATACCAGAAAATAAGTTTCCTACTGGTATATCGCGGAATCCATTATGAGAGAAATTCATATTTTTATTGTACATGAAATTGTCATGTAATAACAATCCAACAGACCATTTTTCATTTATTTTCTGTGCAACATTAAGATTTACATCGGTACGTCCCATGTTATTAGCATAGGCATTGAAATACAATTTTTCAGAATTATGTGGTTTTTTCAATTCAACATTGATCTGTCCTGCCATATTCTCATAACCATTCACTACTGAGCCTATCCCTTTGCTTATATTGATGGATTCAATCCATGTGCCAGCAATACTATTAAGACCTAGTGGAGTTGCAAAACCTCGGGGACCGGGTAAATTTTCAACGGTCAATTGTGTGTAAATCCCGCTAAGACCTAATAATTGGATTTGTTTGCTGCCTGTTACAGCATCATTGCTTACCACATCGACGGAGACAGTAGTTTCAAAACTTTCGCTTAAGTCACAACACGCTGCTTTAAATAATTCTTTAGCAGTAAGAATTTCGACTCTATTTGCGGATAAGGCATTAATGTAGCTTGATTTTCTACTACGAGAGACGACTACTTCGGAAAGCACATTGTTTTGTGCATGTACAACCAATACTTCGTGTAAGTTTTTAATTTCGATGGTGTCTGCTTGCATTCCTGCAAATGAAAATATAAGATTTTTGTTGCCCTTTTCATGTTTTAATTTAAACACTCCATTTTCATTTGTTGTGGTACGAGCAGCTGGGCCTTCTAACCATTTAACATTTACATTTGATATAGGTGTTAAATCAGCTTTATTGTCTTCGTTTACAACAACTCCAGTAATAATGTGCTCATGATCGTGGTGATCTTCGTTGTTTTCTTTACTATGCTCCGCATGTTTGGAGTCATGGTCATCATTTTTATGTTTCTGCGTAGTATCACTACTTCCAATCCGCTCATATAAACAACATTCATGTAGGTTTTTGTATACATCATCATCTGCTCGTACTAAAGGAGTGTCGTGGCCTACATTTGCAATTGCTTGTTGAATTTGTAAAAGCTTAACTTTCTTAGAATCATAACGGACGGTAATATCGTGTGTTTGCAGGACCCAAGTCGAAGCTAGTACGCCAGAAATTTTAGATGCTTTTTCGATTCTTTGTTTACACATACCGCAGTTTCCAGCGATCTCAAAAGAAGCTATACTATCTGATTGGGCAAATATGTTGATATTAAGCACCATAAATAGTGCAAAGAGGGTAGTTTTAATATATAGTTTCATTAATGTTTTTAATTATTTAATACAAAAAAGAGTATTCAGTCAATGCTGAATTATCAACTTGATTTTAATAAAATAAACAAAAATGCTAAATTCTGAAAATACAGTTTTGAAGGTAAATTGGTGGTGAAGAATCTGAAAATGTAAATAAAAAATCTAATGATTTTTTCTGGAGAGTATCTTTAGTAGGTGCTCCAAAGTTAGAAATCCAAAAAATTGGGATTATAGCTGGAGAAAGTTGTACAAAAAACGCTTGATTGATGTTAAAGTTTTCATCACTTAACGGATCAATTTTTAATGTAGAATCTTTACATCCTCCATCACAATTTTCAGTCTTTTGGTGATCATCATTGTGATGCTTTTCGCATAGAGGACAGCTTTTTGTATCAATTTGTTTGTAGAGACTTAATAAAGTTGCATCCTTACATTGATGTATATATATCGTGCCACCTAAGGAAACAAAGGTGAATATTATACATACGAAATATGCTATTAATCTCATTCTTACAAACCTAATAAAAAATTTAATTTAATTTTTAATCATTTGCATTTTTTTTCTATATTAGAAATATATCAATAACCTAATAAAATATGCTACAATTATTAAACGACCCTAATTTTGCTGTTGTCGGAATGTTCGGATTAGGCATGGCTGGTTTTGCACTTGTTAAAGTTTATACCAAAGTCATTTCAAAATTACATTAGTAGAGTAGCAATATATTAAAAAGCTCCAATAATTTTAGAGGGCACTGAAAAAGTCCCCTTTTAGATTGGGCTAAAAAAAGGAGTGGAAAACAACAGTTTTCTGCTCCTTTTTTCGTATCTTAAAGTAGGTTTTAACGGACATCAGGATGCTTTCTACCCAACAAAAAATACATTTCAGTTCCTATTCAGGATTGTACGATATCATTGTTCCAAAAG
>NZ_JADEYP010000058.1 GCF_020295405.1 Sphingobacterium bovistauri
TCTTTATGCTTTTCCTGATTTCCCAGTTTAAACAGCCTCTATCCTCATATTTCAGCGCCGTATCCAGCGTTCCTCCCTTGCGGAGTGGTGCAAAGATAGAAAAGAATTGTAACTACTTCCAAGCTTTTTAATGCTTTATTTTCTGGATATCGCGTAAGTAGCTGAATATGCGATTAATAAAAACACTCTTGCTATAAGCGCAGTCACCAAAGACTTTGATTCAAAAGCACAAAAAAACAGAAATAAAAACCTAAAATACTGACTATAATTCTGTATATTTACGATAAAAAAGAATATACCGCACAACAAAATGAATATAAAAGAATTATCATCACTAAAAGTGCTTGAAAACAACTTTGGAACCTCAACTGGTCTCACTTGGTTTGCTAGTGGACCTAAAATAGATTCATTTTCTCCTACTAACGGCGAATATATCGGAAGTGTCTTCTCAACTACAAAAGAAGAATATGAAGAAGTAATCGCTAAAGCAAAAGAAACGCAGCTATTTTGGAGAGATATTCCAGCTCCAAAAAGGGGGGAAATCATACGACTATTAGGCGAAAGACTACGTAAAGAAAAAGAATCCCTAGGCAAGCTGGTTTCTTACGAAATGGGGAAATCATATCAAGAAGGGCTTGGTGAAGTACAAGAAATGATAGATATATGCGATTTTGCGGTAGGCCTATCAAGACAATTGTATGGAAATACGATTCACTCGGAAAGACCAGGACATCGTATGTATGACCAATATCATCCATTAGGTGTAGTTGGTATTATTACTGCTTTCAATTTTCCAGTAGCGGTTTGGGCTTGGAATGCAGCATTGGCTTTAGTTTGCGGTGATGTTATTATATGGAAGCCATCAGAAAAAACTCCACTATGTGCTATAGCCTGTCAAAACATAATTTCAGAAATTCTGAAAGAGAACAATCTACCGGAAGGCATATCTTCTGTCGTAACTGGCGATGCGGAAGTAGGGAAATGGATTGCAGAAGATGAACGAATTTCATTAGTCTCTGCTACAGGCTCAACACGCATGGGTAAACAAGTAGCTGAAACAGTCGCTCGTCGATTAGGGAAATCCTTATTAGAACTTGGCGGAAATAATGCAATCGTTGTTACGCCATCTGCAGATCTTAAAATGACTATAATAGGTGCTGTTTTTGGTGCTGTTGGTACAGCAGGACAACGATGCACAAGTACAAGACGCCTAATTGTACATGAAAATGTATATGATAAAGTAAAGGAGTCTTTAGTCGAAGCTTATAAACAAATCAAAATTGGGGATCCCTTAGATAGTAACAACCACATGGGACCACTTATTGACAGGGTTGCCGTTTCTATGTATTTGGATGCTTTAGAAAAAGTGAAACAACAAGGTGGTAATATCTTAGTAGAAGGAAAAGTGTTAGAAGGAAAAGGATATGAAAGTGGTTGCTACGTAACTCCTGTCATTGCCGAGGTGGAAAATCACTATGAGATCGTACAACATGAGACTTTTGCGCCAATACTTTATTTAATCAAATATACAGGAGAAGTACAAAATGCGATTGACCTTCAAAACAGCGTAAAACAAGGCCTTTCTTCCGCAATAATGACTACCAATCTACGTGAAGCTGAATTATTCTTAAGTCAAAATGGTTCAGATTGCGGAATCGCAAATGTAAATATTGGTACTTCTGGCGCTGAAATTGGCGGTGCATTCGGTGGCGAGAAAGAAACAGGTGGTGGACGTGAGTCTGGTTCTGATGCTTGGAAAGCTTATATGCGGAGACAAACAAACACCATTAATTACACAGCAAACTTACCATTGGCACAAGGAATAAAATTTGATTTATAATAAACAAACCAAAATAAACACTAAATTATGAACAAGACGCACGAGATATTAGCTCAACATATATTAGCAGATGGCATGCCATTCACCATGGATTTAAATAAATCGTATAAATCCTATGTCGTTGATACCGATGGCAACGAATATTTAGACATGTTTAGTATGTTCGCATCCTCTCCCATTGGTTACAACCATCCTTATATATTAGAGAATGTGAAACAATTAGAAGCTGCTGCAATAAATAAGCTAGCACTTTCAGATATGTACACAGATAGTTATGCTGAATTTTTAAAAACTTTCGAGCGTGTAGCCATTCCAAAAGAATTGAGCTATGCCTTTTTTATCGATGGTGGAACTTTAGCTGTAGAAAATGCCCTAAAAGTAGCTTTTGATTGGAAGACAAGATTGAATTTGAGTAAAGGCATCGATCAAGAAGCTTCACAAGTTATACATTTCAAACAAGCATTTCATGGCCGTTCAGGTTATACATTGTCGCTAACAAACACAAAAGATCCGCGTAAACATATGTATTTTCCAAAATTTGATTGGCCTAGAATTACAAATCCTAAATTGCACTTCCCAATAACAGAAGAAAATTTAGCGGAAACTATTTCTGTAGAAAACCAAGCTTTAGCTCAAATTAATGCATCTATAGCTAAAAATCCTGCAGACGTAGCTTGTTTAATTGTGGAATCCATCCAAGCAGAAGGTGGTGACAATCATTTTAGAAAAGAGTTTTTCCAAGAACTGCGTCGCATCTGTGATGAGCATGATATTTTATTGATTCTCGATGAAGTACAAACAGGTATTGGTATGACTGGTAAAATGTGGTGTTATGAATATTACGACATCATTCCTGACATCATTGCGTTCGGAAAGAAAACCCAAGTATGCGGTATTTTAGCGAATCGTGAAAAAATTGATCGCGTCGAAAAAAATGTATTTAAAGAATCAAGCCGCATCAATTCTACTTTTGGTGGAAATTTGGTGGATATGATCCGTTTCAAATTGATTTTAGAAGTCATCGAGAGAGAAAATTTAGTTGCCAAAGCAGAGGAGATGGGAAAATACCTTTTGGGAAAAATTGAAAAATTAATTGAAGAAAACCCTAATTTATCTAATTCAAGAGGTAAAGGTTTGTTATGCGCATTTGATTTTGACACAGTGGAGAATAGAGATGCTTTTATCAAAAAAACAATGGAAAACAAATTGTTAATATTGGGATGTGGTGAAAAAAGTGTTCGCTTTAGACCGCATTTAACTGTTAGTGTTGAAGATATTGATAAGACATTTGAATTAGTTCGTAAATCATTGTAATAAAAAAGGCGTTCAATTGCACTGCCCCCAAAAAGTTAGACACTTTCTGGGGGCATTTTTTTATGGATAGAAAAGTAAAACACACATTATCATTTAAGAAGACTTGTATTGATTTGTACACTAAATCGTCAGAATCAATATTAGGTATTAGCAAGGAATATAAGGTTTCCGAAAGTTTATTGA
>NZ_JADEYP010000059.1 GCF_020295405.1 Sphingobacterium bovistauri
TGGATAAACCACTCCAAAATGATCCCCCTAAACCATCAGAAACTGTCCCCCTCTACCAAAGGAAAGTGATCCCTTTCTGCCAAAGCAAAGTGTCCCCCTTTCGCCAGGCCAAAGTGATCCCCTGAAAAGATTATAAAGTAGTTTGCCAATCGGTTTCGTTAGATGGGTTTTTGTTTAGATTTTCGATGAACAAAAACCCTTGAATACGATGTCCAATACACCGATAAAAATGAATAAACTACGACAGATTATCCGCCTTTATTGCCAGGGAACCGGCACAAAGACCATTCACGGGATGTTAGGCACTTCCCGTACAACTATCAAAAAGTATGTTCGGATCTGGCACGAACTGGGTCTCACCCATGAAGAGTTCAATTCCAAGAGCGATAGTGAACTATCTGTTCTTTTTAATACGACGGCAGCCAAATCGATATGTAGCCCCCGTATGCAGGAGTTGGAGCTGTTGCTACCGGATTACTGTAAACGATTAAAAAAGAAGGGCGTAACCCGTGAGTCGCTTCATTTGGAATATCTCTCGAAGCACCCTCAGGGTTATGGGCGCTCTCGGTTCAACAATGCCATCCATACCTATCTTCAGCTTTCCAAGCCTGTCATGCACCTTGATCATAAAGCAGGAGATAAGATCTATATCGACTTTGCCGGAAGCAAACTGCAGCTTCACCCAGCTTCATGCCCGGAGCGTGATGTTGAAGTATTTGTAGCGATATTGGGCTGCAGCCAGCTTACGTATGTGGAAGCGGTAGAGAGCCAGCGTAAAGAAGATCTGATTAAGGCCTGTGAGAATGCCCTGCACTATTTCGGAGGTGTCCCAGCGGCTATTGTTCCCGACAACCTGCGTTCTGCCGTGACCAGGGGAAGTAAATATGAAGCAGTACTCAATGATGAGTTTGCGGCTTTTGCCGAGCATTATGGGGTTACGGTGGTACCCGCCCGGGCTTATAAGCCCCGTGACAAGTCTTTGGTGGAAGGGGCTGTTAAACTTATCTACCGTAGCATTTACCAGCGGCTGGAAGGTCGCAGGTTCAACGACCTGGAATCACTGAATGCAGCTATACGGTCCGCACTGGAAATCCACAACAACAAACCTTTTTCAGGACGGAGTTACTCGCGCAGGGAACAGTTCGAGGAAGTGGAACGGGAAGCTCTGGGAGCACTCAATCCGATCCGCTACGAGGTTCACAGGCAAGTCATGGTAACAGTGATGAAGAACGGCTATGTCCGTTTGGGTGAGGATATTCACTACTACAGCGTTCCTTACACCTATATCGGCAAGAAAGTAAAGGTACTTTATACCTCCGGAATGGTCCTGATCTATTACCACTACACACAGATTGCAGCCCATAAACGCAGCCGGACCAAATATCATTACACCACCGACAAAGAACACCTGGCCTCACAGCACCGTTTTCTGACCGAATGGACACCTGAAAAGTTTATCCAGGAAGCCGAGCAGATCCACGGGGATGTAGCCAAATACATCTCTCAGGTCCTGGAACGTAAGACCTATCCTGAGCAGGCTTACAAGTCATGTTCCGGTATATTGAGCTTCACCAGACGTGTCGGACCAGAGCGTCTGGCCAATGCTTGCCGTTGGGCCGACAATCTTGGCCAGTACAGCTATCCGATCATTGAGGAGATCCTGAGGAAACGGCTGGACCAGCTTACCCCTGAGGATGAACCAGCCAGCAGCATCCCGACCCATAACAACATCAGGGGCAAAGAATATTATCAGTAATACATTAACAATCGATCATAAGCATGAATAACGAAACATTAGAGAAGATGCGTCAGCTTCGCCTTTACGGCATGTATGATGCCTTTAAAACCAATCTGGAAACTTCAGTGAAAGAATCTCTTACAGCAGACCAATTTATTGCACTGTTGGTGGCCAGCGAATGGGACGACCGGCGGAACCGCTCTGTACAGAGAGCCATCAGAGGGGCAAACTTCCGCTACAACGCCTCTTTGGAGCAGATAGATTACTCCTTTGAGCGTGGCCTGGATAAGAACCAGGTCCACAGGCTTGCCGGACTTGAGTTCGTCAAAGAACACAAAGATGTATTTATTACCGGTTCCACTGGAACCGGTAAAAGTTATCTGGCTACTGCTCTAGGCTATCATGCCTGCCAAAGTGGTTACAAAGTGATGTACGTGAATACGGCTAAGCTTATGGGGCAGCTAAAGATGGCCAAGGCAAAAGGTACCATGTTGGCCGAACTTAAGCGCATAGAGCGCCTGGACATGCTTATACTGGACGACTTCGGCCTCCAGCCGTTCGACCCACAGTCCAGACTTGCGCTGCTTGATATCATTGAAGACAGGCATCAGAAGCGTTCTACGGTAATTACTTCTCAGATTCCAGTGAAAGAATGGTACGATATTATTGGTGAAAAAACCGTGGCTGACGCAGTGCTTGACCGAATTGTCCACCACTCAGTAAGGGTTGAACTGTTTGGAGAATCACTAAGGAGAAAAAAAACTAATCCAGAAAATGTATTTTTGTAGAAATAATAGTTGTTAAACCGGACAAAAAATATCCGTCTAAGGAACCGATCTGCACAACAACTTTTTGTTCTTTTCAGACCTCAACTCTGAGGGGACACTTTGAAGTGGTGAAGGGGGGACAGTTTAAATGGTATATCCA
>NZ_JADEYP010000005.1 GCF_020295405.1 Sphingobacterium bovistauri
CAGAATTGTTTTATCTAAAAAAATATACTTCTATTTTTGAGTTAGCTAAAGATATTAGAGAATATATAAAGTATTATAATAACGAAAGAATACGAATTAATTTAAATGGAATGAGCCCGGTGGAATACCGAGCTCATTATATCAAAAACATTGTATAAAGTCGTCCAACTTTTGGGGGTCAGTCCATTTGAAAGCCTTTTTTATTTTATTGTTTGTATAGAATCCTGAACTTAATTGAATTCTCAATTTCCTTCAATTGTTTGATAAGCTTTTTATCATAATTTGCATCAATATCTGTAACTACATAACCCAAATCGCCACGTGTCATTAGGAATTGAGATAAGATGTTGATATGATTATCAGCGTATATATTATTGATCTTAGCCAAAATACCTGGAACATTTTTGTGAATGTGCAGTAGACGGTGACCTTTTAATTTTTTAGGTAGTATTAGATGTGGGAAGTTACGACTTTGGTCTGTATCCCCGTTGTTGATAAAATCAGCCATACGGCGTGGTACAAATTCAGCATTTGTCTGTTTTTCTTTTTTATCATCAAAAATAACAATCCCCTTTTGTGCACATAATGTTCGGCTTACATAACCCTTCACGTCACCTAAATAACCTAGGGTTTTCAATTTGTCAGCACGAGATAATTGTTCATTAGAGATTTGTATACCATTACCTAATAGTAACATGCCTACATCTTTGGTGTATTTTTCTTCGAATGTATCTTTAATACGAATAGAAAACCCATCACGCTTTAATATGTGTGCTGATATTTCTGGAACATCACCAACGATAAGACAAAGAATGCGGTTTTTGGGGTATGATATAGCAGATGGTAAATGATTGACGTATAAGAATTCATCAAAGCTTGGGGTTACGTGATCCGCTTTATCGGTTACACTTTTGCGCGATATGTTTTCTGTGAAAGCGAAAAACTTCTCTATCAAACCTGATTCTTTCAGTTGAAAATCTGAGTATCCGTCGCCGATACCGAAAATTCGACCTTGAATGTTCAGGTCTTTTAATAACTGTACTTTTCCTCCTTCATTAGATAAAGGGTTTGTATCATCGTATCCAATAATATTTCCTTCTTTATCGAATTTAAATGTGTTCGCGTAGATATTCTCTTCTTTGATTCCATAAGGTGATACTACAGGAATAATGAATTCTTTGAAACCACCTGAAACAATCCATGCGGTATCTGAATTCTGTTTGAAAAACTCACGATTTCGATCAAATGATTTAGAAACTTTTTTCTTTAAATGCTTGATAAGCAATTGTAAGTGAGATTTATTTGCCTTAAGTAGAGCAATTCTACCAGCAAGAGCTTCTCTGAATGAAATCTTACCTTCCATGGCTAAGTTGGTAAAGCGCTCGATCTCCTTGTAAACCTTTTCTTGATCTGGACTACCTTCTAATGATATACGAGCCAATTCATCTAAGGCTTCCACCTGTGTGAATGTGCTATCGAAATCAATGATGTAATAATTTTTCACGATGTTTAGATTGTTTGTGTTTTGTTATAATATGTGTTAGCTATTTCTTTCAACGTACTATCCAATGGTATGAACGTATAATCAATAGCAGTGGTGATTTTTTCATTCGAGTAGGCTAGTAATTCGGATGCCGCTCGCGCAGACTCTTCAGTGATTACTGGTTTTTTGCCTGTTATTTTAGACATTATTTTTGCAGCTCTCCATGCTATAGAAAGCATCAGGCTATTTGCCTTGATTGTTGGTGGTTTTTTGTCAATTAGTACTGCAATACGACTTAATAAATCCTTATTGCTGATGTTTTCAGAATTTAGAATAAAGCGCTCGCCTGCGACACTACTATTCATCAATTGAATCATGATGTTTGTCACATCTACAACATCCACAATGCCTACAGAACCAGCTGTAAATATTTTTATACCATTGTTAACCAATTCGAAGATAGCTCCCGAACCTTTTTTATAGGATCCAATTCCCATAATGACAGATGGATTGACGATAACTGCCTCTAGCCCTTCATTGATACCACGCCAAACTTCCAACTCTCCTTTATATTTTGAAAGGGCATAGTTGGACATTTTTGGGTCATATTCCCATTTGTCGGCTTCGTTTACTGGTTTTTTATTTTTGCTTGAACCTAATGCTGCAATAGAACTTACATGTACAAGCCTTGCTCGGTGCTCAAGACATAGGTTGACAATATGTGAAGTACCATCAACATTGACAGAGTATAATTCTTGAATATCTTCTTTCTGATAGGACACCTTGGCGGCACAATGATATACTTGTGAGATGTCGTGAAATATATCTGCTAAAGCAAAATAATCAGTTACATCTGCATCTACCCATTGTATAAGCGACGAAGATTTCAAAAAATCTGGAATAGCAGAAGATGCTCGTTTAGTCGCCACAATGGCATTTCCTTGTTCGATTAACAATTTTATGAGCGTCGATCCTAAAAAACCTGTTCCTCCTGTTACTAATATCACGTGATTTTTGAATTATTTTTTTAGCTATTCAAATATAGATTTTTAGGCTATGGAAAGCAAACGATGGTGAAAGAATGTTAAATCTTAAAGTACGAGTTTTTTATTTCGTTTTTCTTAGTATTTTTACCTTAAAATCAAATTATATGAACTTAAGGTTTTTTCTGTTACTTTTTGTATTAATTCAGTTTAGCTGTAAGGATGATAAGGTTAAACCCAAGGAAGATAAAAAAGAACCAGAAGAATTGAATATTGAGCTTGCTGAAAAAGTGGTGACTTCAACCGAATTATATCCAGATGAAGAAACTTTTGAAAGCATATATCCTGGAAGTATACTAAATTTAAAGTCAAACAATAAAAGGTTAGAAATTAATGCGTTTAAAGATTTTAGTCCTCTTCCTGTTCGTTTGGTTTCTATGAATTCAAATAATAGTTTAGAAATTATACCTTCATTTATAGGAACGCAGGAATTTTTGAAAGGGATAAAGAAATCTTCTTATCCATTCTCTATATCTAGTCGTTCTTGGAGTAAAATAGTGGATTACAGGGTGTTGTTAAATGCCCAAATGCCAAGTAGTGATCTAGTAAGTTTTTTTAAGTTATTAGATCATAATGAACCAACTTATATTATCAAGCATGCAAAGACAACTTTGCTGAGTTTTGCGAAACAGATTGATAATACATTAATTATGGAGCTTCCACGAAAAACAGAATTAATTTCATTAGAAGAACAGAAAAAAAATGCGGAAAATGATTTGTATTATATTTCAATCGTGTCTTATGGATTGAGTTATGTTAAGATTGTAGAGTCTGATTTGCCTGAGGACAAACTAAAATCAGCTTTAGAAAAGCTAAGCTTATCGGAGATTTTAACGAATGATGATATTAAAGTCATTGAAAAATCATCCATGACAATATTACTTCGGACAAGTGCGTATAAGCATCCTTTGTTAAAAAAGGCAAAGGGATATAAGGAAATTCAAGCGCTCACTGCAGATTTCAACGAAATGCTTAAGAACTCTGTGGGTGTGCATACTTATCCAATTTATTATTTTGCTAGAAGCTTGAAAGATTTTTCTCCATTTAGTCATACCTACGCGAATCAGTTTTTTGTAGAAAAATAGTGATTAAAAGTTCTGAATACATATTTTAAAAAACAAGCTATTAAATGCATATTTGTATAGCTATATACCATTATATAGTTATCGTTATTAATAATTTCCAAATATGTCATTAGCAGATTTTTTTTCACCTATACAATTGTCTAATATTTCCTCCAAAGGGCAATACCTTAATTCTCAATTTGGCCAAGTTTTTCAAATCTATGAGGATGAGTTTCCAAATTGGGAGGAAGAAGAAAACAAACCGAATTTGGTAATTATAGGGATCGAGGAAGATCGTGCTGCTGTAAATAATAAGGGTACAGCTAAGGCACCAAATGCTGTGCGTAAACACTTGTATGATTTATATCAAGGGGATTATAAAATCAGAATAGCTGATTTCGGTAATATAAAAGCAGGTGAAACTGTTAACGATACTTATGCTGCCTTTAAGTTGGTTGTTGAAGAGCTAATTAAGAAGAATATCGTTCCGATTATTATTGGTGGTGGTCAGGATTTAACGTATGCACAGTACAGGGGGTACGAAAACCTCGAACAACGGGTGGAGGTTGCTGTTGTAGATGCAAAGTTTGATTTAGATCAAGAACATACTGAAGATATGCCGTTGAATTCGCAGACGTATTTGAATCATCTGATATTACATCAACCTGATTATTTATTCAATTTAAATAATGTCGCTTATCAGACATATTTAGTGAGTAAAGAATCTATCAATATGTACGACAAGTTGTTCTTTAATGCACAACGTGTGGGAATGATCGCTGGAAAATTAGATCAGGCAGAGCCAATCATTCGCGCAGCCGATATGGTAAGTTTTGATATAGGCGCAATACGTGCTTCTGAAGCTCCAGGGAATGCTAATGCGGTACCGAATGGTCTCTTTGGTGACGAAGCATGTCAATTGGCTCGTTATGCTGGTATGTCAGATAAATGTAGTTCAATAGGTTTTTATGAATTTAATCCTACATTTGACCCTATGGAGCAAACAGCTATGTTGGTTTCACAGATGATCTGGTGTTTCATAGATGGCTATTACAACCGTAAAAATGACGCTCCTTTAATTCCGAAATCTGCCTATATCATATATCGTACACCATTAGAAAATGAAGATCATGAGTTGGTATTTGTGAAGAGCAAAAAATCAGATAGATGGTGGATGCAAGTTCCTTATTTTGGTACTAAATCTGTCAATGAACGGTTCTATTTAGTACCTTGTAGATACGAAGATTATCAAATGGCGGTGGCAGGCGAAATGCCAGACCTATGGTGGCGAACTCATCAAAAATTACAATAATGCGGAGTGGTCTTAATTAAGACCATTTTTTATTTGTCTTATACTAAAAGTAATTTCTTGTCCAGAATATGGGCATCTAAAACATTCTCTGATATGGATACTATCTTAATAGCTATAATTATCGTATTAGCTTTACTTAATATTTTCTTGTTGTTGCAAAAGGCTAAATCAGTTTCAAGAGGTGAGCATGAGAATTTACGTCAGCAGAAACAAGAATTGGATATTGAGCATGCGAAAATACAACAGTTTGCAGATATACAAATGAAAGAAAGGGAAGACCTCAAACGTTTATTAGAGCGTGAAAAAAATGAACGTAATGCACTAGAACGTACATTGGAGGGAACGAATGCTTATTTGCAAGCGCAACAAGACAAATTTGAAGAACAAAAAATAGAAATAGAACGTACCAAATCTCAATTCAACAATGAATTTCAGTTATTGGCCAATAAAATTCTAGAAGAAAAGACACAGAAGTTTACGGCGTTAAACCAAGAATATTTGGGTATAATATTAGATCCACTAAAAGAAAAAATTAAGACTTTTGAAGAGAAAGTTGAGAAGTCATATATGCAGGAGTCTGCTGAACGGAATGTGTTAAAGGGAGTAGTAGAACAATTGATGCAACAAAGCTTGCAAATAAAGGATGAGGCTAATAATTTGACACGCGCACTGAAAGGAGATTCTAAAAAGCAAGGAAATTGGGGGGAAGTCATCTTAGAGCGTGTATTAGAGCGTTCAGGATTAACCAAGGATCAAGAATATAGACTACAAGTTTCTTTACAAGATGAGCACGGCAGAAGATCACAGCCTGATGCTATCATTGATTTACCCGATGATAAGCATTTGGTAGTAGACTCTAAAGTTTCTTTGCTGGCTTATGATAATTATATTAATGCTGAGTCGGAGGAAGAATTAAATATGCACTTAAAATTGCATGTGCAATCTATAGAAAATCATGTAAAAGAGCTTTCTGCTAAGAATTATCATACTTTGTACGGTATACATTCACCAGATTTTGTGTTGTTATTTATGCCTATTGAGTCCGCTCTGAGTTTGGCAGTCATGCACAGGCCGGAGCTGTTTTCAGATGCTTGGGATAGGAGGGTAGTAATTGTGAGTCCTTCGACTTTATTAGCAACATTGCGGACTATTGCTTCGATGTGGAAGCAAGAGCGTCAAAACCGTAATGTATTGGAAATAGCACGTGAAGCTGGGGCATTATATGATAAGTTTGTAGGGTTTTTGACGGATATGCAACAAATACAAATGCACCTGAATAAAGCATCCGAAAAGCACGAAGAAGCTATGAAAAAACTATCCACAGGCGCAGGAAATGTGGTGAGACGTGTGGAAAATCTAAAATCTCTTGGTGCAAAAGCTAATAAGCAAATTGATGATAAATACTTAGACTCTTAAATTGTCTAATTACGAACAATAGGACATATTGTGTTTCGTGAATATCGTTATATTGTAACTTTATGGTTGTTGACTATAACAATTTAGGCAATAGGAGTTTGAGTAGTCTAGTATAATAATATTACTTCTCAATAGAGATAAAGGAGAGACAGAGTTTCTCCTTTATCTTGTGTTTTTTAAGGATTTAATAATTTTTAATTAGTTCCCTGTAGATAAACTGAAACTGGAATATACCCTTGATTTTCTGGAAATGTAGCTTTTTCCACAAGAATTCTAAACGTATGAGTGCCAGCATTTATATTTCCAAGTTCAATTACTCTAATAGGAATAGCATCGCCAGGACACCAGTTGCTAAAAGAAGCCCACACTTCGTCTGTTCTTGGAAACTGGCTATATATACCATTCCCTTGGGTATTGTATTTACGGAAAGGTTCACACGATTTTCCGCCAGGTATGTAAGTCAATTTTAATTGATTATCGAAATAGATATTGTGAACACGTCTAGTATATTCTTCTCCATTTGCGTTTGCACCATGGTTAGAGGTGATTAAATAGAGTTTAGCATTTTTAATATCCTTATCCAATGTAATTGAAATAGTTTTTTCAGCACCTAATGATGTTTTGTTTTTGTGATTTAATTCATTGTCATTGCCATCTCCTTCCATTTTAATATAGGATAAACTGGTTAACTGTACAGCTGGGCTTTTTACAGCTGGACTAGGAGTAGAGCTGAATGTTAAGGTACCATAGAAAGTAGAATTATCGCCTTTACACCCTGCAATTTCATTATTGGCGGCATAGCTTACACCAAATACAGAAAAACCAACCCATATATCATATGTTGAGCGAATAATTTCGTCTTTTACGAGTTGACCAATATTATTAATACTGAATGAATAGGGTGCATAATTTGGTGTTTTATTTTTGTCCATGAATGGTGTGATAAATCTACCAACCTCGATATTTTTAGCTTCCGTTTCGCTGTATGGCTTGCCCTTTGGTACTAGGGATAGATATACACGTCCTATTCTATCATAATTATCACATGCAGCGACGATGCCAATGTCCATCTTTAAATCGTTGCCAATTTTGGTAAGTTCATCACTTGATAGTTTTTTGACATATAATGAATTATTTATTCTCTGTACTCCATTTGGGACAGCAGAAGTATTTAGTGCATCATATCCTGTATAGAACAAAATGTTGTCAAATACCTTGAAGGTTCCTCCTTTGCCTTCTAGCTGTCCTGTGGATGGTGTTGTGGCATCATTTTGAATTGTTTTGCCCTTCTCACATGAGAAAAGTAGCGTCAAACATACTGCATTGAAAATTGCTATCAGTCTTTTCATAATAAAAATTGTTAATGTAGTTAATTAAATTACTTGCTAAAATAATAAAAAAGTTAACTTTATGAAAAAAATATTTTATTATGTTATTATTTATAATTCCTTGTGGTTAACTGTTTTTTGTCAAAAAACAGTTATGGTATAAAGTGTTTAATTATGTCTGATTCTTCATTTTATTTATGATGATAGATTGCATAATGCAAAAATTAGAGATGAAGTGTTTTGTTGCTAAGGAAAAAATAAAAAACGAGTCAATGGTTATTAACCATTGACTCGTTTTTTAATAAAATTTGTACTGTTTTTTTAGTATCCCATTGCTATATCATCGCCACGGTGATCAGCTCCAGCTTGCAGCTTTCCATTAGGTAATACAATAATGTTTTCTACACGGCCGATATTGCCACGTTTTTGAAGCTTGTAACCATCTTTTTCAAGACTCACACGTGTTTTTTCGTCAATTGCCTTTGCTTCTATATCAATACGGTCAGGTTTCCATTGGTGGTGAAAACGTGGAGCGCTTACAGATTCCTGAGCCGTCATCCCAAACTCTAATACATTTAATATTGTTTGAAATACAGAAGTGATAATTGTCGAACCTCCTGGGGTGCCGACTACCATTTTCAATTTACCGTCTTTCTCTACAATTGTAGGTGTCATAGCAGACAACATACGTTTACTTGGCTCTACTGAATTAGCTTTTCCGCCTAGTAAACCATACATGTTAGGTGTTCCTGACTTTACTGAGAAATCGTCCATTTCATTGTTCAACAAGAAGCCTGCACCATCTACCCATACCAACGATCCATACGAACCATTGATGGTTGTAGTCAATGAGACTGCATTACCATCTTTATCGACGATACTAAAGTGTGTAGTTTCTTCAGATTCGTAACCTGGGAATTTACCAGCTTTTATAGTTTCACTATCTGTAGCTCTAGCAAGAGAAACATTCGCCATGCGTGATTGATTGTATGATGCTGAAGTCAAGTGCTCTATTGGTACTCTATAGAAGTCAGGATCACCCAGGTGTGTGGCTCTATCTGCATATACGCGTCTTTCGGCCTCAACCATAGCTCTGATTGTGCTGTCTGATTGGAATCCCCATTGTGCCAATGGATATTTTTCTACGGATTGCAACAGTGCAATCAATGCTATTCCACCACTAGATGGTGGAGGCATAGAAATGATTTTGTGACCTTTATATTCACCCACGATAGGTTTGCGCCATGTCGCTTGGTACTCTTCCAGATCTTTGTGCGTAATGATACCGTTTCCTCGCTTCATTTCTGCTACGATATAATCGGCAGTCTTTCCTTTATAAAAACCATCACGACCTGCTGTCGAAATACGCTTTAATGTTTGCGCTAATTCCTTTTGTATGAAGATATCACCTTCTTTCCATTCTGTATCTTTTATGATAGCTGCACCATTTGGATTGAATTTAATAAATCGCTCTTTATACCCATTAAACTCATGTGCTTGCATTGCTGTTATAGCAAATCCATGCTCTGCTAATTCAATACTAGGTTGTACTAACTCTTGCCAAGATAAAGTACCGTATTTTTTGAATGCTTCATCCATGCCTGCTACTGCCCCAGGTACTCCTGTTGCTAACTGACCATATAAGCTCAAATCTGTAATTGGGTTACCATTCTTGTCTAGATACATGTCCTTATGGGCTGCCAATGGTGCTTTCTCACGAAAATCTAGTGAGTTAATTTCCCCAGATTTGCTGCGGTATACCATGAAACCACCGCCTCCTAAGTTACCTGCATTAGGGTAAACCACGGCTAAGGCAAATTTTACCGCAATGGCTGCATCGACAGCATTTCCACCTTTTTTCAATATATCTACGCCTACTTTTGAGGCTACATGATGTGCAGTTACCACTGCGCCATTATCGTAGACAATAGTATTTATCGGTTTTAGTTCGCTTCGTTGAATAGATATACAGCTATGTAATGCTACAGCAACAAAGAATAAATAGATTAATTTCTTCATGGTTAGATGATACATTGTTTTGCAAAATATAAATACTACTAGATGTACTTTGGAAAGTAGTTCCTGCTATTCATAGTTCTAATATGAAATTGTTTTTTTTATAAATCTTACTTCAGTTTCTCATTATTGCGATGCCTATCCGTATCTCGTTTTGTTTTCTTTTCTAAGTTTTTGTGCAGAGCTTCTGTCAAGTTTACACCTGTCTGATTGGCTAGACAAATCAATACAAATAATACATCTGCCATCTCGTCTGCAAGATTGACGTCTTGATCTGATTTTTTGAACGATTGCTCCCCGTATTGACGAGCCATTATACGTGCGACTTCACCGACTTCTTCCATCAGCATCGCTGTATTAGTTAATTCATTGAAATAACGAACACCGGTTGTCGTTATCCATTTATCTACTATCTCTTGTGCTTCTTGTATCGTCATGGTTTTAATAATTGTCTTTATCTTTTGTATTCATTATAATGGTTACAGGTCCATCGTTGCGCAAGTCTATTTTCATATCTGCACCAAAAATTCCTAATTGTACTTTTTTACCGAGTAAATCACTAAGCAGCTTTGCCATGTTTTCATACATAGGTTTTGCTTTTTCAGGTTTACCCGCACGTATAAAAGAGGGTCTATTGCCTTTCTTAGTCTGTGCAAATAGGGTGAATTGGGAGATTAGAAGGATATTTCCGCCTATATCCTGAATGGATTTGTTCATTAAACCATTCTCATCTGAAAAGATACGTAAATTGGCAATTTTGTTTCCCAACCATTCCATGTCTTCTTTGGTGTCTTCATCTTCCACACCTAATAACACTAAAAAACCATCCTCAATCGCTCCTGTAATTTGATCATCTACAGTGCATGAGGCCTGTGTCACACGTTGTATAACTGCTCGCATAGTGTAAAAGTATAAATTTCAGCAGTTACAAAAAAGGACGGAATCACATTGATTACCGTCCTCTAAAAATATTTAGGGAATTCTTAAAATCTTAAATTCAAGCCGAACATAAAGTTTGTAGTCGCTTGAGGGTAGTAGAAGTTGTAAAAATCACGTTTACCTTGTGATTCGAATATCTGTCCCCATGTATAGCCAGACGTTTCATACTTTGCATTGAAAATATTATTTATTGAAGCCAATACATCTATGTTTTTGATACCTAACGCACTGAAAGAATACTGTGTCTTTAGGTTAGTGTAGGTAAATGGATCTATAGATCGCTCTTTGGCTGAGCTATTGTCCAAGTATACTCTCGATACATACTTACTCATTAAGGATATAGACCATTTATCAGTCGGCAAATATGTTAAGTTGTTAGACAAGATTGTGTTTGCGGCTTTAGCAATTTGGGTGCTTTTATAGTGAAACTGTTCTTCACGTACAAATTCCCAGTTGTCATCCAAAACGGATACATACTCCACAAAGTTCTTGATTTTATTGTCACTTAGTGCAGCTGTAGCAGACCAGATAAATTTCGGGTGTATAATCCAGGAGGCATCTAATTCCCAGCCTATACGGTAACTGTCCGGAATATTCATACGCAGTTCGCTACCTGTATCGTTCAATTGACCTGTAGGAACTAATTGATCTTTGTACAACATGGCATAGAAGTTGGTTCCAATATTGAAAGTTTCATTTCGGTATCTATAGCCAGCTTCTATGTTTTGCATACGTTCTGGTTTTGGGAATTCACTGCGCGGATTTTCGACATAATCCTTACGTACGGGCTCTTTGCTAGCGTAGGCATAAGAAGCATATAGATTAGCATTTGCGGATAGGAAATAGGTTGCACCCACTTTTGGATTGATGAAATGAAGGTTATCTTTGAACCCAAAATCTTTGATTTTGTCATCATCACCTTGCGATCTGTAATTGACATTTCGGTATTGTACATCAAGATTTATTAACCAATTGTTTCTTCTGTAATCCGCTTTTAGGTAAGTGTTGAAGTCTTTTTTTGTTGCATCGTTCAAGTAATATTTATCATTGAAAGAAGTATTAGGGTAGATGTCAACTTTGATGACTTCACCGTAGTGATCACCTTTGTATTCGTTGTAGGCACCTCCAAATGTTAAGTTCCACGTAGTAGAAGGTTTGAAATTGGCGGAGACTGTAGTGCCATAGAAATGATTGTCGAGCCACCTTCTACGCACCAAATTTGATTTTTCTATTGTCGTACTACCTTGCACTAAGTTAGGAATGCTATAGCGTGATAATCTGTCGTCCTCACGAAATTCTTCGTAATAACCTGCGCCACGTGTATAATGCAATGCGGCATTGAAATTCCATGCGTTGTTCATTACATAGGTATAATGGAGGTGTGAATGTGTTTGTTTGTAGTTGTCTGTTTGGTTGTCGTAAGTGTAATAGTTGTAGCGTCTATCTGCATTCATTAAACGCTCAAACTCAGCTCCAGAGTATAAGCCAAAGTTATTGTTAGCATAGCGTTCTAAATCCGTACGATCACCTTTTATTAAAGGCTCCGGCGTACCATACCAAGCTTGGTAAGTTTTTTCTTTACCTGTGAATACTGTCGCTTTCAGGATATGTTTGTTGGTATAGAGCCCTCCATCAAAATACATGGACTTTAGGTTTGATGTGGCTCTTTCTACATAACCATTTGAACTAATTCTAGACAATCTTGTGTTAAATGCAAATTTGTTGTTGATGAGTCCTGTCCCCGCTTTGATCGTGTTTTTCCATGAATTATATGACCCGTAGCTGTTATTGAACTCTGCATAAGGTTTAGTTTCTAAAGCATCGGTCTGAATATTCAATGAAGCGCCAAAAGCTCCAGCGCCATTAGTCGATGTACCAATGCCGCGTTGTATCTGTATACTCTCGGTACTCGAAGCAAAATCAGGTAAGTTGACAAAGAAAGATCCCATACTTTCGGCATCATTTAATGGAATACCATTTAAGGTCACATTTATACGTTGATTGTCCGAGCCACGGATTGTCATGCTCGTATAGCCAATCCCTGCGCCAGCATCAGATCCAATAATAACGCCGGGAGTTTGATCCAGTAAATATGGTACATCTTGACCTAAGTTATTTTTTTTGATTTCTTCTTTGTTTAGGTTTTTGAATGTTGTAGCAGCATTGTCTTTTGCACGTGTGGCATACACAAATACAGCATCTGTTTGAATCGTTGTGAGCTCCAGATGTATAGTCTGATAAGGAGGAAGTAGGTCATACTTTTTAGTATATTCCTTGTACCCTAGGTGTTTGACGCGAACTGTATGATCTTTGCGAGAATCGGTACTGAAGACTACTTCACCTTGATGGTTTGTCTTTTGAACTTGATTATGCAATATAACAGTTGCATTAGTTAGTGGTGAAGATTTTTCATCTACGACCTTAAACGTGGTTTTTTGTTGGGCAATAGCTACAGTCATCATCTGACAGATTGCCACAGAAGCAAATACATGCTTGAACATAAATTAATTAGTTTTTTGAGTTAAACCTTATTACTGCAAGGGGTTACAGTAACGTATATTTAACCGCCCTTTCCCTACGCTGGCATTATCCAGATCAGGTGTGTTTAATTTATTTCAATAAAATTAAACTGGGTATAATCTCAGCCCGTATTTGTGTTGCAAAACAAGGCACCCCTATTCGATAAAGCAAATCTAGTGTTTTTTTATGGTATCACTAAAAAAATGATATAATTATTGTTAAAAAATTGTATCTTTCTCAAAAAAATGAATATTTTCTTTTTTTTTACTAAAAATCACACAACACACAAAGATTAATGATACAATACTTTTCGGCTGATTATGTTATTCCTGTAACGTCAGATCCTATAAAAAATGGTATAGTAGCTATAGAGGATGGGAAGATAATAGGCGTCTATAAAGATTTGGACGCGCCTATTAAAACTGATGTTAAAAAATTTTCTGGAGTATTAATTCCGGGCTTTATAAACACGCATTGTCATTTAGAATTATCCCACTTATTAAATATTGTTCCTGAAAAGACTGGTTTAGTTGGCTTTATTAACAAAATCATGGAGTCAAGAGGCAATACTGATGAGACACATGTTATTAAGGCAATGGAAGATGCGGATAGCTATATGTTTGAAAATGGGATTCAAGCAGTAGGAGATCATGCAAATACATCGATATCTGCAGATGTAAAGAGTAAAAGTAAAATGACTTACCATACATTTGTGGAGGTTATTGGTATCAAGGAAGAAGTCGCATTGAGTAAAATCGATGAGGCTAAGGATATAGAGTTTTTCTTTAATCCAAATCATTCTTCTATTACTCCTCATGCTCCATACTCTTGTTCGAAGGCATTATTCAAAGCATTCAAGAAATCAGTTAGTGAAGACAATATAATTTCCATACATAATCAAGAGAGTGAAGAGGAAAATAAATTGTTTAGGTATAGAACTGGAGATTTTATAGATTTTTATAGCAATATAGGTATTGATATAGAGGAGTTTAAGGCGCAGGCGCGTAATTCCATTCAGTCTTACTTAAATTACTTACCAGCATCCAATCCAACGATTCTAATACACAATACTTTTACTTCGATTAAAGACTTGGATTTTATTGCTCGAATGGGAAGAAATGTGATATTGTGTTTATGTCCTAAAGCAAATTTATATATTGAGAATGCATTACCTAAAGTGCAGCTATTCAATAATCACAAATTTGATATTGCATTGGGTACGGATAGTTTAGCATCTAATAATACACTCAGTATTTTAGATGAGTTGAAAACTATGCACAATGCTAATCGGGATTTAAATTTTCTAGAAACAATCAAGTGGGCAACTATCAATGGAGCTAAAGCATTAGGTTTAGATAAAGAATTGGGCTCTTTGGAAGTTGGTAAGACTCCTGGTTTAGTTTTGTTAGGTAATATGACCAATTTGAAAATCACAGACGAGGTTACCGTACAACGAATTGTATAATTGTTTACTTTTGCTTTGATGAAACATATAAATATCAAAGTAAAGGGTAAAGTACAGAAAGTATATTTTAGAGCAACGACAAAAGCTGTAGCAGACCAATTGGGTGCTAAAGGTTTTGTCGTTAATCTTGAAGATGGCTCTGTATACATAGAAGCTGAGGGCGATGATTTTGCATTACAATCTTTAGTGGAGTTTTGCCACGAAGGAACGGATCGCTCAGAGATAGAATCAGTAGAGGTTCAAGAGTCTTTAGATATAAAAGGTTTCAGAAATTTCGAAGTATTGAAACGTCTTAAATAATCCTTTATCGTGTCTGGCATCAAAAAGTTCCTAAGTGATACTGTAATCTACGGTCTTTCGACTATTATTTCCCGAATGCTTAATTTTATTTTGACACCTATTTTAGTGTCAAAATTTGCTACAGCACAATACGGGATTTTCACCAAGTTATTTTCTTACGCGTCTCTTATCAATGCTTTTTTAGCATTCGGAATGGAGACTACCTATTTCAGATTTCTTCAAAAAGTAGACAAGGTAAATCAACCAAAGGTTTTTAATACTTCTTTCTTTGTGACTCTGGTGTTGGCTTGTGTTTTTTTGTTAAGCATGTTTGTATTCTCAGGGCAGATAGCCGCATGGTTTACTGTTGATAAACCCCAAGAATATAAGGATTACGTCGCATATGTACGGATGTTTGGTGTGATTTTGGCAGCAGATGCATTAGCCATTGTTCCATTTGCAAAGCTTCGTGCCGAAGGAAGACCATTGTATTATGCTGCACTAAAACTAATTAATATTTTTATTTTCGTAGGAGCAAATCTAGTTTTTCTTTATGTATTGCCATCTCTTAATTTCCATGCTTCATGGTTTGTGTCTGGTTGGATTGGTAATGTTTTTATAGCGAATTTATTGTCTAGCGTAGCAACATTGATTATGTTGTTACCTCAAATTTCAAATTTCAGGTTTACACTAGATTCTTCTCTCGTAAATAAGATGTTGATGTACAGCTTTCCCATTATGATTGCCAATATTTCATTTATTATCAATGAAAATATTGATAAAATAATGATTCCACAGCTTTTGCCTAGTGAACAAGGAGATAGTGATGTGGGTATATATGGTGCTGTCGCAAAGATCGCAGTATTCTTGAGTCTTGTTGTGACTGCTTTTCGTCTTGGTGCGGAGCCTTTTTTCTTCTCTTACGCAAAGAAGGATAACGCAAAACAAGTTTATGCTACTATTTTAGAATATTTCACCATAATTATGGTAGTATGTATGGTGGGAATCACGGTGAATTTGAATTGGCTGAAGTATTTTATTGAAGGTGAAAATGCTGCTGAACAAGCCTTGTATTGGTCGGGTTTATTTATTGTGCCTTTTATGCTTTTCAATTATGTGTTGTTAAGTATTTATATGAATCTTTCAATTTGGTACAAGTTATCTGATCAAACAAAATTTGGATTATATATCTCCGGAATTGGAGCAATACTTACAGTCGCTTTAAATTACGTCCTTATACCTACATACTCTTATGTGGCGGCTGTTGCAGTGACAAGTATAGTGTACTTAGTTATGATTGGGATTTCGGTGTGTTGGGGTCAAAAGTATTATCCTATACCTTATAAATTTGGTAAAATCGCACTTTACTTATTAGTTGGTATAGTTTTCTCATTATTAAGTTTCTTTGTTTTTGATAGTAATTTCTGGATAGGTAATGGTTTGTTGATCTCACTTATTTGTTTTGTTTTTTATTCAGAACGAAAATTTATTTCCCCATTACTGAGTGGGTTTGTGAAATAGTTGTATATTCGTCAAAACACAAACCTTATTATGAAGAGAATTTTATTCTGTGTACTATTTTTAATATCATTTATGGGCTCAAATGCTCAAGAGGTAAATAGTGAAATTTCAAATTTTAGAAAGAATGATCTATTGTTAGATCCCATAACATTAATAGCAGGGCCAATTATTAATGTAAGTTATGAAAGATTATTGTCTGCAGATCATGGGATTGGCATTAGTTTCATAGGTGGCAATGGTATTGATGTCACGCAAATTTCACCATTTGCACGTATGTATTTTGGTAGCAAGTATGCTAGTGGTTTTTTTATTGAAGGATTTATTCCTTTTACGAAGTCGAATGACTATAATTATGAAACTTCTCAAGATATTGAGGTGTCAACGGTTGGAGCAGGGTTTGGGTTAGGAGGTAAATGGTTTTTGAAGAAAAACTTTTTATTTGAATTGGGGGGAGGAGTAGCTCGTCGATTTGGAGCCAATGGAGCTGAAGAAAATGTAACAGGGAAATGGATGATTGGTGTTGGATATAGATTTTGATAAATAATAAAAAAATCGGAAATGTAATTTTTCCGATTTTTTTATTTAAGCCATTTCTTCAGAGAAATTATATTTTATATCCTCGAGCACTTCGAGGATATCTTTTTCAGAAGATAAACTAACCAATTTCATGCGTCGTTCTTTAAAATTCGGAATGCCTTTGAAATAATTGGAATAATGTCTTCGCATTTCAAAAATACCTAATTTATCACCTTTCCACTCAATGGATTTAGTTAAGTGCGTTTTACAAACTTCGACACGTTCAGCAATGGTAGGGCCTGCTAGTCGTTCCCCAGTTTCGAAAAAGTGTTTTATTTCTCTAAAAATCCAAGGATAACCAATAGCTGCGCGTCCAATCATGATACCGTCTACTTCATATTCTTTGCGCCATGCCGCTGCTTTTTCAACAGAATCTACATCACCATTTCCAAATATCGGGATTTTTATGCGTGGATTCTTTTTGACGTCACGAATCATGCTCCAATCTGCTTCGCCTTTGTAGAGTTGAGCCCTAGTTCGTCCATGTATAGCTAATGCTTTGATACCTACGTCTTGCAATCTTTCGGCTACTTCATAGACGTTTTTGGTATTGTCGTCCCAGCCTAAACGTGTTTTGACAGTAACGGGAAGATGTGTAGCCTCTACCACGGCTTTGGTCATTGCGACCATCCTATCAATGTCTTGTAATAGAGAAGATCCGGCACCTTTACATACTACTTTTTTTACAGGACAGCCGTAATTGATATCTATTAAATCTGGGTTAGCTTTAGTGCAGATCTCAGCGGATAGGCGCATACTTTCGATATCACCGCCAAATATTTGAATACCAATAGGTCTTTCGTACTCAAATATATCTAGCTTTTGAAGAGATTTTGCGGCATCGCGGATTAATCCTTCGGAAGAGATAAATTCTGTATACATTAAATCAACCCCACTTTGTTTACATACGTAACGGAAGGGAGGATCGCTGACATCTTCCATGGGAGCCAACAATAAAGGGAACTCACCAAGGTCAATATTTTCACCTATTTTCACTGACATTTGGCAAAAATAAGTAAATAAATATGTTTATGGTAAAGTTCCCTTTATTTGTGAATATTCTCTGACTTAGTATTTATTAGAGTTGATCTACGAATTCTCGGATTGCCAATACTGGATTAGTAGTTTTCATAAAATTTTCACCAATTAAGAAACTATTAAAGCCTTTGCTTTTTAAGTCTTTGATCGTAGATGGGGCAGATATTCCGCTTTCCGATACTTTAATGTACGAATCAGGAATCTGATTTACTAGTTCATATGAATGCTCTAAAGAAACAGAAAAGTCTTTCAAATTTCTGTTGTTAACTCCAATGGCATCTATTTCTGGAAAAATGTTTTGTAACAATTCTTCTTTATTATGTACTTCTAAAAGTACATTTAGTCCTAGAGATTTGGCATATTTAGAAAAAGACTGCACTTCATCAGGTGTTAGACATGCAGCGATTAGTAAAATGATGTCTGCTCCATAAGCCTTAGCTTCCGCGATCTGGTAAGTGTCAACTATAAATTCTTTTCTTAGTAATGGTATTGTCAATACTTCTCTTGCTTCTGTCAAATCATCTAATGAACCTTGGAAAAAGTCTGGATCAGTCAATACCGATATGGCTGATGCTCCAGCATCTTGATATCCTTTTACGACATCTTTTACTGTTGAAGTTCCATTGATGAGACCTTTTGATGGCGATGCACGTTTGTATTCGGCAATAATGCCCGTGCGTTCAGGGTTTGACACCGAATCTTTAAGTGAATAACAAGTCCTGTTGAAAAGTGGATATTGCTCCAGTTGATCTATTGACACCTTGTTTTTGGCCTCTGCAACCTCTATTTTCTTTTTTTCTACAATTTTGTCTAGAATAGTCATTGTACTTATTTTAACCAGTTAGCAATTAATAGTTTACCGTTATCCGTTAAGACTGATTCGGGGTGGAATTGCATTCCACGTACATCGTATTCTTTGTGTGTTAATGCCATTATAATTCCATTTTCGTCAACCGCAGTGATTTTGATCGTATCAGGTAGGCTTTTTTCTTCCACTGCCCAAGAATGGTAACGTCCTATTTTGGAATCGGAAGGGAAATTTTTGAACAATTTCTCTTCTTTGTCTGTGACAATAATGTTGGATGAGATGCCGTGAAGAGGTTTAGGAAGATTAAATAGTTTGCCGCCAAACACCTCTGCAATAGCCTGTTGCCCAAGGCAGATCCCTAAAATACTTTTTGTCGCAGCATAAGTTTTAATCACATCCATCAATAAGCCAGCTTCTTCTGGGATACCTGGGCCTGGGGATAATAATATTTTGTCAAATTGTTCCACGTAAGCGAGTTCAAATTTGTCATTACGTACTACTTCATACTCCTGATTAAGCTCTTGGAGTAAATGAACGAGGTTGTATGTAAAAGAGTCATAGTTATCAATGACTAGTATTTTATTTTTATTCATCTGCTGTAAAGCGTCTTTTTTTATTATAGAATCAATCTGTATGAATTCTTTTTGTTTTTTAGTGTATTTAGCTTTCAACTCTTCTAATTCAGCAATACGCTTTTCAATTGTCTCGAGTGACTGCTCAAAATGACTGACTTCTGTGCAATATTCTAATGGGCGGATCATATTGTTTCTGCTAATTGTAAGGCTTTTCTTAAAGCGGCTATTTTATTATTTACTTCTTGTAGCTCTTTTTCAGGATCAGAGTCTAAGACAATACCCGCGCCAGCCTGATAATGCAATAGATTTTTTTTGCTCAAAAAGGATCGAATCATGATCGCATGATTAAAATCACCATCGAATCCCATGTAACCTATAGCTCCAGAATAAAATGAACGTTGTAGACCTTCGTAACGGTCAATCAACGTTAGAGCCATGTGTTTTGGTGCACCTGATAAAGTCCCGGCAGGATAAGTGTCACCAACGACATCAAATGGGTTGGCATTTTCATTTAATTTACCTGATACCTTGGATACCAAGTGGATAATGTGCGAATAATATTGAGCTTCTTTGTAAGATTTAACCTCTACATTGTGGCAATGTCGACTAAGATCATTACGTGCTAGATCTACTAGCATCACATGTTCTGCAGATTCTTTTGGATCATTTTTCAAAGATTCGGCTATTTTTTCATCTTCCTCTAGATTGCCTGTTCGCTTGAATGTGCCGGCAATAGGATAGATTGTTGCTTCTCCTTTTTTGATGGTGATTTGTGCTTCTGGAGACGAACCAAAAAGTTTGAAGTCTCCATAATCGAAATAGAATAAGTACGGTGATGGATTTATCGAGCGCAAGGCACGGTACACGTTGAATTCATCACCAGAGAATGGGGTTGAAAAACCTCTAGAAGGAACAATTTGAAACACATCACCTCTTTGGATATGTGTTTTCATCTTATTAACCAATGATTTGAAGTTCTCGTCTGTCATATTTGAACCCTCATCGCCTTGGATTTGAAACGAGTACTCTGGGAAATTTTTGTTTTGAATTAAATATTCTAATCGTTCCAAATCTGAAGACTCATTGTCTAGTAAATTTTCGAAAATGTATAGTTCATTTCGAAAATGATCAATAGCTATTACGTATTTGTAGACATGGTATTGCATGAATGGAATTTGTCTCGCTTCATTGATTTCTGCAGTTAATTTGATGTCTTCAAAATGCTCAACAGTATCAAAGGTGAAATAACCGAATAGGCCATTGGAAATAATGTTAATATTGGGTAATTCTGTGTTTTGAAACGAGTTTCTAAATGCAGAAATTTCTTTTCTTAAGTTTATTTCAGTTGCTTTTTTTGTGTGCTTTGGTTGATTTGGATATGAAATGGTTAATTCTTGTTCATTTAAAATTATACTGGAAATAGATTCACAACAGATGTAACTGATATTGTTGTCACGACTATGGTATTCCGAACTTTCTAACAATAAACTATTCGGAAAAGTATCCCTCAATCTTAGATAAATACTTACAGGTGTGGTGGTGTCTGCCAGTATTTTTTTATAATTAGTTTTAAATGAGTATCTCATATTTTTATAATAAGTTATCAATAATAATAAAAAAGCCCGATGTATTATACATCGGGCTTAATGGTTTTGGTTGATTTAATAAAAATGTTATGTCAATTACCAATAATGTGCTTACCCGATGCTTATAGCTTCAGACCACCACGAAAATTGATATGTGATATTCGATTTCATTACTCTACAAATATTGAAATTAATTTTATAATTTCAAACAATAATTGAGAAAAAAATAAAAAATACTGTAATTAATTAATCATTTAATAAGTCGGGCCTTCTTTCACGTGTTCTTGCGAGTTGCTGCTCATCTCTCCATTCGTTGATTTTTGCTTCATTACCACTCAATAATATATCTGGTACGCGATGTCCTCTCCATTCTGCAGGGCGTGTATAAATAGGAGCATCTAGAAGACCGTCTTGAAACGAGTCTGATAATGCAGAAGTTTCGTCAGATAATACTCCGGGAATTAACCTTACTATAGCATCAACAACAATTGCAGCGGGAAGCTCACCTCCAGAAAGGACATAATCCCCTATGGAAATTTCTTTCGTAACAAAGATATCTCGAATGCGCTGATCAATTCCTTTATAATGACCGCAAAGTATTATGATATTTTTTTTAGTAGAAAGATCATTCGCAATTTCTTGGTTAAGCGTAGTGCCATCTGGAGTCATATAGATGATTTCATCATAATCTCGCTCACTTTGCAGTTTTTCAATACATAAGGCAAAAGGCTCTATTTGCATCACCATGCCAGAACCACCGCCATAAGGGTAATCGTCTACAGATTTCTGTTTGTTAATCGCGTAGTCGCGAAGGTTGTGTACATGAATTTCAGATATTCCTTTCTTTTGTGCTCTCTGCAATATGGAGTGTGCAAATGGACTTTCTAGTAAAGAAGGTAATACTGTAATGATATCAAATCTCATGATACAAAGATAGAAAAGATTGTAATGTAATTAATATGTCAAGATAGCAGAACTTGGAATTAACTTCTTAAAATGCTAATGTTTTGTTAATAATGAATTGTTCGAAATAAAATTCTGAATTTCCTCTATTTTGTCGAATGAATGTTAATTAATCTAATACTTACGTATTTGTTATTTATCAAATGCTTTTTATTGATTTATTATAATCAATGTGTTTTATTATTAAAAAACTTGCAATAACAACTTCTATGTTATACATTTGCTATCCATTCTGTTAAAAAATGTTAAACAGAATATCCCTGCACTAACTACTTATCTTATCTAGGTTAATGAAAAATGTATTATATATACAATTCATTAAATAGATTTTAGACTTTTTGACTACTCTTCTTAAATGTTGTATATGCAATTTTTTTAAAAGAAATTATTTAAAATAACTAATAAACACATGAAACAAAAGTTACTGAGTACTATGTTTGCGGTAGCTTGCATCGCAAGTTCATCGTATGCACAAGAACGTCAAGTGAGTGGTAAAGTGACTTCAGCAGAGGGAACACCTATTGGTGGCGTTTCTATTTCTGTTGTAGGCACTACTATAGCTACACAGACTGATGCGTCTGGTAGTTTTACTTTGATAGTGAGCCCTGGTGCAACTTTATCAGCTTCTTTTATAGGTTATGATTCGCAGCGTGTAAGCGTTGGTAATGCTTCTGTTATTTCTATTGTTTTAGAATCAGAAGATACGGCTTTAGAAGAGGTAGTAGTTACTGCATATGGTACGCAAACGAAAGAGTCTATTGCAGGGTCTATTTCTACCTTAAAAGCGAAAGATTTGGAGCAAATCCAATCAGCTAACGTTGTTCAGTCATTAGCAGGTAAAGTTGGTGGGGTTCAGATCAAATCGACAACAGGTCAGCCCGGTGCTTCAGCGACAGTTCGTTTTAGAGGCTTGGGTTCTATTTCATCTTCTAATGAGCCATTGTATGTAGTTGACGGTGTTCCTTTTAATGGTGATATCGCTTCTATTTCATCTCAAGATATCGAAGAGATGTCATTCTTGAAAGACGCTTCTGCAAATGCATTGTATGGATCAAGAGGTGCGAATGGTGTAATCATTATTACTACTAAAAAAGGGAAGAGAAAAGATGTGGTTGATATTAATTTTGAATCTCGCGCAGGATATAATTCAAGAGCAACTAAGGATTACGCTTTTATCGAAGATCCTTCTGAATACTATCAATTAAGATGGCAAAGATTAAGACTTGGTGGTTTAGTGAGTGGTAATTCAGATTTAGATTCTCGTAATGATGCAACAAATGGATTAGTTAAAGATTTAGGAATTAATATTTTTAATGTAGCAAATAATCAAATTGTTGATCCAACTTCAGGAGCTATAAATCCTGATGCGAAAGTTATGTACCAAGATAAATGGAGTGATTATTTATTTGATAACAGCATCCGTCACGAGCATTCATTAAATATCGGTTATGGTAATGATAAAGTTTCTACTTTCTTATCTGGTAGTTATTTAAATGATGAAGGTTATGTTGTTAATTCTGGTTTTGATAGAATTGCGGCTAGAGCAAATGTGGAATTCCGTCCTTATGAATTTATTAAAGTTGGAGCAAATGTAAACTTTGCAGGTACAAAAGCTAAAGATCCTCAAGCAGGTAAAGACTCTGGTACTTATTCAAACCTATTCTCTTGGTCAAGAAGTGTAGCTCCTATATATCCTATTTTTGCTAGAGATGCTCAAGGTAATATTATCAGAAATGCTGATGGAAGAGAAATGTACGATTGGGGTAAAGGTGAAACAATTAATCCAGATGGATCAGCTTCATCAAGACCTTATAGTACTAATATGAACCCTTATGGTACCACATTATTAAATATCCAAAATAATGATAATAAAAATGTAAGCTTAAGAGGTTATGCATCATTTGACTTTTTGAAGTATTTTAATTTCACGTACAATTTGGGTTATGATTATCAATCAGGTAACAGATTCAGATATGTAACAGGTGAAGGAGGTGATGGATTTGCGTATGGAGGTACAATAACGAATGCATTGACAAATAGTCAAACGTTGACAAACCAACAATTACTTAACTTCAATAAGAGCTTTGGTTTGCATACATTGGGCGTTATGGTTGGACATGAAACTTCTGATTATTCAAACAAAATGCTTTCAGGGTCAAAAACGAATATCGTAATTCCTGACGAAGTGTTCATTTCTAATGCAAGTAAATTTAGTTCATTGAATGGTTATGAAGATCTATATAAAGTAGAGGGTTTCTTATCTAAAGTAAACTATAACTATTCAAATAGATACTTCGTTAATGCTTCATTCAGAAGAGATGGATCTTCTGTTTTTCATCCGGAGCACAGATGGGGTAACTTCTACGGTTTAGGAGCTGCTTGGAATGTAAGTAATGAAGATTTTATGTCAAATATTGAAGAGATTTCTAATTTGAAAATCAAGGCTTCTTACGGTGAGCAAGGTAATGACAACTTATTCTATCCTGGATATGTAAGTATGGATCACAGATCTCATTTCGGATTTGGACGTAATTACACGCCATACATGGATCAGTATGAGATCACTGCAGATGCAGATGGTAACCCGTCTATCCGTCAGGTATATACAGGTACAAAAGATTTGAAGTGGGAAGTATCTAAAAACTTTAATACTGGTTTTGAATTAGGATTATTTAACAACAGATTGAATGTTGATGCTGAATTCTTCATTCGTAAAGTATCTGATATGTTGTACAATTTCCCTCAGGCACCGTCTTCAGGTATTCCAGCTATCTCAAAAAATATCGGTGATATGAAAAACACTGGATTAGAGATCGCAATTAGCGGTGATGTGGTACGTACTGATGACTGGAATGTGAATTTGTGGGCGAATGCGACACATTATAAAAACAAAATTACAAGATTGCCTCAACCTTTTGTGTCAAGTATCTTCAGGTTTGTCGAAGGACAAAGTGCTTATACCTATTACATGAGAGAATTTGCAGGTGTTGATGATGCTTCGGGATTGGGTTCTTGGTTTGTAGGTGAAACTGATGCTATATCAAGTTTGTCGACAGGTGAAAAAACAACTACACAAACACACTCTGCTGCAACTCAATTCTTGAGTGATAAAACAGCACACCCAGATGTATATGGTGGATTCGGTTTTGATGTAGCGTACAAAAAATTATCATTCAACGCAGGTTTTGCTTACCAACTGGGTGGGTATGTGTATGATAATGTATACCAAGGATTCTTCGGTGAAGGTACAGGTATGGGTAGCTCTGGTGCTAATTACCATAAAGACGTTTACAATACTTGGACTCCTGAAAATCCTACTGCTTCTATGCCAGTATTATCTAGTGTAGATAAAACTCAATACGGAACGTCAGATATGTTCTTGATTTCGGCTAACTACCTAAGTTTAGAAAATGTAGGTGTGAACTACGATCTGACAAATAGTACATTCGAAAGAATAGGTATCAAAAATGCGCGTTTAAGTTTAATGGGTAATAATCTATTCATGTTATCTAAACGTCAAGGTTTAGATCCAAGAATGATGCAATTAGGTGGCGCTTCAAATAATGGCTTATCATTAAATAGCTATTCATTATTGAGAAGTGTTTCATTAGGTCTAAACATTAAATTTTAATCACAATGAGAAAAAATAAAATTATATATACTTTTCTTTTGGCAGGGGCATTATTAAGTTCTTGTTCTAAAGATTATTTAGACGTAGAGCCTCAATCAGCAATAAATACTGAACAATTGGGGTCATCGTCAGCAGCTACAATGGGTACATTGAAAGGTATTTTAAGTAGTTTACGTTCATACGGTATAACTGGTTATGCAGGTCACGAGGATTTTGGACATAAAAGTATCTTGTCTGTCTTAGATTTAATGGGGCATGATGTGATGATGAACAATTTGAATTGGGGTGGTTTTAATTACAACTACACAGGTCGTGTGATGACAAATTCTAGAGCACACATGCCTTGGTTCATCTACTATACACAAATTAAAAATGCAAACACGATTGTGAATAGTGTGCCTGCGGATACTGATAATAGTGAACTAAAAGCAATTAGAGGTCAAGCATTAGCATTGAGAGGATATTTCCATTTTATGTTAGCTCGTATTTATGGTCCAACTTTCGTTGGTAATGAGACTAAGTTGAGTGTTCCAATTAGTGCGGCAGAGCGTTCGACAAAGAGAAATACAGTTGCAGAGGTGTATGCGCAAATTGAAGCAGATTTGAAAGCTTCGGTAGAGTCATTAGAGGGCTACAGAAGAGGTTCTAACCTTGAAATGATAGATAAAAGTGTCGCACAAGCTTTCTTAGCTGATGTTTACTTAGAGATGGGTAAATACGCAGAAGCAGCAGTTCAAGCAAAAGAAGCGCGTGAGGGCTATTCTTTACTATCTGCGTCAGATTGGCAAAATGGTTTTTATAATATCAGCCAAAATGAAACAATGTGGGGGGCAGACTTGAATGCCGAGTTAACTACATTCGTAGCAAATTTTTTCTCACACTTTGATAATACAAATGTTGGGTACGCAGAGGGTGGAAACATATCTATTGATAAGAGATTGTTTGATGCAATGTCGGAAACAGATATTCGTAAAGAAATGTTTGCTGGAGCTGATTCCACTGTGTTTGCTGTAGGTAACGATTCTTATAAATATGGACCTTATATTAGTTTTAAATTTAGGGATTTAACTGTTGATAGAACAGCTGGTGACTATATCTATCTGCGTTCTGCGGCTTTATATTATATTGAAGCTGAGGCTTTAGCTAGATCTGGAAATGAAAATGGAGCCAAAGATGTTCTTTTTGAGATTACATCTGCTAGAGATAGTGAATATGTGAAGTCATCAAAAATAGGTAAGGATCTTATCGATGAAATTATTCTTCAAAAAAGAGTTGAGCTTTGGGGAGAGGGGTTTGCATGGTTTGATATAAAACGCCTTAACGAGGGTGTAGTAAGAGACTATGTGGGTTCTAATCATCCAACGTACGGCAAATTTAATATTCCGGCAGGTGATAATAGATTCTTGTTTATGATTCCTCAAGCGGAGGTTGATGCAAATCCAGATATTTTGCCTAATAACCCACAATAATATTACATTATATACTTGTAAATATAATCCCATGAGCTAATACCTCATGGGATTTTTGTTTTGTAAAGAATTGCACTAGCAAAATTATATTTTGACTATTATTTATTTAATAAAATGTCTGTTGTAAAATAGTTGTTTATCTAATTTGTAATGTAATACTTATTATAGTTGCGTTGTTGCAAAGAAATCATTTTTTCATTTAAATACTTGCAATAACAACTTCAATATTTTAGATTTGCCCTCTATTCTGTTAAAAAGTGTTAAACAGAGTTGTTGTCACAATTACTAATTGTTGAAAAAGGTTATTGAAAAACATTATTAAAAACAATAAACAAGACTATATGTCTGCGTTTATCTTATTATTTAATAATAGTTGTTTTAATTACAATTAATTATGCAATTTTTACACAATTACTAAACATATGAAACAAAAGTTACTCAGTACTATGTTCGCGGTTGCTTGTATTGCAAGTGTATCGTATGCGCAAGAGCGTCAGGTGAGTGGTAAGGTTACTACTCCTGAGGGGGCACCCATTGTTGGTGTATCCATATCAGTAGCTGGTAAGTCTGCTGCTACTCAAACTGATGCATCAGGGAGTTTTACCTTAACATTAAGCCCAGGTTCTACAATTGTAGCCTCGTCAATTGGGTATCAAACTCAACGAATTAATGTTGGTAACTCTTCTGTTATCACAGTGGTATTACAGTC
The DNA here is from genome assembly GCF_020295405.1 of Sphingobacterium bovistauri. Classification (GTDB taxonomy): domain Bacteria; phylum Bacteroidota; class Bacteroidia; order Sphingobacteriales; family Sphingobacteriaceae; genus Sphingobacterium; species Sphingobacterium bovistauri. Next base: position 27,742 of record NZ_JADEYP010000005.1, read on the forward strand.
CGATGATACAGATTTGGAAGAAGTGGTAGTTGTAGCTTATGGTACAGCTAAGAAATCTGAGGTTACAGGCTCAATGGCGACAATGAGTTCTGCTGATTTAGAAAAACGTACAGTTACCAACGTCTCTACTGCATTAGCAGGTCTTGCTCCTGGTATTTCAGTTAGTTCAGGCAATGGTCAACCAGGTTCTGGTGCGAATATCAGATTACGTGGTATTGGATCAATGAACGCTTCTAGTGCACCATTGTATGTTGTAGATGGGGCAGTTTTTGATGGTAATATTGGTGATATCAATGCGGACGATATCGAAAGTATTTCTGTTCTAAAAGATGCGACATCAGCTGCATTATATGGTTCGCGTGCAGGTAATGGTGTAATCTTAATCACTACTAAGCGTGGTAAGGGAGCTCCTAAATTAAATGCATCTTTTATTCAAGGTGTTTCACAGCGTGGAATTCAAGAATACGAAACAGTAGGTACATTTGACTACTATCCATTAGTATTTGATGCGATTAAAAATTCAAAGATGTTTCCTACGTCAGGAGCGGCTATGAATGAAGCTGCAGCATCCCAATTTGCTTTAAATAATATCTTAAAAGAATTAGTATATAATCCGTTTAATGTTGCTGATAAAGAGATTTTAGATGCAACTGGAAAATTGAATCCTAATGCACAATTAAAGTATGATGATTTTAATTGGTATGATGCAATTCAAAGAGCAGGTAAGCGTTCAGATGCTAACCTAAGCTTGTCAGGAAGTGCGGATAAGTCTGATTATTTCGTGTCTTTAGGTTATTTGAATGATCAAGGTTATGTTTTGAATTCAGATTTCAAAAGATTCAATGGGCGTGTAAATGTTAATACTCAGGTGAAAGATTGGTTGAAGACAGGTGTAAACCTTACTGCTGCTTCATCTACAGGGTCTTTAGCTGCTGATGCTTCTTCAGGAAATGCGGCCTCTTTTGTGAATCCGTTTAACTTTATTAGAGGGTTAGGTTCTATTTATCCAGTACACGCTTATGACCATAGCACAGGTGAGCCTATTTATAACTCAGTAAATGGTGAGCACTATTACGATTATGGTATGCATCCAGGAGCGAAAAATAGACCTAGTGGTGCTAGTCAAGGTCGTCATGTAGTATATGAGACTTTGTTGAACAATAGACTGAATGTACGTAATGTATTGGGTGGTCGCGGATACATCGAAATCAAATTTTTAAAAGATTTTACATTTACACCATCAGTGAGTGTTGATGTAACGAATAGAAACTGGGATTACACATACAATAGTACTGTTGGTGACGGTGTGTCGTATAATGGTTTGATCAATAGCGATAATACAATTACTACATCTTATACGTTCAATCAAATACTAGCGTATAAAAAAACTATAGGTAGTCATAATATCTCTGCTATCGCTGGTCATGAGAATTATGATTACAGCTATAAATATAGATCGGGATCAAAAACAGGTCAAATTACATCAGGGATAACAGAGTTTGCAAACTATGTGACTCCTCGTTCAGTATCAGGTTACCTAAACGAAAATAAAATAGAATCATATTTCGCTAAGGGATCATACAACTATGATCAAAAGTACTTCTTTGATGGTTCATTCCGTAGAGATGGTTCTTCAATCTTTGCTGAAGATAACAGATGGGGGTCATTCTTCTCAATAGGTGGAGCATGGGCATTATCTAAAGAGAATTTTATGCAAGATGTAAATTGGGTTAATGATTTACGTTTGAAAGCTTCTTATGGTCAGGTAGGTAATAATCATTTATTAGATGCTGATGGTAATAGAATGTATTATGGTTACCAAGCATTATATAGCCTAGGGTACAACAATGGTTCAATGCCTGGTATTTCATTGTATAATTTAGCTAATCCTGACTTAACATGGGAGACTTCTAATACATTTAATGTAGGATTGAACTTTGCGATCTTGAATAACAGACTTCGTGGTGAATTGGAATACTTCAAAAGAGGATCTGATCAATTATTGATGTCAGTACCACTTCCTTTGTCGGCATCTGTTAGCTCTCAATTCCGCAATGTGGGGTCGATGTATAATAAAGGTGTAGAATTGTCTTTGACTGGTGATGTTATTCGCAAAGAAGGGTTTGGCTGGACAATCACAAAAAATATTTCATTCTTTAAGAATGAGATTACAAAAATGCCTTCTCAAACACCAGTTATTACATCAGGTACAAAACGTAGAGAAGAGGGTAAGGATTTCTATGCCTTTTGGTTAAGACAATATGCGGGCGTTGATGCGACAGATGGTTCTGCGCTATATATTCCTGTTGATGGAACTGCCGCTGCAAATATCAGAACAGTAAATGGCGTTGATTATGTAACAAATCAAAATAATGCAAAGTTTGCGTATTCTGGTTCTGCTATTCCTGATTTCTCAGGATCAATTATGAATAACTTCGATTATAAAAGATTCTCTTTGTCATTCTTAATTAACTACCAAGTTGGTGGTAAGATTTATGATAGCCAATATGCTGGATTAATGGGTACTGCTAGTTATGGTAAATCATACCATGTGGATGCTTTAAAGGCATGGACAACAACTAATACTGCTAGTGATATTCCAAGAATGGATGCCGCAAATAGTGTGAATATTAATGCTGCTTCAACAAGATGGTTAATTGATGCTTCTTATTTGAGCATTAGTAATTTAAACTTGGCTTATAGATTACCTTCTAATGTTTTGGATAAGTTGGATATGTCTGCTGCTCGTGTGTTTTTCACAGGAGAGAACTTAGCTATTTTCTCAAAACGCAAAGGGCTAAATCCTTCAGAAGGTTTTGATGGTACAAATAATACGACATATTTACCAAGCAGAATGTTCAGTTTAGGTGTTAACGTATCATTTTAATATTTAAAGTTATGACAATGAAAAAAATTAAACTATCTATATTATCAGCTGCTATTTTGTTGACATCAGCTAGTTGTAGCAAAGATTATTTAGAAACATCGCCTACAGATAAAGTTTCATCAGAGGTTGCTTTTAGTTCTATTACTAGTGCAAAAGCTGCATTAAGTGGTGTTTATAGATTTATGTTCGAGCGTACTGATGTGGTATCTGTAAATTTACAAAATAAACCAGGTATTACGGGTATCTTGTTGGGAGCGGACTTTATGGGCGAGGATATTGGTATTAGTACTGGTAACTGGTATGGTGTTACTGGCGAAGGTAACTGGCAAGGAGGTCGTACTGATAACCATAATATTACACAATATTATTACCGTACATATTACAAAATGATTGGAGATGTTAATCAAATTATCGCTAATATCGATAATATTGTTGCTTCTCAATCGGATAAAGATGCTGTTTTAAGCCAAGCTTTAACATTAAGAGCTTATGCTTATTCGTATTTAGTTCAATTTTATGGCAAACGTTATGATGCTACTAAAGCTGTAAATGATCAATTGGGAGTTCCTTTGGTGCTTAAGCCAGAAGATTTGACTCTTCCTAGATCTACAGTAAAGGAAGTTTATGACGTGATTATTGCTGATTTGGACAAGGCAATATCTTTAGGGGTGACTTCTCGTACAAATAAATCTTTGACAAATGTATTCGTCGCTAAAGGTCTTCGTGCTCGTGTTGCATTAACTATGCAGGATTACACTAATGCTAAGAAATACGCTAAAGAGGTGATCGATAGTAAATCATTTCCTCTACTTTCTGCTGAAGATTACCAAAAAGGATTTAATGATGCTTCATTAAGTGAATTTATGTGGGCAACAATGCCAACACAAGATCAAGATGATGCATTTGGATCATTCTTCGCACAAATAGCCTATAATGCAAATACGTCATTTATGCGTGCAAATCCCAAAAGAATTAATGCTGAACTTTATAATTTAATTTCTGCTACAGATATTAGAAAAAAAATGTGGGAGCCAAAGCCGACGGCTGAAAATTTCCCTCTTCCTACTGCTAACTTTGCAAGACAAGAATATATGTCTAGAAAATTCGCTGTAAAGGCAGCTGGAACAGCATTAGGAGATGTGCCGTTAATGCGCTCAGCTGAAATGTATTTGATCCTAGCAGAGGCTCACGCTAGTTTAGGAGAGACTACTCAAGCGCAAGATGCATTATTTGATCTAGTCAAAGTAAGAGATGCACAGGCTATCAAATCTACTAAAACAGATAATGCTCTATTAGAAGAAATCTGGGTGAATAGAAGAGTTGAGCTTTGGGGTGAAGGGTTTAGATTCTTTGACTTAAAACGCTTGAATCAAACTATGGATCGTAATGGAGTATCGAACTTTGTTTCAACATCAGTTAGCAATTTGATGAAAGTTGATGCTGGCGATGAAAAATGGCAATTCTTATTCCCAAGAGCTGAATTGGATGCAAATCCTGAAATCGTACAAAACGATTAAAATAGTTCTTGTATAAAATTTTTTAGCACAAAAGGCGACAACCATTAGGTTGTCGCCTTTTGTGTTTTAGTGTTGTTTTACATAATTAGTCTAGTATGAGATATGTGAAAAACGTAATGGCAAAAGTTGTGGCTTGTGACTTTTCATTAATATTATTAATTATATGTGTAAAATATATCTCTATGAAAATGTATGTTAGTTGTTGAATTATTGTTAATTCTTTTTTTTTAAAGAGTTTTCTTTTTTGAATATTTTTTTGTTTAAAAATATATTGCCGTATAACTTTCGTAAAAAAAGTTAAAAAAAGTTAAATCTTGTAAAATATTTTATATGTTTGCATAGTACCATACGAATTTATGATTACTAAGTTGTGTCTACAACGCTAACAATTACTAAACAAAAACAATAACTTATGAAACAAAAGTTACTCAGTACTATGTTTGCAGTGGCATGTGTTACTAGCATGTCTTATGCGCAAACTCGTGAAGTGAGTGGTTTGGTTACCTCTTCGGATGGAACTCCAATTAGTGGGGCTTCTATTTCTGTAGTAGGAACTAATACTGCTACGCAAACCGATGGATATGGTCGATTCAAAATCTCTGCAAGTTCAGGTGCAACATTAAATGTCTCGTATATAGGATATACAAGCCAGCGAGTATCAATTGGAAATTCAACAAATCTTTCTATTGTATTAAAAGGTGGAGATCAAGCATTAGATGAGGTTGTTGTGACTGGTGTTTTGGGTATTGAGAGGCAGAAAAAGGAGATCGGCTATGCAACAGCCAAAGTAGACAAGGAGGCTTTAACGGCGACTAAAGCTGTAAATGTAGCGAGTGGTTTGCAAGGTAAGGTGTCTGGCTTAAACATTACACCAATTAATAACGGGGTTTTTGAAGATATCAAAATTAATCTTCGTGGTATTAGATCTCTTACAGGAAATAACAACCCAATGTTATTGTTAGATGGTGTTCCATCGGCAATAGGTTATTTATCTTCAATAAATCCAAATGATATTGAAGATGTTCAAGTTTTGAAGGGTTCTTCTGCTGCTGCAATTTACGGACCTGATGCTAGAAATGGTGTAATTGTTGTTACTACAAAGAAGAGCTCTACAACTCCTAATATATCACTTAGTCAATCAACGCAGTTTTCACAAATTTCATTTTTCCCTAAATTACAAGAGAAATTTGGTAATGGAGCTTATGGCGAATATACTGGTTATGAAAACTGGTCTTGGGGTCCTGCATTTGATGGCAGTCAGGTTGAGATTGGAGACATTTTGCCAGATGGTACTATTCAAATGGTACCTTATACAGCCAATAACGATAGACAAGACTTTTTTAATACGGGTAAGACCTATCAAACAGATGTATCTTATTCTACTAATGACGTGTATTTTAGTGTTCAAGATGCTTTGGTTAAAGGTATTGTTCCTGATGATAAAAACAGAAGAACAGGTCTACGTTTAAATACGGCAAAAGAATATGGTATTTTTAAAATTAGCTTAAATGCAAACTATATTAACTCGGATTATAGTGTCTTTAATGATGCGGGTATGGCATCATGGAATGCGGCTAACAATGTGGGATTAAATAGTGGTCTAATGAACTTGATTTTTAATACTCCAGCTCACATTCCGTTGACTAAGTATAAGGACTTTTTGACTGATCCATACGCTGAATACAATACCTACTTCAATCATTACGGCCTTAACCCTTATTTTGCAATTGATAATTGGAGAAATGATGGTAAAAGGACAGATTTACTTTCTAATTTGGAAATGACTTTGAAGCCAACTGATTGGATGTCTGTGACTTGGAGAGGTGGTGTTACATCACGAGCGATCGATGAAAATACAACTTCAAAAGGAGAAGTACCTACTAGTTATGGTTTAAATAGAGGAGCGACTCTAATCCCAGGTACTGTTTCTGAACGTGCTTATTATTCAAGAAGATACTCATCAGAGTTGTTTGCTAATTTCAATAAACAATTAAATGAAGACTTCAAACTTGGAGGTGTTTTAGGTACTTATGTGAGGAGTACTAATACTAGAGATGCTTCTGTGGGAGCTAGTAATTTGGTAGTACCTGAATTATTTAATACAGGTAATAGAACAGGTGAGTTGACAGGTGGATCCAGCATGTCGGAATCTAGAATGTTTTCTATTTATGGAAGTGCTAGTTTGAATTATAAAGGCTGGGCTAACATAGAGTTTGTTGGTAGAAACGACAAAACTTCTGTATTACCAATTGATAATAATTCATTCTTCTATCCTGGTGTCAATGCCGCTTTAGTTTTAACGGATGCACTACCTCAAATCAAAGGCGAAGCTTTAACTTTCTTAAAATTTAGAGGTGGATGGAATGAAACAGGTAATGCCGATATCAATCCGTACTCCTTAGAAGCGACATTTGGTCAAGCTAGTGGATTTCCTTACGGTTCATTAGCTGGTTTTACTGCGGGTAATACCACTTACGATGCAAAACTTAAACCAGAGTTTATTAGCAGTACTGAATTTGGATTCGATGCCGGATTTTGGGGAGGTCGTGTCAATTTAGAAGGAACAGTTTATCGTTCGTTAAATGAGAATCAAATCGTTGGAGTGTCTGTTTCTTCGGCAACAGGTTATACCTTAGCGAATGTAAATGCAGCTAGTTTTATAAATAAGGGATTTGAGTTAGATTTGAAATTGAGATCAAACACAACTGCTGCTTTTAAACCTAAATTTGCAGTTAACTTATCTTATAATGATAACGAGGTGACTCAGATTTATGAGGGACTGGATGAGTTAGCAGTATCAACTGGAGGTTTAGCACAAAATTATGCAATTAAAGGGCATCCTGCTTATGTGTTAAAAACTACAGATTACAATCGAGATCCACAAGGAAGAATCATTGTAGATGCGATTACAGGCTATCCAACGGCAGACCCCAATACTAAAATATATGGAAGAACTTTGCCAAAATGGATTATCGGTTTAAACCCTTCATTTGATTATAAAAATTTTAACTTTTCAACGTTATTTGAATATAAAGGTGGGCATTATGCATACGCAGATATAGGAAATGCAATGGCTTGGACTGGTGTTTCTGAAGCTTCAGCGTCAAATAATAGAGAACGTTTTGTGCTACCTAATTCATCTTATGCTGATCCAGCTAATGCAGGACAATATATTGCGAATGAAAATGTTACTATAGCAAATGTTAACGATTTTTATACAGGTGTATATAGAACAGTAGGTACTAACTTTTTAACAAGCGCATCTGCTTGGAGGTTGAGAGAAGTAGCTTTGTCGTATCAATTGCCTCAAACTCTGTTAAGTCAAGCGGGATTTATTAAATCGGCAGCAGTTTCTTTAACTGGTAGAAATTTGTTCTTGTGGGTTCCTAAGACTAACAAATTTCAAGATCCTGATTTTAACTTTACAAGTGGTAATGCTGCTGGTATTTCAACTTCGCAGATTAATCCACCCGTTAGGACATTTGGAGCCAACTTAACTGTAAACTTCTAAAAGTAAAAAAAATGAAAAAACTATCATATTTAATTATTGGGTTGTTAATGGTGTCGTTAGTAAGTTGTAAAAAGGAATTTTTTGATATTAATGAAAATCCTAATTCACCAACTGCTAATTCAATAACGCCTGAGTTGTTATTGCCTAGATCATTACACTTAACAGCTGCCCGTATGTCTGTAAGCATGGACTATGCAGCACATTGGACAGGTTATTGGGCAAGAGGAGGTAACTACGGACCTACTAATCCACAAGAAGATTATGCAATCACAAATGATTATCAAGCGGGACAATGGTCTGGTTGGTACGATTTACTTTTTGATGTTGATCTCATGGAAAAAAAAGGGACAGCTTTAAATCAGCCTTTTTATACAGGTATAGCTAAAGTGCTAAAGTCTATTGGGTTTATGTATTTGGTAGATCAATACAATAATGTGCCTTACTCTAAAGCTTTTGATTTGACGAATAACATACTACCTTCTTATGATAAAGGAGATGCTATTTATGCTGATTTGATTAGTCAATTAGATACTGCTGTTACTATCTTTAAAAGTATTACACCTGCTAATTTATCAGACAATAAAGGTATTGCTTCAGCTGATATAGTTTACAAAGGTGTTGCTGCGAATTGGATTAAGTTTGCTAACACTCAGCGTTTGAAGTTGATTTTACGTCAATCTCAAGTGTCAGGATTTAATGGTGCTGCTGAAGTTGCAAAAATTGTGACAAATGGTGGTGGTTTTATAGATGCTGGCCAAACAGCTAATGTGCAACCGGTTTATGTAGTTGATAATGGAAAGCAAAATCCTTTTTGGAATGCCTATAAAACTCTTTATACAGGAGCTGTTGCTGATGATTATAACCGAGCAAACAACTATGTGTTAGGGAGATATGAGGATAATAATGATGTAAGATATCAATATTTCTTTAGTAAGGCGACAACTGTTGTAAGTGGAAATACTTATTATGGTTATAATTTTGGAGAGATTTTACCAAGTTCTGATCCTTTTAAATCGATAAATTCTTCAGACGTTGCTGGTCCTGGTTTAGCAAAATCTGCTGGTCAGCCTCAATGGTTTTTTACTTCAGTAGAAAGTTTGTTTTTACAAGCAGAGGCTATTCAACGTGGATGGCTTACTGGTGATGCGAAGACAGCATATGAGAATGCAGTCAAAGAATCATTTGCTTATTTAGGCGTGACAAATGCAGCTAGTACATATTTAGCTAGTGGATTACCAATTGTAGATTGGGCTTCATCAACTAACAAAATTAACTTAATTGCTATGCAGCAATACTTAGCTTTAACAGGTATAAATAATTTTGAAGCATATTCAAATTACAGACGATTGGGGGTGCCAACTGATTTGCCAATGTCATTAGCGCCAGGCCGTAGCGGTAGAGTCATTCCAAAAAGATTATTATATCCAACTTCGGAATATAATTATAATGCAGAGGCAGTTAAAGCAGAAGGTACTATAGATGCTCAAACTTCAACAGTATTTTGGGACAAATAAAAATAATTATGAAAATGAAAAAGATATTTAGTTTATCGTTAATAACGATTTTTATATTTAGTCTTTCATCATGCTTGAAGGATGAGCTAGTTGAAAACCAAGAGTATGGATTGATTAATTTGAACGCAAACAAGTTTATTGGATTTGAAGAAAGAAGTCAGGTGAATTCTATGACCTCTGAGGACAAAACTTTGACTATTGAAGTTCCAGTCCATTTGGCTGCAGAAGAAGTTGCAGAATCTGATTTAGTAGTTAATTTAGCAATATCTAATGATGAAAGTTTAAGGACTGCTTACAATATTACAAATAAGTCAAATATCATACTTTTCCCTACAAATCTTTATACCGTAGATTCATATAAAATAACAATACCTAAAGGATCAAAAACTGGTTTTTTTAAAATGCAGCTTAATCCTTCTAAATTGAATCCTGCGGATGTTTATGGACTTGGTATAACTATTAATTCTATTGAACAAAATGGTTATATCATTAGTGGCAATTATGGTAGCACTGTATCTATATTTAGTGTTAAAAATATATATGATGGTATATATTCAATGGAAGATGGGTTTGTGCAGAGGTACAGCGCGCCAGGTGTTCCAACTACAGGAGATGCACTAAATGGAAGTATGAAAGGAAATCCAAATATTACATTATCATCAATTGATGGAACTACAGTAGAGGTAACTAATTTGAGATGGGCAGGTGGGGCATCAGGAATTGCAGGTATAGATAATTTGAGGTTTAGAGTTAATCCAGCGAATAATTTAGTGACTGTATTTGCTTTGGGTAATGCTTCAGCAGCTAATATCCCAGGAGCAGTTAATAAATATGATCCTGCGACAAAAACATTTACATTAAATTTTCACTGGAATCCAACAGCAAATAAGAGGGAGGTGACAAATCTTGTAATTAAATATAATAAATCGAGATAAATTAATTGATATTAAAGGGAGGAAGTTTTAACTTTTCTCCCTTTATTTAAACAATTATTATTTATTCGCCAAGATACTCAATTCTTGTGCCACTCGGCCAGCGATGGATTTGTAAGCATCAGCGATTGATTCCGAATCGTCAGGTATGATTGGGAAACCGTTCCAGCAACAGATTTAACAAGAGGAATTTCGCCTAAGAAAGGAACTTGATTACTTTCTGCTAATCGTTGTCGGTCATATCCTTTTCGTTAAGTGGTTGTATTGATTAGGTCATAGTTTTTTCGCATATACATCTCTATTTGCTTATTGCTCTGAAAAAAATGCAATTAGCTTAATCAATAGCCTTCATCTGTTAAATTAAAATTGTTAAATAAGTTATAAGTTTAAATATTAACTTTTGTTACATAAGTTAATAATCTGAAATTTTCTTACTCCATTGTTTTCTTTTGAAAGGTGTTGTTATACCTTGTTTTTAAAAATGATATATATCAATTTCTTTTGGTTTTTTTCTTAAAAAAAATTTGATTGAAAATATCACTAAGGGAAATAAATTATCTTCATATATGTTTATGTGCTTTTTAAGATTAATTTATAAATTATAAGGAAAATTATTGAAAATAATTATTATGTTAGTACTGATATTAACTTAATAATATTTTATGAAAGGAAAATTACTCAGTACTATGTTTGCAGTAGCATGTGCGACAAGCATGTCTTATGCGCAAACTCGAGAAGTGAGTGGTGTGGTGACGTCTTCAGACGGTACTCCTATTAATGGAGCTTCCATTTCTGTCGTTGGAGCTAATACTGCTACACAATCAGATGCGTCTGGTCGGTTCAAAATTTCTGTTTCTTCAGGGGCTTCACTTAACGTATCTTATATAGGTTATACTGCTCAGAGAGTTTCGATCGGTAATTCGACTAATCTGTCTATAGTTCTTGCTTCGGATAATCAGACTTTAGAGGAAGTTGTTGTAGTTGGATATGCTGTTAGCAACAAAAGTGTTGTTGGATCTTTTTCACGTGTAAGTGCTAAAGATATTGAGGGGAGGCCTAATGCAAATGCTTTGGAAGCTTTGCAAGGAAAAGTACCGGGATTACAAGTATTTACTTCTACAGGTGAACCTTCTGCTACACAGTCAGTTCGGCTGAATGGAGTAGGCTCGATAAATGGTGGAACTACACCTTTGTATGTATTAGATGGGATACCTGTTGCTGATGGGTCTATTGTATCCATGAATCCTAATGACTTTGAGAGCGTGACTGTATTAAAGGATGCTTCCGCAACCTAAATTTACGGTGCAAGAGCTGCGAATGGTGTAATTTATATTACTACAAAAAAGGGGAAAAAGGGAGAACGTGCTGTTATTAATGCCAGGACGCAATGGTCAGTGTCTAATTTAGCGCGTTCTGAGTCTCAAAAAGAGATGATGAATTCGGAAGAATTGCAACAATATTGGTTAGAATCAAGTTATCGTACACAGGCACAAATTGATCAAATCAAAAAGGATTGGCCTAACGATACTTATTGGGCTGATGTATATTTCAAGCAAGACGTGCCGATGAAACAATATGATATGGATATATCTGGTGGTTCTGATAAAACAGAATATTTTGTTTCTGCGTCTTACCTTGATCAAGAGGGAGTAATGTATCGATCAGGATTTGATCGTATAACTTTGCGATCAAACATTACTACTACGCTGAATAATTGGGTTAAATTAGGCTTAAATCTTGGAGGTGGATATGATAGAAGACAAACTAATCAGCACATAGAAAATTCATTAAATGGTGGTTTGTCATTATTAGCATTACCATGGTATACGCCTTATGATGAAAATGGTAAAGAATATACAGGACGACAAATTCCTGGGTTAGCTCTTTATCATCCTCATTATTTGGCTGATATGTTTCCTTCAAAAGTTAAAACTCAGAAATTTAATCCAACAGGATTTATTGAAGTTAAGCCTATTTCAAATTTGATTTGGCGAACTCAAGGAGGTATGGATTATTATAATTATAGAACAACTTCTCGTCGCTTAGCTTCTTACGTTGGAAATTTGAATAACGGAACAGCTGGAGAAGATTGGTCGCAAGGTGTATCCAGAACACTAACCAACACTTTAGAATATAAATGGAATGTTAATGAAATCAATCGATTAACATTTTTGGCTGGACAAGAATATACTGATTTTCAATCAGATTTATTTAGTGCCTCTGGAACAGGAGTGGCAGATGATAGGTTGAGTCAATTAGCAAATGTTACATCAGGACAAACAATCAATCAAAGAAAAACAGAATATGCCTATAACTCCTACTTTGGAAGAATCGGCTATGATTTTAATGATAAAATTTTTGTTAATGCTACAATAAGACAGGATGCTTCATCTCGTTTTGGTAAAAATAATCAAAAAGCAGCTTTTTGGTCATTAGGAGCCAACTGGAATATGGAGAATGAAAATTTTATAAAAGATCATACTTGGGTTAATGCTTTAAGACTTAAGGCTTCGATTGGTACATCTGGTAATTCTGGGGGATCAGGACCTTCATGGAACTATCAACATTTAGCTACGGTTAGTTCAGGTCAATACAACGCAAGTTCTGCATGGGGGCTTAATGTGGCTGGTAACCCCGATTTGACGTGGGAAAATCAAATGATGGCTAATATTGGTTTTGATGCGCGATTTTTTAAGAGATTGAATATTGAGTTTGAAGTATATGATCGTAATACTACAGACTTGTTAATGGATGTTCCTTATCCTTATACAACTGGTTATGCAAGTATCTTATCAAATGTAGGGAAATTAAATAATAGAGGGCTTAATTTTCAAATTAGTTATGATGTTTTTAGTTCTCCTGATTACTATTTAACGCCAGTTATAAACTTTGGATATGTTAAACAAAAGTTTAAAGAATTATTTCAAGGTAGAGATTATTGGATAATACCGAATACAGGTGTAAGCTATGTAGTTGGAGATCCAATTTCATTTTTTTATCCTATGTTAAAAGGTGTAAATCCTGATAACGGCAATTTAGAATGGTATGTACCTGGCGAGGATAATACAAAAACAAATACCGATCCTGAAAATGTTACATCAACATTTAGTTCTGCAGCATTACAACAAAACACTGGAATTAAGCGATATGCTCCTATTAACGGAGGATTTGGATTAAATGCAGGATATAAAGGCATTTATTTAGAGTCATATTTTACTTTTTCACAAGGAAAGTATTTGATTAACAATGATTCTTTCTTTTTTTCAAATCCATCTCAATTCCCAGGGGTGAATCAAACAAGAGCGGTGAGAGATTTTTGGAAAGCGCCAGGTGATGTAACTGCTTTCCCTAAAATAGGAGTTACAAGACAGTTTGATGATTCCTTGATTGAGAATGCTTCGTTTTTGAGGTTAAAATCTTTTACTGTTGGTTATGCATTGCCTAAATCGATATTAGAGAAGTCAAATTTCTTTAAAGGAGCAAAGTTTTATTATACGGGCAGAAATTTGTTGACTTTTACGAAGTATTCAGGAGCTGACCCAGAAGTTGATTCAAACTTAACAACTGGCGTAAACCCCAATACAAAACAATCAGTATTTGGGCTACAATTAACTTTTTAATCTTAATGTGTGAACAATGAAAAGATATAAATATATATTAGTCGCTCTAATGATATCCACATTTCTTAAATCATGTGATTTGGAGAGGTTTCCGATGGATAGTATTGAGCAATCACAATCTTTCGACAAGGTAAGTGATGCCGAAAAATGGAGTAATAATTTTTATGCACAGTTACGAGGTAGGGTGTATGGCACTTATACTCAGGTGTCGGATGTTCAATCTGATGTATTGAATGCGACTATTGAGTTTGGAAATAATATAGGATCTCCGCACCGATGGAGTGATGATTTCAATTCTGATAGTTATGAAATCAGTAATGTTTGGTTAGGTTACTATGGAGCTTTAAAAAATATTAATCTATCCATAGGAAATTCCCTAGTATTCCAACGACTACAGATGCTGAAAAAGCTAAAATGAATCAGTATTTGGGTGAAGCTCACTTGGTGAGAGCGTATTATTATTTGAATTTAGTTTTAAGATACGCCAAAGCTTATAATGCTACAACAGCAGATGCTGATTTAGGGGTTCCGTTAGTTACCTCTTTTGATTTAAATGAGCTTCCTAAAAGAGCGAGCCTAAAGGAGTCATATACATTAATTTTGGATGATATCACAAAGGCAAAAACTTTATTGAGTGGCGTGAATGGAGTTGCAGGCTCTAATAAATTCACAATTGACGCTGTTTTTGCATTAGAGGCGCGGGCGAAGTTGTATATGGGCGACTTAGAAGGTGCTAAAAATGCAGCTGAAACTGTTTTGAAGGGTGGTAAATATAAATTGTTTAACACAGATGCAGGTGTAAAGTCTATTTGGGCAGTAGATGCTACTCAAGAAACAATTCTACAACTGTTTGCTAGTAAAATTGAACGTCCTAATCAAAACAGTATTTATTATGGTTACGAAGCAAATTCAAAAACCTATCGACCAAATTTTGTGCCCTCGCAATGGGTAATTGATTCGTATTCTGCTGGAGATTTTCGAAAAGCTGCATATTTTAAAGAAGTTAAAATATATAAATCTGGAAAAGAGCATACTGGTACTATTGTAAATAAATATCCAGGAAATCCTGTATTAATTAACAGCGAAATAGATAACCACAATGCACCTAAGGTGTTTCGTGTTGCAGAATTATATTTAATTTCTGCAGAAGCATCAGTTGTTAGTGATCCGGCAAATGCATTGGCAAGACTTAATGAGTTGAGAGTTGCTAGGGGCTTGTCTGCTTTGTCAGGTTTGTCGGGTACGGCATTAATGAATGAGGTAAAGGCAGAACGTTTCAGAGAACTCGCTTTTGAAGGTTTTCGACTTGATGATTTGAAGCGTTGGAATGAGGGAATGACTAGGAAGTCTCCTCAATCGACAGACTTTCTAGAGACAGGTGTTGGATATATCAATTTGTCAATACCTGCTGGTCATGATAAGTTTGTATGGGGAATTCCTTCTTATGAGATCACTTTAAATTCTAATTTATCGCAGAATAAAGGATGGTAGTTTTTTCTTTGTAAAATAAAATAGGGTTCAATAATTATTGAACCCTATTTTATGATATAAATTTTGTTTTATTATATGTTAACTTGCTAGTTTCTGTATAAGAATAAATGCAATTTAAAGGGTCTTATTATTAATTAAGAACTGATATTAGCCAAGATGCTCAATTCCTGAGCTACTCTTCCAGCGATGGATTTGTAAGCATCAGCTATTGATTCCGAATCATCAAGAATGATTGGGAAACCGTTATCACCTGCATCAGCAACAGCTTTTACTAATGGAATTTCACCTAAGAATGGAACGTTGTTTGATTCTGCAAGGCGTTTACCGCCATCTTTACCAAAGATGTAATATTTATTGTCTGGTAATTCTGCAGGCGTGAAATAGGCCATATTTTCAACAATACCTAGTATTGGTACATTGATTCCTTCCATTTGATACATCGCCATACCTTTGATAGCATCAGCTAATGCAACTTGCTGTGGAGTTGTGACTATGACAGCTCCAGATATTGGGTACGTTTGCGAAACTGTAATATGGATATCACCTGTGCCAGGAGGCATATCTACAACCAAATAATCTAATTCACCCCAGTCTGCATCATTAAACAATTGTTTGATAGCAGAAGTAGCCATCGGCCCTCGCCAAGGAATAGGTTGATTAGGATCCGTAAAGAAACCAATTGAAAGTAATTTTAATCCAAATTTTTCAATCGGTTCAATCTTTGTTGAGCCATCAGGTAATTGTGAGGCCATAGGCTTAGCACCTTCAAGCCCAAACATAATAGGTAATGAAGGACCATAGATGTCAGCATCTAAAAGACCTGTTTTAGCACCTGTATTTGCTAAAGCTAATGCTAGATTGCTCGCAACTGTAGATTTTCCGACGCCACCCTTACCGGATGAAACTAAAATAATATTTTTTATGCCCTTAAGCTGGTTTGGGTCGACACTTGTAACTCTGGAAGTCATGTTGATATCCACTTCTATCTCCTTACTAATGAATAACGCTATAGCATTGCGACAGGCATGCTCAATATGGCCTTTTAATGGGCATGCAGGTGTTGTTAATACAACGTCAAATTTTATTTTATTTGGAAGGATTTCTATATTTTGAATCATGTGAAGTGTTACCAAATCTTTTTTAAGATCAGGTTCTTCTACATGACTAAGTGCATGTAATATTTGTTCTTTCGTAATAGTCATGGTTTGCGAAATCTATTTTTACAAAACTAATCATAACGTTAGAAAATCTTGTCATTTATATGTTTGAATATATAGGTGGAGCTTTTTTTATTTGTAATTCAACTATTCCACAATAAAAGTCTATTTTTATTTCAAATTACAAATGTGAAGATCCATGAGGAATTTTTTTACAGTTCGTAGAAGGAAATGGTTGGTCATTATTGGAGCTAGTTTACTAATAATTATAGGGATTGGATTTGCCGTAGGAATGTCCAAGCGACAGGGCTATTTGGATAGGGCTATTGCTAGTGTTAAAAATAAGCTAAAGAGAGATTCGGATGTGAATTTCTCTGTTGATAAGTGTTATTTTAAGGGATTAACAACAATAGAATTCGAAAATCTTCTGGTGGTACCAGAGGGCAGGGATACATTGGCTTCAATGGATAGACTGTCTGTTTCTGTTCGTTTATTTCCTTTATTATTTGGAGATGTAGAAGTAGGGGATATTGGTGTTACAAATGGTGCGCTGTCTTTCGTGAAGTCAGATAGCTCCAGTAACTATGATTTTTTATTCAAAAAGAAAAAATCAAATTCGCCTGAGCCTAATACATCTTCAAAGGGATTTGCTGATTTAGCTGAAAGGTTGAGTAATCAGTTTTTTGCATTAGTTCCGGATGATTTGGATCTTACAAATTTTGCTGTTTCATATAAGGACGAAAAGATAGCACAGCGTATTCATATCCCTGAGGCAAAGATGCGTTCTGGCGATTTTAAGTCGTCTGTACTACTCAATGATCATGAGGCAGAATGGGTGTTGGAGGGTGAGGTCAATAGAGCAAATAAACGAATGCGTATAGAGGTTTCATCCAAAGATAAAGATGTAGAACTACCTTTTTTACGTAGTAAATATGGGCTGAGTGTGAGTTTTGATAAGCTGATATTTGACCTTAAAGATGTAAAAAAGATAAAGAAAGAATTGTTAGAAGTAGATGGAGTGTTTGCTTACGAAAATCTGCAGATTAATCATCGCAGGTTATCAGATTCTACTATTGTTCTGACCCAAGCTGAAATGCATGGGGGAATCCAAATAGCGGATAATTATTTTGCATTGAAGGATAATTCTACAATTCGAGTTAAGGACTTCTCCATATCACCAAATATAAAATGTACGTTAAAGCCTTCCAAAAGGATTGATCTAGCTATACACACAGGTATGTTTCAAGCGCAAGATTTTTTTGACGCTTTACCAAAGGGGTTGTTTCAGAATGTTGAAGGTGTCAAAGTTGAAGGGAGTATTGCTTATGATTTGGACTTTTCTATAGATCTTGATAATCCGGATGACCTTGTCTTTGCGTCTAAGATTGATGATGAGGATTTGAAAGTTATCTCCTGGGGTGGTGCTAATATTGACTCATTGAATACATCGTTTGTATATGATGCCTATAATGATACCATCTTAGCCAAACAATTTGTTGTCGGGCCAGAGAATCCTAATTTTAGGAGGCTGGACCAAATCCCTTACGTGTTAAAAACTACAGTTCGAAATACAGAAGATCCTTTTTTTTATCAGCATAATGGTTTTGAAGAAGAAGCGTTTAAATTGTCTATAGCTACGAATGTGAAAGAGAAAAAATTTAAACGGGGTGCGAGTACAATCTCTATGCAATTGGTTAAAAATGTTTTTCTGAATCGTAAAAAAACTATGAATCGCAAGTTCGAAGAAATTCTTCTTGTGTGGTTAATGGAAGCTTCTGGTCGAGTGAGTAAGGATAGACTTTTTGAAATATATTTGAATGTAATCGAATGGGGACGTAATGTATATGGTATTACTGAGGCTGCTGAATATTATTTTAAAAAGAAGCCAGAAGAATTAAATTTAGGGGAGAGCTTATTTCTTTCTAGTATTATTCCGAGACCCAAAACAGGTATAACATCATTTGAGCATACTGGACATTTAAAAGGTTGGGTTCAGCGCCATTTTAATACGTATGGCTCGATTATGAATAAAATGGGTGAGTTAAAAGAGGTGTCTGTACCTGAGAATTACGGTTTTTATCAAGTCGTTCTACAGCCTTCGTTGCGTCCCAAAGCACCTATTGCTCGGGATTCTACATTTGACATTTTTGGAGAGCACGAGTTGATTATTCAAGAGATAGAAGCGGAAGAAAAGGCACGTAAATCTATTTTGGACAAATTAATTGGAGGAAAAGATGAAAATAATTGAAATTGATGAATTGAGGTTTGAACCTTTCATCAGTTATGAGCAGATAAAAAAAAGAATTCGTCTTATTGCTATAGATATCAATTTAAAATATGAAGACAGAAATCCTGTTTTTGTTGGTGTCCTAAATGGCTGCTTTATGTTTATGGCAGATCTGATGAAAGAAATAAATATTGATTGTGAAATGAGTTTTGTGAAGTTAGCCTCGTATCATGGGACTGCTCAAGGTCATATTTCACAATTGATAGGTATAGGGGTTGATCTTACAGATAGAGAAGTTATCATTGTCGAAGACGTCATAGATACAGGGAATTCATTAAAACATACTATTGTAGCATTGCAGCAGGAAGGTGCTAAACATATTTCTGTTTGTTCCCTTCTGATGAAGCCATCATGCTTGCAATATGATTTTGATAATATTGAGTATGTAGGATTTGAGATTGACAAGGAGTTTGTGGTGGGGTATGGATTAGATTATAATGGTCACTTCCGGAATTTAAAAGATATATACAAAGAAGTGACTTTAGGAGATTAATTCCTAAAGTCACAACTCAATAAGTGGTCATTGACCATTCCGACAGCCTGCATATATGCGTAACATATCGTACTGCCAAAAAACTTCATACCTCTCTTTTTTAGATCTTTCGCAATAGCCTTGGATTCCTCCGTCTCTGCCGTTACATTTTTCATTGATTGTACGCTATTTTCTTTACGTTGTTGATTCGGTAAAAAATTATACAGATAGTTGTAGAATGATCCGAATTCTTTTTGAATTTCTATAAAAATTTGTGCGTTTCTTACGGTAGCACTTATTTTTCCACGATGTCTTATTATTGCTGGATCTAGTACTATTCGTTCTATATCTTCTTCAGTGAATGCAGCTACTTTTTTAACATCAAAATTTGCGAATAATTTACGGTAGCCTTCTCTTCGCTTTAGGATGGTGAACCAGCTTAGCCCAGCTTGAGCGGACTCTAATACCAAGAATTCAAATAATGTTTTATCATCTTTTACTTGTTTACCCCATTCTTGATCATGGTAGGCAACATAAAGTGGGTCATTTCCACACCATGGACATCGATTTATAGTACTTGTCATATAGTATTTAAAATTTTGGTGTAAAATCCTACCTTTGGCATTGTATGGTAGGAAGAATACTTTTAGAGCAAATTATAAAAAATAAACAATATATCTTATTGATTTGTTCGCTTCTGTATTTATTACCTATCAAAGCTTTTCAGTCAGACACTATTCGAGATATATCAGGGTCATTAGTTTCTAATTCGCATATTGATTCAGTTATGCCGTCTGATGCAAATGCGACATCATTTAATTATATCTTTATAGATACTACTGTGCATGCGCAACAGAATGTCTTGCAAGATAGTTTGCTGTCTCTCATAGAAATTGAATATACCGATTTATCAGCTTGGTTCAATAAAATGGATAAGCTGAAGAGGCAAAAATCAGTATCTCCGACAGTAGACAAATTTCACAGGCCTGTCTGGTTGGTGGTAGCTTTAGTACTGATTTTAGTAGGGCTTGCTTTAGTACGTATTTTCTTTAGCGTTACTTTTTTGAATGTTGTTTATGGGTATTTTAATGAAAGGGTGCTGGCGCAGATAAGCAAGGAAGATAATATGCTCACATCTTGGCCTTACATATTTTTATATATCATATTTAGCTTTTCATTAGGTCTTTTTGTAGTCATATATGTAAGTGCAAAGGAAGATTTACTGTTCATGACGATTAGCAATTTCACTAGGTTATCACTTGTGATAGGTGGACTATTTGTAGCGAAACTTCTACTCATTCGAATAATTTCGGTAATTTTTGAAGCTAAAAGAATGGCTAGAGATTATATCACTGTATTGTACATTGTTTATTTCAATACGATGTTAATCCTCATCCCAATATTAATTTTAGCTATATTTTTACCATTTTATTATTTAGATTATTTAGCAGTTATATTGGGCATAGGTGTACTTTTGATCTTTTCTTATCGAATATTACGTACAGCTTTAAGTTTATTAGGTCATCTAAAGTTTTCAATCTTTTATTTAATTCTTTATCTTTGTGCCTTAGAAATAGCACCGATTTTGATATTAGTGAAATCACTAAACAATTAAATAAATTTTTATGCAGATTGATGTTGCTAGAGCTAAGAAAGTTAAAAGCATCTTAGTTACGTTACCAAGACCAGAAAATGACAAGTCACCATACTTCGCTTTAGCGGAAAAATACAACTTGAAATTAGATTTTCGTGGTTTTATTCATGTGGAAGGGGTTCCTGCAAAAGAGATTAGAAAAGAACGAATCAACTTTGCAGAACACACGGCGGTTATTTTTACAAGTAAGAATGCTGTGGATCATTTCTTTAGAGTTTGTGAAGAAATGCGTTTTGAGGTTTCTGCAGAAATGAAATATTTCTGTATTTCTGAGGCGATTGCACTCTATTTACAAAAATATATACAATACCGTAAGCGAAAAATATTTTTCGGAAAGCAGACGGCTAAAGATTTGGAAGAGGTTTTGAAGAAGCATAGCAAAGAGAAATTCTTATTCCCATGCTCTGATGTTGCTAATGAGGAAACTCAGAAATGGCTGCAAGAGAATGGTTATGATTTTACGCCTGCAGTTTTGTTTAAAACAGTAATTAGTGACATTACAGACTTGAAAGATGTTTTTTATGACATTATAGTTTTCTTTAGCCCGTCGAGTGTACAATCTTTGTACGAAAACTTTCCTGATTTCATACAGAATAACACGCGTATTGCCGCTTTTGGCTCTTCTACTCAACAAGTCTTATTGGAAAAAGAATTAATTCTTGATATTCCTGCGCCGACCCCTGTTGCTCCAAGTATGACCATGGCAGTGGAACAATACATTAAATTAGTGAATAAATAAGTATAACATTTGTTATAAATAAGTAGAAGAGGGATGGTATAATATATACCATCCCTTTTTTATTATGATGTAGATAAAAGTTTAAAGATTTTATAATTAATTTTAATTAAACTTTTATTAAAAGCTTTAATTACATATTTTTATGTGCTTTTCAACGTGCATGTTACATGTTGGACTAACCTTTTTTGCTATAAACTTATGATTAACAATCATTTGAGACTTTTAAAACAACTATTCGGACTATTCCTTATTGTATTAATTATTGGCTGTAAGACATCTACACAAAATGGAGAATTAGTAGGTGTACGATTAGATAAATTAAAAAAAAATAAAACACCCTATGGGATGGTGCTTGTGCCTGGTGGTACATTTATCATGGGGCAGTCCGATGAAGATATTACGTTTTCCCAAACTGCACAGAATAGACAGGTTACAATTGCGCCATTTTATATTGATGATTCAGAAATATCAAATAGTGAATATCGTCAATTTGTAAATTGGGTGCGTGACTCGATTCTTATTACTGACTATTTGGGTGATCCAACCTATTTTATCCAAAGTCAAACTCAAAGTGCGACTAAACATATCGATTGGGAGAAGCTACGTAGACAATCTCCATGGAAATCAACAGCCCCTGACGTACGAGCAAGAATAGATGCTATGTATTATCAAGGAGAGGATAAAGTGTTTGGTAAAAATGAACTTGATGTTAGGCTAATAAATTACCATTATGAATGGTATGATTTTGAAAATGCCATTCGCCATAAAAATGATAAGACTAAAAAGCGTTCGGATTTTATCTATAGAGAGAAAATAGGTATATATCCAGATACAACGGTTTGGATGTCGGATTTTCATTATGCGGCAAATGAACCATTGGTCAAAGGATACTTTTCACATCCCTCGTATGAAGATTATCCTGTAGTGGGAATTTCATGGAAGCAAGCCCAAGCTTTTAATAGTTGGAGGACTCAATTGTACAATAATCAAGCTGTTAAAAGCAAAAAATCGCAACGATTTGATTATCAGCTTCCGACAGAGGCGGAGTGGGAATATGCTGCTAGGGGAGGACGTGTGGGGAGTCAGTTTCCGTGGGGAGGACCTACTGCTCGTAATGCTCGTGGCTGCTTAATGGCCAACTTTAAACCTGGTCGCGGGAATTACATGGACGATAATTATGCATATACTGCTCCTGTTTATTCCTATTTCCCAAATGACTATGGTCTTTATAATATGTCTGGAAATGTGTCTGAATGGACGCAATCGACTTATGATGAAGCTGGATATTCGTATGTTCATGATATGAATCCAACTTATAGCTATTCAGCAAGAAATGAAGATTCAGAGACGTTGAAGCGTAAAGTTGTCCGTGGTGGATCTTGGAAAGATGTTGGGTTTTTCCTTCAAAATGGGACTAGACAATACGAATTTCAAGATACGGCAAAATCATATGTAGGATTTCGGTCTGTAACACGTGTTGCGGGATCTGTAATGAGATAAATAATTAACATAAGAAATTAACTAATTAAATAGACTTAAATAGAGATGGCAAAAAAAAGCAAATTTGGTTTTGGCATTAACACATTGATAAACTGGGGAGCGTCAGTGGTAATTGTTGGATTGATGTTTAAGATACTTCATTTCAAGGGTGGAGAGTGGATGATAGGTATTGGACTTGCTGTTGAGGCTTTATTATTTTTTATAATGGGCTTCATGGCTTCAGAAAAGGATGTAGATTGGACTCGCGTATACCCAGAATTGGATGAAAATTTTAATGGCGAATTACCGACGCGTAGTGTTCAGCCTGTTGCAATTTCTCAACCTGTAGCTGTAGGCAATACAGCAGCATTGGATAGATTGTTACAAGATGCAAAAATTGATGAAAACCTTATCGGTAATTTGGGGGATGGCCTGCGTTCATTCGGTGATAAAGTTGCTTCGATTTCAAAGGTAGCTGATACAGCCGTAGCCACTAACCAATTTGCAGATAAATTAAATGCAGCTTCTAATGGTGCTTCTCAGTTAAGTAGTGCTTTTGAGCGTGCAGCTGCAGATTTACAAACTTTCAATGAAGCTTCTGCCGATATGCAACAGTTTAAAGAGCAAGTGTCGACTTTCAATAAGAATTTGTCATCACTAAATGCGGTATATGGCAATATGTTGTCAGCGATGAATATCAATAATCGTTCATAATTGTAGTGAAATCTAATTTTTAGTAGAGAAATTACAAGATATGGCAGGACATAAGGAAACTCCGAGACAACGGATGATTGGAATCCTTTATTTAGTGTTACTTGGTTTGGTAGCACTCAATGTAAGTGATTCAATTTTAGATGCATTTAAAAATCTGGGTAACAGTTTAAGTACTTCAACTCAAAATACACAATCGGGTATTGATAATATGTTTTTGGCTTTCAGGGAAACCAAACTGAAAGAAAACCCTGAAAGAGCCCAACCTATATTGGATAAAGCTGAACAGGCAAAAGCAGTTATTGCAAAATTAACTAACCAAGTATCGGAATACAATAAATTGTTAGCTTCTGAAGGTGGTGGTATTGACGAAGAAACAGGTGATGTAAAATTTAGAAGTAGTACAGATATTTCTGCTCGATTGATGATCAACGAGGGGCGTGGAAAGCAATTGCGCGATGCTATTAATTCTACTGCTGCTGAGTTGAAAAAAATAACCAACAATGAGGTTAATTTTGCACTCGATGCTACAGACCCTGCTCCTCGAGGAGGTGTGAAAAAATCATGGGAGCAGTCAAATTTTGGAGATGGTATCCCATTAACGGCAGCAATCACTGCTTTGGAAAAGATTAATGCCGATGCTAAGAATGCTGAATCGGCTGTGGTGAAGCATATCTTTGGAAAGATGGATCAAGCTGTAGTCAATTTGGATAAATTTGCGGCTGTAGCGGTAGCTCCTACGTCCTATTTGATCGCAGGTCAACCCTACACAGCAAAGGTGTTTTTAACAGCATACGATTCAAAATCTAATCCAAAAATTTCCGTTAACGGTTCTTCAATTCCTGTTACAGATGGACAAGGAGCTTATTCTTATACACCGGGTGTGGGTACACATACTTGGAAGGGTTCGATTTCTGTGCAACAGACAGATGGGACAGTAAAGGTTTATGAAACTGAGCCAATGACATTTCAGGTATCAAAGCCCTCAGCTGTAGTATCACCTGATGCAATGAATGTAATGTACATTGGAGTGGACAACCCACTTTCTATTTCAGCTCCTGGTGTACCTGTTGAATCATTAAAACTATCAGGATCTGGAGTAACATTATCATCGAAAGGCGGTGGAAAATATTCTGCTCGTGTATCTAGTCCTGGTGAGGTGACGCTAAATGTCGCAGCGACAGTAGATGGTAAAACTCAGAATCTTGGTGTCTCTAAATTTCGTGTGAAACGTATTCCAAAGCCTACCGCGAAAGTTGGAGGTAAGGATGGCGGTCGTATATCTGCGGCACAACTTAGGGGGCAGTCTGTTGTATCAGCATCATTAGAAAACTTTGATTTTGATGCTAAATTTCAAGTGACTAAATTTAATATGTATATCTCGAAGCCAAGAGTAGATCCTATAGGACCTTATTCATCGTCTGGAAACTCATTTAGCGGTCAGATGAAGACAGCTTTATCTGGTATAACATCTGGATCAGTAGTGATGATATATGATATAGTGGGTGTTGGGCCAGATGGTATGGCTCAAAATTTAAATGCAATTACTTTTCAAGTAACTAATTAATAGAATTAATATTCTATGAAAAAGAAAATATTATTTGTGCTGACTGGATTAGGATTCTCACTAGTGTCTCAGGGGCAGGTGGGGAATCTTAATAACAGTACAACACCTGTGCAAGAAAAAGAGCCTCCAATCGATGGATATGTCATTAAATCGGATGTAGCAAACCGTAAAGTGATACCCTATGCTCCAATTCGGCAAACGGATGTAGCCTTTAGTAAACGAGTTTGGCGTGAAATTGATTTGCGTGAAAAAATGAATCAAGCTTTTGGCTCACCAAAGGCAAGATTGATGGATATCATTGTGGAAGCAATTAAGAATGGAGAATTGACAGCCTATGATCCAACATCGACTAAAAATGATCCTAATGGTGACAGTTTCAAAAACATATTACCAATTGATCAAGTGTTAGCTAGATTAGGAGGAGACAGTGTTTTGGTTGAACAATACAATGAAAATAATGAAGTAGTTGGTTCGCATTACGAGAAACGTGATTGGAGTGGTGAAAGTGTTTTGAAGTTTAGAATTAAGGAAGACTGGATTTTTGATAAACAACGTTCCGTTTTTGAACCTCGTATTATAGGAATTGCTCCTTTGATTACACCACAGATACCAGGAGTTGATGCGTTTTCTGCAACACCTCAGTCGCCTGGGGCAAGTAATGTTGATCCTTTTGATCCATTTGCTGTTCAGGCGTCGGGAGAGGTAACAGAAGCCAACCAGCCACCTGTAGTGACTCCGGTAAATAGTTTTGGTCCCCAAGTGGATGCCACACCTGCTTTCTGGATATATTTCCCAGAAGCAAGGCATGTGTTGGTTAATAAAGAGGTCGTTAATAGAAATAGTGACGCAACAGGTTTGAGTTACGATGATGTTTTTATGAAACGACTATTTAGCAGCTATATTATCAAACAGTCAAATCCAGATGACTTACGTATTAAAGATTATATAACGGATGATATAGATCGGTTGTTAGAATCGGAGCGTATCAAGAAGGCTTTGATGGACTATGAGCAAGATCTATGGTCTTATTAATTAGTGATTTATATCACCTCAAATTATAAAATATTTTTACAGATTTGATCTAAAGATTTTATCTCTATTAGATATAGATATAAAATATAGAAAGAGATAAAAATGTAGAAATATTTTTTTTTATGTTTGTACTTACTGTTAAAACTAAAAGCTTGTGAAACTAAAACCTGTTGATAGCATTTCGGGAATTTCTCCTAACGATTTTGTAAGAGATTATCTAAATAAAAGTCAGCCTGTTATCTTGAAAGATTTTATTAGTAAAGATAGTGCTTGCTGGACAAAATGGAGCTATGACTATTTCAAAGAAATAGCAGGAGATGTACTGATCGATGTCTACGGAAGAGAAGAAGAAGGTCATAATTACGTAGCGAGTCCACCCGTTGGAAAAATGACTTTAGGGCAATATCTGGATAAAATTAGTAGTGAACCTACTGAGTTGCGTCTGTTTTTGTTTAATTTATTAAAAATTAGACCAGAACTAAAAAAGGATATTGTGTATAATGATGTAACAGGTGGTAAGGTTATTCAAGGTCTTCCTTATATGTTTTTTGGTGGCGAGGGATCAGCAACACGTAATCACTTTGATATAGACATGTCTCACGTGTTTATTTCTCAGTTTCAAGGATACAAGCGTATTTGGTTGTTTCCAAATGATCAGTCGGATTTGATGTACAAACTGCCTTATAATTGTCATAGTATCGCGAATCTAAAGACAAGTAGTTTAGAAGAATATCCTGCATTGAAGTATTTGAATGGATACGAGGTTGTCATCGGTCCAGGCGATACATGTTACATGCCTGCAGGTTGGTGGCATTATATTCAATACGATACAGAAGGTTATTCTATCTCTGTACGTGCATTAGCAAATTCAGTAGGTGAAAAATTAAAGGGAGCTCGAAATTTATTTATAACGCGTCATTTTGATGATACCATGCGTAAGATTTTTAAAAATAAATGGCTTCAGTTTAAAATTGACAAAGCAACAAAAAGAGCTGAAAAGGCTATAAAAAAATATAAATAAATAAAAGGCTCGAATTTGAATTCGAGCCTTTTATTTATTCTTTAGTCTCTTCTTCCTCGTTTATTGCGTTCCGATAGAATAAAGTGTATGGGTCTGTTTCATACACCTGTGCATCAGGATTATGCTTGAATGGAATTTCAGTATTGAATATTTCTTCCAAAGTTTCTTGCATGAATTTTACAAA
This sequence comes from Sphingobacterium bovistauri, assembly GCF_020295405.1. Classification (GTDB taxonomy): domain Bacteria; phylum Bacteroidota; class Bacteroidia; order Sphingobacteriales; family Sphingobacteriaceae; genus Sphingobacterium; species Sphingobacterium bovistauri. The sequence goes on from NZ_JADEYP010000005.1 coordinate 55,517, forward strand.
TTCATTTTTCTGTTCAGTCAAAAATTCATCCTGCATGACAGCGCCTCGACTTCCGTGGAAAATAGTCCCTTCTTCTCGCATTTTTCGTGCGACGTACAAATTTGGTTCTAAGTCTTTAATGCCAGTTTTTTGTTCAAAAACGTAGGCGTAGAATAATGTTTGAACTAAAGCCTTGTTTTCTGTATTGGACGAAAATACTTTTTCTATGCTTGAAAATTTGACTGAGTCACCACCGGTTTTATAATCGACAATTCGTTTTTTGACCTCACCCAAATCTGTTACCACTTCATCTACACGATCAATGATTCCGTAAATTTGTACCACTTCTTCTTTTCCATTGATCACTATTGGGAAGTCAATGCTATAGTCTTTATCGTTCTCTAATTCAATAATTCGTATAGCTTGAAAGTTTTCAGCATCATACTCTAAATACATTTTAATGTATTCTGTTGCGATTTTATGCATGATGCGTTGTAGACTATTCAATTCGTTGATTTCTTTTATCTCAGGATTGTATTGGCGAGCAATTTCTAATAGCACAAGCCCGTCTACATCATTTACTTTCTCTAACAACTGTTTTGTAGGCGTGAAGTCTTCTAGTCCTTTCAAAGGCTTTAGAATGGTTTCCATTACATTATGAATGACAGTCCCAAGTAAGTTCATCTCAAATTCTTGAGAAATACGAGGCGGTTCTTTAATTTCAGCGACATGTTTAAAGAAAAATTGTAGAGGAGACTGTAGATAAGTCGTTAAAGCTGTCGCTGAAATTTTCGCTTTGCCTTCAATATATTTTGCCCGCATATAATTCCATACGTCACCTGATTTTGGAATGATGAGTTCTTCTTCTTGAGGAGGGAAAAGTATGGGTTGCTGTTGTTGTTTTTTGATGAAATTGAACTTGCTTTCAAATTCTAATTGACGGATAAATCGACTTTCTTCCCCACTGCTGCTTTCGTCTACGATGCTGTTATAAAACAAATGTATGCTGTTACTATATTGCAAATGACGGTAAAATAAATAGGCTGAAAGTGCATCTTGGTTTTCTAAAATTGGAAGCCCATAAGCTTTTCTAAGGGTATTCGGTAGGAATGTAGCAGCATTCGATGTTTTGGGTAAGATACCCTCATTTGCACCTAAAATATAAATGTTGTCAAAGTTAAGGCATCGACTTTCGAGTAGTCCCATGATTTGTAAGCCCTCTAATGGATCACCTTCGATTGCTGAATTGATAGGAGCAATCGCTTTACGAATTAGGCCTATTTGAAACAAAATACTAAGCTCAGGTATTTTTTCAAATCCAAGATGCAATTGATTCAATACCTTTTTGGTTTCAATTAAAAGGTTTGCGTCTATCTGTTTGATTTGTGTGTCTTGAGCTAATGATGCTAATAACAAGTCAAGTATATGAATCAATGTAGGGATGACCTCTTTCGTAGAGGATAGTGGCTTGAAGAAATTGGGTAGTACCGATGATTTTATCTGAATATCTTCAATGTTGATTTCAAATAGTTGTTTTTCGTTAATGAATTTTTGGTTTTCCATTTTCTCTGTAGCAGAGATTTTCGTTAATGGATTATTCAAAAATGTTTCCACATCTTGATACGTAATTTTTGTTTTTTTTTGATGTGAAATTTGTTCTTGTGTTTTCATCCACAAATCCATAATTCCAAAAATAGGTGATTGTATCAGTGGGAAGCCTGTGGTGATATTTACTTTTGTCTCTGGTAAAGATTGTAATAATGGTACTAATAGCGATTCATCTGCTAATAAAATTGCGGAAGTCTTTTCTGCTTGTTCATTATTTACCAATATATCGTATAATAGCTTTGTTTGGTTTATTTTTCCGGTGGAAGCATATAGATGTATCGTATCACTACGATTTCCGATGATATTAGGCGCTTCTCCTAAAGCATTCAAGAGTCCATTCTGTAAAATGTTGCGGCGAATAAATAATCCGGCCTCTTGTTGATTGTCGTCTAAATAGTAAGTATCAGCATCAAAATAAAATAATGCTTTGCCTTTTTCCTGCCAATTTTTAAAAAGCGTTGCTTCGGCATTATTTAATGCATTGAAACCTACAAAAAGGATTTGTTGGTACGGATCCGTTAAAGCTTTGTTGTCCAATTCTCCTTCAGCCAATTGTCGATAGATGGTTGGGAAATTGGTATGGTTATGCGCTGCAAGTTTTTCTTTGAAGGCGCGATATAATACAGGCAATCTTTTCCAAAGTTTGAGAAAACGTTCTTGGACACCTGTATGTCCAGTGATGTTAAAGGATTGCCAAAATTGTTTTATAAAATCTTGTTGTTCTTTGGTTAAATGTTGAAATTCAATATCAATTTTACTCGTGTCAAAGAGCTCCATATAAATATGGTCTATATTCACTAAATCATAGTCCAATTGGCTAAAATCACTTAAGATTATCTCTGCAATAGGATAGAATTCTTCTAGGGTTTCTGGCTCATGACCTTCTTTTACTAATAATTCATTGTGCAATTCGTACAGGTAAAAGAATTGAGTCAATTGACTAACTTGATCTGCTTCGGACGCTAAACTGAAAAACTCCTGTATAGTGAAAAATTGAGGCGACCATATCGCATGACCATATGTGTCTGCTAGATGTTTTTTTAGATAAGTAATAGGACGCTTGTTGTTGAAAACAACGGCTATATTTGACAAATCTGTACCAAAGCGTTGTTTGATATCTTGTGCTACTAAGGCTAAAAATGAACTCATTTTATGATCTTTTTTCTATATTTTTAGATATCTCCCTGTGGTCGATATTACATTTTGAAATAGTCGTTACTTCGACGAAAGGACAAGCTTAACAACTTTGACTATTTCTAAGCATCTACTTTACCTCTACTAAATCGCCTCCTTTGGCATAAAACAAAAATCCTTTTATATTTTTGAGTCCTATATTTTGCAATGCCTTCATATATTGATCTACTTGTGTTTTGTGTTCTATATAGTTGTCTCCTGTGAACTTGAAGTCCAAGATAATGGTTTCATTCACATTAGTGAATACTTTATCAGGTCTTAATGTATGTCCATCTGATGTGATGATTGCAGACTCATTCCAGATTTTATAATCACTGGTCAGCCACTTGTTGATTTGTGGGTGATGCCAAATTTTATTTATCTGTTGTTCAAGTATTTCTTTGTTTTCTAAAGTCAGAATACCTTCATCAATATACCTGGTAATAATTTTTTGGATATCAGCTTCTTTTGAAGCTTCCGCCATTACTTCGTGTGCCATAATACCAAACTGAGATGCTTTTTCTAGCATTAGAATTGTGTTGATGGTGCGCTTGCTGTTTTTGTCTAAGGCTTGCTCCATGGCAAAAGAAATAGGGTATCTATCTAATGCGATCTTATTTTCTTCTGAATGTGTGTGTTCTTTTGTTTTGGATATAGTTTGATCGATGGAAGCCTTATTCTCTTTCAATTGAAATGGTGCATTGGGATGATCCAATGTTTGATAAACTACGTCAGATATAAGTTCGTTCTTAATGTCAATGTATTTGCCGAGTTTTTTGTCTTCTTTTTCTGGGAAAGAAGGGGCAGTAATGTACAAGTGCTCTATGGCTCTAGTCGTCGCTACATAAAGTGTGTTTAATGCATCCATAAAATTGAACAATTTTTCTTCGAAATATTGTTTGTAAAAAATGGATTTTCCAACGGAACTAGTATACTTAATTGGAATTTTTACTAATTGTTCAAATGATGTATTCACCGTGTTGATCCAAAAGTCACCATTAGTCATACCATCGAGAGTCCATGAACAGAAAGGAATCATGACAACGTCATAAGCCAGTCCTTTAGATTTGTGTATCGTGGTGACTTCGATAGCGTTTACTTTTCCATTGGAAGGCAATACGGCTTTATTGCCATCTTCATCCCAAAATTCTAAAAATTGATTAATTCCTCTTTCTCCGCTTGCAGTGAAGTTGCCTACTATATCTTTAAAAGCTAATAAATATGGTAGGTGGATATTGTTTTTAGAGGTGAAACCATATATTTCAATGAGTTTCTCAACTAAATGTACTAATGGTAATTTTTGCCAAATATCCCAGTCTTGAATCAATCGTTTTGGTAATATACCTTCGAATTTTTTGATCTCGTTGTTCTTAAATTGTAACCACATGTCAGCATCAAAAAAAGTTTCATTTTCAATGATTTGATATAAATAGGCCATCCGAGCGTGATGGATCACGTGCTGCTCACTGTTGTAGACAAAGGCCTTAAGTGTCTCGATTAGGAGATTTACAGAATCATTGGAATTTAAGGAAAGCGCATCACCGGAAATAACATCAAAATTCAATCCCGTAGAATTTTTATATTCCATTAACTTTTGAATAATGAGCATAGCCTGTTTATTGCTACGGACCAAAATTCCTATCTGTTTAGCTGCGTAACGACCCGAGGAAATCCATTCTCCTATTTTACTACATAGCTTTTCTGTGGATTCTTCCTGCACTTGATTTGATCTGAATCGACTATTTTCTACCGTAATGTATTCAATTTCAATTGAACCTTGATTTGCAGCATCATTTAATTTAAAATCGGGAATTTCTTGTGTGCTATTTTCATACGCACGAATGAGCATGGTATCATTATGAGCTTGTTTCCACCATCTCAATCCTTCTTCAGATAATTCCTCATGAGCAATATCATTTAATACATTTTGCATATGTGTTGGTATGCTCTGGTAAATGTAGTTGTTGAAGCGTATGATGTTAGGCAAACTACGGAAGTTCGTTTCTAAGTTTCCATTTTGGATAAAATGGTGTTTAGTTTCTTCATCTAGGTGAAAGGCGTCAGTGACTTGCTCTTCAACTTGTTGTAGTAAAATACGCCAATCACCATTGCGCCAGCGGTAGATACTTTGTTTGACATCACCTACAATTAAATGCTCATTCTGCTTGGCATCCGTATTACTTAGTGCATTCAATAGAAGTGGACTATAGTTTTTCCATTGAATTCGTGATGTGTCTTGAAACTCATCAAATAGAAAGTAATTGTATCTATTGCCGATTTTCTCCCAAATGAAGGTAGGATCATTATTTGCATCCAATCCCAATTTGTTTAATAGTATTTGTGAGTCTGAGATTAGTTGAGCTGAATTTTCTTTTCGCCAGACGCTTAATAAATCGGACATCTCTTTCAACAAACGTAAATAGTATAGATTACCTTGTACTGCTTGGTAGGCGATGTGGTTAGGTAGCAATTGTTGTACTATTACGAATTGCTCCAGTATCGGTTTGAATCCCGCTATTAAATCATATCTTATATTTTTATCAGAATCTGTAAAGGCTTCTTCATTCTCCAAAAGACTACTAAATTTATCCAATAATTTGATTAAATCTGAAGTCGATAATTTATTGACTTGAGGAGATGTTTTATTTGTTGACACTAATGCATTTCTAGATTTACCCTTCATTTCATTTGGATCAACAAGTAAAGATTTGAAAGTTTCTTGAAACGATTGAATTGCGATACTTAAAGTACTTAGGTACGATTGTGTTTTTTCACCTATCTCTTTGTTCAGCAAATTGAAAACCTGATTCGTGTCTGCAGTAGCTAAAGCGCCATCAAACTCTTGAAAATTTTCGCTGAAAATTAGTCCCGCCAATTGACTTAATTGTGTGCGGTAGTTCCAATTTTCGTTGTTATTGATTTTTTTCTCTGCGTATTCAATTATCCATTCCAATAGCTCTGGCTTGTCGTCCAGCAATTGATTCAACATGACAGTCAATTCAGTTTTGACCTTATTGGTGTTCATCTCAATTTTGTATCCCGCGTCTAAATTCAATTCATAGGTAAAAGAGCGGATTACCTTTTGTGAAAATCCATCAATCGTACTAATTGTGAAATGACTGTAATCGTGTAATATTTTTCTGTATACTCGATGTGCTTTTTCTTGAATAAGATGAGCAGACCATAAAGTATTGTGATTTAATATTAATTTTCTAAAGCTTTCTATTTTATTTGAGTTATCACCAACAGCTAGACCCTGTAGAACCGATAGAATACGTTCTTTCATTTCAGCTGTCGCTTTATTAGTAAATGTTACAGCTAATATTTCTCTATAGCTATTTTCATTAGTAAGTAATAAAGAAATATAATGCAAGGTAAGGCTGAATGTTTTGCCAGAGCCTGCGGAAGCTTTTAGAATTTTTAATGGAGCAACTTGCGTCATTTTGAATCGCGATTTGGAACCTTGAAAATACATTAAAATTGTGGGTTAATCAAGAGTAAAGCTAATAACGCTCATTTAAAGCTTTTTAGTTTCAGAAAATCTTTTTATCTTTGCGTCCCCTCATGCATGAAGTACGGGGGATATGTTGAATACATAAATAATAAAAAGACATGGCAACTAAAATCAGATTGCAAAGACATGGTAAAAAAGGACGTCCTTTCTACCACCTAGTAGTAGCAGATTCACGTGCTCCACGTGATGGTAAATTCATCGACCGTATCGGTTCTTACAATCCAAACACAAATCCAGCGACTATCGTTTTGGATTTCGATAAAGCTTTGGACTGGGTGAACAAAGGTGCGCAACCTACAGACACAGCTCGTACTATCCTTTCTTACAAAGGTGTGTTGTACAAAAAACACTTGCAAGGTGGTTTGAAAAAAGGTGCTTTTGATGAGGCTGCTTTAGAAGAAAAATTTGCTGCATGGACTGCGTCTAATGAAGCTAAAATTTCTGGTAAAAAAGATGGTCTAGCTAACGCTAAAGAAGAAGCTAAAAAAGCTGCTTTAGTTGCTGAGGCTGCTAAAAAAGTTGCTAAAGCTGCTGCTATCGCTGCTAAAAATGCTCCTGTTGCTGAAGAAGCACCAGTTGAAGAAGCGGAAGCTACTGAAAACACTGAAGAAACTGAAGGTTAATCCTTTCATACAGTATTCAAGAAAGCCGATTCATGATTTGAATCGGCTTTTTTATTATGCCGACTTTAAAGATTGTTTATTGTTAAAATGTAAGTCTCATTCCTACTTGGGGAAATTTGTGAAAGGGTGCCTGCGTGTAAGAGAAAGTAGGTTGTAATTGACCCATTTTCTTTTTGTCATAATACGTGTCGATGTAGAAGGGGATACTTATTAAGCTAGTGATACTACCTGCTGAGATGAAAGCTATACCACCGACTAATGCTCCAGTAGATTTCATAGCATTATCAGAGGGGGGTGTTACGGCTAATAATGTGCCTAACAAAATACCAGCCCCTCCTGCAATAAGAAGTGTATTGGCAGTTTTCTTTTTTTTCTTTTGAGCATTTAATTGATTTTCAACCTGATTAAATGTCTTCGTTTGTGCACAAAGATGGCTTGTGCTCCATATTAAAAGCACAGCAAGGATAATAACTGGTTTCATTCAGAATTGATTATTTTCTTTAAGTTAATATTTTCTCTTTGAAAATCATAGTAATAAATTCATTTTTTGAATTTACTTTAGTATAACAACATAGTGTTTTTTATTTTTTAATTTTGGCTTTTTAATTTGAAATATGACAATCGAAGAAAGTTTTTATATCGGATATATTAGTAAGACACGAGGTCTTAAGGGTGAGGTGCAGTTGTATTTTGAATTTGAAGATTATGAAGATCTTGATTTGGATATCATTTTTGTAGAAGTCAATAAAAAGCTGGTTCCATATTTCATCGAAACAGTAAAATTGCATAATAATAGTACGGCTTATGCGACTTTCGAAGATGTAGATCATATCGATAAAGCGAAAGCATTGGTGCATAAGAAAATGTATCTACCCAATGATAAAATGCCTGAACGTGATCCAGATGATTTCCGCTGGACGGATTTGGTCGGATTTTTAGTCGTAGATGAGGAGCATGGTGAATTGGGTGAAATTATCGATGTAACAGAGATGCCGCAACAATTCATCGCAACAGTAGAATTGGAAGAGGGAAAGAAGCTGATGTTTCCATTATCTGAAGATTTGATTTTGGGAATTGATGGTGAAGAAGAGATAATCGAGGTCGATTTGCCAGAAGGTTTGGTTGATTTGTATAAAGAGTAAATATTCTTAAAGTATGTTAAAGCGAATTGGGATTCCCAATTCGCTTTTTTATTTTTGGAGAATAAACCGAAATAATGAAAATACCTTTATTATATTTTACCATATGTTCTGTATTGTTCTCTAGCTGTGAAGATAAAGTAACACCTAATATTTCTCCAAAACTTACATCGATTGAATTTATAAATGAGGGAATCCCAACATATTCTAGTAAAATGAAGGTGGAGTATGATGGTGAGCGAATTGTAAAAGTTAGCAACTCGACCTATCATTATGGTGCGGATGGAAGGGTGATAAAGGAGTTACAGCGAGTTTCTCATGAAACTGATCCGAATTACTTATCAGGTACCACAGAATTTGATTTAGTTTATGAGTATACTTACGATCAAAAGAATAGACTCTCTGAGGTAAAATTAGTGACTGAATTATCTACTGTCTTTATTCTACCTTCTTCAATTTATCGTTTCAATATTAAATATTTTTATCAAGGAGATGAAATATCCAAGATGGAATATATCTATACATTTGATCTGCAGGCTAAAAAAGTGGTGAATTATTTTCATACGGGTAAGAAATTGGATTCGGTGAGTGTTCAAAATATCGGAAAAAGACCGCTTCAAGATCGATGGCTTGTGGATTCGTTATTTAGTCGTAATGTTTCGAAAATATCATATAAAATCGAACAAGATAATAAACCCAACCATATAAAAGATATTTTTCGCTCATTAGGATTTGTACCTAATGATGTTTCCTTTGCAAACTTTGATATTAGTAGTTTATCGTATGCTGTTAAATCGTATAAAAGTCTGGATTCATATGGTGTTCATAGTGAACTGAATTATATTGTTGGATCTAATAATTTAATAGAAAGAATTGAGAATCATATGAAAATAGGAACTTCTGTTTTTCCACGGAACTCCGGTTATATCACTAAATTCAATTACGAATAGTAATTAGTTAGAGCTAAATATTTTATTCTATATTATTCCAACTAAATAATTCGAATAGGACTGTATCGCTCTGATTTTTTGCAATAAAACTTACACTTATTAATCTATATTAAGATCTATAGCGCACTTTCTTCTTAATTTTATCTATCTTAAATAATAGATCATTAAAAATAAAGTAAAATTAATATGATTAGGAAAGTTGAACATATTTTCACTCCCAAAACTCCACATTTTGTAGGAGATGGCTTTAGAGTACATAATTTTATTCCCAGCTACCCTCAATTGAATCAAAAAAGAATGGATCCATTCATTATGCTGGATTACAATTCAAAGTATGTATTTCCACCAAGTGAGATTCCAAAAGGTGTTGGTGTACATCCGCACAAAGGATTTGAAACGGTGACGATTGCTTATCACGGAAAAGTCGAGCATGGGGACAGCAGTGGTGGAGGTGGAGTAATAGGCGAGGGTGATGTGCAGTGGATGACTGCTGGTAAAGGTGTCTTGCACAAAGAATTTCATGAAACAGAATGGAGTAAAGAGGGAGGTGTGTTTCAGATGATCCAACTTTGGGTAAATCTTCCCGCAAAAGACAAAGTATCACCTCCGAAATATCAGAGTGTGTCGAAAGAAACAATCAAATGTAAAGCTTTAGAAGATGGATTAGGAGCAGTGGAAGTCATAGCTGGAAAGTATAAAGATGTAGAGGGTTCAGCAAGTACATTCACTCCCATCGAAATGTATAATTTGAAAGCGCAAAAAGGTGCTCATGCTAGTTTTAGTATTCCTGCTTCCTATAATACTTTTATATTGGTGGTAGAAGGAAATGTGCTGGTGAATGGTGGGGATGAAATTAAAGTAAATCATTTAGCTTTGCTTGAGAATCAAGGCGAAGAATTCACATTGGATATACAGGAAGATGCGGTTGTATTTATTGCCGGTGGAGAGCCAATCAATGAGCCAATTGTTCACTATGGCCCATTTGTAATGAATACTGAGCAAGAAATCGAGGAAGCTATACAAGATTTTCAAAATGGTAAATTTGGTGATTTAGTATAGGAAGTATGAAACCAGAATTTGAAAACATTCCCGTAGTTAAGAATGAAGAAGCGAAGCAATTCCAATTGACTGTAGAGGGGTATACAGCGTTTATCGATTATAAAGAGCGAAATCAGGTAATCAGCTTGATTCATACGGAAAGTCCTGAAGAACTCGCTGGGCGTGGAGCTGCAACAGCCTTAATAGAAAAGGTATTAACCTATTTAAAGGAAAATGCCTATGAATTAGTACCGCTTTGTCCTTTGGTATTTGCATACATCAAAAGACATCCTGAGTGGGTGAGTATTGTACGAGAAGATTATAAACAAAAATTTATTTAATCCAAACATATGGACTCAACAGAAAGACAATCGGTCAATGCAGAAGTTGTTGCATCCATAGGCCAAGTCAACTACTTAACAACAATCGTGGCTGATGGAAAAGAAATTCTAGGTGATGAACCTGAATCTTTAGGTGGAGAAAACAAGGGTTTTAATCCGTATGAATTATTAGCGTCCTCTTTGGCCATGTGCACGGCTGCTACGTTGAAGATGTACGCAGAGCGTAAGGAGCTTAATTTGGGAAATATAGATGTCAAAGTAGTAGTGAATCATTTTACATCGGATAAATCAGCAGTATTCAAAAAGTATATTTCTTTTGAGAATAAAAATATAGAAGGGAAGGATATGAAGCGGTTAAAGGCAATTGCCGAGGCTTGTCCTATCAATAAGTTGTTGAGTAATGAGATTCTAATAGAAACAGATTTTGATTAACATAGTTTCATTATTTCGAAGTTTTTTTATAAATAATTTTAACTTTTCAGTTTATACACCGATATTAGTAGAGCTTATAGAGAAAGGCAGAGGGAATAGACCCGTTGAAGCCTTAGCAACCTGACACTGTTCAAGGTGCTAAATTCTACCCCTGACGGGAAAGATAAGTTTTAAGGATAAACCATACCTCTGGTGTCTCTTCTCTAGGCCTAAACGTAAGAAATATCATGAAAATCGTAGATCATATCAAGAACGCTAAAGGGAAACCTTTATTCTCTTTCGAATTATTGCCTCCGGCTAAGGGGCAGGGTATTCAAAGCATTTTTAAAACAATGGATGAGTTAATGGAATTCAATCCTCCATTTATTGATGTTACATACCATAGAGAGGATTACCTATATAAGCAGCATTCAAGTGGTTTATTAGAGCGTGTGGCTTATCGTAAACGTCCTGGTACTGTAGCCATTTGTGCAGCAATCATGAATAAATATAAGGTAGATGCTGTTCCGCATTTGATATGCGGAGGCTTTACGAAGGAAGAGACAGAAAATGCCTTAATCGATTTGGATTTTTTGGGAATTGATAACGTTTTGGTATTACGTGGAGATGCTAGAAAGGAGGATTCTGATTTTGTTCCGACGCCTGGAGGCCATTCCTATGCGACAGACTTGTTGCAACAAGTGAAGGATATGAACAGTGGTAAATATTTGCACGAAGATATTGAAAGCAGTTCAAAAACAGATTTTTGTATTGGTGTAGCGGGGTATCCAGAGAAGCATTTTGAAGCACCAAACTTTAATACGGATTTCAAGTGGTTGAAAAAGAAAGTAGATATGGGAGCTGAATTTATTGTAACGCAGATGTTTTACAATATTGATAAGTACAAGGAGTTTGTCGTTAAATGTCGTGAGAATGATATTCATGTGCCAATTATTCCTGGCTTAAAGCCTTTGACCACCAAAAAACAACTAATCGCTTTACCAAAAATCTTTCACTTGGATATTCCAGAAGAATTGAGCGATGCGGTGGAGGATTGTAAAACAAATGCTGATGTACAGAAAGTAAGTACAGAATGGATGGTAAATATGTGTAAGGAGCTTATAGATTTTGGAGCTCCCGTATTACATTTTTACACGATGAGTAATCCCGGCCCAACCAAACGAATTGTAGAAAAATTATTTTAGATAAAAAAAGCTTTCCCACAGGAAAGCTTTTTTTATTGTTAAATTCTGTTAATTAACATTTTAGCTCTACTTAAACCTTTAGATTTATAATAGTTATTTCCAATGAACGATAATTTACTATTATGAATTACAATAAAATCAATAATCTTCTAGGTTGGCTATGTGGTATGATTGCTACGATAGTGTACATAATTACTACTGATCGTTTTAACAGTTGGTGGGACACAGGTGAATTTGTGGCATCCGCATACAAATTGCAGGTTGTGCACCAACCAGGTGCACCTCTGTTTCTGATGATTCAGAATTTGTTTTCCAATTTAGCGATGGGTGATGTGAGTAAGATTGCTTTTTGGATGAATGTAGGATCGGCTGTTTGTAGTGGGGTGACAATTACTTTTCTATTCTGGACAATTACAGCTTTAGCTCGTAAAATTCTAATAAAAGAATCTATAGTCGATTCTTTTGATCTTCTGAAAATCTTTGGAGCAGGTATTGTTGGATCTTTGGCTTACGCATTCACGGATTCATTTTGGTATTCTGCGGTAGAGAGTGAAGTGTATGCGATGTCTTCGCTATGCACGGCTGTAGTATTTTGGTTGATTTTGAAGTGGGAGCGAAGAGCTGATCAAGCTGATTCTAATAAATGGTTGCTGGTTATAGCTTTTGTAATGGGCTTATCTATTGGGGTGCATTTATTGAATTTGCTCACTATTCCAGCATTGGCCTTGGTTGTGTATTTCAAAAAAGCACAGAAAATTACGGTAAAAGGAGTTTTGAAAACCTTGGGAATTGGAGTAGGAGTATTAGCATTTATTCTTTGGGGTGTTATTCAATACAGTGTCAAGCTCGCCGCCTATTTTGATTTATTTTTTGTGAATAACTTAGGCTTAAGCTTTGGATCGGGGATTTTGTTTTTTATTGTTCTGCTTATAGCTACTTTGGCTTACGGACTTTATTATGCATGGAAAAGAAACAAAGGTGTTCTTCAATTAGCTGTCTTGTCGCTTTGTTTTGTACTATTTGGTTTTAGTTCATATACCATGATATTGATTCGTTCGCAATCGAATATTTCACTGAATAATAATTCCCCTGATAATGCCTTTTCTTTCCTAGGCTATCTGAGTCGTGAGCAATATGCTTCAGAGCCATTAATTAAAGGCCCAGTGTATTCATCCAAAGTGATAAGCGCTGAAGAGAATTATACATACCGAAAAGATGATAAAGGATATACTAAAATTGACGCTCCTCCTACATATACGTATGATAAGGAAATGCTGTTTCCTCGTGTTTGGAGTGCGGACAAAGGTCATTTTTATTCGTATTATACAGGTTTAGGACAAGGAGAGAATCCTACAATGTGGGATAATTTGAAGTTCTTTTTTACCTATCAAGTGAATCATATGTATGTACGGTACTTCTTGTGGAATTTTGTCGGAAGACAAAATGACGAACCAAGTCATGGAAGTACAATTCATGGCAATTGGATTTCGGGGATATCGGCTATAGATAACCAGAGGTTGGGCGATGAATCAAGTAATTCGTCCAATGATCCTACTCAGAATATGTATTATTTTCTTCCGCTGTTGTTGGGGATTGTGGGCTTAGTTTGGCAATATAAAAGGAACAAGCGCGATGCGTTAATTGTCGGATTGTTGTTTTTCTTTACTGGTTTAGCAATAGTCATCTATTTGAATCAAACACCGATGCAACCACGAGAAAGAGATTATGCTTATTCTGGATCTTTCTATATGTTTAGTGTATGGATTGGACTGAGTACGATAGCTATTTTGGATATATTGCGTCGTGTATATGCGAATAAAATTGTTGCTACTACGGCATTGTTTTTCGTTTTTGCCGCTGGGCCAGGGATTCTAATCTATCAAAATTGGGATGATCACGATCGCTCCGATCGCACTTGGACGCGCGATATGGCGTATAATTATTTACAATCTTGTGAACCTGATGCTATTCTGTTTACTTATGCGGATAATGATACATTTCCATTGTGGTATCTCCAGGAAGTTGAGGGTATACGAACCGATGTACGTATAGTAAATTTGAGTTATCTGCAGTCGGATTGGTATGTTAAACAGGCTATGCATGATATTAATCAAGCTAATGCAGCGCCTATTCAAATAGATTCCGAAAAGATCAAAAAGGGTGTGCGGGATGTCATTCACTATTACGATATGCAAGTGGAGGGGCATGTAGACCTAGATACATTAATGGAAATTATGCTTTCGGATAATCCCAATAATCAAATGCAAATGTCTAACGGTACTTACGCAAACGTATTGCCAACTAAACAGATTCAAATGGTAATTGATAAAGATTCAGTCTTGCGTAATAGGGTTGTGCCAAAATCGTGGGAAGAGAATATAACGTATGTGATGCAATGGACATACAATAAGCCATATGTCACAAAAGCTGAATTGAGTATGTTGTCTATTATTTTGAATAACAATTGGGAAAGACCAATATACTTTGCAAATATGCTAGGTGCCGATAATTTTATTGGTTTGGATAAATATTTGGTCAATGAAGGCTTGGTCTATCGCTTAATGCCTATTGAAAAAGGTCAGGCTCAAGATGAAATATCTCTGATCAATACGGACACACTTTACCGTAATATAACCACGAAATATGCATATGGCAGTATTTCGACAATGAAGCATTTTGATGTGGATTATCGTCGTTTTGTCCAAAGCTATTTATTTGATAAGACTATAAATATGGCTTTGGATACTTTGATTAAAGAAGAAAAAATGAATGAAGCGAAAGAAATAGCTTTGCTTACTGTGCGCGAAATGCCAAGTCGCGTAATCAATATTCAACAGGTGTATTCTAATGCTGTAGTCGTGGACACATTAATAAAAGTAGGTGAGCGCAAATATGCTGAGAAACTCGCAAAACGTGATATTGCATATATTGATAAGCACTTAAACTACCTTTCGGCAAAGGTTGATAAACTAACTGCTTTTGATCGATTTGAATTAGAAACTACGGTAGACTCGTTAAATCGTTATAAAGTAATTTCACTCGCTCTTGATAATAAGCAACTCATAACACAAGTACAACGAATGGAAGATAGGTATTTGAGTAATTAATAAAGGAGGTCAATGAGACCTCCTTTATTCGTATGTTTTATCCTTTTTTGACTTCTTTCGCCCAAGAATCTTTTAACGTTACTGTTCGGTTGAATACCAAATGTTCTGGAGTTGATTTTGTGTCCACATTAAAGTATCCTAAACGGATAAATTGATATCCTTTTCCTGGAATAGCATTGACTAAATCGGGTTCGATATATGCTTTTGGAATGATTGTCAAGCTGTTTGGATTTAATGAAGCTTTGAAATCTTCTTCAGCCACAGGGTTTTCCACTTGGAAAAGACGATCGTACAAACGTACTTCCGCTTCTTTGGCATGTGTCGTAGAAACCCAGTGAATTGTACCTTTCACTTTTAGTCCAGATGTGTCTTCACCAGATTTTGAATTAGGAATGTAGTTACAGTGTACTTCTGTTACATTTCCATTATCATCTTTTTTGAAATCATGACATTCTACGATATATCCATGTTTTAGACGAACCGAAAGACCTGGTCCAAGACGGAAGAATTTCTTAGGCGCATCTTCCATGAAATCGTCACGTTCAATCCATAATTCTTTTGTAAATGGAATAATACGCGAACCTTCACCGCCCTCTACCTCAGGATTGTTTTCACCTACTAATTCTTCAACTTGTCCATCAGGATAGTTGGTGATAATCAATTTGATTGGGTCTAATACTGCCATTCTACGCCAAGCCGTTTTGTTCAGGTCCTCACGGATACAGAATTCTAACAAGCTCACATCAATCATGTTTTCACGTTTTTGAATACCGATGCGTTCTGCGAAATTGCGAATACTTGCAGGTGTATAGCCACGACGACGTAAACCCGAAATAGTAGGCATACGTGGATCGTCCCAGCTTTCTACATGACCTTCATTTACTAATTGCAATAATTTACGCTTGCTCATCACAGTGTACGTCATGTTCAGACGTGCAAATTCATATTGCTTAGAAGGGAAGATGCTCAATTGTTCAATCAACCAGTCGTATAATGCGCGATGTGGTATAAATTCTAACGTACATACCGAATGCGTGATTTTCTCTATAGAGTCTGATTGACCATGTGCGAAATCGTACATAGGGTAAATACACCATGTGTCACCAGTGCGGTGATGGTGTGCATGCTTGATGCGGTAAATGATAGGATCACGCATGTGCATATTTGGACTAGCCAAATCAATTTTTGCACGCAACACTTTTTCCCCATCAATATACTTTCCATCTCGCATGTCTTGGAAAAGCTGCAAATTCTCTTCCACCGACCTGCTACGATTAGGTGTTGGTACACCTGGTTCTGTAGGTGTGCCTTTAGCAGCAGCAATTTCTTCTGCGGTGCTATCATCAACGTATGCTAAACCGTTCTTAATTAATAAGACGGCATATTCATATAAAGTTTCGAAATAATCTGATGTATAAAGTTCTTCAGACCACTGGAATCCTAACCATGAAATATCTTTTTTGATGCTTTCTACATACTCAATATCCTCAGTTACTGGGTTAGTGTCATCAAAACGAAGATTAGTTTTTCCATTGTATTTTTTTGCCAATCCGAAATTAAGACAGATGGATTTGGCATGGCCAATATGAAGGTAGCCATTCGGCTCAGGAGGAAATCTTGTCAATACACGACCATCATGTTTTCCAGTTCGAAGATCTTCTTCGATGATTTCTTCAATAAAATTTAATGATTTTTCTTCCTCTATCATAATACAAAGTTAATTATAACTTGCTAAATAATTGTTACAATGGATATAAAATATATAGGCTGATGTGGCAATAAGTCTAAAATTGTTTTTAATTTAGAATATGAATATTTTGCATAATATAAGATATTGGATCATTCTCATATTTTATCTACCCGTGTTTCTTTTTGCTAAATCTCCAAAACCCAAATTGTTAGTGTATGGTAGTACGCTAGAGGCGTATGTGGCTGCTTTACAGTCTGCCGCATCAGGTGTGCCTACGCTTTGGGTTAATCCACAAGACTATTCATTTGAACAAGATAGAATTCGTATTCATGATTTTGAGGGAGATTTATTAGATGGTGGTGTGATGCATCAATTTTCTAATAATAGAGAGAATGAGATTGATACAGCCTCTAATTTTTTTAATGTAGGGAGTTTTGTCAAAAAAAACTCTTTAACTGAAGCTAATCCGTTGTTAATTATTGTAAAGGGGGAAGATATTGTAGAAATAGAACGAAAAAAATCATGGAGGTTTACATTATCGAATAAAAAATCTTACGAAGTTCCTGTAGTATTGGATGCTAGCCAGGGAAATTCTTTAATATACAAAGCAAATCTTTCCAATATTCCAAAGCCTAGATTAAACAAAGCAAAGGATCTAAATTTGGCAGAATCAAGAAGTGTTGTGTTTTTAGGAGAATCTAGAGGTGATGTGTATGTTGCATTGCTACCAGATTTGTTGACGCAGAAGGATAGTTTTTATGTATTGAACTCGAATGCTTTGATGCCTAATCTTGATATTTCTGTCCGTTTAGCCTATGGGCAGGTCATGTCTACTATTGCTGGTTATTGTGCCTTTTTTAAAACTACACCCGATAAGATCGATCTTCGTACATTACAGAGTGAGATCATTGGCTTTAAAGGTAGGTTATTGCCTTTGATAGATATCAGTGCCGCAGATAAGCATTATGAGACTATTCAGCGCATGTTTTTGTCAGGTATTCTACCGATTAAAAATGATGGTGTAAATCTGTTGTTTGATGGTACAGACTCTGTACGAGTAGTAGATATTAAACCATTCATTAATCAATATTATTCACGTGCTCAATTATGGTTTGTGGATAACAGTCCTGAATATCTAACAGTACAAGATGCTTTAAATCTTATAAAATATACAGCCTTCCGTGCTGATGAATTAGATATAGAAGTGAAGAAGAAATGGGACAAAGAATTATCTTTTCAAGCGTCCTTTGATCCCAAAAAATTGATAACAAAGTATGAATTTGCTGTGTTATTCGAAATGTTTGCGTCACCTTATGCTAAAAAAATAAGCCAAAACGGAGAGGCTATTTATCGTTAATCAGTCACGTTTAATAAACGGTCTCTTAACAACAAACATGCTCCATAGGACGCTAAATTGTCATTTTTAGATGAAAGTATGATTTTAGTATCTCTGTTTACAGTGGATAACGAATATTTATTTACTGCATTTTTAAGTGGTAAGCTTAAGTATTCTTCTGATTTTGCTACGACACCTCCGATAATTATCAGTTCAGGGTTAAAGATGTTGATAAGTGAAGCAATACCTCTTCCTAATTTATCACCTATATAATTAATAGCTTCTATACATAAGTTATCATCTTTTTTAGCAGCAGCAATTATATCACTTAGTTTAATGTCTTCAATTTTTTTGAATTTCTTTGTTAATATACTTGTCGCTCCATCAGAAATTTGTTGGGTGATTCTGCGAATCAACGCATAACCAGATGCTTCGGTTTCAAGGCATCCTTTTTTACCACATTTACATATTATGTCATTATCAAATAGCGACATGTGCCCAAATTCTCCTGAGAATCCGGATTTTCCATAATATAATTTGCTGTCAATAAGAATTCCGAGGCCTATCCCGTTGTCGACATTAACGAATAATGCATCTTTTTCATTCGTTAGAATTCCACTACTAAATTCTGCATAGGCAAGGGCTTTGGTGTCGTTTTCAAGAAATGTTGGGATTCCAATGTTCTCTTCAAATAGTTTTGAAAGGGGATCTTCATAAAAATTAAAATATGAGTATGAATATCCTGTAGTGTAATTGATACGTCCTGAAAGATTAATGCCAACGCCTAGTATCTTTTCTTTAACTATGTTGTGTTTCTCGATAAAATCATTGATTTCTTTACAAATGCTTACCAATGATTCTTCGTTGTTTTCTAAGGTGTAGGCTATATTATCTTTTTTGGATACAATATCCTTTTTCATGTTGATCATGGATATACTCAAGTTGTCGATACCAACTTGTACACCTATAAAGTAGGCTGAATTTGCAACTAGTCCGTAAATATTGGGTTTACGACCTATTGTAGAGGCTGTTTTTCCATAATCTTTTACGAGTTCATCTTCAATAAGTTCTCCAATGCACTCGTTGATTTTAGGTATACTTATATTGAATTCTTTGCTTAGCTCAGCAATAGTAGCTGTTTCATGCGTTGCAAAGTAAGCAAGTGTTTTCTTTTTAAGACGGATGTTTTTGTAAGCCACCCCATTTTTATTGGCGTCGTGTATATCTTTAAAAAAGTTTGAAGTCATAAAGAATGATATAACCGTTTAAATATTGCGATTTAATAAATTTAAAACAGTAGTTTGTAAATATATTTACTAATATAGTTTTAATTATTGATTTTTTTTAATATAATTGATCTCAATTTATGATAAAGCTATATTATTTTAAACTGAAAACCTAATTTCTTAAAAAGTCATTATTATCTAACTATCTGTGAAAAGAGGAAACAATTCAAAAGCTATTCATCCGATGAGATGGATATCCACCACTTGGTTTGCTATGGGGCTGCCATTTGTAGCATTATCAGGAGCAAGTTCTATTATGTATAAAAACATGGGTGTTTCGGATTCTAAAATAGCATTTTGGACATCTTTGATTATGTTGCCTTGGACTTTGAAGCCTTTATGGGGGCCTTTCTTGGAGATGTATAAAACGCGCAAATTTTTTGTATACATCACACAAATATTTACAGGTTTATTGTTTGGATTGGTAGGGATTACGTTGCAATTGGATTATTTCTTTAGTATTTCAATTGCTGTTTTAACAATTATTGCGCTGAGTGGAGCTACACATGATATAGCTGCTGATGGTGTCTATTTGAATGAATTGAGCGCTAAGGAGCAGGCCAAATATGTTGGCTGGCAAGGAGCATTTTATAATATAGCTAAAGTGTTTTCTGGGGGTGCGTTAGTTTATCTCGCTGGCGAACTAGAAAAAAGTGCTGGTGTATCGACTGCTTGGATGATTGTAATGTTCGTATATGGAGCTATTATGATTCTTTTAGGATTTTATAATATGCGAGCTCTTCCTTCTGAAGAAGATGTGGAAAAAAGGCCATCCTTTAAAGAAGGGCTTAGTACATTGAAAGATGTGATAATTAGTTTCTTTCAGAAGAAATATATATGGTTTAGTTTAGCGTTTATTGTTTTCTATAGATTTGCAGAAGGTCAAGCTATTAAAATTATCCCATTATTTTTTAAAGCTTCTCGTGCTGAAGGTGGTTTAGAGTTGACCACATCTCAGATAGGTCTTTTATATGGTGTGTTTGGGGCAATAGCCTTTGTTTTGGGTTCTATTGTCGCGGGTAACTTTATAGCGAAGAGGGGATTGACCAGATTTTCTTTATTAGTTCTATGTGCGTTTTTTAATATTCCTTTTATCGCATACGCCTACTTAGCGATTGCTATGCCAACAGATTTATACTTAATTGGTACCGCTGTGGTGATAGAATATTTTGGTTATGGATTTGGTTTTGTAGGGTTAATACTATTTATGATGCAAAATATTGCACCAGGTAAATATAAGATGGCTCATTATGCTTTTGGGAGTGGGTTAATGAATTTGGGATTTATGTTGCCTTCTATGGTAAGCGGTGTTTTAAGTGATTATTTAGGATATAAAGAATTCTTTATATGGGTAATGATCGCAACTATTCCTGCCTTTCTTGTTACGTTTTTTGTTCCTCTGCGTAAACCTGATCCAAATGAAAATATAGAAGAGTAGTGTTTGATACCACTATAGTTATTAATTTTTTTTAATAACTATAGTGGTGTTTTAAAATTATGTTTCTATATTAGACTTTGTTTAGAAATAATTGTCTTTATCCAGTTCTTTTGTTTCTATTTATTTTAAATAGCCTATTTAATGATAAACATTATGAAATTATTAGTCTCGACTTTAGTAGTCATCTCTATTTTTATTAGTGGGTGCACTAAAGATATAGAGAGGTATCAGTCTCCTTATGTTAAGGATAAGGACGAGGAGAGTGTTGATGTGAAATTGCCTTCTCATTGGGTGGAGCATTCGGGGTCTATGAAAGATATCGGTTTTCATGTTTACCGATCGGAGAGAGTTTTTAATAATAAGAAGACGCGATTGATTGCACTTGTGTTCAATCCCTCAAAAGTGGAATTTAAACCTGTAATTTCTAGTTCAGCAAAAACTGTATCACAATTTTATGCTAGTGAGCAAGGGGTGATCGCAAGTGTTAATGGCGGGTATTTTGGTGCTGGAACATCATATAGTTTAATACTACAAAATGGTGTCAATCTTGCTGATAATATTCGTTCTCTTTCTCGTGCTTATAATGGAAGTAATACGCCTTATTATCCGACAAGAGCAGCTTTTGGTTTAGATATTAGTAATAAACCTAGCGTGGCATGGGTTTATTCATTGACGTCAAAAGGCGCTATTTATAGTTATCCTACTCCAAGTCCAAATATTGAAGGGCAAGTTCCTCAGGCTGTGCCTAGTGCCTCGTTCCCTTCTGGAGGTCAGGTATGGGGTATGGATCAGGCTATTGGAGGTTCTCCTATGTTGATTAAGGATGGTAAAATAAATATCACAGATAAGGAAGAGTTGATTTCTGTTGATAATACAGCAAATAGACCCCGTACAGCAATTGGTTATTATGATAATGGTTTTATTACGTTGTTAGTCGCTGAAGGTGGGAATACTGCTGAAACGATTCCTGGCTTGACCCTGAATGATGTAGCAAATATTATGTTAGATATGGGGTGTGAGGGGGCTATAAATCTTGATGGTGGAGGTTCTTCTATGATGGTTGTGAATGGTGAAAAACAAATAAGACCATCTGATGCGGCGGGTGAGAGAGCCGTAATTTCAGCTGTATTAATTAAGAAAAAATAGATAATGAAGAGATTTTTTGGTTTAATAATTTTATTTAGTGCGCTAGTTGTATCTGCAAAAGCGCAAATGAAGACGGATGTCGTTATTGTGGGGGGGGGTGCTAGTGGTACGACTGCTGCAATTCAGATTTCCAGATTGGGAGTTAAATGTATTGTGGTTGAAGAAACAGAATGGCTGGGCGGTATGTTGACATCGGCAGGCGTTTCAGCTATTGATGGCAATCATCGTTTACCATCTGGATTGTGGGGAGAATTTCGCAAGCATTTATACGATTATTATGGTGGTCCAGTAGCGGTAGAAACTGGTTGGGTGAGCAATACATTATTTGAGCCTTCTGTAGGTAATGCTATTTTGCAAAAGATGGTCAAAGCAGAATCTAATATTCAGGTTTTGTTTAATACCAAATGGGTCGATGTAAATAAAGTTAATAATGGCTGGGATATTAAAATCAAAGGTGCAGATTCTAAAATCAAGCATATTGAATCTAAGGTTGTAATTGACGCGACTGAATTAGGGGATATTATGGCGCACTTGAAGGCTCCTTATTATTTAGGAATGGATTCAAAGTCATTGACTAAAGAGCCTTTCGCATTAGCAGAAGCGAACGATATTATACAGGATTTGACCTATGTTGTTACCCTAAAAGATTTTGGTCCAAAAGCTAATAAAACAATAAAAAAACCGAAAAACTATAACAAAGAAGAATTTGATGGTTGCTGCGATGTTTCGGACCCTGCGACATTCAATAAGGATAATAATGATTGTTTCAAGATGTTGACATATGGAAAACTTCCTAACAACAAATTTATGATCAACTGGCCTAGAAAGGGTAATGATATTTATTTGAATATCATTGAAAAATCTCCTGAGGAAAGACAAAAGATGTTGGAAGACGCGAAGCAGATGACTTTACGTTTTGTGTACTATATCCAGAATGAATTGGGCTTCAAAAATCTTGGTATTGATTATAATGAATATCCAACTAAAGATGGTTTTCCGATGATCCCATACCATAGAGAGTCTCGTAGGTTGAAAGCAAAATCGTTGTTTGCACTACAACATGTAATGACTCCGTTCGATACAGAAGAAGCATACTATAGAACAGGTGTGGTAGTCGGTGATTATACCATCGATCATCACCACTACAAATATGGTAATATCCCTGAAATTGATTTTGTTAAAATTCGTGTTCCATCATACAATGTTCCATTAGGTTCATTTATTCCTGAAAATTTGGATGGGTTAATTGTTGCCGAAAAAAGTATTGGTGTAACAAATATTGTGAATGGAGCAACTCGTCTTCAGCCAGTGGTATTAGGAATAGGACAGGCTTCGGGTGTGTTGGCGGCATTGGCTGTAAAAAAGAATGTTCAACCCTCTCAAGTTTCGATTAGAGATGTACAATCTACATTGTTAGAGAATAAGGCGTATATCATGCCGTATATAGATGTACCAACTACGGATCCTCAGTTTGTTAAAATTCAACGAATAGGTGCTACAGGAATTCTTAAGGGAACAGGAATTCCATATAAATGGGCAAATCAAACTTGGTTTTATCCTGAGAAGGAAATAAGTGAATTTGAATTAATGCAAGGCCTAAGACTGTATTATCCAATTTTAAATGATAATTGGGATGCATCTGGTGAGTCATTGACAGCGAAATCTCTCATTGAGATCTTAAAATATATTGATGTAACGATTTCCGTAGAAGCGATTGGTGAAGTCATCAAAACCAATGGTATATCAAAACCAGTAGAATTATCAACGAAGTTAAATCGCAGAGATGTAGCTGTATTGTTGAATGATGTATTGAAAGTTTTTGAGAGAGAATTGGATTACAAAGGAAAGTTAAAAGAAGAAAACAAGAAGTAGTGAATTTCTAACTGACTAAGTAAGAAAAGTAATTTGAAGATATGTTAAGGTTTATTTATTTAATTATTGCCGTAAGTATAAGTGTTGTTTCATGTTCGACCAAAAAAGAAGTGGACGACAAGAGTAAATATTTTGTGGATAGAAATATTTTATGGTTTGATGCCACTGCAAATTTTGATCGTTTTTGCGATAAAGATTCTATAGTCTATTATCTAAATAAATCTAAAGAAGCAGGTGTGACTGATATTGTAATTGACGTAAAGCCTATCACAGGAGAGGTTTTGTATGCGAGTAAAATCGCCCCAGTTATGAAGTCATGGGGGAAAGAAGGTACGACCAAGGATTTATCGTGGGATATGCTTTCCGTATTCATCGAAGAGGGACATAAACTTGGTTTTAAAGTACATGCTTCTACTAACGTTTTTGTGGCTGGACACAATTATTATGATAGAGGCGTAGTCTATGAAGATTCTACTAAATCTGACTGGCAGACATTATCTTATTTACCAAAAGGAATGGTCAAAATTACAGATCAGAAAAATAAATATTCAGCTATGATCAATCCCGCATTAAAGCAGGTTAGAGATTATGAATTGTCGATTTTGAAAGAGTTAGTTTCCTCTTATCCTAAGTTGGATGGTATTATTTTGGACCGTGTGCGTTTTGATAATTTAAATGCTGACTTTTCAGATTCATCTAAGATCGTATTTGAAAATTACATTGGACAAAAAGTTGAGAATTTTCCATCCGACATCTACACATTTGAAGGTGAAGAACGTAAAGATGGTAAATTGTATAAACAATGGTTGGAATGGCGTGCAAGCATCATCCATGACTTTATTTATACTGCCCGTGAAGAATTAAAATCAATTAATCCAAATATCATTTTTGGTGATTATACAGGTTCTTGGTATCCATTATACTTTGATGTGGGGGTTAATTTCGCAAGTAAAGAATATGATCCAAGTGGAGAATTTGATTGGGCTACAGCTAACTATAAGAATTACGGTTATGCTGAAGCGCTGGATTTATTTACCACTGGTAACTATTATTTCGAAGTTGAGAAGTCTGAATTGACTGCTCACAATGATACTACGAAGAAAACTTTAGAATCAGGTCTGGTGGTTGCAAAAGAAGATTGGTACACTGTAGAAGGTTCTGCTGAATTGGTGAATAAGGTTACCATGGGCAAGACTCCAGTCTATGCTGGTCTATTTGTCGAGCAATACAAAGATAATCCTGCGCAATTTGTGAAAGCATTAAAAATGTGTAGAGCTAAGTCTCAAGGGGCAATGATTTTTGATATTGTGCATATCATCAATTATGGTTGGTGGGATGAATTGAAAGAAGGTTTAGCAAAATAAAATTTATCATGGTTAAAATTTTAGTTTCTCTAGTACTTTCTTCGTCTTTCTTTTATGGAGTAAATGCACAGGTAAATACCGAAGGTATTTCTGAGATATTAAGAAAAGCTAAAGAAGGGCAAGTTGTTTTATTAGATGGTTTTCTAGATCCTAATTTTAGGAAAGTAGATTATAAACAAACGATAAAGCCTGGGCCTCAGTTCATCATTTCAGATGATCCTGAGTACATACGTGTACCAGAGGCTATAGCTATGCAAGAAGAGGTGAAGCCAGGTGCTGTACGATTGTATTTGTACAATGTGAATGGAGTCAAAGTACCTCAGCAGATGCCTAGAAAGATTAATGCTGTTATTAAAAATCTAGGTACAGAGGATATGCATTTGCGCATGCTTAAGTATTCATCTCAAAAACCGAGTGGTAATTATTTTCAAATAGGAAAGCAAGGGTTAGAAGATTACTTCTCATCTGAAGTAAAGGGTGATGTACGTATTGTAAAACCAGGTGAAGTTATTTCCATTGACAAAAAATTCGATGAGCATATTGTAAAATATGATGAACTCGTTCATGGTTTTTACGAATTCGTTATTGATCAAACTGCTCAAATTAGTGTTCTACAATTTGATCCAAATAAAACTGCAGCACAAGCCTTTGCTAAAATAGATACTATCATTCCATTTAGTCATGCTAATGCGGGAAGGGGTATTTTTCCTGTGGCTAATTACAAGGTTGTTACTACAGATACAATTAAAACTTCTCAGGGAGTAAGTCAATTGATAGTTGCTGATGGTAAAGATGATCCTTGGATAACAGGAACTATTGGTCCTGATAAACAAGATGCCAAGAATGCAGGCAATTATGGTGTTATGTATGATACCAATATTAAATGGAAAAGTGATGATGGACAGGCGTTGGCATTAATTACATGGAACAGTCGCTCTGCAGATAATCAATGGTGTGGTGGTATGGGGTTAACTATGGAAATCTTTGAGAATGATAATCATAAGTCCGTAGTACAGTTGCCTAATGATAGATTAATAACAAAAGCAGCTCCTGAAGCTATCTTGATAAAGGTTTTCAAACCCGATCCTATTAAAGATATTCAAGAGATCAAATTTACGTATTCGCCTCCGGGGGCATCTTGTTTACCTACACCTTTAGTATTAGTTCCTATAAAATTGGAGGATTAATTATGAAAAAATTTTTTATTTACGCTTTTTTAATGACTGTTGCTACGTCATGTGGTTCTAAATCTGATGATAGTGAGCCACTTCCGACACCAACTAATGAAATTGAAACTTTTTTTAAAACGGAAGTAAAGCCAGCAGCTTCGTTACCTTGTTTTCAGGGGGCGTACTACAGAAAAGTAGTGTCAAGTAATGATTATTGGCTGGGCATAAATGGTGAAGTTTCCTTACCTACGATTCAGTTTGACGAAGACCGTAAAAATCCAAATAAAGCACAACAATACTTGGATAATCCATCAATTTATATGGGCGGTAATATGGATGGGCAAGAGACAGATATTGGTCTTACTTGGGAAGTAATTCGTGATGAGAATGGAGTTGTATCACAAGATCGTAGAGCTTTTCGTCCGTTTATGAGAAGAACTGGACATAAGTCTGGTCAGGCTGCATTATATGCAAATGCTCCTGCTCAAGCAGAATATTATTGGTACCCTGGTGATAAAATAAATATGTCTATAGAGGTTATCGAAAATGGTAAGGTTAAGTTTATTGTAGAAGGTGCTGGTAAGAAGTTTGAGACTATTTTTGAATGTGCTGGATATACCCTAACTAGACAAGGTGAGTTTAAGCGCGTGAATGCAATTGACCAAGTCAGTAACGAAGGAAAGCCTGCACAACTATCAAAAACTAGCGTGTCAGGCTCAAAATGGTTTAAAACAAATTTAGTGCGTTACCAGAATGGAAAACGAGTGCATGCTCCGATGCACAATGAGCGTTTCACTTCAATGCTATGCCCTGCTGTCAAACACTTTGCAATTACTCAAACAGCAGACGAAAAAAAGATAGGTGCTGAGGCTATAAATATTAATGCTGGCGGATTCTAATTATGACAATAGATTTTAAATACTCATTAGGCGCTGCATTTTTAACAATATTGACATTAGGATGTACTACGCAATCACATACTGTTACACATAATGATAAGAAAGCTTTTGAGGCTTCAGAGCTATTCTTTAAGAATGAAGTAAAGCCAAAAGCTCACTATCCATGCTTTCCAGGAGCTTATTATAGAAAAGCTGTTAGTAGCAAAGATTTGTGGGTAGGTGTTAAAGGAAAAGTCACTTTACCAACAATCATATTTGATGAATCTCGTAAACATCCAAACAAATCAGGTCAGTATTTAGATAATCCTTCTGTATACATGGGGGGACTAATGGATAAGCAGGAAACAGATATTGGTTTGACTTGGGAAGTTATTAAATACGAGGATGGTACGGTTTCGAAAGAAAGAAAGGCATTTCGTCCTTTTTTCAGAAGAACAGACCATAAATCGGGACAGAAAAGCATTTGGGTAAATGCTCCCGCAAGTAAAGAATATTACTGGTATCCAGGTGAAGAAGTAGAGATGTCTGTAGAAGTGGTTGCTGATGGAATGGTAAAAATTGTAGTAGATGGAGCAGGCAAACGCTATGAAGATACTTTTGAATGTGCGGGTTATACTCTGGATGGTATTGGTGAATTTAAGCGTGTAAATGCTATTGATCAATTTAGAAACGAAGGAAAACCTGCTCAACCGACTAAGACTATTGTTAAGGATGCGAAGTGGGAATACACTACATTAATACGACAAGAGAATGGAAAACGTCTGGATGTGCCCATGCATACTGGGCGTATGACAGATATGAGATGTCCAGAAATTAAATTCTTCAATATAATTACTACGGAAGCAAATGCATCGAAAGGTGCTGAGGTAATTAATATCAGTGGCCAAGGTTACTAAATTTTAGTTTATGTCGAATAATAGAAACTTATCTATTGATTTTTTACGAGGCTTAGCAATTATCGGAATGGTGCTTGCTGCGGTTATTCCTTGGACAAATGACTTTCCTGGCTGGATGTTTCACGCACAAGTAGGACCACCAGATTTTAAGTTTAACCCCAATAATCCAGGAATTACATGGGTAGATTTAGTATTCCCATTTTTTCTTTTTGCTATGGGAGCTGCTTTTCCATTGGCTTTACGAAGCAAGTTGGATAGGGGAGAGTATGCGGTAATATTGCAAGGATTATTACGTAGGGGTGTTCTTTTGGTATTTTTTGCGATTATTTTAGCTAATCTAAATCCTGAAAATTTAAGCTCCTCATCGACCTTTAATTATCTAACAGGCATTGCGACGTTTGGGGCCTTCTTTTTGGTATTTATGCGTTTCGAAGGTACAGCATTAAGAAGATATGGACTACAATTATTGGGGTTTTTGATTATTGGAGCACTTATATACTTCCAATATGAATACCAAGGAAGTAGTTTAAGCTATCAAAAGAATAATATCATACTATTGGTATTAGCTAATATGGCTGTATTTGGGTCTATATGTTGGTTGCTGACAGCTAATAGTCATTTATTGCGTTTGGCAATCATTGTAGCATTCATAGGAGTATGGTTCACGCGAGATATCGAAGGAAGTTGGACTTCAGAATTATGGAACTTTCATCCTGATATTAAGTGGTTTTATAATTTTTCATTTCTTAAATACTTGTGTATAGTACTTCCTGGGTCTATTTTGGGAGATTTACTCTTGAAAAATAAGGTGATTGTTCAAGAGTCATATAAAGACAAGGAGAAAAGTCAGGCTATTACAATAGCTGTAATCGGTTTAGCCTTCGTTATTTTTCATGTTGTAACACTCTACTTAAGAGAATTAAATATCAACCTTATAGGTCAAGGGCTATTTGGCGTATTATTCTTTTTGGCTCTTAACAAATATCGTGATGGTCAAGGTTCATTCTATCGTACTTTAATTGCCTGGGGATATGTGTTGACATGTGTTGCTTTGTGTTTTGAACCTATGGACGGAGGTATTAAAAAGGACCCGTCATCATTTAGCTATTGGTTTTTAACAAGTGGATTAGCTTTCATTTTTTATGTAGTGTGTGATTATTTAACTAGAACATTCAAAACTAACATTGTGGTACTTGCTATAGTGCGTAATGGTCAGAATCCTATGGTCGCATATTGTGTTACAGCATTTTTTATCACACCAGTTTTAGGGCTTCTACACGTATTACCATTGCTCAATGATTTGGTTGCAAGGGATGCTTATTTAGGGTTGATTAAGACTGTTGTGTTAATAGGATCAATGATTGTTATCACAAATTACACAACTATTAAAAAATGGTTTTGGAGATCTTAAACGCAGAATAGGATGAATAAGAAAGGAATTACATTTGCGACTGTATTTTTAGGATTGACATCGTTACTTTCAATTGATACAATGGCACAATCTGCAGTGGATAGCAATTATATATTTTCTGGATATACAGATAGATTGGCTGTTTTTAATGCGATGCCTAAGACAAAGGGCCCTATTATTTTTTTAGGTGATAGCCTAACCGAGGCGGGGCGATGGAAGGACATTTGTCCAGAACTACCCGTACTAAATAGAGGAATCAGTGGTGATATATCTTTCGGTGTATTAGCTCGTTTAGATGAGGTGTTACGTCACAAGCCATCAAAAGTGATTTTGATGATAGGTGTTAATGACCTAAAAAAAGGGATTCCTACACCATATATCATTCAAAACTATTATCGCATTATACAAAAAATCAAGACACAATCTCCTAAGACGAAGATTGTTTTAAATAGCTTATTGCCTGTGAATACATCAAAATTGATTAATGGTTTTGAGAAGGTTACGAACGAGGATTTAATGACGCTAAATTTAGCCCTTCGCAACTTAGACAACGAGTTCTCAGGAGTTCAATTTGTAGACTTGATGCCTGTTGTAGGCGATACTAATGGTGAATTAAGGGCAGAAATGACTCCAGATGGTATTCATTTAGAGATGAAGGCATATGTAGAAGTGGTTAATTTTTTGAAAAATAAAAAAGTGTTGTAAGATGAAGTACTTTCTAATACTATTTTCTTTAACTGTTATGACTGCTTCTTCATTCGGGCAAGCAAGAGATATGTCTAGAGATAGTTCCTACAACAATTGGTATTACCTATCTCGTAATAAACTGTATTCAGTTTTACAAGATGTGAAATATGATATTGTCTTTTTTGGTAATAGTATTACCGAAAGGGGGCCGTGGTCAGAGTTAATAGGAGTAAAATTTAAGGTTGGGAACAGGGGGATAGGTGGTGACAATACGTTTGGCATGAAGGCACGTATTCAAGATGCTATAAAATCTTCTCCCAAAAAGATATTCCTAATGATGGGGATAAATGACGTGGGGCGTAATCTACCTACTGAATGGAGTTTGAATAATTATGAGGAAATCATTAAAACCATCAAAAAGAATAGTCCTAAAACGAAGATTTATATACAAAGTGTCTTGCCTCTAAATGAAAAAATATCCCCATACGAGTATCATAAGGGACGAGAGTCTAAAGTGGTGGCTTTGACAGAAGGAGTTGAAGCATTAGCTAAAAAATATAAATTAACATACGTGAATTTGCGAGAAATATTCGCAGATGGTTATGTACTGAAGAAAGCTTACACGATGGATGGAATACATATCAATACACAAGGATATGTTGATTGGGTAAAATATTTAAGAGAAAAGAAGTATTTATAATGAAGATAACAGGAACTTTTATTGATGAAATAAGTCACGATATTCCTCATCAAAATTGGGGTCGTGAAGAGTGGGATAGAGATTTTGCCTATATGAAAGCTGTAGGAATTGATACTGTAATCATGATTAGGAGTGGTTATCGCAAGTTTATTACCTATCCATCTACTTGGTTGTGTGATACACATGGATGTTATGAGCCACCGGTTGATTTAGTAGAGATGTTTTTACAGTTAGCAGATAAGCACGGATTGAAATTCTATTTTGGTTTATATGATAGTGGTAAATATTGGGATACTGGAGATATGCAGCATGAAATTGATGCAAATCGCTATGTTATTGACGAAGTGTGGGCTAAATATGGAAAATATAAGAGTTTTGGCGGCTGGTATTTGAGTATGGAGATAAGTCGTCAAACTAAAGGTGCAGCAAGTGCTTTCCGCATTCTTGGTGAGCAATGTAAAGCTGTAAGCGGAGGTTTACCGACATTCATTTCTCCATGGATTGACGGCAAGAAGGCGGTAATGGCTGCGTCTTCTTCTTTGTCAAAAACAGATGTAGTTTCAATTCAAGAGCATGAGAAGGAATGGAATGAGATCTTCCACGAGATTCACCATGCTGTAGATGCGGTAGCATTTCAAGATGGACACATTGACTATAATGAACTAGACGACTTCTTTAGTGTGAACAAGATGCTGGCTGACCGTTACAATATGCAATGTTGGACGAATGCGGAATCTTTTGATCGCGATATGCCGATTAAGTTTCTTCCAATCAAATTTGAGAAACTGAGATTGAAATTAGAGGCGGCACGTCGTGCGGGATACGATAAGGCTATCACTTTTGAGTTTTCTCATTTCATGAGTCCGCAATCTGCCTATCCACAAGCAGGGCATTTATATAATAGATACAAGGAATATTTAGAATCATTAAAAGCATAATATTAATAATACAATATGCAACATTTTGCAGAAAAATATAAAAATGAATTAGTCCAAAATGTAATACCATTTTGGGAAAAACATTCTGTTGATAAAGAATGTGGTGGGTTTTTCACGTGTTTAGAAAGAGACGGAAAAGTGTTTGATACGGATAAGTTCATGTGGCTGCAAGGAAGACAAATATGGACTATGTCGATGTTGTATGACAAACTTGAAGCTCGTGAATCTTGGAAGGAAATGGCCGTACATGGTGCAGATTTTATCCTAAAAAATGGACGCGATGCGCAAGGAGATTGGTACTTTTCGTTAGATCGCAAAGGAAATCCTTTGGTTCAGCCATACAATATTTTTTCAGATTGTTTTGCGACAATGGGGTTAGCGTCTCTTTATAAGATTACTGGTAATGATGAGTATGGACAAGTAGCGCATGATACCTTCAATAGAATTATTGCAAGGCAAGATAACCCTAAAGGTAAATATTCAAAGGCTTTTCCAGGAACTAGAAATCTTAAAGGATTCTCTTTACCAATGATTCTAAGTAATCTATCACTTGAGCTAGAGCATATTGTAGGTTCTCAATTGGTGGATAAATTGATCGATGAAGTCATTCATGAAGTGATGGAAGTGTTTTATCAACCAGAAACAGGATTGATCATGGAGAGCGTTCACTTGGATGGTTCCTTCTCTGATACTTTTGAAGGTAGACTGGTGAATCCTGGTCATATCATTGAAGCTATGTGGTTCATGATGGATTTGGCTGATAGAAGACAAGATAAA
Organism: Sphingobacterium bovistauri; assembly: GCF_020295405.1. Classification (GTDB taxonomy): domain Bacteria; phylum Bacteroidota; class Bacteroidia; order Sphingobacteriales; family Sphingobacteriaceae; genus Sphingobacterium; species Sphingobacterium bovistauri. Next base: position 88,214 of record NZ_JADEYP010000005.1, read on the forward strand.
GTTTTGATGAGTAAATGTGTGGATATTGCTATTCGTGCATTGGAATTCGGATGGGATGATAAGTATGAAGGTATTTTATACTTCAAAGATATTCTGAATAGACCTCCTCAACAACTGGAGTGGGATCAAAAATTGTGGTGGGTTCATCTAGAGTCATTAGTCTGTATGGCTAAAGGATATGCTTACACGGGAGACGAGAGATGCAAAGACTGGTTTGAAAAACTGGATGCTTATTCTTTCAAGCATTTCGCTGATCCTGAGTTTGGAGAGTGGTACGGTTATTTGAATCGTCAAGGCGACCCATTATTAACATTAAAGGGTGGCAAATGGAAGGGATGTTTTCATGTGCCACGTGCCTTATTTAAAGTTTATGAAACTTTAAAATAGAATACTTAGTATAAAAAAATGTATAATCTACCTATTATAATTTTACTTACTATAGTTTTCAATAGCTGTACTCATCATCGTATGAGTACAGAGAAAACTATTTTAGATTATGTTGATCCACTTATTGGCTCTGGAGGTCATGGGCATGTGTTTGTGGGGGCATCTGTGCCTAATGGTATGATTCAACTTGGTCCAAATAATCTTTCCAAAGGTTGGGATTGGTGTTCAGGATATAATGATGCCGATTCAACTATTGTAGGATTTGCACATACACATCTATCGGGTACAGGAATAGCAGATTTGGGTGATATTCTGTTTATGCCTATTGTAGGTGATGAACAGTATACTCCAAAAGACTCTTCAATATATTTTTCTCGCTTCTCTAAAAAGGACGAAAAGGTAAATCCTGGATATTATAAAGTTAAATTGGATACTTCAGATATTGAAGTTGAATTAACAGCAAGTACGCGTGTAGGCTATCATAGATATCATTATCCCGATGCTGTAGAAAATAAGCAAGTATTAATCGACTTACATGAAGGAGTTAAATCTTTAGAGGCGAGAAAGGGTGCTTTGGAATCTTATGTTGAGGTATTGAATGATTCTACGATTGTAGGTTATCGTTATTCGGATGAATGGGCTAAGAATCACAAGGTGTTCTTTTACAGTGTGTTTTCTTCAAAAATAAAATCATTCAAAAATTATGATTCAAATAAATTTATAGATTCTAACATACTTCGTGGTGAGGATATAAAAACTGTTTTATTGTTTGGTGATGAAGTCGATGTTTTGAATGTTAAGACTGCAATTTCATATGTTTCCATTGATGGTGCCAAATTGAATTATGAGGTAGAAGCATTAGGACGTGATTTTGAGGAGATTCTTAAGGAGTCAGAGCGCTTGTGGTTTGATAAGTTAAGTGCTATACAAGTTGAAAGCAAAGATGAAGAAACGTTGAAAAAATTCTACACATCTATGTATCACGCTGCTATAAGCCCCTCTATTTTTTCAGATGTAAATGGACAGTATAGAGGTGCTGATGATCAGATTCATGAAGAAGAGAATTATAATACGTATTCTATATTTTCATTTTGGGATACCTATAGAGCCTTTCACCCATTGATGACTTTAATAGACACAACTGTTGCAGATTATTCAAATAGTATTATGAATATTAGTAATCAGCAAGGAAGAATGCCTGTCTGGCATTTAGTGGGTAGTGAGACAGATTGTATGACGGGAGTTCATTCTATTCCAGTACTGGTGGATGCTGTTCTTAAAGGTTTATACGACCATCCACATGATGTATTAAAGGAGGTAAGTCAATTCTCAGATTACAATTATGCTGGATTACCTTTCATAAATAAGTATAATTATATACCTGCTGATAAAGAAGTTTGGTCAGTTGCTAAAGGTTTAGAATATGCGGTTGACGACTATGCTATTGCTCAATTGGCGTTGAAATTAAATAATCAAGTATTATATGAAAAACACCTAGCAAGGTCTATCTTTTATCAAAACTATTTTGATAATAAGTCGGGCTTTATGAGAGGTAAATTGGCTAATGGAGATTTTAGAACTCCTTTTGATCCTAGTCATAGCTTACATCTTGAGGATGATTATGTAGAAGGTAATGCGTGGCAATATACTTGGCTTGTTCCTCATGATGTGGAGGGATTGATAGATTTATTTGGAGGTAAATCAAATTTTGTTAACAAGCTAGATAGTCTATTTACAGTTGATTCAAAGTTGAATGAAGGAGCTTCTGTAGATATCACAGGTATGATTGGGCAGTATGCGCATGGTAATGAGCCTAGTCATCATATAACATATTTATATGCCTTTGCGGGGCAACCTTGGAAAACAGCGGATTTAATTAGAAAAATTGATAAGGAATTTTATAAAACTACAGCTGACGGCTTGATCGGAAATGAGGATTGTGGTCAAATGTCTGCTTGGTATATTTTTACATCAATAGGGTTTTATCCTGTCAATCCAAATAATGGTGTTTTTGTGTTTGGCTCACCATTGGTTGATAAGGCTTCTATACGTCTTAATAATGGTAAAACATTCAAAATAGAAGTGGTAAATAATTCTAAGGAAAACAAATACATACAGTCTATAGAATTGAATAATGAAAAACAAAATAAATTTTTCATAACGTATAATCAAATTATGAAAGGAGGAAAATTAGTAATCAATATGGGGGATACACCAAATTATGATGTGGAATCAAAAAGAGAGAATTATGCTACATCACCGCAAACCCTATTCTAAATAGTGGTTTAATTAACAAATAAATATTAAAAACAATTTAATAACGTAATCAATGAAGAAAAACCTATTATTTATTGTATTTTTTCTTCTTACAGCCAATCTCTTTGCTCAAGAGGTGACTGTAAAAGGACAAGTTGAACATAATGGAGTTTATTTGGATGGAGTTTCTGTACTTGTTCAAGGAACAAATAAGGGAACTTCTACGAATAAGAACGGGGAATATTCCATTAATGTGAAAAACGGAGAAGTTATATCTTATACTCTTGTTGGGTATCAAACGACTAAGATAACTTTTGCTGGACAAAGTGTATTGAATGTACAGCTAGCTGTCGAAGCAATCGTCCTTGAAGAAACTGTAGTTGTCGGCTATAGTACACAAAAGAAGGCAACATTGACAGGAGCCATTTCTACATTGTCTGGTGAGAGTGTAAAGGAGAGAAGTGTAGCTTCTTTGTCAACAGCGCTTCAAGGTAAGATGCCAGGTGTTACTGTTCAACAAACATCAGGACAACCAGGGGCTGATGGGGCTAACATTAGGATTCGTGGTATTGGTTCTATTAATTCCAATACTTTCCCATTAGTATTAGTAGATGGTATAGAAATGGATATCAATCAAGTTGATATGAACTCTGTAGAGTCAATCTCAGTATTGAAAGATGCTGCATCATCATCTATCTATGGTTCAAGAGCGTCTAATGGTGTTGTTTTAATTACAACAAAACGCGGGAAAGAAGGTAAAATTGTCACCACATATAGTGGCTATTCTACGCTTCAAAAACCAACTAATATGCCAGAAGTAGTTTCTGCGTATGAGTATTTGCAAGCAGAGCTAGATGCAATGGATAATGCGGGTATTTCCGTTTCTCCAGCACAAAGAGAACAGCAATTAAAACTAATTGAAGACCAAAGAACTCTAAAGCCTGATAATTGGAATAGATATGATACCGATTGGAAAGCGGAGACGATGAAAGATTTTGCAATAATGCAAAATCATAATCTTTCTTTAGCTGGCGGAAGTGATAAGTTGAGTTTCTTTGGATCAGGTACATATATGCATCAAGATGGCTTAATTCCAAATAATAATTTCAATAGATTTAATATCGTCCTGAATGCTGATGCAAAAATTTTGCCTTGGATGAAGTTCGGTATGAACACTATCTTAAGAGATGCAAAAACATTAGAGCCTTCTATCTCATCACCTAAGAGCATTATTAATAAGTCATTATATATGCTTCCTACCTTGTCTGCAGCTCGTGAATTAGATGGAAATTGGGGGTATGGTAAAAATGGAGATAATCCTACGGCACAAGCAAATGCAGAAGGAGAAGATAGAAATAGAAGTTCTGAACGTGTATTGAGTGGTACATTAACATTGACTCCATTGGAAGGTCTAGAAATTATCGGTCAATACTCAAATCGCTCTGTACAGGGACGAAATCGTAATTTGATAGTACCTTATAAAACATCATTGAAAGGTACTGTATTGGGTATTTATCCAGGTCAAGATAATTTGACTGAATCGTGGAGTGAAAATATCCGAAATTACTATAGAACTCAAGCTTCTTATGAGAAATCTATTGATCAGCATTATGCAAAGATTTTAGTAGGTTTCCAAGCTGAGGATCACACAAGTACATCTTTCTTTGGTAGTAGAAGAGGATTTGATTTAAGCAGATATTATTTGAATAATGGTGATGGCGCTACTGCTACAGCTGGCGGCGGTGCTAGTAATTGGGCTATGCAATCTGGATACGCGAGATTGAACTATACATTTGATGATAAATATTTATTCGAAGCGACGGGTAGATATGATGGTTCGTCACGCTTTACACCTTCTAATCGTTGGGGATTCTTCCCTTCGGTATCTGGTGGTTGGGTAGTGTCTAAAGAGTCGTTTATGGAGTCCACTTCTGATGTTATTGATTTCTTGAAGATCAGAGCTTCTTATGGTTTATTGGGTAATCAAGATATTGGTAATTATCCATATACAGCGACTATCAATACTGGTTATGGATATTATTTAGGTGATGGAAAAGAATTGGCAGCAGGTGTTGCACAGACAAATTTGTCAAATAGTAATATCAGTTGGGAAAAGTCTGAACAAATTAATGTTGGTCTAGATTTGAATTTGTTTAAGAACAAATTGCAATTGACAGCTGATTATTATGTAAAAAATATCTACGATATGTTAATGACGTTTCCTCTTCCATATTATGCAGGTATGCAACCTGCTTATTCTAATGCGGGAGATATGGAGAATAAAGGTTGGGAAGTAGCATTGACTTACAACAACAAGATTAACGACTTTAAGTATGGTGTCACATTATCATTGAATGACAACAGAAATAAAATCACCAATTTGAATGGATTAAATTCTCAAGACCGTACAATGGTAGAGGGGTATCCTAACAATGGTTTGTGGGGATATCTAACTGATGGTTATTTCCAAGATTGGGATGATGTAGCAACATCTCCTAAATTGAGCGCTTCAGCGAGACCTGGTTTTGTTAAATATAAGAAAATACACGAAGGTGAGGGGGTTGATCCTTTATTAATAGACTCACGTGATTTAGTGTATTTAGGTGATCCTTTCCCACACTATGAATTTGGTGTTAATTTCAATTTTGCCTATAAAAACTTTGATTTATCTGCTTTTATTCAGGGAGTTGGCGAACGTGCAGCATATATGAGTGGCGTTGGGTTGAAACCATTTGCTAATGGTTCAAATTTATTCCGTCATCAAATTGACTATTGGACTCCAGAGAATCCAAATGCTGCTTACCCTATTCTTGTTCCTGAAGCAAATTCAGGTGACAACTTTGCAAGATCTGATAAGTGGATTCAAGATGGTTCATATGCTAGACTAAAGAATGTCATTTTGGGCTATAATTTACCTCAAAACAAACTTGCTAAGTTAGGATTGAATAATCTACGTGTTTATGTAAGTGGACAAAATTTATTCACAAGAAGTAATTTCTTCTCAGGATATGATCCAGAGGTAAGTTATGGTGGTGGTGTTGGAGGAGAATTTTATCCAATCATGCAGACGTATACATTTGGATTAGATTTTAAATTTTAAATTATTTCAATTTTATTGATTATGAACTTGAAAAAGAAGTTTTTCGCTAAGAATACATTAGTTACACTTGGATGTATATCGGTTTTATCATTAGCGAATGTAGGATGTAAGAATTATTTGGATAGAGAGCCTTTAAGTGAATATTTGTCATCTAATTTTTATAATAACGAAGGAGCAATAAGGCAAGGGGCTAACGGATGTTATCAACGGTTGAAAATGAACCACAGTAGCTCTAGTAATATACCATTTTCTGTGTTGTGGGATATGTATACCCCATTCGGTATAGAGCGTGCAGATAATGCATCCATTGGGGCAGGAACGGTTGACTTGAGAACGAATTTCACACAGGAACTTACTTGGTCAATTCTTTACACATCCATTGCAAGATGTAATGCCGTGCTTTCGGGAGCACAGCCTTATTATAACGATTTAAATGATAACGCTAGACGAATTTTAGCTGAAATTAAGGTTTTGCGTGCTCATTTTAATATTCAGTTAGTCAGCTTATATGGTGATGTGCCATATTTTGCTGAGCCTGTCTCGGAGGAACAATTAAGATCTACTGAAAGGAAAAATTGGTCTGAAGTGGTTGATTTAATTATTCAAGACTTAGATGAGGCAGCAGCAATACTTCCGTGGCAAAATACTGAATGGGGTAGAGTTGACAAAGCAGTTGCATTAGGACTAAAATCTAGGATAGCTTTATACGCCGGTTCGTGGAGCAAATTTGGTCATGGTATCAATGCTGCCAAAGATGAGCAGAAAGCAAAAGAATATTTTCAATCTGCCGCGACTTCTTCAAAAAGAATAATAGATGAGGGAGGTCGAGTATTAGCAAAAAACTATAACGATTTGTTTACACGTGTTGGGCAAATGAAACCAGATGCTAAGAGTGAGAATATGTTGTTCATGATGTTCTCTGATTTTGGAGAAAAGAGTACTCAATATATGTCTTTAGGTGAGCAAGTGCGTATGATTGGCCAAAGTGGTAGATTCCCTACGGGACAGTTGGTGGATACTTATGAGACTAGTAACGGTAAACGTATTGATGATCCGACTTCAGGATATGATCCTAAAAAGCCATTCCAAAATCGTGATCCGCGTTTGAAATATACTATTTATACGCATCAGGATACTATTATAGGTAATACAGGAGGGAATAAGAAGAAATTCTTAATGGATGTATACAATCCGAAGACTAAGCAATGGGATGAGCAAGGTAATATGCAACTGGTTGAGAATATAGATTATATAGGTTCTGTTGCACAATATGGATATATACAAAGTGGTGTGGGATATGCATGGAAGAAATACAATCATTTTGATGATGAAGCTTCTGCACTGCCAACCTATAATATTGTAATCATGAGATATGCAGAGGTATTATTAAATTATGCTGAAGCAAAAATTGAGTTAGGAGAAATTGATGCTACTGTTGTAAACGCAATAGATCAGGTAAGAGCACGTGTGGGTATGCCAGGAGTATTACAATCAGATCCATCTCGTGCGGGTAATGAATCAAAATTAAGACAAATAGTTCGTCGTGAGCGTAAAGTAGAATTAGCCAAAGAGGGTTTGTACTTATTTGATATGCGTAGATGGCGCTTAGGAGCAATACAAAATGCAGAACCAACATACGGTTATCCTAAAGCTATCGGCGTTAGTGCTGCACAAAATATTTATCCTGATGGATACACTCAAGTTACACCTGATATGGTTCCTAACTATGGTGCTGTTGGGTCAGAAAGAGATCTTAATGATGTAGCTAGCTACCAAGCATACGGTTCAAAACTTCGTTCTCGTGATATAAGTAGAAACTGGGAAGACAGATTTTATTTGTGGCCAATACCACAAACAGAGCGAAATAAAGCGCCGTGGTTGACTCAAAATCCAGGTTATGGTGAATAATCCTAAATCTTTAATTATGAAAACAAATATTATAAAAAATAGTATACTGGCATCCCTTCTTATTTGCGTAGGACTAATGTTCTTTTCATGTTCAAAGGAAAGTGAATTAGATAGAGCGTATGAAGAGGTAAAGATTGTTGGTGTTAAAATCAATGATGTACTTCATTATCCGACATATGATGGTGATAATACCATTGTAGATATGCCAGCAGGAACAGATGTGTCTAATGTAGCACTTGAATTATTAGTTGTAAATGGTGAATTACAAGGTTTTCCTCAACAGCTAAAATATGATGCTCGTAAGCCAATGGATGTTAGTTTAGTTGGTAAGAATGGGGTGAATAAACAAGGTAAATTACTTGTTAAATCGGCGCCTTTATTAAGAAATTTAATCATTGAAGGACTTATCATCCCTCAAACAGATATTCACTATAGTGCAAGTTCAATTGTGGTTCAAGTACCAGAATTAACTGATTTGAAAAATTTGAAATTAACACTAGAATTCGTCAATGGCGAGATGGTTGATTTTCAAAATGGTGTTGAGAAAGATTACACAAATAGTGTTCCAGTTAAAGTCAAAGGTATTGATGAAACTACAATCTATAATTACGATTTAATCGTGACTAGTGAACAAGTAGGACCTGCATTAATTAAGGGGATGACTATTAATGGTATCGAAACAGATTCAGTACAAGTTCTTGCAAATAATGTAGTTGTTCCTTTTGTAAAAGGCCTTTCCAATTTCTCTAATGCAAATTTATCAATGGAAACAGGATTTGCCAATGTAGTTGACCCTTCTTTTGTTGGAACAGGTTTGAACTTAATGAGTGGTAATAATAAAGTGAAAATAACTGGTTCTGATGGTATACAAATGGAATTTACTATCGCACAACCTAAGCTGTCATTAGTGCCAAAAACTGAAATTTTATTTAGTAGTCTTGGCCTAGGTGCAAATGATTTGATAGGTTCAGCATTTTCAAATGGTAGTATTGTTATCCCTTCACATACAACTAATGTCGGTATGCATGTGTATGGATTAAATGGAGTGCGTTCCAAAATATTAAGTATTCAAGGATTAACTTTCAATCATAGTTTGCGTCAAGTTGCTTCAGATGAAAAAGGAAAAATATTGGGTATCGCCCTAGGGGTAAATGGAGCTGCTGTCAATGTATACAAATGGGATAATGTTGATGCTACACCTTCACTATACCTATCGCACACACAACAGAGTCTTGGCTTGAGTTATCAACCAAGAACTGCGGGTATAACTATTACGGGAAGTTTGGATGGTGACGCTACAATTGTAATCACTTTAGCCGGTAAAACTGATGTAGTGGTGTATAAAGTGGCAGGTGGGGTGTTGAATACAACTCCACAAAAGCTAAGTATACCTGCAGCAGGTACTAACTATTTTGAGGTTTCAGCATTGCCTAATGGTCGCAGTGGATACATTGGTACTTGGGTAAATAGCGTCATTGCTAATTACGGGTTGTTCTCGTTAAATAATACGATGAATGAAAACTTTAAAATATCAGGCCAGTACACTACAGCTAATAAGTTCTTTACATACAAGGGTAGAGATTATGTTTCATATACTATATTTCAAGCTAATAGAGGGATGATAATGCGTTTGATAGATTTTACCAATGGTGAACTTAACGCATTCCAAAACCCTATTCTAGATGTATTAATGCCATCTAATGCGGCTAATGGTAATGCAACAATGGATACAGATATTGCAATTATAAATAATAAATTACATGTCATGTATAGTTGTTCTAACATTGGAATTCGTGTTTATCAAGTAGAAGAATAGATTTTTAATTAAGTTTTAGTTAGGGAGGAGTGATCCTCCCTTTTTATTGTAATGAAATGAATAAAGCTATATATATATTATTATCTGTATTAGTTCTTTGTCAGTCATGTGCTGCCAAGGATATACTACCCAAGCCTAACCCAGATAAAAGTGAAAAACCTTTTAAAGGTGTTTGGATTACGAATGTAGCTAGTGATGTTTTAAATGATAAGCAGGGTATAGAGCGCGCAGTTTTACATTGTAAATCATTAGATATTACGGATATATTTTTAGTTGTATGGAATGGTGGATATACACTATATCCTAGTAAGATCATGTCAGATCATTTTGGTCAACCTATCATGAAAAAATTTGAAGGAAGAGATCCTTTACAAGAAATGATAGTAGTAGCTCACCAACATGGTTTAAAGGTACACGCTTGGTTTGAGTATGGCTTTGCTTCTTCCTATAATGCAAATGGAGGACATATTATTCAAAAATATAATCATTGGCAAGCAAAAGATCAACAGGGGAATATTTTAAAAAAGAATAATTTTGAGTGGATGAATGCTTTTCATCCAGAGGTACAAGGGTTTGTTAAATCTTTAGTACTTGAAGTCGTTAAGAATTATAATGTTGACGGTGTCCAAGGGGATGATAGATTACCTGCATTACCTTCTACGGGGGGATATGATGAATATACAGTGCAATTGTATAAAAATGAGCATAATGGTAATGTTCCCCCTTCAGATTATTTGAATAAGGAATGGGTGGAATGGAGAAGTTCAAAATTAACCGTTTTTCTGAAGGATCTATATCAAAGTGTAAAAAAGGAGAAACCTCAAGTATTAGTAACAAGCGCTCCTAGTGTACATCCTTGGGCGAAAACTGAATATTTGCAAGACTGGCCTAAGTGGCTGAATGATGGAATAATTGATTATGTGTTTCCACAAATCTATCGATATAATATAGAGGCTTATAAAGCGACTTTGAGTGAACAAGTGAGTTATCTTAATAATTCTACTCGAAACAAGTTTTTTCCGGGAGTATTAATTAGAAATGCCGATTATACACCTACTAAAGAGTTTTTTGATCAGATGATTATCTATAATAGACAGTTGGGGATTAGAGGAGAAGTTTTTTGGTTCTACGAAGGCTTGAAGAGTAACCTTTTTGAGTCGAAGAAATAAAAATTTACTATATCTAGTAATGTAGAATAACTAATAAGCCACTTTTCGTAAGTGGCTTTATTGTTTTATTTTGTATTGAGATTAGTCATCGTTAGACCTATACCAATGCTTACAAAAGAGTGAATCATCTTTACTGCGTGCTCAATTAGTGCAGGTAGGTCTTTTTGTTCATCTTTATCAAATGCTCCCAAGACATAATCTACTTGTCTTCCTTTAGGATAGTTGTCTCCAATTCCAAATCGCAGGCGCGGATAGTTTTGTCCTCCACATAAAGCTTCAATAGATTTTAGTCCATTGTGTCCTGCAGCAGAACCCTTTGGTTTAACACGTAGTGATCCGAATGGTATAGCTAAATCATCTACAATCACCAGTACATTATCGATAGGAACTTTCAAATTCTGCATATAGTAATTGACGGCTTTTCCGCTTAGGTTCATATATGTAGTCGGTTTGATGACATAGACATTGTGCCCGCGCATTTTGAATTCCGTATAATATGCATGTTTCAGTAAGGACCATGAACTATTGGCTTGATTGGCTAACTCATCAGCGACCATAAAACCAATATTGTGTCGAGTATCTTCATACTCTTTGCCTATATTCCCAAGTCCTACAATAAGATAATTCATGTTGCAAAGTTAAAAAATGATTTCATAAGCCAAGAAAAAAGGGCATCGAAATATCGATGCCCTTCAAATTTGCGGTGAAGCAAAAATTATTTTTTCTTACCACCTTTAGCAGCTTTAGCAGCTTCTTGTTCAGCTTGACGTAATGCACGAGACATGATAACTGAAACGATTGTATCGTCACTGTTGTTCAATACTTTAGCATTCGCTAATTCTACTTGACGTACGCGGAAAGATTTACCAACTTCCAAAGATTCCATAGGAACTTCGATTACTTGAGGCAAGTTGTTAGGCAATGCTTTAACACGTAGGTTACGTAATTTTTGAACTAATTTACCCCCCATTTTAACACCTGGTGATGTACCTGTTAATTTGATAGGGATGTTTAATGAAACTTCTTTATCATCAAATAACTCTAAAAAGTCAATGTGAGTAACTAAGTCAGTTAATGGGTGGAATTGAGCGTCTTGAACGATAGCCTTTACAGTTTTTCCATCAATGTTTAATTCTACGAATACAACATCAGCAGTGTAAAGAACTTGTTTCAAATCAGCTGCGGATACAGAAAGGTGTGTTTGTGTAGTACCACCGTAAAGAACTGCAGGTACTTGACCTTCGTAACGCAATTCCTTTGCATCTCTTTTCCCTACGCTCTGTCTTACAGAACCGCTAATAGCAATTGATTTCATTTTGATAATTTTAAAAATTGAGTTGCAAAGATAATGATTATATATTTTGTTAGCAATATATAATTTACCTTTTTGAAAGGAATCCTTGTGAAGAATATGTTTTTGATTATAAGTGAATTAAATTGAAGGTGCAAAATGCTATTTATGTGTTAATAATTAGGTAATCATAAGGGACTTGATTAAAATTTTTAGTAAAGTTTTTGTTATATGTATATTTTTTTTGAATTGTTTAATGTGTTTTATTATTTTTGAGTATAATCTAATTTATGAGTTTACTAGAAGATTTGTTGGAGGAAGTCAGCTCAGCAAAAACAACAATAAAACGCAAATCAGCTTTAAATAAAGTAAAGCTGATGATGACGCTTTTTGATAAAGAGATGCTGTCCTTAGGAGAACTTGTTCAGGATGTTGGACTAAGCTTTCCAACAATGAATAATCTTATATTAGACCTACATCAGAGAAAGCTATTAGTACCAAAAGAGAAGGGAGAATCAATAGGAGGAAGAAAGCCTGTGCTTTATCAACTGAATGACGGCGTATTTAATGTATTGTGTGTTGAGGTTGAACGTTTTGCTCTTCATCTTGTTGTAATGGACAATAATAATAATATATTGTTCGGAAGAAAATCTTATCCTTTTGAAATTAGTACTAATAATGGAGATATTGAGGATCTCATCCAAGTAATAAAACAATATTATGAGGATTTTGGTATTGATGAGCGCAATATTTCTGCCATAGGATTAAGTATGCCTGGACTTATAAACTACAAACTAGGAACTAATCAAACATTTTACAATAAAAACTCTTTTAATATTTCTGAATACCTGCAAAAAAAACTTGGGAAGCATGTCGCAGTGATAAATGATGTCAAAGGCGCAGCTTTGAGTGAGTTGGCTTATGGTGCTGCACAGAACAGGGAGAATGTATTGGTGATATTGATGGACTGGGGGATTGGATTGGGAGTAATCATTGATGGGAAAGTCTACATGGGTAATGAAGGGTTTGCGGGGGAAATGGGACATATGGCATTTGTAGAGGAGGGAGAACTTTGTTATTGTGGTAAACGTGGTTGTCTAGAGACAATAGCCTCAGGAATATTTCTCGTTAATCAAGCTCGTCAGGATATTGAAAGGGGAGAGCCTACTTTATTAAAGAACTTACCAAACTTGGCAGATCTTCAACCTCAACATATAATTCAAGTTGCGAATCAGGGAGATCAATATGCTATAGATTTAATCGCAAATCTCGGTTATAATCTAGGGAAGGCGATATCCTTATTAATTCAGATACTGAATCCAGAATCTGTCGTATTGAGTGGCAAATTTGCTAAAGCAGGTTCGTTGATTACGATACCAATTCAACAAAGTTTAAATAAATATACCATGAATGCTATCCGTCAAAAATGTGAGATTCATTTGTCTTCATTAGATGAGAATGGTTATGCACAAGGATTGGTTAGATATACTGTTGTAGATTATTTTAAAAGTAATCTAGATGTATTAAATATGAACAACTAACACATTTTATATAATTAATTATTTTAAGATATGGACAAACAAAATTCTTCAAGACGTGATTTTATAAAGAAATCATTGATTGGAGCTGCTGCCTTTACTATCGTCCCAAGATTCGTACTGGGTAAAGGGTATTTGGCTCCTTCCGATCATCTTACAAAAGGAGTGATTGGAGTAGGTTCTATGGGAAGAGGTCACTTTGGTTATGCAGGTACAAAAACTGTAGCTATTTGTGATGTAGATACGAGACATCTAGCCCTAGCTCAAAAGGCTTTAGGTGGAGGAATTAAAGAACATCATGATTTTAGAGACTTAATACAAAATACAGAAGTAGATATCGTTCATATCGCTACACCTCCACATTGGCATGGTCTTATGGCATTAGAAGCAGCAAGATCTGGTAAAGATATTTGGTGTGAAAAACCAATGACTCGTACTATTGGAGAAGGTAAAAAGGTAAAAGAAGCAGTGGCTCAACACGGCAATATTTTCAGATTGAATACTTGGTTTAGATTTGATTCCAATTTTTATGGTATGAATGTACCAGTGAAGAAAATCAAGAAAGTAGTTGATACAGGAATGTTAGGCTGGCCTTTGAAAGTTACAATTAGTAAACATACAGGTTTTGATTGGAAGTTTTATTGGGTAGGTAAAGAAAATTTACCAGTTCAACAAGCTCCAAAAGAATTGGATTATGAAATGTGGTTAGGCCCAGCACCATACAAACCTTATAGTGATCACCGTGTACATACTACTTTCCGTGGTTACTGGGATTATGATGGTGGTGGTCTTGGTGATATGGGACAACACTATTTGGATCCAGTTCAGTATTTCTTAGGAAAAGATAATGAAAGTCCAATAAAAATTGAAGTTGATGCACCTCAACAGCATTCTGATGCCGTAGGGACTTGGCGTAAAATAACATATACTTATGCCGATGGTTGTCAAATCATATTGGATGGAGAAGGTACTGAAGTCGGAAAAGCATATATAGAAGGACCAAAAGGAAAATTATTTAGAGGATTCAAATCCGATATTCCTGATTTGGAACGTAAGCTAGCACAATATCCTGAACCCGCAGCACAAATGACTGATTTTGTTGAGGCTGTTCGTACACGTGAAAAATTTGCATTGAATGAGGAGAATGGATACTATTCTTGTACGTTGGTGAATTTAGGGTTAGCGGCATTACGTCTAAACAGAACTTTGCACTTTGATTCTGACAAACAGGAGTTTGTAAATGATGAAGCGGCAAATAGATTAATTAATCAACCAATGAGAGGTCCTTGGACTATGTAATTTTATTCTCCGATGAAAAAGATTTTTAATACGATATCTATATTATTGCTGTTGCAAACAGCATCATACGCCCAACAACCTGCTGGACGTACAGCAGAAACTAAAATCGCTGATGTGTTGGCACAGCAGCCTGCAGCTGAGCAGGGTAAATTTCTCTTAGCGATGGGAGAGTTAGAAAACTTCACTTCAGAAGATGTAGCTCAACTATTGTCAAAATTACGCCCACAGGGACAAGATAATGCGACTATTGAATACGCTACTAATTCTTATGCCTTTTATGTCATGCAATCTGGTAAAGAAGCTGTTCGCGAGAAATATGTAAAAGGTATTTTGTTGGCTTTGGATAAATTAAAAGATAAAGACAACAAAGGGTATGCATTGGAATTATTGAAATTCTGTGCTAAAAATGAAGCCATAGAGAAAGTATCGTCTTATTTGACGGACGAATATTTGGCAGAAAAGGCTGCTCGTGTACTAAGTGCCATACATACCAAAGAGTCATCTTCTGCTCTAAATAAAGCGTTAGCTGGCAATGTCACAGAAAAGACTGCCACGGCTATCATCGGTGCTTTAGGTGAAGTGAAAAATTCGGAAGCCGAAGACCGTATTTTAGAATTAATAAAAACGTACCAGTCTGACAATTTTCAACGAAATGCTTATTCCGCATTAAGTAAATTAGGTACAGCAAAATCTTATGATACGCTTTATGCTAAAGCAAAGTCTGTAGATCTAGGTTTTGATAGAACAAATGTTGCTGCACTACTGTTAGAGTATGCTAATAATCTAGCGAAGAACGGTGATTCAAAATTAGCTACTTCAATTGCTTCACGTGTATATACAGAAGCTTCTGCTGATAAAGGTATAGGAGCTAAAGTTGCAGCTTTAGAACTTTTGGGGCGCTTAGATCCTAAGAAACAGCGTAAGAATTTATTAAAGCTTACAAATGATAATAATGCTGTTTTGAGAAACGTAGCTTTAGGTTTGCTAAGTAAAGGCACATCAGCTTCAGAAATGAAGAAAATTGCTTCTTCTTTGGTGAAATTAAATCCAGAAGCGCAAGAAAGTGTCTTGAATTTTTTGAAAACTAAAGATGCATCGGCATCTATAAAAGTATTAGAAAAAGGACTTCCAAAAATCAAAACAGAAGAATCTCGCATTGCAGCCTACAATACATTGTCAGCTTTGACAAAGGGAGGTAATACAGCTTTCGTTGTTAAACAATTGAGTTCAGCATCGGATAAAGAATTAGCAACACTAAAAGCTTTATTGTTAACGTCTAAAGATAGTAATACGATTAATGTAGTAAATAGTTTATTAGCGACCACAGACGAGAAGTCACAATTGGCATTATTAGATGTACTATCAAAAAGATCAAATGAGAATTCTTCGGCAGAGATTTTCAAATTGATTAATAGTGGTAGTCCGGCAGTAAGAAGTGCAGCGTTTGTCGCATTACCTAATGTGGTAAAAGATAGTGATTTTGATACCATAGCAGAGTTGTTAGGTAAGGCAAGTGATAGTGAAGTGAAATTAGCACAACAAGCCGCTATTGTAGCTTTGCAAAACAATACAGCTAAAGAAAGTATTGTGAAGAAACTTTCTGCAAATATTTCGAGATCTTTAGCTCCATCTTCAGTGCGTTATTTCCCAGTTTTTGCTGGTGAAGGTAGCGTAGAAGCACTACAAACAGTTAAGAATTATATTGGTAAGGATAACCCATTACGTGCCGAGGCTATTAAATCATTGGCAAGTTGGTCAAATCCATCTTCATTAGATGCTTTGACTGAATTATTGCGTACAGAAAAGGAGCCCTCAATTTTTAGTACAGTATTCGACGGTTTCGTTAAGCAATTGAATGCGAGTTCGGTTAATAATGATCAAAAAACAATTTTGTTGAAAGATGCTTTTGCTTTTGCGCAAAACAACAAACAAAAGAATACCGCATTAGGAAGTTTAAAATCTACAAATACATATTCTGCTTTAGCTTTTGCGAGTAAATATCTAAATGATAAAGATCTTAAAGGGGTGGCTACTGATGTGGTGATGAATATAGCTTCGGATAATAAAGACTTTATCGGTAAAGATGTTCGTAATTGGTTGGAGAGCGCTATGAACAATCTTTCAGGTAGTGAAAGCTCCTATTTGCGTGAGGCTATTGTTCGTCATTTGGCAGAAATGCCAAAAGGTGAAAGTTTCGTTTCTATGTTTAATGGTAAAGATTTGACAGGTTGGAAAGGATTGGTTGAAAACCCAATTAAACGTGCCCAAATGTCTGCGAAAGAACTTGCCTCAAAACAAGTAGAGGCGGATAAAGCTATGAATAACACATGGGCAGCAGAAGACGGAAGTTTGGTGTTTTCGGGTCATGGTCAAAATATTGCTACACAAAAACAATATGCTGATTTCGAGTTGATATTAGATTGGAAATTAGACAAAAATGGTAAAGAACCAGATGCA
The DNA here is from genome assembly GCF_020295405.1 of Sphingobacterium bovistauri. Taxonomy (GTDB): domain Bacteria; phylum Bacteroidota; class Bacteroidia; order Sphingobacteriales; family Sphingobacteriaceae; genus Sphingobacterium; species Sphingobacterium bovistauri. Next base: position 105,435 of record NZ_JADEYP010000005.1, read on the forward strand.
GGTGTATATTTGAGAGGAACACCTCAAGTACAAATGTGGGATATCTCGCGTACTAATGTTGGTGCTCAAGTAGGTTCTGGTGGTTTATACAATAATCAAAAAAATGAATCGAAACCTTCTAAAGTAGCAGATAATCCACTAGGCGAATGGAATAACATGAAAATTCGTATGGTAGGAGAGAAAGTGTGGGTATGGTTGAATGGTGAAAAAGTTGTTGACAACGTTACTTTAGAAAATTTCTGGGATCGTAGTCAACCGATTTTTCCAATTGAACAAATTGAATTGCAAGCTCACGGCTCGAGAGTGTGGTACCGCGATATTTATATCAAGGAAATTCCTCGTAAAGTAACGTTTACGTTGAATGAGCAAGAGAAAAAAGAAGGATTTGAGATGTTATTCGATGGTAAAAACTTGAATAAATGGACTGAGTCACCAGCATATGAAATCGATTCAGAAGGTTCTTTAAGATCAAATCCAGATGCTAAATTTGGTAAAAACATATATACGAAAGAGCAATATGGAGATTTTGTATACCGTTTTGAGTTCAAATTGACTCCGGGTGCAAATAACGGTGTAGGTATTCGTACGCCGATTGAAGGGGATGCTGCCTACTTAGGTCACGAAATTCAAGTATTGGATGATGATGCGGATGTTTACAAAAATCTAAAACCTTATCAATATCACGGTTCGGTATATGGTATCATTGCATCAAAACGCGGTGCATTAAAGCCTATGGGGGAGTGGAATCAGCAAGAGATCCGTGTTCAAGGATCTAAAATCAAAGTAACATTGAATGGTAAAGTGATTGTTGACGGTGATATTAAGGAAGCATCTAAAAATGGAACTGCAGACAAGAAGGATCATCCTGGATTGAAGCAAACAAAAGGCCATATTGGGTTCTTAGGACACGGTACTGAAGTTTTCTTCAGAAATATTCGTGTGAAACAGCTTTAATCTCAAAAGTGGTTAATAAAGAAACCCCAATTACTTTAGTAATTGGGGTTTCTTATTTTTTATAAAATATGATCGATTAATCTACATCAAATAAATCAGAAATTGATGAGTGTTGATTCACACTTTTTATCGCTTTTGCAAATAAATCTGCTGTAGACAAGACTTTAATTTTAGTTGAGTTTTTAGCTTTTTCAGCGTCTAATTTAATTGTATCTGTTACAATCATTTCAGCTAAAACCGAATTTTCAATAGTTTCGTAAGCCTTCCCCGACAATACGGCATGTGTACAAACTGCTCTAACAGAATTAGCGCCATTTTCCATGATCAAAGCTGCTGCTTTTGATAGAGTACCTGCTGTATCACAGATGTCATCAATTAACACAACGTCTTGACCTGTTACATCACCTATAATAGACATTGATTCGATTTCGTTAGCACGTTTACGACGCTTGTCACAAATGATAACTTCCGCATTGAAGAATTTAGCAAAAGTACGCGCGCGGTATGAACCACCCATATCAGGAGATGCTATTGTTAAATTAGGAAGATTCAACGATTTGATGTAAGGGACAAAAATAACCGATCCATCCAAATGATCTACTGGAATGTCAAAGAAACCTTGTATCTGAGCAGCATGCAAATCCATTGTCATAATACGACTTGCACCAGCAGCGGTAATCAAGTTTGCAATCATTTTGGCGCCAATAGCTACACGAGGCTTATCTTTACGATCTTGACGAGCAAATCCAAAATAAGGAACTACAGCAGTAATATAGTGAGCTGAAGCTCTCTTCGCTGCATCAATCATCAATAATAATTCAAAAAGATTGTCGGTAGGTTGGTTGGTCGATTGGATTAGGAATACGTCACTTCCTCTTACAGATTCATTGTAGAACGGTTGAATTTCGCCGTCACTAAATTTAGATAGTGTTTTTTCTCCTAAAGCTTTCCCGTACGACTGGGCGATTTTTTCTGCTAGTTCTTGCGTTCCTGAACCTGCAAATAATTTAACCGTGTTAAATTGCAAAGGCATGGTGTTGTAGTATTTATATGTTTTGTGAATGATGCACAAAGTTAGATAAATGAAATTGAAAATAAAAAGACTATAATAAGAAATAAAACTATAGAAATTAAGTTGTTGGATTGGTATATAAAGAAAAAAGAGAGTTATTTATATAACTCTCTTTTTGTTGTCCGACCTGGATTCGAACCAAGACAAACAGTACCAAAAACTGTCGTACTACCCTTATACTATCGGACAATCATACAATCAAAATGCTAGATTTAAACCTTGTTTTTTCAACTGCTGTGCAAAGATAAAAACTAAAATTAAAGATTCAAATAAAAAATAAAATATTTTAAAATAAAAAAAGGAGTTACAATTTGTAACTCCTTTTTGTTGTCCGACCTGGATTCGAACCAAGACAAACAGTACCAAAAACTGTCGTACTACCCTTATACTATCGGACAAACATTACCAAACTTTATGTGTCCCTGTTTCATCGTTTGATGATGCAAATATACGCTGATTTTTGAACCCGTCAAATTTTTTTTGCTTATAGAGTCTATTTTGCTTGATTTTCAAGGGAATATTTTTTTTGATATTTTTCGAAAAGGCTTTAGTTTGGGTAAAAAGTACTAAACTGTGTTAAAATGTTATTTATTTATTCATTAGTAGAAATGTATTCCTTATTTTCGAAGCAGGTTTGTAATCATTTAACCTAGATAAGGCTAAGTATAAATATTTCAGTATTAAATTTTACTTAGTTGTAGATCAATAATGCAATTAACATATATGATGAATTATAATAAGATTAACAATTTGCTTGGATGGCTTTGTGCTGTCGTAGCTACACTTGTTTATGTCGTTACTGCTGAACGTACAGCTAGCTGGTGGGACTGTGGAGAGTTTATCGCATCTGCATATAAGATGCAGATTGTGCATCAACCTGGTGCGCCTCTATTTTTAATGATTCAAAACATATTCTCTAACATGGCTATGGGTGATAAATCACAAATCGCATTTTGGATGAATGTTGGTTCTGCTGTCAGTTCGGGTTTAACTATTCTATTTTTATTTTGGTCAATTACAGCTTTAGGGAGAAAGATATTTCTTGGTAATGCTGATTTATCGCATACTTTAAATCCTACGCAGACTATTGTAGTGATGGGCGCAGGTTTAGTAGGTGCATTAGGATATGCTTTTACAGATACATTCTGGTATTCAGCGGTAGAGTCTGAAGTATATGCCATGTCTTCTTTGTGTACGGCAGTTGTGTTCTGGGCGATTTTAAAGTGGGAAGTGCGAGCTAATGAAGAGGGAGCTGATCGTTGGTTGATATTAATAGCCTACGTGATGGGACTTTCTATAGGTGTTCACTTGTTGAATTTATTAGTTATTCCAGCGATAGCGTTAGTCGTTTATTTTAGAAAAACAAAGGAGGTAACGAAAGGAGGTGCTTTCAAAGCATTCTTAATCGGGGTTGTAATATTAGGATTTATTTTATGGGGTGTGATCCAGTATTTAATCAAGTTTGCTGCATTTACAGATTTATTATTTGTGAATTCATTAGGCTTAGGATTTGGTACAGGTGTTGCATTTTTTGCTTTATTGGTAGTTGGTGGTCTAGTATTTGGTATTTGGTATTCTATTAAGAAAGTTAAGCCTATTTTGAATATTGCTCTTGTGTCATTGGGTTTTATCATTTTTGGATATAGCTCATTTACTATGATTACGATTAGGGCGAAAGCTGACCCGACATTGAATAATTCTGATCCTGATAATGTATTTACATTTTTAAGTTACCTGAATCGTGAACAGTATGGAGATGAACCATTATTCAAGGGTAAGTATTTTGATGCTAAGCCGACTGATGCTTTTGATGCGGGTAATGTTTATCGTAAGGATAATGATAAATATGTAGTAGCTCGTAAGAAAACAAATTACACATATGATAGAGAGACTGTATTCCCACGAATATATAGTGATAGGGCAGAGCATGCTAGTTTTTATAGACAGTATCTTGGTTTAGGCCCTGAAGAACAGCCTACTTTCTCAGATAATTTAAAATTTTTCTTTGGCTATCAAATTGGCCATATGTACTTCCGTTATTTCATGTGGAATTTCGTAGGTAGACAGAATGATGTACAGGGGCATGGGTCTGTGCTAGAGGGAAATTGGATTTCAGGTATCAAGCCTATCGATAATACATTTGTGGGTGGTCAAAGCAATTTGTCAGAGTCTGAAAAGAGTAACCCTTCGCGCAATACCTATTTCTTCCTACCATTAATTATAGGTCTAATAGGTGCATATTGGCATTTTGGAAAAAATCAGCGTGATGCACTTGTGGTTATGTTATTATTCTTTTTTACTGGTTTGGCGATAGTGCTGTATCTCAATCAAAATCCACTACAACCACGTGAGCGTGACTATGCATATGCGGGTTCGTTCTACGCTTTCTCTATTTGGATTGGTTTGGGAGTAATTGCAATTTGGGATTTTGTATCAAAAAAAGTAAACGCAAAATCTGCTGCAATAGGTGTTACAGCATTAGGTTTATTAGCTGCTCCAGTCTTATTTGCTTCACAAAATTGGGATGATCACAATAGATCAGAAAAATTATTATCTCGTGACATGGCACAGAATTATTTAGAATCTTGTGCACCTAATGCAATTTTATTCTCTTATGGTGATAATGATACCTATCCATTGTGGTATCTCCAAGAGGTAGAAGGTATTCGTACAGATGTAAGAGTGGTAAATTTGAGTTTATTGTCTTCGGATTGGTATATGCGTCAAATGATGAAAAAAGTCAACGATGCAGATGCGTTACCTATCAATATCGATCCAGAGAAAATCAAGGATGGTGTTCGTGATGTTATTTATTATTACGATTACAATATCCCAGGAAATATTGAGGTTAGTGATGCTTTGCAGGTGATGTTGTCGGATGATGCTGAAAACAAAATGCAAACGCAGTCAGGTGAAAGTGTAAATATTTTGCCTACTAAAAATTTAAAGTTGAATATTGACAAGCAAGCGGTGTTAGCGAATAATGCTGTTCCGACCATGTTTAAAGATTCAATAGCCGATTCTTTGAGTTTCGTATATCCAATGGGGTATGTTTCACGTGCAGAACTTTCTGTGTTGTCTGTATTAGCTAATAATAATTGGAAGCGTCCAATTTACTTTACAACAACAACTCCACAGCAGTATTATTTGGGATTGGATAAGTACTTAATATCTGAGGGATTTGCTTTGCGATTAATTCCTGTTGATACAAAAGTTCAAGATGCGGAGCAGGGTGCTATACAGGATACAGATTCAGTGTATGACAAAATAATGAACAAATATAAATGGGGCAATATTGGAAATGCTAAATATTTGGATCCAGATACGTATCGTTATTTGACGTTTTATTTGAGTTCGATATTTGGTGAGACAGCTCAAAATTTATTAAATGACGGTAAGAAAAAAGAAGCACACAATGTAGTGATGAAGGCTTATGACAATCTTCCTAAAAGGATTTTTCAAATGAGCGAAGCTATGAGTTATATTCCGTTATTGGATGCCATGTACCAAACAGGAGAGTCTGCAAAGGCTAAAGAGATTGCATTACGTAATTTATCTTACATAAAAGATAATATGCAGTATTTTGAAGGTAATCAATACATAAAAGATATATCTGCTGAGCGTAATGTTCGTTTAGCTTTAGTTGGAATGCAACGAATTAAAATGTTAGCAGAGCAATATAAGGATGCGGATGTTAAAAAGGCATCAGATGAGCTTTGGAAAAAATACGGCTATTTCTTTGGAGAGGAATAAGCTATTTATTAAATCTATCTAGTGTTTACATAAACTAGACTTTTAATTTTTATATAAAAAGGTGCATTAGCGATAAATAAGGCTAATGCACCTTTTTTGTTGACGATGAGATACGATTAATATTATTGCTAATTAAATATAGTCTATGATATTGCTCAGTTATTTATTATTATTCTGTTCATGTATTTGATTACAATGAGCAGCTAGGTGTCTGCTTCTTCTTGGTTTGTGTACTGAGTGTTTATATTATGGTAGTTTAATAGGATTGGTAGAAGCACATGTTATATTTAGACGCTTATATATCTTGGAATAATAGATTTAAATATCGTGCTATTTGATAGGTTTGGGTGATTAATCCAATAGGCGTTTGTCTTAATAATAAATAAGGTCCTGTATACAATTATACAGGACCTTATATTATTTTATTAAAGCTTTTGTTAACTAGGCTATGGGTTATATCTCCATGGTCTAATGCCTTTAAATTCTGCTAGTTCTGCTGCCCATAGCATTAGGTTTCCTGCTATGATACTATTTTGAGCATCTTGACTTCTAGCAACATAATTTTTTGGACTATAAGCGTTTCCATATGGTTTTGCCTTAGGTCTGCCTGTCGTTGCATCAAATTCAAAGGGACATGCAGTAGAGGATGTGCCTCCGTCATAGGCCGTCAAACCGCCGTCTCCTAGATAGAAAAAGTTTTTTGTCTTATGACTAAACATTGAAGGTGTTATAGCGTCTGTAACGTCATCTGCTCTGTTGATCGCCTGTCCGTAAGAATAGATAGTTACCTCACTGCTTGGGACACCAAGTAGACCAACTGAGGTTGAACTGTCCTCACCCCAATACTTACCTCTAACATCTCCAAAAGGGCCATTTAAGACTCTGTCATTAACATTTAAAAGTGGATACATAGCCCCAGATGTTGATAGGAATCTAGGTGTAATCGTACCTGTGGGAAGTGCGAATAGTTTGTTTAGTAATGCACCAACCCCTGTAGGGTGGATGTATTCATTCATCAATATAAAAATTCCACCAGCATTTACATAGTTCACGATTGCATCTTGGAGTGCTGTAGTGTAGGTAAGCTGGTCGAACGCAAATATCACAATATCAGGTCTAAGTGTCGCGTCTGTTGGATTAAGTTTGGCTAAAATAGTCGCTGTAGTATTAGCATTTACATAGTTTGCTGTATTGTCAGTCGCAGTGCCCCCTATCCACACACCTTTGCTAGGTGTTGCTGCATCCCAAGGCACCATCCTAACTAAACTGTTGTCTAGGTTTCCAAAATTGCGTAGATCACTAAGCATTTTCCAAGGTGCATTTCGTTCCATCGCGTAACCCCATACACCACCACTAGAAACATGAAGTATTCGTTTTGAAGGTAATGTATAGGAAAGTCCAACATTAGCAATAAGTTCATCGCCATAAGTAGGTGATGTATATTTGAATAGAAATTTGATATCTTTCACAACTGGATAATTAGCATTAGTAAAGGTCGCTAAGTTTATTGATGCTTTAGATGGATCTACTGACTTGAAAGTGACTGGAAGATGGGATACTTTAATTTCGAATTCATCCATTATGGATGGATCAGCTGTGTAATAGCTAAACTCCCAAGTGTTTGATGGATTGACTGCGTTTGCATCCAAAAATTGACTTACTGGAACATTCTGTAAGTTAGAAAATGAGTTTTGCTTAACATCAAATGTTGCGCTTTTAAAATTATTTTGATCTATAAAATGTGCTTTAATTCCGTTTACTGTAGCATACATTCCCAATTTAGTAGCATCTACTTTGACAGTTACTTTTGTCATTTTGTGCTTAAATAAAATTGGGACATTATAAGTTTTGATGTTGCCTGTTGGAGTACCTGTAGGTATATTTAAGGTGCCCTGTGCATGTAATAAATCCTTGTTAATAGGAGCTTCTACAGTAGGGTTTTGCAAATCAGCTATAGCGGGTAATGGCTGATCTTCATTATAAGAGTAGGCTATCCATTGATAGGAATCACCTTTGGATACGTCGAATTTAATAGGAGTCCCGACGGTGCCATCGAAAGTTTTCCAGACAGTTGGGGAATTGTTTTTATAGAACAATATACGATAAGTATGACCTGGGGTCATATTCGCTGCAGTTTTCCTTGTTGTTCTATTTTTTATTTTGTCCCTTAGTGATGTCTTGTTATCAAAAGAGGATATACCGTTTCCAATTGAAGTTTGTTCAGCAATAGCATCTACGGTAAATCCAACCTCATTAGTATAGGTGGTACTTACTGAAACAGTTTCTTGACCATCACTTGAGTATTGTGTGTTTAGACTTGCTAATTTAATAGGGTCGGGTGATTGAGATTTTGAATCTTCTATACCAGTAACGGTAAATGAAACGGTTGTTTCGCCATCTTCGGATCCAAATTCATCCTTGTCTTTAGAGCAACTACTTGAAAATAAGATGAATGCAGTAAATATGGATAGCTTTATGTGTTTAAAAATATTGTTCATTTTCAGTAAAATAAGAAATTAAAAATCAAAAAATTCTGTGTCTTCTTTTTTAGTCCAATCCTCTACCTGAATATCTGTTGGAGCATTTCCAATTATTCCTTGTGTAGAAGCAGTTGCTATAGAATTTTCAATTTCAAACAATGCAACATGCATTGTTGGAGTGAGGTATTTTTTTAATGCAATATACTCATTTCCAGTTTTTATAGTATTATTTTCTCTCATTTTGATATAATATTTCGCATCGTTTCTGCTCAAATTGTCAGTTTTCGTGCTTTTACTTAAAAAGATAAATTATAATAGAAAGCTGTTTGTGTAGCTGTAAGTTTACTTTCTAGTTAAGATTTTATTCTTAACTATTGTTGGGTCAAAGGTATGGATGAGTTAAATCTCTCGTATTCAATTCTGCCTTTATTTTATTTAACTTGTGGCTTTACAATTACATTGATTTTTTCTTTTTGTAAAAATATTTTTTTTTGTTTTGCGTTTTTTTAAAAAAATGAGATGGCTCTTTTTGTGCTGTTGGTAGTATGTTTGTGTCGAGTATAGTGTGTTTAACGCTTGTTTTTAGAAAAGTGATTTGTCATTATTCGGGATGCTTGATTGTTATTTTTGTAAATATTTCTTTTATAACGCAATGTTTTTTATTGATTAAGTTTCTTGAAAAAAATAAAAGGGTATATCAGCAATTGATAGGAGTTCTCATTTGCTTATGGATAAAGGAATTTTATACATTACTATATTGGTTTGTATTGAAGATTGTTTGTTAAATATAATGGGGTTTAAGATTCAATGATTTGTTCTGATTTTAATTAGGGAGGTATTTGGTTCGCTTTAATATATTTTGTATTAAAAGAAGAAGGTTCTGTTTGTTGAAAACAGAACCTTCTTCTTTTAACCTTTTTTTAAAATCTTATGGTCTATACCTCCATGGCGTTATACCGTTAAATTCTGCAAGTTCACCTGCCCACAGCATAATGTTTCCTGCGATGATTCCATTATATGCATAATCACTTCTTTCGTTGTAACGAGGTCTTGGATCACTAGCAGGGGGTATGTATAGATTACCGAATAATTTTGGTATAGGTCTAGCGGTAGTAGGATTGTAATCAAAAGGGCAGGCTGTTGGTGAGACGGCTCCATCGTAAGAAATTAATCCACCATCACCTAAGAAAAAGAAGTTTTTTTCCGTATGTCTAAACATCGTAACATAAGATGCATTTGTCGCATTAGGGAGTCTGTTAACTGCTTGACCATAGGAATATATCTCTACTTTATTAAGTGGTAATCCTGTTACTCCATGCGTTACGGAAGCGTCTTCTCCCCACAACTTACCTCTAGCATCACCAAAAGGACCATCTAATACACGATTACCATCCGCTATGCCGTCTGTTTTGCTTAGCAATCGATACATAGCTCCGCCATCACCAAACCCATGTACTTTGATTGGGTTGTCAGCTACTAAAGGTTGATCTGTACCAAACAATTTATTTAAAAATAATGGGATAGTTGGATCATGAAATTCATTCATCCAAATAAAGACACCGCCAGCATTTACAAATCGAAGAAGTGCATCACTAACTGTGGTTGGTAAAGATACCTGATCGTAAGCGAATATGATTATGTCGGGTCTTTTGCTAGCGTCTGATGGTTCAATTTTTGCAAGAAGAGTAGCTGCAGCTGAGTTAGCTAAAAGCCAGTTTTCTGTTTTATCATCTGTGTTAAAATTACCACCTTTCCATACTCCTTTACTTGGAGTGGTTGGATCCCATGGAGCCATTCTTACTAGACTATTATCCAAGTTGCCGAAATTGCGAAGATCACTAATCATTCTCCACGCAGGTCCCTCTTGAAATGAATAGGCATATGTTGTATTATTAGAAACATGAAATATACGTTTCGAAGGTAGTGTGTACGATAATCCTACTTTCGCTATTAATTCATTACCTATAGCTGGATTAGTGTAGTTAAACGTGAATTTGATGTCTCTAACAACAGGAAAATTGGCATTGGTAAAAGTTGCTAAGTTAAGGCTAGCAATTGACGGATCTACCGATTTGAATGTAACAGGAAGATCTGTAACTTGAATTTGAAACTGACTTAATACAGACGGGTCAACAGTATAGTAGCTATATTCCCAAGTGTCATTTGTAGGCGTTGTGGCATCTAATATTTGGCTAACAGGAACCGTCTGAATATTTGAAAATGTATTATCTTTAATATTAAAAGTTGCTTTTTTGAAGTTGTTTTGATCTAGAAACTGAACTTTTATACCTCTTATTTGTGCATACAACGCCAGATTTACTGCGTCAATTTTAACAGTAACTTTTGTCATCTTATGCTTAAAAAGGATTGCTATAGGATACATTTTTATGTTTCCTGTAGGGGTTCCAGTTGGTACAATTAATGTTCCTTGTGCATACAATAAGTCTTTGTCAGTGAGAGCTTCTACAGTAGGGTTTTGCAAATCAGCTATAGCGGGTAATGGCTGATCTTCATTATAAGAGTAGGCTACCCATTGAAATGAATCTCCTTTGGTGACATCAAATTTAATAGCAGTTCCTACGGTGCCATCAAAAGTTTTCCAAACAGTAGTAGAATTATTTTTATAAATTAATATTCTGTACGTGCGACCATTAGCCATGTTCGCTGCAACGCGAGTGCTATTTGCACTTTTATTCAGTCTTTCTTTTAAAGATAGCCCGTTATCAGCGGTACTAATACCCTTGCCAATTGAGGTTTGCTCAGCAATGGCATCTACTGTAAATCCAACTTCGTTATTAAACGTTGTTGATACTTTTATGCCATCGGAATTTTCGTTTGAAATTTCCTGCATTAAATTCTTGTTAGTGCTGGCAATTCGGATTGGTTCAGGGGATTGGCTCTTTGAATCTTCGATGCCGCTAACATTAAATGTTACGGTCATTTCTCCATTTTGGGCATCAAATTCATTTTTATCTCTTGAACAACTGCCTGCAAATACAACAAAGGCGGCAAATAGAGATAGTTTTATATGTTTAAAAATATTGTTCATTTTGAATGATATGTGAAATTAAAAATCAAAAAATTCTGTATCTTCTTTTTTAGTCCAATCTTCTACCTGGATATCAGTTGGCGCATTTCCAATTATTCCTTGTGTTGAAGCTGTTGCTATAGAATTCTCAATTTCAAATAGTGTAACTTGAATTGTTGGCGCAAAGTATTGCTTCAATGGAATTTTTTCATTGTTCTTATTGTATCTAATCGTGTTGTTATTTTTCATGTTAATATAATATTTTAATTTTAACGACTATATTGTTTGCTGATCGCTGTATAACCGAGTTTGTTGTAGCTGTAATTTGATATGTCGGTATAATACTAAATGTGGTGGCTAAATGTGTTTTACAAAGTTATATTATGATTAATTTATTTTTGTAAAATGAAATGTATTATATTATTGAGATCGTAGTGTTTCTTTTACTTTTTGTTTTGTTAACTCAAATGGGGTTGTGGGAAAATATGTTTTGTTGTTTTTATTACTGGTAATGATATTTTGAGGTGCTAGTTTTTAAGACAATTAATGGGTTATATAATAGGCGATTGGTGGCAAATTCGATTGCCTTAAGGTTTTTTCTATTTCAGTTATGGATTAAAAAGGTTATTTTTGTACAAATAATCCTATAATGAAACAATCGATTTTATTAGACGGTCCTAAGTTTCAAATTACAATCAAAAGATTGTGTCAACAATTGATTGAAAATCACGGAGATTTCTCGAATTCAGCAATTATCGGTATTCAGCCCCGAGGTACTTTTTTGGCTAATCGTATAGCCAAGGAGCTGAAAGAGCTTTTAGGCAAAGATGTGGATGCGGGTATATTAGATATTACATTTTTTCGTGATGATTTTCGTCTGAAGGGAAATTCACCTTTACTTGCTAACAGTACACAGATTGATTTTATTGTGGAAGGTAAGAATGTGATTTTTGTCGATGATGTGCTTTGGACTGGTCGTACTATTCGTTCAGCTATGGATGCTATCCAAGCATTTGGTCGTTCAGAGCGTATAGAGCTTTTATGTTTGGTAGACCGCCGATTCTCAAGACAGATACCTATTCAACCAGATTATATCGGTATACAAGTCGATTCTATCGATTCTCAAAAGGTAATTGTGAGTTGGGAAGAGGTCGATGAGGAGGATAGTATCGTATTGATTACGGACAAGAAATAATTTTTTCAGCGAAAATAGTAGTTAACAATGCCAACAACAACAGAACAGTTAAGTACACGCCACCTATTAGGCATCAAAGACCTAACTGAGCATGACATTCAATTAATTTTAGATACAGCAGCAAATTTTAAGGATGTCTTGAATCGTCCGATCAAGAAAGTTCCTTCGCTAAGAGACATCACTATTGCCAATGTATTCTTCGAAAATTCTACCCGTACACGTCTATCTTTTGAATTAGCAGAAAAACGACTTTCAGCCGATACCATCAATTTTGCTGCTTCTTCTTCTTCGGTAAGTAAAGGGGAGACGTTGATTGATACTGTCAATAATATTTTAGCAATGAAAGTTGATATGATCGTAATGCGTCATCCATATGCGGGGGCTGGTGTGTTTTTGAGTAAGCATGTAGACGCACAAATCGTGAATGCAGGAGATGGGGCTCATGAACATCCAACACAAGCATTATTAGATTCATTTTCTATTCGGGAGAAGTATGGTGATGTAGCCGGACGTAAGGTGGCTATCATTGGTGATATTCTACACTCGCGTGTAGCTCTTTCAAATATTTTGTGTTTGCAAAAGCAAGGTGCGGAAGTAATGGTTTGCGGACCTACGACTTTAATCCCAAAATATATCACTTCATTGGGAGTGAAGGTGGAGCATGATTTGATGAAGGCGTTGAATTGGTGTGATGTGGCAAATATGTTGCGCATTCAATTGGAGCGTCAAGATATCGCATATTTCCCATCATTACGTGAATATTCCATGCTATATGGTTTAAATAAAGAGATATTGGATTCTCTTGATAAAGAAATAACAATTATGCACCCAGGTCCGATTAATAGAGGTGTAGAGATTACATCGGATGTGGCAGATAGCTCGCATTCTATTATTCTCGACCAAGTAGAAAATGGTGTTGCGGTGCGAATGGCGGTTTTATACTTGCTAGCAGGAAAGAGAGGTTAAGGTGTTAACCTCTCTTTTTTTAACCTTCTTTTTTTGGAGGGAAAAAGAATTGTAGTGGGCTAAGTAAGAATAAGGCCCATATAGCCTTACTAACTAATGCTAATTCATATAGTTTTAATTTGTGGGCACGGAAGGCTAGTATTAGCGATAGGGTAAAGCTGACAATGAAATTGACAAAACCTATTACACCTATCCCTAAAATCCCCCAAATAATCATGTCATTTGGGGCTCTCCAGTCACTTCCATACATGCCTAAAGCTAAATTGCCACTAGCAAAAGTGATATGACGTATATCAATATTTAACCCTAAGAATATTCCTATGGATCCGGTCATTCCCATGAATATACCAAACCAAATATTCGATATCACACCAGCCCATTTCTTTTTGTACCAATTCGCAATTTTTTTAGTTTTTTCTTTTCCAAATATTTTTTTTAGAATAGGGTGCTGTTCCATGCGATAGTACAGGGAATTATATTTATCTCTGTTGGCAACACTACCAGCAATTATTCCCGAAAGAAACAAAAATAGACCCGCTATGGAAGCGTGTGCTATTGCAGGAGAGTCTATAGGGTCTAAATCAGTAATTAATCCCCTCCATTTTGTAGATGCTATATTGTAGGAAAATAATGTGTCAATTCCCCATATTAATAACATTGCAATCGGAAATGCAAGAATTACATTGCCTACGAATGCGATGAATTGGGATCTGAATACTTGGGAAAAGAAATTGGCAAAAGACCAATATTTGTAATTACGTTCTTCTTTACTTTCTGTCTTTCGTTCCAAAGCACTGACGAGGGCAGAAGCGGTCATAGCTGGTTGTTTGGTCGCTAGTGTACAGCCTAGCAAATAAATAGCGGTGAAACCTAATGCATAGTTTAAACTGTATAAGACAGCGTGTCCGAATATACTGGTGTCTGCTTTGGCCATCAGTACCTTTATGATACACAATACTGCAACAATAGAGCCACCGCCACAGGCGGACCAAAACATATTAATGTATTCTTTTCTGGATGAGGTGATGTAATGTTCACCAGTTTGAGCTGTATGTTGGGTAATTTCATAAGCGATAGATTGGGTGCTTTCATTGATGAGCGTACTAACATCTGTTTTGTTCGAATTAATACTAATTAATTTTTTGATGAAAGCAATGGTCTGCTCAGTTCCTTTGCTTGGATCATCAAGAATTAGGTAAGGTAAAATTTCTTTGATGCGACCTAATTGTTGACGTAAGCGCAATAAAGATTGGTTTACTTTCATAGAGATACCTAGCTTTTGTGAATTTCCAAATGCATCGTCTATATATTTGTCGCATTGCTGTAATAGAATATTTATCTGCTTATAATTTATATCCGAGCTCTCTAGGTACGGTTGGTTTTGTGTACGAATAAATTGAATTATTCCGTCCATTTCCTGTAGTAATCCAATGAATGGATTGTCAAAGTTTCGATATTCAGGAGTCATCTTACTTACATCTGCTTCCATTGCACGACCAGACGCACGCTGTGTTAATACTTCAAGTCCATAGAGTATTTCAGAAATTGGATGGTTGTTGCTGTTGTCCGCATAAACATTAGCTCCGCCTAATAAATTGACTAAGCGAACAATCTGTTCGTCAGGAATGTGTTGTATCCACTGAGAATCTGTGCGTGCATAGAAAATTTGATTAAGTACAAATTCTAAAGATTCTGGAGGAGCTTGATGCGGTATGACTTTAGCTATCAGCCTTCGTTTGACCTCGTACAGAAAGTCGTTATAATTGATAATACCTACATCAGAAATGATTTGATCGAAATCTCGTTTTTTAAGCTCTAAAGACGAAATTTTTGAAATAAGTAAAGATTTATAAGTGTAGTCAAATTCCAGTAATTCAATTAGTTCAGTAATGTCTAATAATAGTGAGTTTTTGTTTTTTCTAAATATATTAACAAGCTCTATCAAAAAATCTAAACCATCAATATGCTGATGTATAGACTTCTCAAATAATTGTGTGATTTCATGTTTTAGTTCCGTCATCTAGTCTATATGTCTGTCTATATTTTTTTGTAGCAAGGAATAAATTACACTTTTCAGTTGGAACATACAATTTTCTGTTTGTTTTTAATTTGAGTAGGGGACGGAAATTATATTTACTAATGTGAAAAAATGTTAAAATTTCAATAAATATCCCTCTTGATCGTAATATTGGCGTTATAAATGTAGTTTATCAACAGATGTTAACAACTTTTGAGGAAAACTTGATTTTGAACTACTAATTTAGTAGACTGAAGAGTAGTGTCCGCATGTCACACTTAACAGGTACTATTCTTTTTGATTTTTAGAAATTTAGATATAAGAAATACACCATTATGTACAAGAAAATTTACGGATTGGGTGTTGCATTGAGCTTGATGGCAGTTCCAGTATTTGGTCAACAAACAGCTTGGCAAGATATTAATAGGGCTTATAAGAATGGTTTGGAGTTATATGAGCGTGGAAAGTTTAGTTCTGCTGCCAAACAATTTGATAAAGTCGAAGAGCTGCGTACGAAGTCAACTTTGCAGCTTGATGAAACGGAAGAATTGACGTTAATTAAAGAGGGCGTACGTTTCTATCAGGCAGTCTGTGCACTAGAATTAGGAGATTCGGATGCTGAGGGGCGTTTTCTGAAATATATTAAGGACTATCCGTCAAGTGCGAACTCGAAGGCAGCCTATTTTCAAATCGGTCGTTCGTATTATGCTAAAAAGGACTATACCAAAGCAATAGAATGGTTCACTAAAATCGAGAGTAAAAATCTTGCTGGAGCTGAAAATATAGAGTACCGTTTTAAGTTAGGGTACGCACAATTTATGACTAACGATTATAAATCGGCAAAACCTTTATTTGAAAAACTTAAAGATGAAAATAGTGAATACCAAGAAGCTTCGATTTATTACTATGCTTATCTGTGTTATCTAGATGCAGAATACAAAACAGCACTTAATGAATTCGAACGTTTGAATGGATCTAAGACTTTTGAGACTACTTATCCATATTATATCACGGCATTATATTTCTTAGACAAACGCTATGATGATGTGCTAGGCTATGCATTGCCTATTTTGCAAACAACAAAGCAACAATATGAAACAGAGATGTTTCGAATATTGGGGGCTACTTACTTTATTAAAGGTGACTTAGCAAAATCAAAAGAATATTACGATAAGTTCCAATCACAAGATCAAGGTAAAACGCAGAATAACCAAGATAGCTACCAAATCGGTTATATAGCATATAAATTGTCTGATTACAGAAAAGCTATCACTGAGCTTGAAAAATTAACTGATGCTGATGAGTATTACCAAAGTGCAATGATCACTTTAGGGGATTCATTTATCAAAACAGGAAATAAGCAAAGTGCACGTAATGCTTTCTTCAAAGCTTCTAAATTGGACTTTGATCCACAGTTGCAAGAAGAAGGTTTGTTCAATTATGCAAAGTTGTCATATGAACTAGAATTCCATCAAGTGGCTTTAGATGCGGTACAGGAATATTTGGCGACGTATAAAGACAATAAACGTAATGAGGAAGCGAAAACATTACTTGCTGAAGTATTGTTGAGTACGAAAAATTATCGTAATGCTGTCGATGTCTTAGAGTCATTCCCATTGACAAGTAAAGAGGCTAAAGCAGCGTATCAAAAAGTAACCTACTATCGCGGATTGGAGTTTTATAATGAGCGGGCCTTCGAAAATGGTATCTCTATGTTTATGCGTTCGGAAGCCAATCGCTACGATGAAGAAATTTATGCTTTATCAACCTACTGGAAAGCAGAAGCAATGTATGAAGTTCGTAAATACAAGGAAGCGGTAGCAAACTTTAATAAATTCATTCAACTACCAGCAGCGCGCAAGACAGATGTTTACCATTATGCAAACTATGCATTAGCGTATGCCGCTTTTAGAAATGATAACTTTAATACATCTGCGAATTATTTTGAACGTTTCTTAGCTGGAGGAGGTAAAGATGGTATTGAGTTAAATACCAAGAATGATGCTATCGCACGTCTAGCAGATTCATATTTTGCCACGAAAAACTATGGTCGTGCAATGTCTTATTACGACAGATTGATTAGTTCAAATGCACAAAGTCAAGATTATGCATTGTTCCAAAGAGGAATTATACAAGGATTGCAAGGAAATAATGATGCAAAAATAGCGACATTGAACTCTGTAATAGCTAAATATCCGAAATCAAATTATGCTGATGATGTGGCATTTGAGATTCCATACACATATTTCTTGATGAATGATTATGATAAAGCTATCGGTGGTTTGCAAACTATGGTTGAAAAATATCCTCGTAGTTCGTATGTGCCTCGTGCTTTATTGACAATTGGTTTAGTACAATACAATCAAGATAATACAGACGCGGCAAGACAGACATTCGAGCGAGTAGTAAGTCAATATGCGACTACTGATGAGGCTAAACAAGCTATCCGTTCTATTGAAAATATTTATTTGGATAAAGGCGATGCTTCGGGCTATATCCGTTATGCGACTTCAACTAATATTGGTAACCTTTCACAGGCAGAACAAGATTCACACACTTTCGGCATAGCACGTAATCTATTCGATCGTGGCAATTATCAAGGAGCAGTAGAAGCTGTAAATGCATATTTTGATAAATTCCCTAAGCCAATCAACGAAAAGTTTGCTCGTTTTATTCGCGGGGAAAGTTACGCGCAGTTAAAACAAGATAAAGAGGCGCTTCATGATTTCAATATTATAATGAATGATTGGACTTCTGAATATACAGAGAAGACACTGATTAGCGTTGCAAAATTACACCTACGTAATAAGTCCTACAATGAAGCTGTTCAAGTTTTGAAAAAGCTCGAGTTGACTTCTGAATACAAAGAAAATTATGGTTTTGCAATCAAAAATCTTCTGATTTCTTATTACAATATCGGCGATGTCACAGAGACGTTGAATTATGCAAATATTCTTAAAGGTTATGAAAAATCATCTGAAGAAGATATTGCATTAGCTCATTTGTATGCTGCAAAGGCTTTTGCTAAGCAAAATAAAGCAGCTGATGCTACTAAAGAGTTGAATCTAGCGGCGTTGAAATCAAAAACAGAAACAGGTGCTGAGGCTCGTTATTTGGTAGCAGAACAACAATTGAAAGCTAAGCAATATGATAAGGCTATTGAATCAGCGTTTGATATTTCAAGTACCTTTTCGTCGTATGACTATTGGGTAGCGAAAGGCTTTATTTTGATGTCTGATGCATATGTGGGTAAAGGCGATAAGTTCCAAGCGAAAGCAACATTAGAAAGTGTCATTGAGAATTATGAAAATGATAAAGATGATGTTTTGAAAATTGCGAAGGAACGTTTACAAAAATTGAAATAACAAGAAATAGGAAATAAGATGAAATTGCATAAAACAGTATTTAAGAATTATGCTATAGTAGCATTGTTATTAGGGATGGGGCAACAAGCTTATGCTCAGGTTGATACTGTGCGTCCTGTAACGATTGATTCATTTGATGTAGTACGCGATTATAAGCCTATTCTTGCGGATGCGGTAAAGATAAGACGTAGTCCTGATATGACTAACAAGCGTTCATATATGCCAAAGTTGAATTATGGAAATGTACCAGATAAAAAGTTAGATATCAATACTGGTTTAAAAGAGTTGACTGTTCAGGAATTACCTTTCACTCGACTTCAAGAAATTACGTCAAATTATATTAAACTTGGCGTAGGTAATTTAGGTACGATTCTAGGCGAAGCGTATGTAGCTAATGAACAATATGAAAACCTACGTTTTGGGGCGTTTGTTAAACATTTGAATCAAAAGGGGGCCTTAGAAGAGCAAAAGTTTTCTAGACAGGAAGTTGGTGTTTTTGGGCGACGTATCCTCGATGCTTTTACAGTAGATGGATTATTGGGTTACAATAGATACGGTACTCGCTTCTACGGTATTCCGACAGATGTGAGTGGAATGACATTAAATCCTGCAAAAGAAGCTCAGGTATTTAATGATATCTATTTTACGGGGGAATTGACAAGTAATTTTGATCCAAAGAACGAAGAAGCGGTGTCTTATTCAGCAAAATTGGATGCCTATACCTATAAAGATAAATTTGAAGGTAGTGAGAACTCAATTGCTTTATCTGGGTATTTAAATAAGCGGGTTCGTACATTCAATATAGGTGCCAATGTTGCTTTGGATATTAATTCAATAGGAGGTGTAGGACAGAATTTAGATAAATTCAAAAATTCAGTTGCTACAATTAATCCATATATTAGTTTCAAGGGAACAAACTATACCTTGACTTTAGGTGGTAATATTGTTTCAGAATTTGGAGATGAGAGCCGATTTAATATTTTTCCGTCAGCTGAGATTGATTTCTCTTTGGTGCCAGGATACATTAATTTGTTTGGTGGCTTGAATGGTGGAGTTCAGAAAATATCATATAAGTCGTTGACCCAATTGAATCCATATTTGGGTCCAAATCAAACTTTCCAAAATCAAATTGATCGATTGCACATCTTTGGTGGTATCAAAGGAAATGCAGGAGCAACGTTCGGTTATAAAGCTAAAGTTGTGTACAAGTCAATCGAGGGATTACCATTATTCATGAATAGCAAGGACGCTCCATTTCAGTTTGACTTGGTGTATGATGGAAATGATGATGATAAAGCAACTTATTTAGGTATAGAAGGAGAGATCAGTGTGCGTTTGTCGCAGTTAGTCAATTTAGGAGGTCGTCTTAATATAGATGGCTACACAATGGCTACGCAAGACGAAGCATGGTTTACCCCAAAAATGAGATTGGCAGCAAATGCACGCTTTAATATTTCAGAAAAATTGTATATTGATGCTGAAGCATTATTCCATGGTTCATCATGGGCAGCTGCATATGATTATGATTTGGGTACTAGTCCCGTGACAATTAACAACTACCGCAAGGTATCTGTTCCTGAATTTTTTGATTTAAGTGCTGGAGCAGAATATAAGGCAATGTCTAATTTGGGTATATTTATAAAAGCGAACAATATTTTTAATAAAGAATATGAACGTTATTTGTATTATCCAAAATTAGGTTTCAACGTGATAGGTGGGGTTAATTTTTCATTTTAACAAATAAGATTATAACTTTGTATCACATTTTAAAAGTGTAATTAAATGATTCTTGGTAGACATATTTATTCTTTGCTCAAAAGACATTCTGCTGTGTTTGTCACAGGATTAGGTACGTTTAGACGTATACGGACATCAGCATCTTTTGATGCCAAACGTAATGTTGTCTTACCACCATTGAGTTACATTGAGTTTGAATACGAGGTAAAAGACGGTTATGATTTTACATTGTATGTTCAACAGAGTCAGCAATTGGATAAACCAGATGCGGATAGATATGTTCAGTATGAGATAGAGAAACTAGTTAATACTGTCAATAAGGATGGACAAGCTACCTTAGATGAATTGGGCCAATTAGTTTCCTATGGTAATTCATATATCTTTAAGCCTTTTGATTTAAGTGGTTTTCAATTTCTTCCTATTGAAGACCCATATGTCTCTGGAGATTATGTAGACCCAACTGCTGAAAGTACTATAGCTGAACCTTCATCAGAAGTCGGTAATGATATCGTAGAGAATGGATCTAGCGAAAGAAATATTTCTACCCCTCAAGATGAAAAATCTTCTTTGACTAATAAGGTCGAACCACAGCAAGAGCATGTACCGCAAGGCCAGGTCTATTTTGAAGATGAACCAAAGCGAGGCAATGGGATGATATATGCTATAGTTGCGGTATTAGCATTGATTATTTTAGGCGGTATCTATTATTACAGTATTCTTTCGAAGAAATTGGATAATGTAGATAGATTTATAGCGGATATTGACTCTTCCGAAAATGAAGTTGATACGCTGCTTAATGCTGCTGATACTAATCTAATATCATTCTCTGAAACGGGAGAAATGATGGTTGATTCTATTGCTAAGAAGGACACTATTGTTACCCCTCCTGTAGTAGAAGAAAAAGTTCCACATAAGTATACAATTGTTATTGGGACGCATCCTAAGTTAGAACAAGCTGAGGCCGAAGCTACAGAATATCAACAAAAAGGCTTCAAGCATGTACGTGCCTTACCTTCTAATTTAGCTAAAAATCGTAAAAGAGTAATTTGGGATACATATCCCACAAAAGAGCTTCGTGATTCAGCTTTACGTTATGTACAGAAAAATGTAAAGTCTGATGCTTGGCCAACAGTATTATAGTTCAGTAAATAGAAACCAATAAATAAATAGTATTACATATTATGTCATTCATTCAAGACAACCTAATCACAGATTCTTTGAATCGAGCAGTATCATTAGCAGATCAAGCAATTGCCGTAGCTCCTCCTGTAGAGGATCAAAATCTCATTCAGTTACTTATGAAAGGTGGTTGGATTATGATTCCAATTGTCA
This sequence comes from Sphingobacterium bovistauri, assembly GCF_020295405.1. Taxonomy (GTDB): domain Bacteria; phylum Bacteroidota; class Bacteroidia; order Sphingobacteriales; family Sphingobacteriaceae; genus Sphingobacterium; species Sphingobacterium bovistauri. Next base: position 127,334 of record NZ_JADEYP010000005.1, read on the forward strand.
TCCTATTTTTCTTAGGCTTGGTTATTTTTATTGAACGTTATATTACTATTCGCAATGCATCAAAATCTGATGGGAATTTGATGTCTCAAATTAAAAGTAATGTATTGTCTGGTAAATTGGATTCTGCTATAGCCGTGTGCCGCTCAAGTAATTCCGCTTTAGCGCGTATGTTGCAAAAAGGATTAACACGTGTAGGTCGCCCTATCAAAGATATCGAAGGTGCTATTGAGAATGCTGGTAAATTAGAAGTGTCTCGTTTAGAAAAAAATATTAATGTTTTAGGAATTATTGCGGGTATCGCACCGATGCTTGGTTTCGTAGGAACGATTTTTGGAGTAATTCAAATCTTCCGTGAAGTGGAGCTTGCTGGTGGTATTGATATCGGTTCAGTATCAGGAGGTCTTTACGTGAAAATGATTGCATCTGCTTCAGGATTGACAATTGGTATCTTAGCGTATATCGGTTATCATATTTTGAATATGATGGTGGAGCGTTTGATCCTAAAAATGGAAACAGAAGCGGTTGAGTTTATTGATTTGTTAGACGAACCTGGGGTTTAATCAGGAACTATATTAATCGGATAAACCATGAATATAAGAAATAGAAGAGGGAAACCTACGGCAGAAGTGCATACAGCAGCATTGAATGACATCATGTTCTTTTTGATGTTGTTCTTTTTGTTGGCCTCGGCTGTAGCTAATCCACAAGTGGTGAAACTATTGTTGCCAAAATCGAGTGCTGGAGAACAATCAGTGGCTAAGAAAACGGTGACGGTATCTATAACAGCAGATTTGGCGTATCATATCGATAAGCAAACTATTCCGTACGAAGCTCTTGAGCAGACTTTGCAATCTCAAATGACTGCCGGAGAAGAGGTAACTATTATGTTATATGCTGATAGCACTGTTCCTATTCAAAATGTAATTTCGGTGATGGATGTAGCCAATCGCTTAAAGATTAAATTGGTACTTGCTACAGAGCCAAAGAAGGATTAAGAATTTGATAATTTGACAATTTGGAAAACCTCGAGTCAAAGTAATTGTATTCGTTAGTTTTTTAAATTTCAGTTTTGACTTTTTGTTATGTATTATCATATAAAAGAAGAGAATAATTTACCTAAAGCCATAGGTTATTCTGCTATTGTTATGGCTGTTTTGGTTGCTATCGGCTATTTCATAGTTTTCGGGCAATCTTCACTTCCTGAATATGGGATGGGAGGGATTGTGGTAAATTATGGTACCTCCGATGTAGGGACGGGTGATGATTATATGAGCATTGAAGAACCATCTATGGATGAAAATGCAAATAATGTACAACCTGATCGTGTGGTGCCAACAGAAACGCCTACACCAACTCCATCTCAGCAAGTCTCCGACAAAGCTGTAGCTACACAGGATATGGATGATGCACCTGCAGTCACGAAGACAGAAAAGGCTGTGAAGAATCCAGCTCCAGAGACGACTAAAGCTGTCAAAAACAGTACTCCGACTGTTAACACAAATGCTTTATATAAAGGTAAAAAGAATAATGGCCAAGGATCTGGTGATGGTGAAGGCGGTGGTGCTGGTAACCAAGGCTCTGCATTAGGAGACCCATTGGCATCAAACTATGGAGAGGGAGGTTCTGGCTTTGGTAATACACCAATTTCCTTGTCAAGTAGGCATTGGGCTGTAAGACCAAATATTGACGATAAAAGTCAATTTTCAGGTGTTGTAGTTTGTGAATTGACGGTGGATAGAAATGGTAATATTGTTAGTGTGAGACCTGGAGTCAAAGGTACGACATATTCTTCACCGACAGTATACAGCATGTTAGAGCGCGAATTGCGAAAAGCAAAGTTCAACACTGTTCCTAATGCTCCTGAAAGACGTGTAGTACACGTTACAATTAATTTCAAAGTTAGATAATTAAGTTTTATGCATACTTATACAGAGGTAATTGATTATTTATATAGTCGATTACCTATGTTTACACGTGATGGTGCTTCGGCATTCAAGAAGGATTTGGATAATACATTAGCGCTTTGTGAAGCATTTGATCATCCACAAAATAAATTTAAAACTATCCATGTAGCTGGAACCAATGGTAAAGGTTCATCTTCCCATATGCTTGCTGCTATTTTGGCAAGTGCAGGCTATAAAACAGGACTGTACACATCTCCACATTTAGTTGATTTCCGTGAGCGTATTCGCATCAATGGAGAGCAGATTGCAGAGCAGTTTGTCGTAGATTTCGTCAATAACCATAAACAATTGATTGACGACGTACAACCTTCATTTTTTGAGACTACTGTGGTAATGGCGTTTGATTATTTTGCCAAGGAGCAGGTGGATATCGCTATTATTGAAGTGGGATTGGGTGGAAGGTTGGATAGTACCAATGTGATATCGCCAGAAGTTTGTTTGATTACGAACATCGGTATGGATCATATGAATCTATTGGGTGATACTTTAGAGGAAATAACAGCGGAGAAGGCTGGGATTATTAAGCCGAATACACCAGTTGTGATTTCGGAGACAAATACAATCACAGCACCTATATTTGAAGCAAAGGCAGAAAAGGAAAGGGCATCGATCACTTTTGCAGATCAAAAAATAAATGCAATACGACTTGAAAAGGATGCTTTGACACAGCGCATTCAAATTACAGAAGAATCTGAATCTAACGTATACAATTTGGATTTGACTGGTTCTTATCAAGTGAAGAATATAGTAGGTGTACTAGGTACTATAGTAGAAATGCGTAAAAAGGGATTCAATATTTCTGAAGAGCAATTGGCTTATGCACTTGGTCACGTACAAGAGTTGACGGGTTTCCAAGGTCGTTGGCAAACTTTATCTACCGATCCGTTTATTATTTGTGATACTGGACATAATGAAGATGGTATCAAAGAGGTTATTAAAAATTTAAACGAAATATCTTACACTAATCTACATATTGTCATTGGCGCAATGAAGGACAAAGATTTGGATCATATGCTTCCTTATTTACCAAAAGAGGCAATTTATTACTTCTCGAATCCTGATATGCCACGTGCTATGCATGCTGCGGAATTAGCTGAAAAGGCTTTAACTTATGGGTTGAAAGGAAAAGTTTCTGGTAGCGTAATTCAGGCTTTGGAAGATGCTAATGAAGCCTACAAAGAAGGTGATTTGATATTTGTAGGGGGATCTAATTTTGTGGTAGCTGAGGTATTGCAAAGTATGAAGTAATTAATTTTATCTATATATTTAAGTGATAAAACTTAATTATTATGAGTAAAAAATACATTCTTTTGCTTGTTTCTTTTTTTATTTTTTCAAATTCATTTGCTCAAGAAAAGGAAACAGAAATACAAATTACTTTTGAAATAATTAGTTCTTCTATTGATTCTTTACATACTGTCGGAGTGAAAAAATTAAAAGCTGATGGATATCAAATGAACAAATCAGGTCAATGGGTTGATTCTCATGGTAATGAAGTTTTTTATCTGTGAGCTCCACTCTTTCTCCTAAAAATGGAATGTTGAGTTTTCAGAAGAAATTAAGAGAGAAAGTAAAAGCAAGCGGATTTAAATCAGGACAAGGGTCTATTATATTTCATATAAGTGAAAAAGGGCGAGGTTACTGGAATATATTCTAGTAATGAGGGTAACAAGAGTTTACAAAATGTTTTAAGTGATTTTTTGATGTCCAATGGACCCTGGTCTATGGGCATATCTAGTGGTCGATCTGCTGCTAGTACAAATAGATTATCTGTGATTATTCAATAGAAATACACTCTTCTAAGATTTCAAACATTCTACGGTTTATGCACTTCAATTTTTTTCCATTCTTCGTTTAAATTATAAGTATAATTTCTATTCCCAAGTTTTAGAATACCTTCTAATATTAATGTCTTTCCTTCATCTGAAACTTTGTACGTTAAGTTGGTTTGAAGTTTATCTAATGCGTTACCGCTTAAATTATCTATTACACTTTCCAAGTATTCGTTTGTGCCCGCAATTTTAAATTTTCCATCAGTCGTGAAGAGCTTATAAGCGCCAACTGGAATATCATCTATGTTGCCCTGACTTTTTAATTACCTAATCTCTATTAATTGTTTATCTTGCGTAACACTAATCGCAGCCATTGTCACAAGAAATGTAATTAGTAATACTGTTCATATCAGAATGTTAAAGGGAGCTATAGTATAGCTAAGAAAGTAAGATATTCGTCGTCATCAGGAAGTGGTAGTTTTGGTGGAGGTTCGTCAGGTAGTAGATCAGGAGATCGTTGGTAAGCTCTTATATATGAAAAATATATTATTATTTGGTTTATTGTTGATAGGAAATTTCGCATGTGATTCTAGGTCACGAAATTCGATATATACCGTGGCGGATCCCGTTTCGGATTCAATAGGTGCTTTAATTAATAAGGATTCTGTCGTTTTTAAAAATGATACGATTGCGATTTATAAAATTGATTCTATTGATTTTTTCAATCACCGTAGTAAGGCAAAATTAGTATTAGATACCATTCCTTATATTTCAGATTTTGAGAAAGCTAAAGATTTGTTAAAGGGAAAAGTAACGTTTGGAGGTTATAATTCTGATACAAATAAAATAGATTCTACAGTAGATGGCGAAATGATTTATAGTGTGTACCCCAGCGTGGGTAAAACAATTATAAGCAACGAACAAGAGTATTTTTGGGATGCAGGTTTTGTGCACTATTATCCTACGTTAGATATCTTACTATGCGAGGGAGGTCATACCTCAGATTTTAGCATAGACTTGAGAAATGGTAAAATAGGTGCTGATATCGTTGGTAATCCAGCATACATTTCGGTTTCGCCTACAGACATATATAGATTGAATGGATGGTTTCCTGGTCAAGAGTGTTCGGACTATTTTTTACAAAAGAAAACTGCTCAGGGCTATCAATTATTAGCTCGAATACCAATGCATATCTCTAAGGAAGGTTTTGATTTCTGTACCTTAAAGGACTATTATTGGATAAATGATGATACACTTTATTTCCGTAATTTTTATTACGGTGCACCTGATGATAGTCGATTGGGATTTTTTAGATTACAAATTAATTGATTTTAATAGTTATTCAATAATTCTAATTCTAACTTTTTTAGTGCTGCTTTGTCTTCCTTCAATAGCTCTGCAATATTCTTGAAAGTAAGTGTTTTCTTGATTTCATTTTCATAAATTCCTTCAATACGTATTTGATCATTATCTTGAACAATACGAATACCATATGGAATTTTGCCTTGTTCATCATATTGTACAATGCTCAAATATGCCTCATCTGGAAAAGGTGCATATTTTTCAAAGGCGCTAAATAGGTATTTCTCCATGTTATTTTCAGTTTTAGCACTCTCTAACATTTCAAGAAAAAGTGTTTTGACAGGATTACTTGATTTAATAGGAAAAGCAAAAAACAATTGATTTACCATGGAAATTTTATCATCTTCTTCCACTTGCTCTGTTATTGACTTTTGGACAGATGTATGTATCTTGTTATCTTTTAAATAATAAAATACTAGAGAATTTGGTGCTCCCTCGGTAGCATTTTTGTCTAGCGATGAACTACGAATAATTTTGCTATTATTAACTAAAGAAGCTAAGTAAGTATTATTTTCATTATGAATTTCTAACCACTTTGGGGAGTTGATCTCTGCTACTTTTATTTTGTCCTTCTCTAAACTAAATACATATTGGTTGAAGTAATGCATGCCAAATACGTTTATTTTGAATTGAATTGGAACACTGGTTTTGTACAAAGTCTCAAGAAGTATACTGTTGCCAACTAATTGATATGTAGGTCCATCTACTATTTTGCTATTGTTGTATGTAGATTTTATAGTATAGGTATCTATTTTAAAACCCTCTATTTCTTGTAAAAAATCAAAGGAAAATTTATATTTTAAATTCCCATTTTCATAATAGTCTATTAATTTAATATTATCAATCAAGGTGTCAAGCTGAAAATATCCATTTTGAGGTTTTCCATTCTTATATATACCTTCATAATATTGTTGAGGATATTCGTCTATAAAGAAGTTTCTATACAGGACTTTATCTAAAGTACCATCCTCATGATAAAACTCCTCGATTTCTATTATCTCGTCACTTAATATACTTCCAATTTTTTTGTGAATCAGTATCCCATTTTTATAAGTTAACAAGTCAGTCCTTTCTGGGATTTTACCTTCCCAAATTTTGTCATTTTTATACATGCTTTCGATTACCTCATCACCTCCAATGTATACTTTTCTAATGCCTTCAAGGATACCATTTTTCATTTCGTAGGTTTCCATTGGCTGACGATCTGTTAGAAATGGAAACTTTTTTTGAGTCCCCTCTAATACCCCGTTTTTATAATTATGCAAAGTAATTGTATAATCAAGACTGTCTTCTATGGCAAAATTTCCTGACCAAGGCTTGAAGTTTTTATATTCACCATCCGAAAAATAAGAGCCATCTTCGGTGTTTTGCCAAGTCTCTCTGCCAATTTTTTGACCTTTATTTAGAATGAATTCATTAACATATAAATTTTGATTAATCTTGAACTTTCCATCGTAAGGTTTACCTTCTTCGTATAAATTTGTCTGCACTATTTTATTGTTGTCAAATATCTCTACTTTAGTTAGTCGCCCATCATCATAATTAAGCTGTTGTTTGATGGTGCCATCATGTGCATAATGGATACTAGGGCCATCCAAATTATATCCTATGTAAGATTCCTGTTTAGCTACACTGTAAGCAATTCCATTTTTGGTGTAATATGTGTATTTAACATGTGGGGTAGTATAGAAATTCTCTTCTGCGTGGTTTACTTGAGATAGTAATTTGCCCGATTGATCCCAAAATCTTTCGAGACTTTTTTTAGTATTGTGTGACTCTTCATATATCACTTTTTGCTCAGCAGCTTTATGACCATTTTTCCAGAATATATTTATGAGATAGTTTTCTGTTTTATTACTATTGGATTTCGATTTTTGTTCTGAATAATCATTTTCTTCATCCTGATAGGGTTGAGCAATGTGTGCTGCTTCATGATATCCATTTTCATCTAACGCGGAGAGGTAAGATCGTTCGACTTCTCTATAGCTAAAACTTCCTACAAAGTATGAGTTGTCAACAAGTTTGGCAAATCCTATTTCTTTGTCATTCAAATAGACTTTCACCTCTACTTTTTTGCCTTTATCATTGTATGTGATTTTTTGCCATAGTTTTCCATCATCATGGTAATAGCTTAATACTTTATTAGCAGTTGGATTTTCATATTGAGAATAGCTATCATCAAATCCTTGCTCGTCATACCAGTAAACATCTCCGACATATTGTTTAGGGTTTTGTTTAAGGACATACCCCTGCATCTGTATGTTTCCATTTTTATAAAAGTCTTGAACGTAGTAAATATCCTGCATTTCTTTTTGTGGAAGTAAACGATAATACGTGTGATTGGCCCTATTGGTTTCATTCCACATTTTATCAAAATATAGAGTGTCCTGTGCATACAAATTGCTAATTGCAAATAATATTAGCGTTAAAGCTACAGTTTTAGTTTTTTTCATTTTACATTGTGTTATTTAAATGTAACGAATAATTACTTTAGTCAATCTAATAATACAGAAATTTTAATTCCATATTGTTAACCAATGCATACTCTTAAAGAAACTCGTATTGGAGTTCGAGTCTTACTTTTGTTGTTATTTTATCTTTTCCTATTTGTAGGGACTGTTTTTTCGCAGCACAGTGTTATTTCACTTGAGTCACCAAAACAGAATGGACAAGATAAATATGTTAGTAATCCCGATAGTATCCTAAGTTTTGATACAGAAGGTTATTTGAATAAAATATCCATTCAAATAGATAGTGTTTCCGGATCAGAATATGCTATAGTTGTTGTGGATGATTTTTTAGGAGAAGATGCTTATGATTTCGCCCTTGAATTATTCAACAAGTGGGGAATTGGTAAAGAGGGGTTGAATAATGGGTTACTATTATTTGTCGTAAAGGATAGGCAAGAATATAGATTCATTTCGAAATATGGGATGGAGCGTGTTTTTCCAGATACTTATTTAAAGAGGATAGGTGAAAAGTATTTGATTCCGAATATTCATAATCACAATTATGACAAAGGAGTTATAGAGGCTTCTGAATTTATTCAGCACATCCTTTCTTCACCCAAGCCTATCGAGGAGCTGGAATCACAAATGCCAGAATCTATGCCTTTTTGGGATTTACGGAATCCTGCCTTTTTAATTAGTATGGTAATTTTGTTCGTTTTTATTTCGCTATACGTGTGGACTCATTTGGTAATCAAAGGTATTCTCAAGGGCAAGGGGGTGAAGTCCAAAAACATATTACCAATATCTCAAGGGATGGGGTGTATGGCAATATTAATGTTTTTTAGTGTATTTGTATTTGCTTTTATATTTAGCAATCTGGGGGAAGTATATAGTAAAAAAAATATCCCATATTTTATTTTCATACTTTGTTCCTTGATTTTGACTATGAAAATATATACAGGAAGCAGTCAGATTCATAAAGCCTTTGTTGATGAAGGGCAGAAAATGCAGGCTTTGAAAAAATATGTACCACTTATAATTGTTCCATTATTGTTGGCTCCTCTGTCTTGGTTTAATGTATTTTCTCTTAGAAGATTAATGAAGCGTAATGAGGAACGTTTCATTCCTCCTGACAACAGTGGAAATTGGGAACGGGTAGTAAGAAGGAGTAAGATGCCCATCGAAGGTTTTTTAAGTGAGGGGCAGTATAAGGAGGAAAGATTAAAAAGCCGTAAATATGAGATTTGGAAAAACATTAAATCAGGTGAGGTGGTAACAGTTCCTTGGGAAATTAAGGATACTTTTCAGGAATGCTCACAATGCAAATTCCATACGATTGAGGTTAATTCTAAAAGGATCATTCGAGACTCAACTCATAGATCTACTGGGGAAGGGCAATATGTTGATAAATGCCATAATTGCACCTATACACTTGATAAAGAGTTTTTCACTATAGCCAAAAAAAGTAGGAGTGCATCATCATCTAGAGGCCGTAGTCGCTCGTCAAGCAGAAGCTCCTCTCGACGTAGTGGAAGTTTTAGTGATGGTTCTACTGGTGGCGGTGATGCATAAGGAAGGTATTACTATATAAAATAACTTAAAAATGCACCAGCTAAGGGTGCATTTTCTAATTATTCTGATTTTTTATAGCCTTAATAATACCCTCTAAATTTTCATTGAACTCTAAGAGTTGAGCAAATACTTTATCATCTTTTCCTAAACCACCGTGTTTGTTGTTCTTACGGAAAATTTCTTTGATATCTTCCCAACGTTTTTTCTCTTCAGACGTTATTAATCCAGCCAGTTCTTTCAACTTGAGTAAGTTGCTTTCTGTATCAGCTGTCAATGTTTGGGATTCACTTTCATAGTGTACGCGAAGGACATCTTCAATCTCTTTGTCATTCATCATGGGCACAATTTGCGTTACCAATTTACTCATGTTACGGTAAGATCCTTGCATCTTGAAAGCTGGTTCTGTACGATACGAATCTTGCATAGCTGCGGATTGGATATAGTTTCTATTGACATTTACGACTACATTCCGAATCTTGAATACATGTCGCAAAACAGCAACGAAATTATCAATATCTTGTTTCAAGTAATTTCCTTCTAAGTCAGGCAATTGGTCAGCACCTTTTTGTGCAAAATCAATTAGGACGTAAAAATCTTTGAATGATTTACTTGCTATTTTCTCCAAGTGTGGATTCTCAATAGCGGCATTTTCAATCAGACTGAGATTAAATAGATGTTCGGTGTCGCCTATTACGTCACCCAAATTGTACACATCAGCACGGTTGGCAAGCATATCAGGGATCTGAAATTTAGATCCCGATTCGGTGTATGGATTTCCTGCCATGACGATACAAAATCTTTTACCTCGCAGATCATAGGTCTTACTTTCTCCATCAAAAATTCCGTCTATCTTGCGTTGACCGTCTGCCAGAGAGATAAATTTTTGTAAAAACTCAGGATTCAAGTGTTGTATATCGTCAAGATACAACATCACATTATCAGCCATTTCGAAGGCTAAATTGATCTTCTTTAATTCTTCTCGTTCTCCAGAAGTTTTGGCCTCTACAGGATCAATGGAGGTTATAGAATGCCCAATAGTAGGGCCATTGACTTTCACAAAATTTAATCCCATAGTCTTAGCCAAATATTCCATCAATGTCGTTTTGCCATATCCTGGAGGGGAAATCAACAGCAACATACCCATACGAGCTGTACGTTTGGTATCGCCGGCAGCACCCAATTGTTTAGCAAGATTGTTTCCTATCAACGGAAAATAAACTTCATTAATTAGTTTATTCCTCACAAAAGAAGTTAATACTTTGGGCTCAAATTCATTGATTTTTAACTCCTTTTCATAGGATTTTACTAATTGTTCTTTTAAGGAAGAGAAAGCATTGAATTTCGGAACATCTTGGGATGTAAAGGCTTGCAATTTATCCCTAAAATTGTGGTACTGAAAAGAAATTTTGCCTTCGTGCAGCATAGGATGGTTACCTTTCAGCCCCTCTAATTCCATAGTGTCGTGTGCAAAGTGCAAATGATATTCTATTTTAGGGAATAGCAATGCTACAGCTACTTCTTCTATATGTGGTCTATAGCTTTCGTACTTGTTATCCTCGTCTACAAAGGCATGCAACCAATTCAGTGCTAAGTAGTATCGATCTTCAGTCGTGAAAAATGAATTATTTAAATCGTCTTGAAATAGTTTGAATGATTTTTTGTTTTCTAATGCACGAATAAACTCTTGTTTTAGATGGTCTGCTCGTTCACTCAAAGTCATTTTCGCATGTTGCGCAATAGTTTCGAAGATATATTGAGCTAATTGTTTTGTGTAAATGCTGCTTGTGTCAATTGTCGTATTCCAATTAAGGAAACTTTTTTCAATCTCTTCAATTGTGCTTTCAAAGCGTTTGGTATTTGGGAAAGTTTTTATGACGGTGCTTGTCGAATGAATCAAAGCCGTCAATTTTTGACTTATTTCGTCAGCTAACGTATACCAAAATAAATGTGCTGTAGCACGTAAAACGGGTTTGTAACGTAATAAACTTAATTTATCATCTATTTCCTTGATGGATTGATAAATCAAAAGTGCATCAAAATTGTGTACCCCTTTGATGTAGTTTTCTGAATAATTCTGTTCTACTGTTTGCGTGATATAGGCTTCTGCATTAAAGTCTTGTTGATCTAGTGAGGCTAAAAATGTTTTATAGGCTAAATATTCAGCACGATAAACCATTTTATTTTCCGAGACCAGTTCTTGATCCCAAATGTCTTGATATAGCAGTAAATCTTGATTTTTTACTTTTTGGTAAAAACTTGTACCGGTCAAATGGTAATATAGCTCATCATTACGACGCAATAGTGTCAAACTGAGTGGTTGTTTATTTACGGTAAATTTATGCTTGCCTAATGCAATTATGTTTTCACCATCTACATAAAGCTCGGTTTTATCACGTAACACACGTAATGCATCTTCTTGTGATTTTTTAAGTAGATTTTCTAAGTTTTCAGCTTTTGATACATCATTCAATGATTTTAACTCAGTGATTAGTTCACGGATTTTGTTAATCATCAAATCCGAAGCGTAAAAGCTTAGTATTTCTTCTCTAGAATTAAAGGTTTTTGTTTTGTTTTCAATATTTTTTAATACTCGAAGACCAATTTGTTCTAAGGAAGAGCTTCTTTTATTGAGTTGTTCTACGATTTGCTCGCGACGCGCATTAAATGCTTTGATAACTTCATCACGTTTGTCCGCAATTTTTAACGCGAAATCATCAAATTCTGAAAATTTGCTATCTAACTCTTCAAGTTGAACGACAATTTTGGTGTAATATTCATCTACTTTTTCGGCAGATGTTGAAAGTTCTAAATAATTGGTGACAGACTGCTCCAATAAAGTCAGTTGAGCCGAAAATTCGGCTACAGCTTCCTTACTTCGCAATGAGCTTAATTTGCGTGTAAGTTGTGCACGAACTTCATTCAATGAAGAAAATATCAATGATATTTTCTCAATGATTTTGGTAGTCTGTGTGGCATCTTCAATTTTTAGACTGTTGAGAATATCAATCAACAACTCCAATTCAGATGAAATATTTGTGTTGTTCTGCTCTATTTCCTTAGCGTCAAACGCTTTGGTAATTTCTTCTACCTTTTGCTTTTGTTCGATGACACGTTGCTCATAAGGTAGAAGTGCTTCCTCTTTTAATAAAAAAGCGACGGTTTTTTTCGACAGTTCGGAGGATGTATTCTCAATTTTCTCATTCAGTAAAGCAATTTGTGCAGTGTCCGTATACTTTACATTATTCAAATCGATGATTTCACCCTGTAATTTTCGAGCATCAGCCAATTGATGAACCAATTGATCAAGTTTTTCGACTACAGTGCTATTGACATTGAACAGTAAGGTTTCAAGTTTTTGACTGGTATTCGTAAAAACCTCCAAAGCATGTTTGCGCAAGGCTTGGACTTTGACAAATTCGTCAATTGCTGTATTGGCTACTTCCGAAATTTGTTTAAGTGGCTCGCCAAAATTTTTTAAAGCAGGATCATTTATCCAGAAAAAGCTATCCAATATAGTATTGGTTTTACGAAGAATGTCTTCATACAGACCTTCGTAGCTGTCCTCTTTGTTTACTAATTGAATGACCTCTTGTACTTCAGCCATCGCTTGTACAATCTGTTTGTTCCCTACTTTGTAGAGAGGGTCATCTTTACGTCCTGCATTCTCTTTGAGGATCGCCATATATGGCGTTTCCCAGATTTGTACTTGATGGTGTCTTGTTGCTTCTGCTTCGGTGCGAAAATAAATCAATGAACCATCATCAAAGACGGTAAATCCGTTGCAAATAATAGGTGTTTCGACAGATTGCTGAATGATATTATACGATATCAAGATGTACGTATTTGTCTCCGATTGAGAGAAAATATATAAGAAATCTTCCCCATTAGGTGATGCTATACGGCGCAAAAATGAAACGTTTTCAAGTGTATTGTCGAAAACTTTGTACGTGCCGTTTTGTAAATAGTATCCGTTGGAAAAAATTACTCCTTGATTATCTGGAAGTAGAATGGCTGATTCATTCAATGCTTTTATATTAACAACTTCTTTCGTGCGTTGATTAAAAATATAAGCTCTGAAATCCTCTTGATAAGGCTTTATTCGTACAGCAATCAAATTTCCCAAATCAGCATAATAATAATCGGCATCATCCAATTGCTGGTCGGTATTTGTAACTTTTTCTGAATAGATTCCTTGCCCAGAATCAGTGTTATTTTCAATTTTGAAAGTAATATCTCCATGCAATGCCTCAATAAAGACCTTGTCCAAGATAGAAATGTGCGAAAATTTTCCTAAGCGACGATCTTCCAATGTTGTCTTAGTCCAAGAAAATTCATGTTGGTCAGGTAATTTGACTTCATGAATGCTTCTATCGTCTTGGTAAATTAGCTGATTTCCTTTTACCAACCACTTGAATGCCTTCCTATCATCGGCATTTTTGCTGGTTTGAAAAATCATGTATAAATAATTTTCCGTTCTACGGAATTTGGAAAAGATAGAGTCGCGGTAATATTTGTAGAGATTTTGGTAGTCGTTGATAAAATTTGGATCGTTGATTAAGTCCAACGACATCGGGTTAAAATGATTGTCTTCAAAAGTATAAATACTGAAAACATCCTCCAGTTTAATCTCTGTACGTAGTCCAAAATGTACATTGTATCCGAAAATACAAATGTTGTCTAAAGCGATGATACCACGTGCGACACAATTGTTTTCAGTCGTGATACGCTGATTAGCTTTTAGTACAAAATTCGTCGAATTGAAGACTTCCTTACGCGCAGCGTTTAATTCTGCTACACGTTTGGATAAATCATCACGCTGCGTCAATAAACGCTTTCTGATTATTTCGTAGGAGCCCGTATCTAGCGAATCTTGTTTTATAGGTACCTCTTTGTTCTCTTGCATGGTTAATAGTTTTGAGGCTATTTTATTTTATTAAATTTTAGTTCTTGCCCGTTTTGAAATAAGGTCAACGAATTGATTTGATCATTTTCTTTCGAAAATTTCAGATCGGCTCTAACAGCAGTGTAGAATAATTCTAATTCACTTCTAGGATATACTTGAATAGATTGTTGTCCCGTAAGTTGTGCAAATATATTTCCATTATCATCCGCTGTAATATCAAATTTTAGCTCCGTTTGTTTTTCATATGCATAGGTTCCAAGTAATTGTTTGACTTGAAATTCCATTAATACAATCGCTTCAGATAATGTTTCTCTCTCAATTTTTGGAACTTGTTGGTTCTGTAAAATCTTGTCAATAGCTGAAGTCAGGGGATATACGTTTATCGTATTCCATTTGTTAAGCAAGGCAATGAAATAGCGTTGATTTTTATTTTCTCGAACAATAATACTATAATATCCAGGGTAGCCTCCAGTGTGGAAATGCATTTTATTTTCATTACTCGTACTATCTGTAAATAACCAGCCATTGCCGTAATACAATCCGGAAAACTGTATATATTTTCCATCATTAAGTGTGTCCACACTAATTGATTTAATGAATTTTTCCTTCTTTAGAAGGCTATTTTTATACAATGCTTCATTCCATTTTAACAAATCTTGTGCTGTACTAGCGATACCATAAGGACCATTTATACCATCAAAATATTGGACATATCGATACGAAGGAAAATCATCTACAGATTTGAAAGATTTAGATTTTGCATCATATGCTAATCCTTTTGCATAGTTTTTTAAGTTTGATTTTGGAGAGCGAGCAGAAAAGACAGATGTATTAATCATACCCGCAGGCTTGAAAATATTCTTTTCCATATATTGTGAAAATGGTTGTCCAGAAACTTTCTCTACAATCAGTGATAATAAAATCCAATTCGTATTGGAGTACCAGTATTTTTCACCAGGTGTAAACAATAGTGTATCAATCTTATCTTCTACTATTTTTAATATATCTGCATTCGAATTTATTTTTGTCTTATCAATCCAATTGGGATCCCATGCTAAAAATTCTGAAATTCCAGATGTGTTTCGTAGAAGATTCTTAATCTTTACGCCTTTGAATTTAAGATTGGAAAAATATTTATTGATTTCATCTTCAAATGATAGTTTTCCCTTCTCCTCTAACTGCATGACGGCCATTGCGGTAAACTGTTTACTAACTGAGGCCAGCTCGAAACGACTTAATGCATTGATTTTATTATGCTTTTCAGCATCTTCATGTCCAAAGTACTTTTCAAAAATTACTTTTCCTGAATCGACTACCATAAATGCACCACTTAACTCGCTATCGGTATTTAATGATTCAAATAATGAATCAATCCGGGATGTTTTATCTTGTGCATATGTGTGAGCTAATAGAATCAGACCTATAATTGTTAGAAATATCTTTCTCATGTATGGGATAATAGTAATAATCATTTGAAACAGGAGTTTACTCTTTAGAGCAAACTCCTTGCGTATCCTGCTTTAAATTAATTTTTTATTCGATAGTCCTAAGTTTTTAGCTATTCCGAACAATGAATTAATAAATCCTTTGTCTTCTTCGTTATCTTCCGACGAAGCTGCTTGCTGTAACTTAATCAAGGCTGCCGAAACAGTAAGATTCTTGATGTCGTTTGACGAAATACCATATTTATCCGCTAAAGAGCGTACCTTCTCAGCTAAATCACCTTTACCATCCGGCCCCAACAATGAATTCTTGATATCTGTAGCATGTTGTGAATTGTTTATTAAATGATCAAAACCTTTAGAATTGGATACTTGACGGACAATATTCTCGAAGAACATCGTTTCACCCCCAACGATATCTATTTTAGCCGATTTCAATGCTTCAGACAATACAGAAGCTTGTGCTCCTGCGATATCTTTTTGGATATTGATATGTGCCAATTCGATGTCGCGCTCTTTTTGTAATTGCAATTTGAATTCTTCGTGCGCTTGTCCTGCATCATTCAATTGTTTCATTGCCGATGCTTTTTCTTCAATACCTTTTGCTTCTGCTAATGCCTTCTCGC
Organism: Sphingobacterium bovistauri; assembly: GCF_020295405.1. Classification (GTDB taxonomy): domain Bacteria; phylum Bacteroidota; class Bacteroidia; order Sphingobacteriales; family Sphingobacteriaceae; genus Sphingobacterium; species Sphingobacterium bovistauri. Next base: position 143,425 of record NZ_JADEYP010000005.1, read on the forward strand.
GTATCACTTCTGCTTGCGCCAAGCCTTCTTTACGTGTTGCTTCGGCTTTTTTCTCAATTACAGATGCTTCTTTAGTACCTTGAATTTCTACAGCTTCTGCTTTTGCTACCATCACTTCTGCTTCTGACAACCCTACAGCAGCTTCTTCTTTTGCCTTAGCTTCTGCAATGATTTTGCGGGCTTCAGCTTCTTTAGCTGAAGCTTCTTTCTTCGATTCGGCCTCTATCAATAATTCTTGAGCTTTTTTCTCTGCAATTTTGCGAGATGCTTCTGCGTCTATTACTTTCTTCTCCGCTTCTTGTTCAGCAGCAATTTTTGCTGCTTCAGCAGCTTTTACAGTTGCAATTAATCGTTCTTCTGCTTCTTGCGATGCTGCGATGACACCCGCTTGTTTCTTACGTTCTACTTCACGGAATACTTCTACATCTTTTACAGCTTGTTGTTCTTCAATTACACCTTTTTCTAATTGTACACGCTCTTTGATTACATTTTGAATAGATTTTTGCTCTGTCTCTATCGAACGTTGCTTGTCAATCTGTGCCAATGTCACGATACGCTCTCGTTCTGTTGCTTCCAATGCACGATCTTTCTCTACACGCTCTGTCTCTACAGCATCTGTACGCAATTTGTTTTTCTCTGCGATAATGATTTGGCGCATTTTGTTCTCTTCTTGAATCGCTAATGATTCTTCTGTAGAGATGCGTACTGTTTCGGATTTTAAACGTTCTTCTTCACGCACTTTAAGTATTTCAGCCTCCTCGCGAGATTTAATATTTTCGATTTCACGTCGTTGCTTCTCCTCTTTCTCCGCCAATTGACGTTCCAATTCTAAGATTGCTTCACGTGCTTCTACGTCTTGTTTTTTGATGACTTTTTCTTCTTCACGACGAATTAAGTTTGCATTCATGTTTTGTTTTGCAGTCAATTCGGTGATTTTTTTAATACCTTCAGAATCTAAGATATTGTCTGGGCTTAGAAATTGTAATTCTGTTTGTTCTAAATAATCAATAGCACAGTCATCTAAAATATAACCGTTCAAATCTGTACCGATGATGTTCAAAATTTCATCACGAAATTCTCTCCGTGCTTCATACAATTCGATGAAATCAAATTTCTTACCTACAGTCTTTAAAGCCTCCGAAAACTTAGATTCAAAAATACTTTTTAAAGTGTCTGGATCACTCGCACGATCACAACCTAAATTTTGAGCAACATTAATGACGTCATCAACGGATTTATTGACACGTACGAAAAATGCAACTTTTATGTCTGCCCGGATATTATCTTTACAAATCAAACCATCACCCTGCATACGGTTTATTTCAATTTTTTTCACTGAAATATCCATGATTTCCATTTTGTGGAAAACAGGAATAACGTACATCCCTTTGTTGAAAGTTACACTGGATCCACCTACACCTGTACGCACAATGGCTTTGCCTTGTGGTATTTTTTTGTAGAACATGCTCAGTACTACAAAAAATGCAATAATGATAAAGACTACAGCCCCTACCGCAATAAGTATCACGCCTGTTAGTCCATCGATTAATAGTAATTGATTAGTAGTCATTAGTATTTAAGTTTTATATTTTAAAAGTTATTTAGTGTTATATTCTTTTGTACGTAATAGTATTTTTTGTCAGGAGTTTCATCTACGATAATGATTTCGTCTTCGTAATTGATGCTTTCTCCATTTAGACTTTTCACATTTAATCGAATTACATCATTCTGAATCATTATTTCGGCAGAGCCAATGTTGTTTCCTTTTAATGATGATTTCATTCTACCTGTTCGTCCTAAAAATTCGTGTGCTTCTTCTCCTGTATATCCTACTTTTTGGTATAATTTCACTACAGGAATAGTGACATAATGCATAAAAAAATAAGTCAGGACAAATATGGGGACCAGAATCCAAATAGATTTCCATCCATAATTTCCTAAATGAAAAAATAAAGATGTTGCAATAGTGATTATCCAGCCAATAAATTTGAATAGAGTCACAATCACCATCAAAGGCGCTTTTCCGATATTTATGTAATCCATCGCTTTTGATAGAAATGACGGTTCTACGTTACTGTCATGATCTACATCCGTGTCACCTTCAATATCTTGTATATCTGCTCCTTCGAAATTAGCATCCACATCTGTACCTCCAAAATCAAATCCATCGCCCATGAGCATCGTAAATAACCAATACAATAGCGATAGCGCTGTAAATAACGTCATTATTGCATTTGGCAATGGATTAAAAAGTATATTTAGGACTTCTGCCATAATTTAGTTTTAAAGAGTTTGTCTTTTAAAGGTGTACATGTAAGAAAAGGAAGTGCCACTCATGGATAAATCTTGTACACTTACTAGTTCCCAACCTTGTCGACCCAAGTCATTTAATGTTTCTTCTATATCTTCTACTTTAATTTCTGTAGTCCACATTGAATTGGGCGCGATCTTAATAGTTTTATATTCGAATCTTTTCATGTTAATATGTTGGGATTTTTAATTGAAAATGTTTTCTAATGGTTATTAAATAAATCAATGATCCTAAAATGGGAGTAAACAATATGAGTAACCCTATTAATAGCCTATCTAAGGAGTTATATTTAAAATCTCGTCTGAATAAATCAACAAATGCTATCACCATTAAAAACAAGGGTATTAAGCATAAGAAAAGTACAGTTATCAACAGGAAGAACTCGTTTACTCCAATATTTAGAAATAATAGATTTTCCATGGTTACAAGTTTTTAATTTTTTGTTTTAATTGTTCCAAATCTTGCATTGCTGTGTTATCCGAGCTATCTAAAAGATAATCTATTTGTTGTTCTGTGCTTAGTTGGATAATTTCTTCAGTTGCGTCATTATGAGCTTCTTGGTTTTGTAACTTTAATTTCATTTTTTTCAAAAGCTCAATCGTACTATTGTTGTCTATATTGGCCATTTGTTGGTTCGCAAACTCAGAAGCATTATTGATACGTTGTTTGGCTTTTAGTGTAGACAGTTCTTTTTCCCACTTTGCAATATTAAACTTTAATATATCTATTTTATTGTTAATTAAATTAGTTTTTTCTGCAAAAAGTAAATTTTCGTTTGTGACTTCTGTAGCTTCTTGTGTCAATTTCTTTTTGATATTAAGTGCTTCTAATGCTAGATGATCAGCTTTGGAAGATTCTATTTCTTGCTTTTGTGCTTTTTGCAATAATAAAACAGCTTTTGCTTCATAGCTTTCTGCATCATTAAGTTTGTTCTTAGCTAAATTCTCATTTCTAATGATTTGCGCCCGATTCAAGATATAAGCTTCTGTCAGTTCAGATAATTGTTGTTTCATTTCCTCGATTCCGTTTTCAATCAAACGAATGGGATTTTCCATTTTATCGACTAAAGCATGAATCTCTGCCTGTCCGATTTTTAAAAGTCTTTTGAAAATATTCATCACACGTTCTTTATTGTTTTGAAAATTGTATTAGTTGTTCATGATATTCACTTAGTAAAAGTGAAAGGGAATTAATTGCCGCATCAAATTCATTTTGATCCAGATTATGCAATTGCAAAGTGTATCTGAAAATTACACGCTTACCATCTTCAGTCAGTGCAAACGCACCATGAATAATATCTCTATTTTTAATTAATAGTGATTTGAAAAGATGGATGTTGTCCACGTGTAAAGAAAAAAGATGCTGTTCGAAAATTATAATAGGTGGTGTCACGCCTATAATCAGATTCTTAATGCCATCAAAATTGTTTTCGATAAGAAAAAAACCTTCTTTTTCATTCTTACTGATGATGGTATAGTCCAAATCCAGAATAAATTTTTCAACAGTTTTGAAGTTCATTGGCTAATTATTTTTTATATTTGCTTATATTGTTAGCATAAAGATACTGAATGCAAAATATTTTTGCAAAATAATTTTACATTTTTTTTGAAATGAGTCAAATTGGGAATAATATTAAGAAGCTAAGAAAGGTGAAAGGGTTAAGTCAGCAAGCTTTTGCAGATATGTTTAACTTGACTAGGGGTAATATTTCCTCTTATGAGGAATTTAGAGCTGAACCGAAAATTGCGGTTGTTTTGCATATTGCAAAATATTTTAGCATTCCGGTTGCCGAGTTGTTGGAAAATCAGCTTACTGTTAATGAGATTTTAAATTTTGAAGATCATTTTGATCAAACGTCTATTAAATTGGATTCAAAAAATCTAACTGAATTACCCTTATTAAATCGAGAATATTTACAGAATTCAGATAAAGTTGATATTAAAGAGTTGCCAAATATCTATTTTCCCATATATACTAAGCATAAAATGTTGGCTGTAGAAGTGACGAATCTGATTCCACATCTAGTTGATTTTCCTTATGTAGAAGGTTCGGTATTATTTTTTGAGCATGTTGAAATAGATATTCTACACACTTTAGATACTAAAATTGGTTTTTATTTAAATCAAAATGATTTATTTTTTGGATCATATAGTGTCGAGGATAAGGAAATAAAATTGAAATTGAATGATTGGAAGGAAGAAACTTTTACGCAAGAAAATAGACAGTACTTCTGGAAGCTCTATGCTCAATTTTCGAGAGTATGATTTAACAAAAAGTCCTCCATTTATAATTGAAATGGAGGACTTTTTGTTCTATTTCATTTCTTCTTTCAAGAATCGAGCAGTTTCTGAATTTTTGACTTTAAGTAAGTCTTCTGGAATTCCTGAGAATAATAATTGACCTCCTTCGCGACCTCCTTCAGGCCCCATGTCTATAATCCAATCCGCTGTTTTAATAACGTCTAAGTTGTGTTCGATAATCAATACTGTATTACCTCTATCGACTAAGCGATTTATAACTCCCAATAATACATTTACATCTTCAAAATGTAATCCTGTGGTTGGTTCGTCTAGAATATAGAATGTATTTCCTGTATCTTTTTTCGAAAGTTCAGTAGCAAGTTTGACACGTTGTGCTTCACCGCCAGATAAAGTCGTCGAAGATTGTCCTAAAGTCAAATAGCCTAACCCGACATCTTGCAGTGTCTTAATTTTGCGGTATATGGAAGGGATATGTTCAAAGAAATCTACAGCTTCATTGATGCTCATATCTAATACATCCGAAATAGATTTTCCTTTATAGCGAACTTCCAAAGTTTCACGTGTGTAGCGTTTGCCATGGCACGATTCACAAGGAACTTGCACGTCAGGCAAGAAATTCATTTCAATAAGTTTCATTCCGGCTCCCTGACAAGTCTCACAACGGCCACCTTTTACATTGAAAGAGAACTGCCCTGGTTTGTAGCCTCGAATTTTTGCTTCTGGCAACTGAACATAAAGCGTACGGATATCAGAGAAGACACCTGTGTATGTTGATGGATTTGATCTTGGTGTTCTTCCAATTGGACTTTGATCAATCTCTATGACTTTGTCAATATGATTTAGTCCTTCAATACTTTTATGCGGCATTGGAGTTGCCTTTGCTCGGAAAAAGTATTTGTTCAGAATAGGGTAGAGTGTTCCTGTTATTAAACTGGATTTGCCTGATCCTGAAACTCCAGTTACTAGAATCAATTTTCCTAATGGAAAATCAACGGATACATTTTTAAGATTATTCCCTGTGGCTCCTTTTAGAGAAAGTACATTTCCATTACCTTGTCTTCTTTCTAGTGGAACAGTAATTTCTTTTTTACCATTCAAATATGCTGCTGTAAGTGAATTTGATTTTAAAATTTGTTTTGGCAAACCTTGTGCAACAATTTCACCTCCGTTGATTCCTGCTGCAGGTCCCATGTCAATTACATAATCAGCATTGAGAATCATATCTTTATCATGTTCTACTACAAGAACCGAGTTTCCAATATCACGTAGGTTTTTTAATGATTTGATAAGGCGTTCATTATCGCGTTGGTGTAAACCAATGCTTGGTTCATCGAGGATGTACAATACATTGACCAATTGTGAACCTATTTGTGTTGCCAACCGAATACGTTGTGCTTCGCCGCCAGATAATGTCTTGGAAGAACGATTAAGGGTAAGGTAATTTAATCCTACATCTAACAAAAAGCCAAGACGTGTCTTTATTTCTTTAAGGATTTCAACAGCAATTGTTTTTTGACGATCATCCATTTTATCCTCGATATTTTCAAGCCAATTTGCCAACACCGAAATATCCATAGCCGCTAGCTCTGCGATATTTTTGTCAGCAATTTTGAAATGTAAAGATTCCTTTCTTAGTTTATTACCATGACATTTGGGACAAATTACTTGTGTGCGAAATTCATCCAAAGCAGGAGCATCATCTGAATATTTTCCGCTTTGTTCTTCTAGCATCTTGAAAATTCCTGAAAAGCTAACTTTATATTCTCTTGATCCGTATGATCCATAAGAAACGGTAAGAGGAACAGGTTCTTCAGCTCCAAAAAGCATCAAATCAATTTGTTCTTCAGTCAGTTTGTCTATTGGATTTGTAAGTGAAATTTCAAACTTTTTAGCTACAGCTTTCAGAATTGCACTATTCCAACTCTCTTTTAGTGAGCCTAATGGGACAATACCACCTTTTTGAATGCTCAATTTTTTGTCGGGAATAACAATGTCTTTATCTATTTCAAAAACATAGCCCAAGCCATCACACTTAGGACAAGCGCCATAAGGTGAGTTGAATGAAAAAGTATTAGGTTGCGGTTCATCGTATGAAATTCCCGACTCCGCGTCCATTAAATATCTACTGAAAAATTGCTCTTTCGTATTATCACGGTTAACAATTTTAATAATTCCTTTTGCTGCTTTCATCGCTTGCAATACCGAAGTGTACAAACGTTTTTTGTCGCCTTCATTTGCACTAACTCTGTCAATAACAATTTCAATGTCATGAATTTTGTAGCGGTCAACCTGCATTTTAGGAACTAAGTCCATGATTTCTCCATCAACACGTACTTTGGCATATCCTTGCTTACGAATTTGTTCAAACAATTCGCGGTAATGTCCTTTACGGCCTTTTACTACAGGTGCTAAAATATTAATACCTTCGCTTTTAAAGTCTGTCAGAATGCGTTCTACAATTTGCTCTTCGGACATGCGTTGCATTTTTTTACCTGTCGCATAAGAAAATGCCTCACTAGCTCGAGCATAGAGCAGTCGTAGAAAGTCGTAAATTTCGGTGATAGTACCTACAGTCGATCGTGGATTTTTATTTGTAGTTTTTTGCTCAATAGATATAACCGGACTCAATCCTGAAATTTTGTCTACATCAGGACGTTCCAAACCGCCTAAAAACTGACGACTATAGGCTGAAAAAGTCTCCATATACCGTCTTTGCCCTTCGGCATATATCGTGTCAAAAGCCAATGATGATTTGCCGGATCCACTAAGTCCAGTAATAACGACCAATTCATTTCTTGGAAAGGAAACATCAATGTTTTTCAAATTATGGACACGTGCGCCATATACTTCTACTTCACTTTGGTCTCCTAAATCGACTGCTTTTGATTTTGACATATTGAGCTAAAAATTTTCGAACTTGCAAAGTTACTCATTATTGATCGGACTTTATACTGATGTGTAAGTTGTTATTAGTTAATATTATATTTAGATGATAGAATAATTTTTGTAATTTGGGTAAAAAAGTTCCTTTTGAAAAAATTAGATTTAAGTCGTCAAGATAAGGAGACTGTTGAGGAGGCATTAGCCTTTTGGAAAGCTTCAGGGCAATTGGATGAATCAACAGTAGAAGAATTACGGTCTACAATTGATGAGCGCAGCTTTGAGTGGCGAGTATTAGCTCGTTATGCATTTTGGGTGGCTTTAGCATCATTAATTTTTTCTGTGGTATCTCTTTTTTCTGACAATACATTAGAGAAGTTTGTACAGCAGTTTTATGATGCTCCTAATATAGTTTATTGTATTTTCTTTGCTGGTTTGGCTGCAGTGTTCTATTATTTAGGCTTCCGGAATAAGAAATTATATCCTGAAAAGACGTTCTCTAATGAAACATTGATGTTGGCAGGAGCATTTTCTACAGCTGCTTGTATAGGTTTTTTAGGGCAAATATTGGATAGAGATAATCATTTTTTTACGATTCTATTCTTTATCTCAATACTAATATATGGTGTGTTGTCCATCAAGTTGCAATCTAAACTTATTTGGGTGTTTACTTTAATAGCATTAGGTATATGGTTTGCTACAGAGACTGCGTACCATAGTGAGTGGGGGTGGAAGTTTTGGGGTATGAATTACCCTTTGCGGTTTACTATTTTTGGAATCATCCTTACAGCCTGTGCTGTATTTGTTCAGCCTAAATTTTCTCCATTGAAATCTTTTAAATCAACAAGTGTGATTATTGGGTTGCTCTATACAATGATTGCGTTGTGGATACTTTCGATATTTGGTAACTATAGTGACTTTGAGGCGTGGAGTCGGATTCGTCAGATTGAAATATTTTATTGGGGTTTAATAGCTATTGCTCTATCATTAGGCTTAGCTATTTATGGATTGAAGAGGAAGGATAATGTGATTCGTGATATTGGTTTTGTATTTTTCTTAATTAACTTATATACACGATTTGTTGAATACTTATGGGATAATATTAATAGAACCATTTTCTTCTTGATTTTAGCTGTTTCATTTTGGTTAGTAGGACGCTGGTCCGAAAAGGTTTGGAAAAAACAAAGCTCTTCGGATTAGAAGAGCTTTTTGTATTTATATTATTTTGTTCGATCATATCTCCAGGGTTTAATACCTTTGAACTCAGCTAGTTCTGCGGACCAAAGCATTATATTTCCTGCTATATGACCATTGTATGCACTTTGGCTTCCTAAGGGGTAATCTACTCCATCTGGCGTATTTATCCAAGCATAGCCATATGGTTTTGGTAATGGTCTTCTAGTAGCAGGATCATATTTAAATGGTACTGTGGTATAGGACGTGTTAGTGTTATCTAGAAATGAAGTCAGTCCTCCATCTCCTAGGTAAAAGAAGTTTTTGGTTTTATGTCTAAACATTGAAGGTATTGTAGCCCATGCGGTATATCCGGTTACGTTATGATTTACAGGAAGACCGTACGAATATACTATGATATCATTTGCAGGTAGCCCATTAACTCCTACAGTCACACTTGCGTCTTCACCCCAATGTTTACCACGGACATCCCCGAATGGTCCATTAGTTACAGGATCATCTACGTTTAAAATTTTATACATGGCGCCTGGTCCGCCTAATGATGTCATGGTTATACTTGATTCAGAAACTCCAAATAATTTATATAGAAATTCTTTAGGATATATAGCATTCAATTCATTCATCATAATGAAGACTCCTCCTTTATTAACGTATTCTACTAAGGCGTTATTTAGGGCTGTTAGCATGTAATACATGTCATGCCCGAATACAACGATATCAGGTTGGATATTGATATTAGTTGATTGAAGTCTATCTATGATTTCCTGTTGATTTACAACACTAGCCCTTGTTGTTAAGTAATTAGAATTTGCGGCATTAGCTGTTCCAGCGTTCGTAGCGTTTCCTCCTTTCCAAACACCTTGTCCCGTTGCATAGGGCTGCATGCGAACTAAGCTTTCTGGTAGATTGCCAAAATTTCTTGTATCATTTATTACCGCCCATCCACCGCCTCTTTCCATGGAATATCCATAAATGCAATCGCATGATACATGTAAAATACGTCTGCTAGGAAAGGTATATGATAAAACAAATTCTGCTAATAGAATTTGACCAGATTGGGGATTAGTGAAAGTAAATGTCCGTTCTATATTAGCTAGAGGGGTAATTGAATTAGTAAATGTAGCCAAGTTAACATCCGCTATAGAAGGAGCAACGGCTTTAAATGTTACTGGTAAATGTGTGATTTTTACATTATATGAAGTTAAAGACGAAGCGTCTGCAGTATAGTATGTAGCTTCCCATATATTGGTAGGATTGGATGCTGTATTTAATATTTCCGTAGTAGGAACAGTTGTGTAATTTCCCATGCTGTTATTCTTTATATCAAATGTTCCGCTTTTGATATAATTGTTTTGGGAAAAAGTTGCTTTTAAGCCATTAATCGTAGCGTACTTTGCCAATAGGGTCCCATCAATTTTAACCTTAATTTGCGCCATTTTATGATTAAAGGTTATATTAATGTTATATATGTTGTTTTGCCCAGGAGGGGTCATTGGAATGACAAGTTGGTCACTAGCATACAATAAGTCTTTGTCTACAGGGGCAGGGACTGTCGGATTTTGAGTATCAGAAGGTATTGGTAGGGTTTCTGTATTATTATAAGAATAGGCAAACCATTTATATGTATCACCTTTTGAGACATCTATATTTACGGGTTGGCCCACTGTAGCATGTATTGTTTGCCATAATTCAGGAGAATTATTTTTATATATAAGTATTCTATATGTTCTGCCGGTAGTCATTGGTGTAGAAGCAGCTAAGGGAGAAATGTTTTTTAATGATTTAACTCCATTGGTCAGATTTTTTGTAGCTTCAGTCAGAGTCTGTATTGTGTATGTGTCAATAGTAAACCCTGCGGGATTATCAATTTTAGGAAATTTGTTAGTGGATAAATGGTTATTTGTTGTTGAAGTCTCCATTTGATTTTTAGCAAACTTGCTGTTTGCTATAGGTTCGATAGAACTTGACTCCTCAATTCCACGAATTTCAAATACTAATTTCGTGTTTTGTGACGATGTGTTCTCATTATGTTTTTTGCACGAGTAAACTAGTATTGTGAGTATTATGCAGGATATAATATAATAATATTGTTTTTTGTTTTGATAGATGTAGGCCATAACTATTCATTTTAAAAATCCCAGAAATGTTTGTTTTTTAGCCTCCTAACTGTTGATTTGTTGTATTCCGAAACGTCTATATTAGGAGATTAGATGTTGCTGTTTTTCCATGTTTTTTTTACAGATATCGAAAGTTAATTCAATCGACTAACGGGTTTCTGTGAGTAAACAATCTTTCTAATTTTAGTGATTGTATACTGTCTTGTATAGTGTAAATTAATAATTTAGTTTTTTCATATGGTTTGATTACAATTTAAGAAAAAAAATAAAAATATTTTTATTTTTTTTTAAACAATATTTCATCTTATTGGATAATTACTAATGTTGCTCTTTTTTGTAGCTTATCTATAGTCTTAGGTTTTTCGTTGTATATAAGATTGCGAAATTTCTTTGTTCCCTACTTTGATTTAAATTTAAAATTAAGGACGAGGGATCGCTATTTATTTAAATTTTGTGTTAGATAGGTGTATTTTAAAGGTAAATTGGTTTCTTGAAAAGTAGATGACGATATTATGTCATTGAGAAATTTTAAGTTTTGAGGAGTGTTTTTTTTGTGAATTTATTAATTTACTGAATTCAAGAGGTTTATGGTATTGTTGCAATATTTATTTTTAGAGATATTATTGTTTTTTGATGTTAATATTATTTAATGATTCAGATGTCTAATTGTATAAAAATTCTTTTGTATTGAATGTTGAAATTAAGTGTCGTAATTTAAAAATCCCAAAATTGTTGATCTTTAACTTCTTCCCAATCGGTAACTTGAGGTGTTCCATTCGTGCCGCCTATTTGAATTTGTGTTGATGCAGTTGCTATACCATCCTCTAATTCAAATAAAACGAATTCAATTTTTGGGGCAAAGTATTTTTGTTGGATAGAATTTATTTGTTGCAATTTGTGTTGAGTAATCATATTGTTTTTCATTTCTCCGTAGGTTTGTTTTCTATAGCTACATTTATTTATGTTTCTATATGTTTGACAAAATTACGCTGTTGAGAAATTTGATTTAATTAATTTGACCAATTAATTTCTAATTAAGTAGCTTTTCAACTACTTGTTGTTTTTATATTTCTTATAGAGTTATTAGTTAACCTATTTGATTTTTTTTTGTTCAGTGCCAGATACAGAGCTTTTTATGGTCATATTGTCGATTTAGTAAAATATTTACCATTTTATGGTTTCAGGCTTGGAGTACCATATTGGCCATCAATTTTAGAACTTTCAACTAGATGTATCCGTTTGATAACTTATTTATAATAAATTTTCTAAAATAAAATTCTTAGGAAGTAGTATGTAGGAAATGCGGAGATGTTGTGTTTACTCTAGAAGAGTTTATTGGGATGTCTCTTTACAAGTAATTTTGTTGGTATAGTCTAAAGGAACTCTGCACCTACATTAGACATCAATATTAAATAAACAAAGACTGCTCGTCAAATAATATTGACGAGCAGTCTTTGTTGTAAATATAGGTAGAATATATAATGTTATTTAGATCCTATTTATAAGCGAATACTTCACCCAAATCTTCATTACTTGTGAATGTACAACCTAAGTCGTTTAATTCTCCAGTTCCAATATTGATTACCATACCATGCACTGCCAAGTCATCACGATTTTTCCATGCATTTTGAATAATTGAAGTTGTACATAGATTGAAAACTTGCTCTTGAACATTCAACTCGATTAAACGGTCAACTTTGTCATCATGATTTTCGATAGCATCAATTTCTGTAGCATGTAGACGGTAAACGTCTTTGATATGACACAACCAGTTGTCAATAACTCCAAATTGTTGACGGCTCAATGATGCAGCTACACCACCACATCCGTAGTGACCTGCAATGATTACGTGCTTTACTTTCAGTACATTAACTGCGTAATCTAATACAGACAACATACTCATATCCGAGTGAATCACCATATTTGCGATATTGCGGTGTACAAATACCTCGCCTGGTTTTTTACCTGTGATTTCATTTGCCGGTACACGGCTATCAGCACATCCAATCCAAAGTACTTCAGGACTTTGTCCTTTTGCTAATTGTTGAAATTTGCCTGATTCGTCTTTGCTTACGAAATCAACCCATTCTTTATTCCCCTTTAATATTTTCTCAAATCCTAATTCTAACTCTTTATTTCCCATTATTAATAGTTATATTATAATAATCTATGATTGGATATACAAATTACAGTATTTATTATTAATATCTTGTATATAATTTCGGATATGAAAATTTGGTGTTTTCTAAATTTCATATTTACGGTATATACAGAAGATATATTTAAAAAAATAAAGCAGTAGTGAGTTTAATAACTACTGCTTTATGATACATTTATTTTTCACGTCATTTTTAGCGCAGGACAATAATCCATTCACAATTGACGAGAGATATTCAGAATTATAACCAGCTTACAACACCAGTTTCTACATTATAGTTTGCGCCTACAATTTTTATTTTACCATCTTTTTCCAGTTGGTTCAATGTGTTACTTTGAGTGCGGATATCTTCGATAGTTTGTTTTACATTTTGTACGTTTAATCTTTCTAATAAATCCTCATTTTTTGAAGAACGAACTTCTCCTTCGACAAGGATTTCTTCAATGATTGGGTTGAAATGACCAACTAAATGACTAAGATTATTCATCTCAGTCTGTTGTATTGCAGCAGCATCTAAGCCACCTTTTAATGCACCACATTTTGAATGACCTAAAACAACAACTAATTTAGATCCAGCGACATTACAACCAAATTCCATAGAACCCAAAATATCTTGGTTTACAAAATTTCCAGCGATACGTATACTAAAAATATCGCCTAACCCTTGATCAAATATCAATTCTGCAGAAGTGCGACTATCTATACAACTTAAAATTACAGCAAATGGCCATTGTCCTTCTCTAGTATCATTTACTTGCGATAATAAATCCCTATTAGCTTTTAGGTTTTGAACGAATCTATCGTTACCTTCTTTTAATATTTCAAAAGCTTTTTCTGGAGTAATTGTCGCTTGTGTTTCTAAAGTATGTGCCTTCATTATTCTTTGTTTTTAATTTGTTTTGTATTAATAATTAATTGTGTGTTTTAAACTGTTTTTTGAAGTTTAGAACTTTTTGATCGAACAGTTTTGCGTTTGTATGTCACGTCTTGCAACTCAATTTCTAAACCTTTGCTCATTGCATTTTGTTCGAAATCTTTTAACACTTCTAATACATCTTTGTCAATAAACTTACTGTTCTTTCCATTGATAATAACCTTGTCTACAGAGCGTGGTAGGTTATGCAATTTTTGTTGTATTGGTGCTTTATTCAAGAATGATACTTCTTCAGCTAATGTCAATATAGCTGTATTTTTGCTCTCAACTTCTTCAATCTTGAATTTATATGCATTTTGCATATTTGCTTTCAATATATAGAATGTTGCTACAACGATACCAATTCCAACTCCCATTAATAAGTCAGTGAATACAATAGCTACGACAGTGATTGTAAATGGAATGAATTGATCCAAACCCTTTGTAAACATTTGTTTGAAAAGAGATGGTTTAGCTAATTTAAATCCTGTATGTAATAGAATCGCAGCTAAACATGCTAAAGGAATATAATTAATCAATGCCGGAATGGCCAATAATGCCACCAATAACCAGATTCCATGTAAAATTGCTGCTTGACGCGTACGACCTCCTGAATTAGCATTAGCAGATGAGCGCACAATCACTGATGTAAGAGGTAATCCTCCCAAAAGTCCTGATGACATATTACCTATACCCTGTGCTAATAATTCACGATTTGTAGGAGAATTACGCTTGAAAGGGTCAATTTTGTCAACAGCTTCAATGCTAAGTAATGTTTCTAAACTCGCTACAATAGCTATAGTCGCTGCGACTATCCAAACTTCTTTGTTGCCAATTTGGGTAAAATCAGGGAAAATAAATAAGCCTAAAAATTCATTAAAGGAAGAAACAACAGGAATGGAAACGTAATGTGATACTGTTCCCAAAGAAAATGCTGTCTGCTGGAAAGCAAAACCTAATCCAACTCCTAATAGTACGACAACTAGTGGAGCAGGGATTTTATTTAATCCTTTTATCGATGGCCAAAAAATAAGTATAGCCAAGGACAAAAAACAAATAATTGTAGCTCCCCAATTTACAGAGTTGAGTATGGTGTCTGTAAAAGCAGCAATCCCTCCGCCATTATCTAATTCAAAAGCGTGTGCTTCTGTCATACCAAAGGCAATTGGTAATTGTTTCAAAATAATAGTAATACCAATGGCAGCAAGCATCCCGATGATAACAGATGATGGGAAATAGTTACCAATCATTCCAGCTTTTATAAAGCCCAAAATCAATTGCATAACACCAGCTAATACTACGGCCAATAAAAATGTTTCGTAAGCACCAAGTTTCATAATAGAGGCAGCTACAATTGTGGTTAATCCAGCTGCTGGTCCACTTACGCTAAGTGGTGATCCTGATAAAGAGGCTACGATTATACCTCCAATAACACCAGTTAATACACCAGCAAATAGAGGAGCTCCGGAAGCCATTGCAATACCTAAACATAAAGGTAAAGCGACAAGGAATACTACTATTGATGCTGGAAAGTCATATTTTAGATCCCTTTTCGATAATTTTAGAAAAGCGGACACACGTGTTCCTAACATAGTTTTTGTTAAAAAAATTGTTAAAGTTTTTGTTAAAATAATAAGCCAAAGAATACTGCTTTTAAAAGATTAAATCTTAAAAATCACATAGAGTGTAGTAAACAAAAGCTAAAAAGTTAAAGTAAATTAACAATAATTAGGAGGGGGAGTGGGTACTCTAGGATGGAAGCTGCATATTGATTTCTCGTTGCGCATATAATTAAGTTGCTTACCACTATTCTCAATAGTGGGGTTAAAACTTAAATCAATAGTATCAGGCTTGAATATTTTAATTCCATGTTCATGCAAATCTTCATTATTCGAATTTGAAGTTTTCGTTCCTAACTCGATTTCTAATTGCATTACAACTTGTAAAACTGTACCTTGATCTAATACGTTTACAAACATTGGGGTAGTAGAGATTAGCATCTTCGTGAAGAAGACAAAAAAACAAAGCTTTGCAGCTATTATTCTTTTGGTTTTATTACTAAACGTTGCGTATCTACTTTTCATTACATTACAAAAGTAAAGTTTGAAAGCAAAAAAACAAGAAAAAATAGAATTTTGTTGTGAAAATGTGACAAAAACAAGATAAAATTTTAATTATTTAACATTTTTGTAATTTAATTCTAACAAATGTTTAAACATAAATATTTCAATTATAGGAATTTGTCTATTTTTTTCTAAATTAGAAAATCTTATTTATTAGTGTATGAAACAAGAATTTATTGAAAAAATAATAACTTCTTACAATCCAAAGGGAGATTTTATCCAATTGGGATCTGGAATATTGAATGGAGAAGTTGTTACTGATGCTAAAGTAAATATTGCGCTGAAGATGATGAATCGTCATGGACTTATAGCGGGAGCTACAGGTACTGGAAAGACGCGAACATTACAATTAATCGCAGAGCAATTATCGGATAGAGGA
Source organism: Sphingobacterium bovistauri (assembly GCF_020295405.1). Lineage (GTDB taxonomy): Bacteria > Bacteroidota > Bacteroidia > Sphingobacteriales > Sphingobacteriaceae > Sphingobacterium > Sphingobacterium bovistauri. The sequence goes on from NZ_JADEYP010000005.1 coordinate 159,761, forward strand.
GTTCCTGTTTTTATGCTTGATGTAAAGGGGGATTTGTCGGGATTGGCTGAAGTAGGAAAAACGAATGATGCATTGATTGAGAGAGGAAATGCTGTAGGTATTCCTTTCGAGCCCTCAAGTTTCCCTATTGAAATATTTTCTTTGACAGGTAAGTTGGGAGCTTCTATGCGACTGACTGTTGAAGATTTTGGACCGGTGATGTTGTCTCGGATATTGGATCTGAATGATACGCAATCAGGCGTGTTAAGTGTTATTTTCAAATATGCACAAGATAATGGTTTGCCATTGGTGGACTTTGACGATCTGAAAAGATTGTTATCTTATTTGTCAGAAGGAGTAGGGGCAGAAGAGATAAAGGATGATTATGGCAAAATAAGTAGCGCAAGTTCAGGCGCTATCCTACGGAAAATCGTGGCAATTGAACAGCAAGGTGTCTCACACATTTTTGGAGAGAAAGAATTTGATATCCAAGATTTGTTTGGTAGAGTTGATGGCAAAGGAGTAATTACATTGCTTAATATTTCAGATATACAGGACCAACCTCTATTATATTCGACTTTTCTATTAAGTTTACTGGCTCAATTGTTTAAAAAATTACCTGAGGTGGGCGATTTAGATAAACCAAAGTTAGTTTTCTTTTTAGATGAAGCGCACTTATTGTTTAACGGAGCTTCAAAAGCTTTTTTATCACAAATTGAACAAATTATTAGATTGATACGTTCGAAGGGGATTGGCGTATTTTTCTGTACACAAGCTGCTACTGATGTTTCAGAAAGTGTATTAAGTCAATTGGGTAATAGAGTACAGCATGCACTGCGTGCATTTACTCCAAATGACGCAGAGAATTTGCGCAAAACTGTCAAAACGTATCCTACCTCTGAATTCTATGAAATCGATAAGGTGTTAACTTCTTTGGGTACTGGGCAAGCTTTAGTAACTGTTTTGAATGATAAGGGTATTCCAACTGAGGTCGTAGCTACACATCTTGTGCCTGCCCGTGCTGTAATGGGCCCTTGTTCTGCGGAGGTGTATGAACAAATTACAAAGCAATCGGATTTTTATTCAAAATATCAAGAACGTGTAGAGCGTCGTACTGCAGCCGAAATGCTGGAGGAGAAAGAGCAGCAGAATCAGCTTGCGGAAGAAAGAGAGAAAGCACAAGTAGAAGCCGATAAACAGGCTCAAAAGTCACGGGCGACGGGTTCTCGTCGACAGTCTCCACTTGAAGCGGCACAGACTCAAGCTAGTCGTACTTTGGCGCGTGAGGGTGTGAAATTATTAGGTAAGCTGGCAACAGGATTGTTGAATGCTTTCTTTAAAAAGAAATAGTATATTTGCCGAAATTAATTATATTACCAATACAATATGGGAAAACCAACTTTGTTAGTGCTAGCGGCTGGAATGGCAAGTCGATATGGCTCTTTAAAACAAGTGGACGGATTTGGTCCACATGGCGAAACGATTATTGATTATTCTATTTACGACGCTATCAAAGCAGGCTTCGGAAAGGTCGTATTTATCATTCGTAAGGAGTTTGAAGATGTGATGCGTTCAAAGTTTGATGAAAAGCTTGCTGGTAAAATTGAAGTTGATTATGCTTTTCAGGATTTTGATTTAACAAAATTTGGTGTGGATCGTGTGATTGAGCGTTCAAAACCTTGGGGTACTGCGCACGCTGTAATGAGTGCTAAAGACAAAGTTAATGAGCCGTTTTGTGTAATTAACGCAGATGACTTTTATGGTACTGATTCTTTTGAGAAGATGGCCAAATTTTTGACTTCAGAAGTTTCTGATGCGCACATGTCTTTGATGGGATTTGAAGTAGGGAAAACGATGTCAGACTACGGTTACGTCTCTCGTGGTGTATGTGAGGTAAGTGCAGCTGGTAATATGGATTCTGTTACGGAACGTACTAATATTTACTATAAGGGCGAAGGGACTGATCATAAAATTGTCTATAATGAAAATGATATAGAGTACGATTTAGATCCTAAAACTCGTGTTTCCATGAATTTTTGGGGATTTACTCCTAAGGTGTTTGATGTTTGTTTAAATTTATTTCCTTCGTTTGTGGAAGAAAATGCAGATAATCCAAAAGCTGAATTCTTTATTCCGTCAATTCCTGATTATATGGTAAAGCATGAGATGGCTGATTTTAAAGTAATCCCAACATCATCAAAATGGTTTGGAGTTACGTACCCTGAAGATAAACCAATCGTGCAAGATAGTATTTCAAAATTGATTTCAGAGGGAGCGTATCCTGAAAAACTTTTTTAAAATATTCTTGTTTTATAATAACTTACGAAGTGCAAAATTTTATTTTGCACTTTTTTTATGACTTTAAATTATGAAATATATTAAAATGTTTATTCTGTACCCAATCTTAGCGATACTTCTATTTGCGGTAATTTATTTTGCTATAGAAGCTATATTATCTCGGATACCAGCAGATGCTAAGGCAAAATTTAGTAATGATAAATCGTATACGGTTTATTTACTATCCAATGATGTGCATACTGATGTAGTTTTTCCTGTGAAATCGGATTTAGTTGATTGGCGCGATACTTTCCCAATTTCGGATATAAAAAGTAAGGATAGTACATATAATTGGGTAGGAATTGGTTGGGGAGACAAAGGCTTTTACCTCAATACACCAGAATGGAAAGATTTAACAGCTAAAACAGCTTTAGTAGCAGCGATAGGGATTGGAGAGACTGCTTTGCATGTGACTTATCACCACCAAATGCAAGAGGGGAAGCTGTGTTATAAAATTGAAATCGATAAAGAGCAATATCAACAATTGATTAATCACGTATTAGAGAGTTTAGAAACGAAGGGAGATAATAAACCAATTTATATTGAAACGACTGCTCAATATGGCGATTCAGATGCATTTTATGAGGCGTTGGGTTCGTATAGTATGTTCTATTCTTGTAATACATGGACAAATGAAGCACTCAAAAAAGCTAATCTTCCTTCTGGTATTTGGACTGTCTTTGATAAGGGGATATTAAGATGGTATGGTTATAAATAGTAAAATATTTTTTACATTTTGTAAAAAATATTTGTCATAATGTATGGTTTGTTTTACATTTGTTTCATTGGCTTAGTAAACTTAAATCATTATGAAAAAAATACCTTTATTACCGCGCTATTTTAGATGGATAGGAATAGTACTATTTGTTATAGGAATTTGGTTGACCTATTACGAAAGTAATTATAAAAATACAGCTAGTACATTTGAACATTCTTTTATGGAAATACCGATGTTCGTTTTTTATGATAATCCTAGCTTGGGGGATGGTGAAGTTTGGTTTAGCTTTACTAAGGTTCACTTTGGATTAACTTTGAGATTGCTTATTTCTTTAGTTTCATTAAGTTTTATTGCCTTTTCTAGAAATAAAGTAGAGGATGAGATGATAAATAGTATAAGATTGTATAGTTGGTGCTGGGCAATAATTGTTATAGTGGTATTTAGCTTTATAACAACTTTATTCATTTATAATATAGCTTACTTAAACTTTTCATGTCTTTACATCCAATTTATGTTTGTAACATATATTATATTATTCTGGATTAATATATGGAAAATGAATAGGAGGTTAGCTCATGAAGAATAACATTAAAATAAACCGCTTATTGAAAGGTTATTCTCAAGAACAATTAGCTAATGAAGTTGGGGTCAGTCGTCAAACTATTAATGCATTGGAAGCTGCTAAATATGTTCCTTCTACTGTGTTATCTTTAAAATTGGCGAAGATTTTAGAGAAATCTATTGAGGAATTATTTGAACTGGATGAAAATGATTAACTTTAATAGAAATTCATTATGAGAAATCTATATTTAATTATTTTCACCTTTATTTCATTTAATTGTATAGCTCAAATTACTATTTCAGGTTAAATAGTAGATATTCCTGCGGATTTAGATGCATATGTCTTTTATTATAATAATCCTATCGAGGATGAGGAAATTTCATCTACAAGAGTGACACCTGATAGAAATGGTAATATAAAACTAGAAATATACTGTTCAAAAGCAACACGTGCTTACCTTTACATAGGTGAGCAAAGAATTAATGTTTATTTGCTGCCTAACACCGATATTAGTTTCATAGCTGATTTTAATAATTTGTATAAATCAATAAAGTTTACTGGTAAAAATGCAGCCGATAATAATTATTTGGCAGCTGAGTTTTTAGAGGGTTTTTATGAAAAGTCCAATGCATATAGTCAATTTGAGGATGAGCTAGAATTTAAGCTGTTTGTTGATAGTCTTGAACTTGCGAATAAGGAATTTTTACAAAATTATGGAATTCAGAAGTTGTCTAATGGGTTTAAAAGCTATATTACCAATAGTATAAACTATCAATACATATATCCGCGCTGGATGGATCGAATTGGTTATGACCGTACCACACGTCAATTAGATTTTAACAAACCCGTTTCAGAGGATTTTTTTGATTTTTTGAAAACTCTGAATTTAGGGGATCAAGAAGCGCATGATAATTCAAGTTATATTTTAGCACTTAATCGATATCTATATGAGTTTCAAGATAAAAAAATAGAGGTGCCGAAGGAGGTGAATGATGGCGATAGGTTATTGTATAAAGCTAGAGCTAAATTTGATTCACGTAAGAAATTATTCAAAAATAAAGTCTTGGATATGCAGCTAACCTTGTTAATGAGAGATTATTTAGAAGGTATGGCAAAGGATTCTAATTTCGCAGATTCATTATTGTCTGATTATAGAAATAGTTGCAAGAACTTAGATTATGTCTCCATTATTGAGAAAATTTATAATCAAAATTTAAATTTTTCTCCTGGAAAACAGGCTCCTGATTTTGAGTTGCAAGATGTAAATGGCAAGTTAGTGTCTTTATCTTCTTTGAAAGGTAAGGTTGTATTTATGGATTTTTGGGCAACTTGGTGTGTACCTTGTCTTGCCTCAATGCCCAAGACGTTGAAATTGATAGATAAGTTTAAAGATAATGCTGAAGTTGTCTTTTTATTGATTAATGTAAGTGATAATATGGAGAATTGGAAGAATTATTTAAAAGAGAACAGTTTGCCTGGAATAAATTTGTATGCTAATAAAGAGCAATCAAAAATTATTAGAGATAGCTTTAATATTCCCGGAATACCAAGGTATATTCTGATTGATAAGGATGGTAAATTTATTGATGCGAAAGCGGGAAATGGCGACAATACTGTAAGACAAATTGCAAATGCTTTGAAATTATAATCATATAATTTATTGTATTTTTTAGTATAGTGGAAGCTTATTTTTCAATCGTTACTGTTAATTTTATTTACTCAGTAAACATACTGTAGATCGTTATCTACTTTAAATATTTTTTGTTGTTAATCAATATTATTTAGTTTTCTAGAAACTACTTTTTAACCTACTTTTGTTTGAAACTTGAGCCTTTCAAGTTTCCAAATAAAATTATCTATGAAAAAAGTTTTTTATTTATTAAGTGTCTCACTTGCATTTACTGTTATTAGTTGTGATAAAGCAGATCCTATTTCCATTGATAAAGTAATCATTGAGAATAATGAAAGTATTTTGGGGAATCGTGTAAGCCACGAAAACGTAGGCCTTTTAAATATTCAAAATAAATCTTCAAACGGTGCGAAATTCAAAAGTGGATCACAAGATGAAACAGTTGTTTTAACTTCTGCGGATAAAAATTTTGCTCTAGCCTTAGTGTCAGAAGTTTTATCTCCAGTCTATGAAGGGAGCACTTTGAGATCTACACATGTTGCTATATCGGGTAATTACGCCTATGTTAGTTACAATACTGAGGGAAATAAATATTTAGGTGGGATAGATGTAATCGATATTTCGGAAATCAATTACCCGAAACTAATATCGAGCGCAAAACTTCCGAATGTGGATGTCAATGCATTGGCTATAGACGGCAATAAGTTATTAATCGCTGGTGCAGCAGATGTTGACTTTTTCTCTGATCTACCAACATCTGCTTGGACTTCGTATATGACTCTTAATAATGGACTATTAGGATCAAATTATGATTTTACGAGTCTGTATGGGCAGGCTGCCATCGATGTTTATCCTGGAACATCGAATTCAAATTACGTAGTTTCCGGAAGCCAGGGTGTATTGGCGAAGCTGAATAAGCAAACAGGAAAAGCTGAATTGATGATTGATATCGCAGATCTGAGGTCTGTAAGAAATGTTAATGGAAAAGTGCTGGCATTAAGTGGTACAGGTGTTTTAAAGGTTTATAATGAGGCATTAGCGTTCGAGAAAGATATCAATGTGGCACAAAATAACACAGAATCAAAAAGAGTCTTGGATGTATATCAAAATTATGTTTTTGTTCCTCAAGGAAAAAAGGGATTTGCAACATATAATATTATGTCAGGAGGTCTAATTGCTGAGTACGCTATACCTCAATATGTAGGTAATGATAATAATATAAACTTTGAAGATGTTGTTACTAATTCTGTATCAGTGAATGGAGATAAGATATTTGCAGCAAATGGAGCTGCGGGTATTTCAATTTATAATTTTGATAACTCTGTTGGCTCAGCTAATTTATTGGGTACCGCTAGTTTTAATGGATTGGAATTGACTTCAAGTAATTTTGTTATTAGTCGTGAAAATTATGTTTTTGTAGCTTCGGGTAGAGGTGGATTGAAAATTTTAAAAATGATAGATCTTACCCCTAAAACTATAACTTGTAGTGGGAATTATCCAGTATATAACAAGAACGAGAGTTGGTTAAATATTAATTCTAATGATAGTAAAAATTACTCTGGAACATATAATTTCCAAGGCGTGAATGTCAATGATGAATTAATTTGGTGTGGAGCTATTGGTTCTATTGCTAGTGATTTAAATATTAATTCTAATGGAAAGTTTACAGTTTATGGAACATTGGCTGCTTCAAAGGCTTTAAATGTAAATTCAACAGCTAACATTTATGGGGCAGGTGTGGTAGAAGGAAATTTGCATTTGAATAGTAATGGTGTATTAAACATAATAGGAACTGTGTCACAGGGTAAAAGTGGTACAAAAACTACATTTCATATTAATGGGAAGTTGATTATTGATGGTGAAGTAGTTGTATACGGCGATTTGAATTTAAATAATAGTAGTTCAGTAGAATTTAAAAATACAAGTTCTAAACTCATTGTATACGGAAAGATTACTAATAATAATGCTAAAATTATTAATGGTAATATTACTAAAGTAGGAAACTAGTTCTGTATAAACTTTCACGAGAGCCATTGATTATTTATCGATGGCTTTTTTGTTTAGTAATCAACTAATGATTCGTTATGATTTTCAAGAGGTGATATATAAAACTATACTGTTTTAACATTTGAATGTAACTATACTTTTATTTGTAATATTTTCAATATTAGCGCGTTATAGGTTATATTTGTCTTGTAAATCTAATCAATATGAACTTTTTTATAACTTTTGGTCGAATCATTCGTTTTGTGCTAGCAGTCTTTACATTGGTCGCAGCAATTAACTACATTCAAGAATCAACATTCAATATTGAGTTGACGGATATTGCTAAGCAAATGCAAGGAGAATTCTCAATTCAATTGGATGAGTTTGATGTTAGGTTAGCATTAAATGATAGCACCCTCATGTTGAAGGTTGAAGCCTAATTTTAGATTTTGTTACTACAATAATGAAAATTTCGAAGAAATTAATCTTCTAGATTTTCTATTTTAATAATGTTTATACCTCTGAAACAATCATCCACACATCCTTGTGGCACATATCCGGCTGTCGAGATTAGGCCATTATTTTTTGTTTCAAAATAAATTGTTGATTTAGGACGCTTAACAATCCATTCATTTTTTGTTTTATTATAAATCTGTTCTAAGGTCATCAGTTCATTTTCACTGCCGTGATTACCTAAGTTCTCTTTATTTTCAACCCATTGCAATTTATCAATAACCTCTGTACCATATGAAGATTGTATTTCATCTTCTTTGATGCCTATTTCTTTTAGAGCTTCTATTGCGAGCTGTTTTGTCCAGCCACTTTCTGGTATTGTTTTACTTCCTATTCGAAAGTATTTAAACTCTCTTTTTGTGATTTGGTTGTTTTCTATGGTAATTTTGGTATGTATAGTAGTTCCTACCCATGAAGTTAGTTGAGTTGTATAAGAGTAGGTTTGGTTGTTAGTCTTGCTGAATTGCTGCCATGTTTTATAGCTTTTTTCATATTCGTTTTCGTATTCTGAATCATCTTTGCTACAGCTTAAGAATGTAATTATGATTAGGAGAATGTAGATTATTTTATTCATAATTTTAAGTTTATGTAAATATAACGAAAGGAAATGTCGTATTGCTACAAATAAAAAATCCCCTTAGAAATTTCCGAGGGCACTGAAAAAGTCTCAACTTTTAATGAGACTTAAAGAAATGACTGAGTATAGGATTTACCTTACTCAGTCATTTTTGTTTAAAGGATTTCTGGAAGTTTGCTTTTTAATGGCCTTGTTAAAGATTTAACCTACTTGGACTTGCTATTTGGTTTTCTAGCATCCCAATTCGATTGTTTTTGAGGCAATACCCCTCCTTT